>NZ_VCJS01000122.1 GCF_005893125.1 Nonomuraea basaltis | reverse complement strand
GAGTGGGGGATGGCGTGGGGCCCTGGGCGGTGGCGGGTGCTGACACCAGAGAGAGGGGGAGCACCAGTGCGGCGAGCAGGGCGGCGCGGCGGCGCGTCCGGGAGGATAAGCCGGACGCTAATCGTGATGATTTCACTACAGCCTTTCGAACGAATGTTTGCAAGGCGGAGTGATCATCACATGGCCGCAACTAAAAGTAAAGATCGTTTGCAGTAACTGGAACGGCATCCTCCGTGAGCAAGCAGACGCACAGACGCCACGCAGGGCCGAGCGCGCCTGACAGTATTCGTGGTGGTCTACCGAGTACCACGGCCGCGACAAGGCATCCGCGCCCTAGTGAATCGACCCCAACCTGGCGATACACCTGTGACCAGGGGCTATGCCCAGTCTTCAACCTGTCTTGCTCCCTGTGCCCCGGATCGGTTGTCATCTGAAGGAGGAATCTGCTTCTGCAGGCCCACTAGCCGCCTGGGTCATGCGTTGCCCCATCGATCCATGGAGGCACCATGCGTATCCAAGGCAAGATCGCCTTACTGGCGGTGTTAAGTCTGACCGTGGCGGGGCTCATCGCTCCGGCCGCTCACGCCGACCCCACCCCCAAGCCGCGAGCGGAACTCGTACCGGCCTGGGATATCCCAGGCCCCCAAGGCAGCACGACGTATGAGGGTGGCTCTCCAACTACCGGAGACCAGCGTGCCTCGGCGCCGCGGTGGCGCTGCTTCCTCTACGTCAGCGATCCGACCTTCAAAAAGCGCAACGGCCAGTGGCAGGTCGAAGGGACGGGCCGACAGTCGTGTACCGGCGCCGGCTATATCCCTCAAGGGCCACGGCTGACCCTGCAGCGTTACCTGGGCCTTGGGATCTGGCGGAACGTGTTCCGCACCTCCATCGCCTGGTCCCACGGCGGGTACGCGGAGACCCGTACGGGGTGGAGGTGCGCCGGTTCCGGCAGCGAGGAATACCGCTGGGTCGTCGACGGATTCGCCCAGGGCGTCCCCCGGGCGAGAGCACACGCCTACTCCCTGCAGTACCTGCGGGTCATCTGTTAAGGATTGTCCACCGAGATGGCGGGCGCGCGGCGGCCTCGCCAGACCATGATCGCCCAGCCGTGCGGGGTCGCGATGGTTCGTGTGGCCACGCGCAGCTGGGCGATCCGCTCAGCACGCAAGACACGCGTGTGTACGAGGTGACGGCCCCCCAGGCTCCAGCGTCTGGTCCGACTGCGGCCCCAGGTATCGAATCGTATTTCGAGTCGTGCCCGCTCCCCGGTCGAAGGGGGCTCTGTGGTACTGAGTGCGGTATATCCCAGCGAGAACCAATCGGCATCGTACTCGAACACGACCCACTCCAGAGCATCCCCGTGAGCGAACAGCGCCGCCGCAAGGTCGCCGTCGATGACATCTCGAGACAATGGCACCAGATCGGCACCGTGCGGAACGTCCAGCCCGTGCTCGATGATCCTGCGACCCTGTTCGACCAGGGACGGATGGAACTCTGGCATGAGCTGAAGGTATGCCCACCGGATCCGGCATGTCGAGGAATGTCATCCGCATGCAGAAAATCGATATACGGTCGGGCCGCTACATGCCGAGGTGACGTCTACGTTCACCCCACGACAAACTTCCTGAAATGTGCTCGTGATTCTGTGCGTCCTTCGCTGACAAGGTAGAAGCGGGCAACACCTCGGTGTACAACCGACTGCGACGGCTTGGCCCAGGTCACTCCGCGGCGACGGCGTAGACCGTAAATGAGCCGTATCAACATTTCTCTTCCCGGGAGAACCACATGCGATTTGCACCTATGGCGAGCTGATTGTGCCAATCTTCGAGGAGGGCCGGACCCGCTCCGTAGCGACGCGTGATCGCTCGCTCGATCTATTCGCCAACCGCTTCGAGCTGACTCGGCATGTTGTGTCGCTCATCAACGAGGACCCGCCCTCGGAGCGGATCCTCTACCTGCACGGGCTGGGCGGTAACGGTAAGTCATTGCTGTTGCGACACCTGGAGAAGCGTTGCTGCCTGCGTACCGCCCGGTGGGCGAGCGTTCGCAAGTCCTCTGATGCCGAGCTGCTGGAGCGACTGGCCGAGGACGGCGAGCAGGTGCCCGTGGCCAGGATCGACTTCGGAGCACGGCCAGCAGGCGAGAATCGCCCGCAGGAGGCGTTCTCGGCGTTGTTCATGCTCAAACGCCAACTCTCCCAGCATGGGATCGCGACGCCCCGCTTCGACTTCGCCGCCATCACCTACCTCCACAAGCTCGGCTTCGATATCGCCCATCGCGTGCCCGAGCTATTCCCACGCGGCGAGGTCAACATCGCGTTGGAGATCGCCGATGCGGTGCTCACGTTGCCGGTTCTGCGGGTCGGACAGACGCTGCTCCAAATGGTCAACTCGCGCATGGACAAGGCGTTCACCCGCAGGCGGATGCAGCGCCGTGTCCCGCAGGAGGACGCGGAACAGATCCTGGCCCTGGTGCCCGAACCAGACCTGCTCCATGAGCTGCCGCGTCTGTTCGCCAAGGACCTCAACGACGCTGCTGACGACCACGCCCGCATCGTGTTGCTCTTCGACACCCACGAGGCGTTCTTCGGCGAGGCCATCGGTGACGCAGACAGCTTGATCCACGCTGACAAGCTGATGCGCGATGAGTGGCTGCGCTGCCTGCTCGGCCACCTCGATCTGCGAGCCGGGATCGTCGCCATCGTGGCAGGCCGCACCCGTCCACCGTGGCCATCCGCTCCCGTCTTCCCCATCCCGGAGCGCTATATCGACCATCGGCTGGTCGGCCACCTGACCGCCGCTGATGCGACGCAGTACCTCACCCTGGCCGGCATCACCGATCCAGCCATGCAAACAGCGCTGGTGAACTACGCCTCCACCGCTCCGGACGAGGTACATCCCTACTTCCTGGGCTTGTGCGCCGACGTGGCGCTAGCCGCCGGGTCCCGTCTGAATCCCGCGGACTTCACCGCATTGGTCGACAAGGAACGCGACCTGGCTCATCGGTTGCTGCAATGGACGCCTGCCGAGGCCGAGTACGGCATTCTGGCGGTCAGCGCCTGCCGCGCCTTCACCGCCGAGACCTTCCATCACCTGGGCCAGGCGCTGGATTTTCCTTGCGATCGCAGCGCATTCAGCAAGCTGACGGCCTTCTCCTTCATCTCGCCACTGCGAGGCGGTACGGCCACCGGGTCGAACGCGTACACCATGCACAACATCCTGCGCCGGTCACTCCGCAACGTCCGCCCAGCGGAAGTGCACCGAGTCCACGAGGTGCTGGCCAGGCACTACGGCGGGCGCAAGGAGTTCACCGCCGAGTTGGAGGCGGCCTATCACCTGAGCCACCTGTACCCCGCCCAAGGCGTAGCGGCCTGGGTCACGCTCATGGATCGCAGCCTGGCCACCGGCCGCTTCGACCAATGCCGCGCCCTTGCGAGCCTGCTCAGCGAACTGCGCATTGACCGCGACGACGACAAGGGCCGCTGCCTGTACCGCGTGGCCCGCGCCTACCTCGGACTCGGCCGCTGGACCCAGGCCGAAGCCCTGCTGGACGGGCTACCTCACAGGTCAGCACACGCCGAACTGCTCCGCGCCGAGGTGGCCTTCTGCAGAGGCGACTTCGAAAAGGCCGAGCATCTGGCCCGGTCCGCGTTGGCGCTCACGGCGGAGGGCACCCGGGAAGGTTTCCTGTTCCGGTTGGCCGAGATCGAGCTGTATCGAGGGCGTTTCGCAGAAGGACGCGGGCACGCCACCGAGGGCATGAACACTGCGACCGATCAGGCGCCGTGGCTCAAACTTCTGGGCGAGATCGAATACTTCTCGGGCAACGTCGATCGTGCCGACACTCTCATCAACCAGGCACTACAGGACGTGGCTGCCCGTCCCACCCACATGCGTAACCAGGCCCTGCACGCCGGCCTGCTGCAGGACGCAGCGCTGGTCGCCGAGGCCACCGGCGCCTGGCAGATCGCGCTGGACAGCCAGAACAAGGCCCTCGCCATCCGTAAAGCGTCAGAAGACGCCCGCGGAATCGCTCAGTCCCTCCACGGGCTGGGTAAAGCCCAGTGCGGTCTCGGCCTGGTGAAAGAAGCCGCTCACACTCTGGCCGAGGCCGGTCGCGTAGCCCGAGATCTCGGCGATGGCCTGCTCGCGGCGAAGGTCACCCACAGTGAAGCCGGCGTACGCCGAGCCAACGGCGACCATGGCGGCGCGTGGGAACTGACCATCGAGGCATTGAAGGAGTTCGAGCACCACAGCACCCCCTACGACATGGCATCCGCCTACCTTTCGCTGGCCAGCCTGGTACAAGGCCGCCAACGCGTCCGCTACGCCGACCGCGGACGACGCGCCATCGCGCGGGGCGGCTTCGGCATTCTCGCCCAGTTGTTCCCTGGCCAGGCGATCCCACCTGCGGTCCGAATTCTCAACGGCCTTACCGGCTTCTGCTGCGGCGATGCACTCGGCGTCCCCTGGGAGGGAGAACCTCCCCAGGCCATCCTTCTCACCGACACGCTCACTGCGCGAGAGGGATGGCCTCTCGGCAGCACGTCAGACGACACCGAACAGCTCATCCTGCTCGCCCAGAATCTGATCAGATCTGGCGGCTCAGAGGCTGCCTTTCTCAATACCCTCGCTGCGGCGCTGCCGGCCATGCGCGGAGCCGGCCCCACCACTCGGAGAGCGGTCGCACGGTTTGAAGCAACCGGATCACTCGTGGCCGATGGCGGAGCAACCAACGGCGCCATGATGCGAGTGCTGCCCATCGGCTGGACCCTGCCCGCCACCGATGCCGAACGCCGCCGTGAGCTGGTCATACGAATGACGAAGACCACCCACGCCGACCCAAAGGCCATCGCCACCGCCTGCGCTGTGGCCGCCATGGGATCTTGGGCGCTCGAGTCCTACGCCGCCGAGGACCTGATCACCATTGCTCAAGAAGAACTCGACCACTTCAGCGTCCCTCATGCCGCAGGATGGAAGCCCGATTCGAGCGGAGTGTCGCTGGATGTCATGGACACATTGGGAGCGATCCTCCACGTTCTCCACCTTCACGACGAACCGGTCGGCGCCATGCGGTATGCGGTCAGCCTTGGTGGGGACACTGACACCGTGGCTGCAATCATCGGAGGCATCCTGAGCTGCCGACAAGACTCGGTAGACATCCCCTGGGCACCACAAGTCGCTTTCCCGGCAGGGTTGGACGCGCTTGCCGAAGGGCTGTCGGCTATGCGACGAGCGGCGTATGCCTGACTTCTGGATCATCGGCCCCATCGCCTGGGACCTTGCCCTGTACGTTGACCGCGTCCCCGCCAGCGGTCACTTCGTTCAAGCCAGCGAAAGCGTAGAACGTCCAGGCGGAACCGGAGCCAATGTCGCCGTCGCGCTGAGCGAGGCAGGTGGCCGCGTCCACATGGTCGGCTACGTGGGATCCGATGCTGCCGGCCGAAATCTGACGAACACGCTCACTGCCGCCGGCGTCGACGTCGATCACGTCCAGGTCCTGCCGGGACACACATCCTCCGTGGCGCTGCTCATCGAGCCCAACGGCGAACGCACCATCATTGGCATCCACCCTGACCTGCTGCGCACCATCACGATCCCCACACAAGCCGTGGTGTCGGGAGACATTGTCTACTTCGCCGCTTGGCACGACACCTTCGCCTCCGCAGCCCAAGCCATGGCCACCGCGGGAGCGCTGGTCACTAGTGTCCCGCCAGGCGCGGCCCCCGCCATGCAGTACCTGATCGGATCCCGTAACGACTTCGCCACTGTCCCCGAGAAAGCCACCGCCGTCATGACCGAAGGCGCCAACGGCGTCACGGTCTACTCATCAGGCAAAAGCGATCATTACCCAGCCATCCCAGCAGATGTAGTAGACGCGACCGGTGCGGGTGATGCCTTCGCCGCAGGCCTGCTCTGGGAGATCGGCAACGGAAAGACTCTGGACGAAGGCGTGCGTCTCGGGCTCACCTGGGCCGCCACAACCGTCCAGACGAGATCGTCCATGCCGACTACACTTCAGACACCCCAGGCCGGAATCAACAAGCGGGAATGAGGTCCGCCGGCAGGTGCAGGAGCTGACGATCAGGTTGCCATCGCCGCTTGCTTCGAGTCCGTGCCTGGGAACGTCGCTGATCTGGCCTTCATGACCGTGTCCGAGGCATCTTTCTTGCCGCAACCGGGGCATTCCTGCGACACCCTGGGTCGGAACACCAGGCGGCCACATGGCTGCGGATGCGACAGAGGCAATCATCATCATGCGTGATACGCAGCAGCCGAGATAATTGTTGAGATTATGCCGCTTTAGCAGTTCGACTCGACGGCGCTCCAACTGCCCCTTATCGTCACATTAATCCCACAGATCGTCGTCCACAAAGATCCAAGGTTCCGGATGATGGCGACACAGGAACAGATCGAGGCCGCTCGGCGTACGATCGAGCAGTTACGCGACCAGCACGCCAACGACGTGCGCAAGCTCATCGGCCTACTCGAAAGCGGCGCGATGAAGGGTAAGGCCGCAGACAAGCTCATCAAGGACTGCCAAGCCTGGGAGGCTGCCTACAAGAGCGTCTTCCGCCGCGCACTTGCACTGGTCGAATCCACGCCTGTACGTCCCGAGACCGGGAAGTCCTCCACGGAGCCATCCACGCCTTGGCCAGGGCAACCACAGTTTCGGCCCCCCGAGGGGTTTCGCCGATGAGTCCGCCTCCCAATCGGATCGGCATAGACCCCACGCTCATGAACCAGCTGATAGGCGAGATCAAGCGCCTGGAGCGATCATGGGCCGAAGTGGATACCCAGCTCAGCAACGCCTTGCGCTCCATCGACACAAGCATGTCCGGACCGGGGTTGCTGAAGGACCTCGGCTTCCAAATCGCGCAGCGCATTCCCGACCTTCAGCGGCGCTTGGATCTCATCGTGGCAACCCAGAAGATCGGGCTTGACAAGGGAGTGGTCTGGGCGGACGAGACGCTCTGGGCCTCGAATTCGCCGGCGAGTGGCGCGGCGGCGGCCAAGTCCGTAGCAGATCAGCTTCGCCGGGCGAAGAAGGACGCTGCCTTCGTTGGCGGGCAAGATGCCCTCACCCGCGAGACCCTGGAGCTACTCGAGAAGCACAAGCACGATCCCTACTTCGCCGTCGCCTTCGCTAAGGAGATGCCACCCAAGGAGCTCAGAGCACTCCTACGAGACCTCTACTCCTCGGACCGCGATTCTCGCCGCTCCCTCCACAAGGACTGGAAAGAACCACCGTCCTCGGACGTGGACCGATTAGTGGCGGCTCTGAGCGTGACCTTGGGAACAGCATCGCGCGGGGTCGGCGACATGAAGCTGCCCAAAGGCTATGCCGATGAGCTAATCGCATCCGATGGCGAGCCGTTGAGCGACCATGTGGTCAACAGGCTTTTGCAGTACGGCACCTTCGACGATGCCTTCCTTCTCGACATCGCCAACAAGGTCTTCGACAACGAGCGGAAGCCACGCGGCGAACAGCAGGAGATGATCGGATTCGGGCCAGGGCTCGCGGCCGCCCTGGCGAACAACCCCAGAGTCGCTCAGGACTTCTTCGCCGATCCCACACGTAAGCCCTTAGCCTTCCTGATGCGGGAGAAGTACTGGGGCAGCGGCGAACACGAACTCGGCCGCGCGATCGAGGCAGCGACAACGAGATTCCGCGACAACGGCCAACCTCCAGGCAGTTCGCGCGGGTACAAGTCGGCCTTGATCGCATCCTGGGCCATCCACTTCTGGGCGGACCCAAGAGCGCAGTTTGCCCTCCCCGATACTCGGCAGAGCGCCGCTCGCGTCTTCGCGGCCTATATAGGCGATGTGAACCGAATCTCTCCTCGGAACCCAGACTATTTGGGCGTGAACCCTCTGCCGGATCCAGATTCGATACTTCCAGGAAAGCAGCCTTACGGCGCCGTGTTCGGCCATGATGAGTCGAAGCGTGCAATGATATGGGCGTTCAAGGATCCTGAAGCCCTCAAGACTGTCATCGCCGCTCATGGGAAATACAGCGTGATGGCCTTGGACGCGCAGGCGGCACAGGTCGCACAAGCTAATAAGGATGCCTTCAACGCCTGGCGCAAGAGCCACCCAAATGCCACCCAGGCAGAGATCGACGCCCAGCAGCAAAAGATTCTACGAGGTAACATGGCTGGCCACACTGCTGAAGAATTCAAGGCCAGAGTCTTCGGTCTTAGCAAGTCACTCCATTTCATTGTGGATGCCGGAAACCAATCCGAAATCAATGTGGCGGACGCAAGAGACAAGACCAATAAGACCATGAGGGATGTTGCGGCCAGCACAGTTAAGCTCATGCTCACGCCCACGGGAGAGTGGGTTGTTGCGGGATATGAGTTCCTTGAGGATAATTTTGGGGATCAGATTAAAACCGACGAGGGAACGAAAGCCCGAGAGAAGGCGGCGACGGCGCTGGAAACCAGCGAAACTATGTTCAGAGACCTGACTGCAGATGCCATGATGCGACACGGCCTCTTCGGAGACGGCACGGCGGCAGCGACTACGCATCCGCACACATCCGAGAATTATGCAAAGGGGTCGGAGCGGGACTTCCTCAGAGACGGCGAGATACTCCCTCGCAGCGCGATGACAACGAAGCAACGACTGGCATACGAAGACTGGCTGGAGCAGGGGCCGGCTTCAGGCATGTTCAAGGAAGTCAACGATGCCGTGGGAGACGGATTCCATCCACGCCCGCCCGACGTCCCCCCCAAGGCGGACGAATGAAGACACGTCCATCGGCGCTCCTCCTGATCTCCGCAGTTGTCGCCGTGGCGGCCTGCTCGCCCTCTCCCCCGCCGCAGGACCGGAGCCCCTTAGGCGTCGTTACCGCATCACCCGGTGAATGCGGCGTGCTCTCTGAGCAAGCCGTCGCCCGGGCAACAGGCCTGGCTGACTTCTACGCCAGCGGGACAAATTCGTCAACCAATTTCAAGTACTGCGTCGTATCAAAATCAGCAGACGTCAAGGAACCAGTGAGGCTGGAGATCCAACTGGACGATGACCTGGCCTTTTCCCTGGAAGGGCTCGAACGCCGAAGAATCGCCGACAAAGGCGTTCCCCTGCCCTCGGGGGTGGGCCCCGGCTACAGCGCGGTAATCAGGGGCGAGAATGGGCAGCCGTTGGGAGCCTACGCGTCCGCATGGACACCGCACGACACCAAGCTGCTCTCCATCACGCTCTATCAAGGCGCACCAGGCCGAGACCACCAAGCGGACGTCATCGAATTCGCCAGACAACTCCGTCCCCTTCTTTTGAGCTCAGTCCCCTGACGTGGCGCGCTATCCGAAGATCAGTTGGCATGCGCGATTGCGGAGGCGAAACTCTGGGAGGGAAGGCGGAAACCGTTCGTCACACATCGCGGCGATCAACGGTACTACCCGCTTGTTGTCGCCACCTTCCCGATCACTTCGCTTGGGCTCCTCTTCACGATCGACGCGAATCGCTGTCTTCCTGCGCGGAGCTACTGGGACATTCTCATCACGCCGAGGCGATGCAACCGAGGCCGGTCGACGACCGTTCCCCGACAACAGCGCCTTGTTCTTCGACACCTTGGGACTTGGCCTGGACCTCGCGGAAGGGGGCGACGTTCGAGGCGCGGACGTGGACGTCGATGGCAGGGCGAGCACCGTGGGGCGCTCAGAGACGATCGGGCGAGACGTCGGCATCGAGGCGACCGTCGTCCGGGGTGAGGAGCCGTTCGCGCCCCATGAACTCGACCAGAGGCCAGCGCCTACGCACGCCAGGAAGCCAACAATTAGCGCCGGTCGCGTTAGGCGATCCCAGCCTCGAAGAGGAGATCGTTCTGGCGGGACCGGAGCCGAGTACCTTCTCCAGCCGAGCGAGTCAGATGCGGCGAGGAGCCGCGGCCGGTACCGAAGCGGCAGGCCGTACGGCGGGCGCCGCACCGGACGTGCCTCTCCGGTAGGGAAGGCGGAGCGGTTCTGATCACTGTTCATGGTCCTCCTCTCGCTGCCCGCGCATGCAAGAGTGACGCAACGTAACGACCTCTGGCGGGAGCGACGCGGCATGACGAGCGGCATTGAGTGGCATGGCCCCGGTCGCCCGGGGCCGAAGGCGGATAGACCTGCGCTATCCGTTCAAGGCATCGTTGATCTTGCCGTTGATCTGCTCTTGCTGGCCGTCGATGCACTTGGCGTAGACGCGCAGCAGGACATCAACGCTGTGACCGGCGCGCTTGGCGACCTCGACGGCCGGGACACCCACGTTCAGCCAAAGCGAGACCGCCGCGTGACGGAGGTCGTACGGTCTGGCGGCCAGCGAGGACGCGATCTGTTCCGGGGTGAGGGCGAGTTTGCGGGCTTCCTGCCAGACGTAGGAGTACGCCGAGCTGGAGTAGGAGCCACCGGTGCCCGTGCGGAAGATCCTGCCGTCCTTGGCGGTGCCGTACGTGGCAATGTGCTCGCGGAGCATGGCGACCAGGACGGGCGGGATCGGGATCTCTCGCGTCTCCTTGTCCGCGCGGTGCTTCAGGCAGCGCGACTCGTGCGTCTCGCCAGAGTTGGTCCAGCGCTTCGTCCCCTGAGGGCGCGCCTTCTCCAGGACGATCACGCCCCAGCCTGTCTCCGGCAGCGTGCAGTTTCTCAACCGCAGGTCGGCCGCCTCCTCCGGCCGGAGGGCGGCGTAGTAGATGCAGGCGAACAGTGCCTTGAGCCGGACACCGCGCTGGCGGCCCACCTGGGGGATGGCGTCGAGGAGCTGTCGCGCTTGGGCTGGGTTGACCACCGTGCGGGGGTCAACGATCGTCAGGGCCTTCGGCGCCGTCCATTTGATCCCGTCCAGCGGGTTGCTGCTGAACACCTTCTCCTCCACCGCGTGCGCCAGGAGGTGATGCAGAACGGAGCGCTTCCGTCGCACCGTGTTCGCCCCTGCCGGAGCACCGGCGAAGGTGACCGAGATGGCGTTCAGCGCGGTACGAAGAACGTGCGCCTCCCCCAGTGCCGCCAATGGAAGGGACGCCCTCTCCAGCCAGCTCAACGCCGCAGCTTGAGCCCTAGTCAGCTCGGCCCGCCTCTTCTCTGGCAGGAGGACGTGAATTCTGAGGACCTCACGCAGTTCCTCCGCGGAGGGATGGCGCGGTGCGTCGGCCACCAGGGCCGGGATCAGCGTCAGGAGCGCGTACGCGTCGGTCTCGCGCGTCCGGCCCGCCGAGGTGTTCCAGCGCCGAAGCACGTACGACTGGGCAAACTCCAGGAACGACGGCCCGGAGGCTTCCGGCGCGAGCATCGATACCGGCAGGCCGCTGGCGATGTCGAACTCCTCCCCCGCCTTGGCCGCCTGCCGAAGGTCGGACATGAAGGCGTTGGCCAGTCCCTTGGTGCGGAAGCTCTTCGATCTCTCCTTGCCAGCGACCCGCCAGCGGGCGACATAGACCAGTGCACCGCGGTTGGAGCGCTGCTGGATCTGGCTGAACTTCACGTCGTAGGTGGTGTTCACGCGGCCTCCCGTCGAGAGTCGAGCCAGGCGATGAGGTCGCTCCGCCAGACGCGGAGTTCGAGGTTGGGCAGTTGAACGCAGACCGGCGCGCGGCCGAGCTCGCGCCACCGGTAGAAGGTGCGGCGGGAGACTCCGCCCAGTTCGGCGAGGACCTCAGGAACGGTCAGCAACTCGTCGCTTCTGCTACTCATCGAGGATCACCACCGATCTGTGGAAGGCGGACGCCGGTGATGGCCGCGGCGAGGAGCTGTTCGCCTATGGAGAGCCCTTGTCCGGCGTATTGCCAGTGGGCGACGACGAGGACGGTGTCCTCCTCGAACAGAGGAAGCCGTCCGGTGGAGATCTCTTCGGCGCGCATGTGTTCTTCGCGGGCGGCGCGGAGTTCGCCGAGGGTGGTGGAGTAGTGGCGGCTCTTGGTGGAGAAGTGGCCGCGGAAGCCGAGCATGTGGGCCCAGTGGGTGAGTCGGAGTTCGGCCAGGCCGGGGTGGTTGCCCAGGCGCATGCAGGCGGCGATCAACTGGCGGGCGTGTTCGCGTACCGGGAGAGCGCTCAAGTCGTCGAGGGGTTGGATGCGCCGGTCCAGAGTGCCGACACATTCGGCTGCTTTCGTGGCGTACTTGGCGATGTAGGCGGCGACGGCCTGGTCAGTGAGATCCCCATCCATGGTGATGCGGCGGCTGTCGAGTTGGGTCCCCCACTGGAAGGCGCGGCCCAGTGGCTTGACCTCTGCTGTCACTGCGGCGGCTGCGTGCTGGACGGCTTGGTTGAGCGCGTCCGCCGTCGCCCATGCTGGAGGCGGTGTGTCCGGGCCGTCCGGCCCGTCGAGGCGGATGACAGCGTGGAAGTGGACGACGCCGCGGCGTTGGTATTCGGCGACCTTGGCGAAGGCGATGCTGACGTGCTCGCGCAGGGCCTTGACGGTCAGGCCGTTGAGCCTGGCGAAGCGGCGGCGCAGGGCGAGCGTGAAGCGGCGCCAGAGCTCGGGGCTGATGGCGTTGAACAGGACCGAGCCGTCGTAGTCGTAGCAGTCGGGGCACAGTGACTCTCCGAGTCGGGGATCGTCTGCGCTGTGTCGGTCGGTGCAGGACATCGTCTGCCCATGCGGGCACGTTTCGGCGTTGCGGCGGGCGTGGCAGGGCAGGGCCTTGCCGTTCTTCTCTCGCCGCGCGTGGACGGCGCCGAAGGAGGGGGCGGTGAGGGTGACGAACAGGCACGGGTGCGAGTTGACCGTCTCGGGGACGCCTTTGCCTCCGACGAGGCCGGCGCGGACGAGTTGGTAGGTGTCGGCGCGGTAGACCTCGGCGCAGGCCGGGCAGCGCGAGGCGCGACGGGTCTTGCACGGCACGCGCAGGATGCCGTTGGGTTCGGTGGTGGTGCTGTAGCGGTGTAGGAGTTGGCCGGTGGCTTGGTCGTAGTGTTCGACCTTGCCGCGTAGGTGGATGGGCTGGCGGCAGCCGCCGGTGCGCTTGATCTGGCAGGCCCAGCGGTTGTAGTCAGGGTCATGGAGTCGGGAGATCATCCCGGCTATGGCGTGTGGGTGGTGCAAGATGGATCCGTCCTATCCGGATGCGATCTGGTGGGATGGCCCCTCACCTGGCGCGGAACTTGGCGGTTGTGTGGCCAGGTGAGGGGGTCTCGGCTATGCGCCGTGGTTGTCGATGCCGGTGCCATGGCAGTCGCGGCAGGTGTCGCCGTCTCCGTCGAGGCCCGAGCCGTTGCAGGTGCAGCAGCAGCCGTACGCGAGCGGGACGGCGGCGAGGAATTGGGACCAAGCGGTCCAGGGCTCTTCCGGTGCCATGGTCAGCGACTCTGGCGCGGGGTGATCGTGAGGTAGATGCGGTAGTGCCGCGGTCGGTTCCTGGCGGGGAAAGCCCGCGACATGGACGTGACCGTGAAGAACTGGCGTAGGTGGACCATGCCGAGGGTGAGTTCGGCGCGGTTGCCTTCGAGGCGGATGCGCATGGTCATTGCTCCTGGGTGTTGTCGGTCCGGATGCAGTCGCGGTAGCTGTCTACGGCGGCGTGACGGGCGCGAGCGGCGGCGAGGATGGCGGTGAACTCGTAGCGGACCGGTCCGAAGTCGATGCCGGTCATGTAGTGGCCGTGAGGCAGGTGGTCGGGGTCGATCTCCGTGCCGAGCAGGGCGGCGACCTTGTCGACCTCGGCGCGCATCTGGTCGTCGGGGCCGTTGGCGGGGAAGGCGCGGATGGTGACGATTGCTACCGAAGTCGGTACCTGGGAGTTGGCTTTGAGGAAGCCAGCCAGGGCGATGAGTCCGGCGATGAGGGCGTCTCGGTCGTTGTGCATGGCGGTCTGCCTTTCAGGTGGTCTCTGGGACGGTTCGCAGAGTGCGGAGCAGGTCGGAAGCGAGTTGGTTGGATACGCCCAGGCGGGCGCGGAGAACGTCGCGGGTGATGGGCTTGCCGTGCCTGGCGTGGTGTTCGTCAGCCACTCGGCGGGCGTAGTCGATCAGCGCCGGGGACGGTCCTGGTCTGTCGTCCTCGTCGTCCTCAGCCGGGACGAGAGCGGGACGATCATTAGCAGGGACGGCTGGCGGTTCGTCCGGATGAGGACGGGACGAGACGTCGATCGGGGAGGACTGGAAAGCCTCCGGGGACGGCTCGGGACGAGGGCCGGACGTCCGGCGTTCGAGCATGGAGACGGCGACGAGGAAGGCTGCTGCTGGGGTGGCTGCGGTGATCCAGCCCCACACGGTCGGGTCGGCTTGTTGCAGGTTGGCGGCCAGGGATAGGACGATGCCGCCGGTCAGGACGAGGACGGGCCAGGAGATCAGGCCGCGTCGCTGACGGCCGGTCTTCTTGTCGCGTTGGCGCTCGCGAGCGGCCATGACGCAGGTGAGGTCGATACAGACGGCGATCGCCCAGGCCATCCAGCCGGACTGTCCGTGTTCGCTGGCGGTGTCGCGGATGTGGGTGAAGGACCCGGCTCCGGCGATGAGGGCCAGGACGAGGACGGGGCCGGTGTCGAGCAGCCAGCGGGCGAAGCGTCGCATCGGTCTCAGGCCTCTCTTGGGTCCGGGATGGAGTCGAGGAACTCGGCGAGGTCGGCGTCGGTCATGGGCGTGGTGTGGCCGGAGATGACATCCGCCCAGGGCGGAGTGCGGTCGGTGTAGGTCGTGGCGGCGTGTTCGGCGGCTTGCTCGCTGACGTAGAAGGAGCGAGCGCGGTACCACTGGCCGTCCTGGGAGGCGACGATCGCGACACCCGGCGTCTCGGCGGGGATGGCCCGAGCCGAGGCGAGCGCGGCGGGGTCAAGATCGCCGAGGGTCATGGTGGCGGTTTCGGGGTCGTTGACCCGGTGGCAGATCCGCCCGGAGCACTGAGCGCGCAGGGCGGTGACTCCGGGGCCGAGGTCGGAGCCGATGCGTTGGCCGCAGCAGAACAGGTAGATGCCGAAGGCCCGTCCGAGCTGGGCCACTCGCAGGAGCGCGGTTGAGGTCTTGGCGATCTCGTCTTTCTCGCTCTTGTCGGCCATCAGGTACAGCTCGGCCAACTCGTCGACCAGGACGACGACAGGCACGGGCCGCTGGTCGTCCGGGAGTTGCCAGATGTTGCGGGCGCCTGCCTCGCGGCACTGGGCCATGCGGCTGGTCATCAGGTTGACGAGGTCATCGAGCAGGCCGGTGCACTCACCTCGTGTGGTGCCCAGCGCCGACAGGCGAGGGCTGTACGGGGTGAACTCCACGCCGCCCTTGAGGTCGAAGCCGACCAGCGCGACCGGTTGCGGAGCGAGCCCTTGGACCAGGGCGTTGGCGAGGTTGGACTTGCCGGACTGCGTCGCCCCGGCGTTGATGTAGTGCGGGACGGTCTTGAAATCGATGATCCACGGACCACCGGTCTCCAGACGGCCCACGATGACCTTGAGCAACTCGGGTGAGGTGGGCAAGGTCTCGACCCGGACGAGCGGATCGCGGACGGTGGCGGACAGGACGACCCGTCCCGGACGAGAGGACGAGACCCGGATCGCGTGTACGCCCCAGGAGTGTGCGAGCCGTTCGGCTGCGTCGGAGTAGTCGGCGGGGATCTGGCCCTCAAGGGTGTGCAGGGTGACCCGCCAGCCGTACCGGGTGGGCTTGGGCAGCCACATGAACGGCTTGGTGTCCACGGCGATGCGCTGCCACTTGCGCCTGACCCGGACGACACCGGTCGAGGCGACCAGGCCGGGGACGGTGGTGAACCAGAAGCGCTGCCGCTTCTTGGTGAGGTTGCAGCCGAGGGCGACCTTGCGCCAGCTCGCCCGTACGCTGATCGCGGTTAGTGGGAAGGCGACGACCAGCCAGAACGACGGGTAGTGCCAGCGGCGCCAGGCCCAGAGCCCGGCCGCAACAGCGGCCAGGACTCCGAGCATGAGGAGCGTGGTGTCAGACACGGAGCGGCTCCGTGTCCACCGGTAGGAGCGCGGCGGCGCGGTAGGAGATGCCCCACCGCCCGGCGATCTCCCAGACGTACCCAACCAGGCCGGTCGGGTTGACCTGCTGACCGGCACTGATCGGGGGCTCCCCTGAGGTACCGATCTTGACGAGTTCGATCCGGCCGAACTCGTCTTCGACCGAGACGGTGACCTCGTAGACGGTGTTGCCGTTCTTGTCGGTCTTGATCTCGCCGGTGTCCTTGTTGAGCAGGCGCGGCTTGGGCGCCTTCACGCAGGTGATGACGAGCTTGGAGGTGTCGACGGGGATCGGGATGGTACGCACGAGAGCTGGTCTCCTTCTGAAGTGGTGTTCTAGATACAAAGATACCTAGGTATCTAGCTCTGTAAACCAAGATAGCTAACTTGGCTTGAAATTGCTTACAGGTTGCCCAGAGACCTAGGCATCTAGAGCCGTTAAAGTTGGGCTATGGCAACCGACCGCCGCCGGCCGTACCTGCGGATCGCCGAGGACATCCGGCGCGACATCGCATCCGGCCGATACGCGGTCGGGGAGCGCCTCCCCGTGGCCCGCGAACTGGCGGACCGGTACGGCGTTGCCATGATGACCATCGGCAACGCCTTGGCCGTCCTCCGCGACGAGGGACTCATCGAGACCCGCCAGGGAGCCGGCAGCTTCGTCAGCCGGGCCCCCGACGACGAGACCGCCGGCCCAACCCCTGGCGAGCACAGCGAAGAGTTCCGCATCATCTCCGAGCAGCTAAGCGAGATCCGTCAGCACGTGCAGAAGCTAACGGTCAGGCTGGACGAGCTAGACGCTCGGACTCGTCCTGATCAAGCCGAGAAGTGATCCTTACTGTGCGCCGTTGGAGTTCGGCCAAGTCGACCGTGATCTCCGCCAGCTCGCGTAGCAAGATCTGTCGTTCGATCTCACTGAGACCCACGTACCACCCCATTGTGTAGGCAGGACGCCGAAGCGCTCCCGGGTTACCTGACGGGTGGGGAGCCATTGCGCGGATAGCCCTCCGTTGTCGTGCTCAGAGCAACCGCATCACCTTTGCGAGGTTGAGGATCTCGCGCTGACGATGCAGCTTGCCGCTGTCTCGCAGGTCGCGCACGATGTTACGGACCAACGGACGGTTCCGGACATGTTGAGGAGCTATCCGGTCGGCACGGAGCAGAGCGTCTGCCGCTTCATTGTCCTTTCTGTTCATGTGATAGCCCGCCGCGGTGCAGGTCCAGTAATGGGCCTGGCGTTCGGACGAGGCGATCTGAGCGATCTCGACGTGTTCGGCGCGGGTGATGACCTCGCGCGGCCGGCCCAGCTCCATGCTGACCTCAACCGCGTGGATCGTCGTGTTCACCTGGTTGAACTGCGTCTGAAAGACGTTGCCGTCCCGTGGCAGTACTTCGGCGACCCGGCGAGCCTCCTCAAGATGGCTCTCGGCCTCTCGTTGATCCCAGAGGCGGGAGTACGCCACGGCTGCCCGCAGGTGCAGCGCACCCCACATCGCCTTGATCGTGTCGTCTCCGCCCACCTGCGGTTCGATCTGATCGAGCGCCGACAGCGCCGCGTCTTTGGCGGGGTCGAGCTGCGCCTCGTGCAGCCACACACCGCACAGATCCCAGCTCGCCGCGGCGACCAGGTCAGGGGCGCCGACCCGTTGAGCAGCGACCAGCTCACGCTGTACGGCAGTCCAGCCGAGGTCGTGATGCCCCAGCAGGTTGGACGACACCCGCGCCATGTGACAGGCCCGCAGCATCAACGCTTCGGCCCGATCGCGCTCGCCGGACGAGTCGTTGGTGATGGCTATGAGATCAGTAAGAATGCTGGGCAACACCTCCCCCAGCGCAGTGAACTTGGCGTCCTGGCGGAGCTGCTCGGCAAGGCGGACGTTCGCCTCAAGCTCCTGCAGCGACCGCGGTTCTCTGGGCGCCCGCAGCAAGACCCCGCTGGGCAGTGAAGCCTGCTGAAGCGCCAGCCGTAGCCCCGGAACCGCCGCGTGCCCGGAGTCGAGTTCCGTCGTCTCGTGCCGATATGGCTGACCCGTGAGCTCGGCGACCTCCACCCCGAGCACCTCGGCGAGCTGCCCGACCACGCTCATACGGTCCAAGGGCAGTCGTCCGTTCTCCACTTTCGACAGCCAGGAGACGGATCGGCCGATCTTCTCTGCGAGGGTGGCTTGATCCCAACCCTTGCGATGACGAGCCCGCGCGATCCGCTGGCCCTGCGTCACATGCTCTGTTGCCACGTCCGAGCCCCTCCCTCGCCGTCGCTTGCTTCGACGATAAGGCGGGTGACCAGCATCACTGGCAGAAAAACTGCCAGTCGAAGGGCATGCGAAACCGCAGGTCGGCCTTCGACCTGCGGAAACGCTCGTCACAGATCAGTTGTGCATTGTGACGCTACGTGTGCGCAAACTGCGAGGCTCGGCGCGTCGTCACCTCGCATGCCCGCTCATGAGCTGTCGCCACAGGGCCTCGGCGTCGCCGACCTTCACCCAGGGACTCTCGGCCACGACCCAAGGAAAGACGGAGCGGTCATACCGTCGTACGAATCCCTGCCCGCCAGCCCGGCACTGCTCGAAGACCAGAGACAGGCATTCGCAGGTGTAGTCCCGGATTCGGACCCGATCCGTGCGCCTCTGGACGGGGGCCCACCTCACTCGCACTGCATCCGGACGAGGCGAGGCGGGGTGCGTGCCGTGAAAGTCGCCGAAATCTGCCACAGGTCTCACCGTCCTTCGTAACGCGCGATCGTCAACGTGGCGCCGGCTGTGCCCACGGAGACCGCGATCGATGAACAGGCGCTGGTGAGCGAGTAGCCATCTCCAGTCGCATGGTGCACTCTCACGGGGCGGCCAGCCGGAGCGCACATGCACAGCCCCACCCGGAGGGGCCCTGGACCTTCGCTCACCAACGCCATACCTCCAAGCTAGCAAGCCTGTAATCCCCTGTCTACTCCGTGTAGCTCCATGGAGCTCCACGATCCGCCGTGAAGGGCCGTGAAACGCCCTCCTACTCTCATACCGTGGCTAGATATGTCGAGCACACGCGCACCTGGGAGTTCGACGAGGACCGTTCCCGCTGGGAGCAGATCCTCGAAGTCCTCATCGCGCGCATCGACTCGGGCGAGTGGGGACCCAAGTTCAAGATCTCCGAAGTCAAGCTCATGGAAGAGTTCGGAGTCGCCCGCCCAACCATACGTAAGGCGATGGAACGCCTCAGAGACGCCGGCAAGGTCTACACCGTCCCCAACCTGGGCAGCTTCGTTAAGGCCGGCAGCGAGGCCGAATAGAGCAAGGACGCCGATGGTCTCAACGACAGGCCCTCGGCGGAGTAGGCTCCCGTGACGTGAGCCAGCGGATCGACTACTACGCCGACCCGAGCGCGCCTGCCCCGAACAGTCTTGTCCCCTCCGTGAACGTCGTGGTCACCAACGACGCCGGCGAGCTGCTGCTGATCCGCCGCAGCGACAACGACAACTGGGCACTACCGGGTGGCGCCATCGACCTCGGCGAGTCGATCCCTCAGGCAGCCATCCGGGAGACCTTGGAAGAAACTGGGATCACGTGCGAGATCACGGGACTGGTCGGCACCTACAGCGACCCCCGCCACGTCATCCACTACACCAGCAACGACGAGATCCGACAGGAGTTCTCCCTCGTCCTCACGGCCCGGGCCATCAGCGGCCAGCCGACGCCGAGCACGGAGTCTCGGGAAGTGCGCTGGGTTCCGCGGCACGAGCTCGCTAACTACGGCATGCACCGCTCCATGCGGCTGAGGATCAGCCACTACCTCCAAGGAGGCGGCCCGCACATCGGCTGAACCAGCGACAGCAACAGCCCATATGGAACGGCCCTTCGGCTGACCAGACACGGGAGTTGCGACATGGGGCGGGGCCGTGAATGATGATCGGCACCTCAGACGAAGGCGGCACGGTGGACTTCACGGTCAGATACGAACCCGCTCCCGACGAAGTGGCGCGAGCGCTTCACCAAGGCCTCAAACGGCAACTCACCGCGGTCTATCGGACCCTCCCCTCGGTCTTGGTCGTGGCAGGAATCGTTTGCATCCTGGCCGATGCCGTCATCATGGGTGCAGGCATGGTCGTCGCAGCGGTCGCGGCTCCCTTCGCGGCGACCCGGACGCTCCGCCGGATCGCCAGGCGACAGCTCACCTACATGTGCATGCCCACGACGATTCGGGTGACCAGTGACGGGTACGAGTGCCGGGCCGACCAGTACACCACCACGATGCAGTGGTCCATGTTCAGACAGATCGTGACCACTCCAGAGTTCTGGCTGTTTTTCATAAACAAGCAGTTCGCTGCCTTCCTGCCCAAGCAAGCCTTCGACAGTGCGCAACAGGCCGAACTCGACGCCTTCTTCACCGCACGGCAGAACGCCGGAGCCCTCTGAGGCTGGCTACCACCCCATGCCCTGCCACAAGATCCACGGCAGCATAACCGCAGCTCAGAGGCATGACAGGCATGACAGGCTGACTGGATGAGAAGTTTCTCTACGATTTCAAGGGCGGCCCGCTTCGCGGTCCGCCGGGCGCGCCAGCCGGTCTGCGTGCCCGGCTGCGGCTCTCCGGCCGGTCCGGGCACGCACCGCCCGGCGCGCCGGAGGCCGCCAGAAGTCATCACTTAACGCCGTGACGATCGCCCACTTCGGCGCTCTTCGAACCGGCCAGGGCGATCGGCTGCCGCGCGGCTTCCGGTGCTCGGGCCTAGCGGCCCTGCGCTCCGGGTCCGCTTGCCACCGGATACGCGGGTTGCTGTACTTTAGTCCGCCATACAGCAGGCAAGTACAGCAATCCGCCTAAACATCCGCTACAGCCTCACACGGTTGAGCAGCAGCGCTGGCCCTCCGACCAGACTTTCTGCAACCTCCTGTAGAGCACAAGCTTCGTTGCACGAACTTCTGGGAGACCGCAGCTCAGCTCATACACCAACCCAAGTCACACACTGGGTCTAAGGTTTCAGGCTCCTGGGGCGCCAACTGAATACTGTAGCCGATCCGCCGGGCTGGACTCCCTCCCAACGTGCAGAGCGGCTTCCTCAACACTTTTTCGCTCGCCGTCTAAAGAGGCGCCACACAAGAACTACAGTAAATATACCTAGCACAAAACGAGCCTGGACTGCACCGATGACTGATGCTGGCACTTTGCGAGGATCATTATAGAATGCATTCCACGCGGCAGCCCGTACCTTATTCGTCATTCGACGAGCAAGCGAGTTGCGCTCGCTTCGTGACAGAGCAGAGTCGTTTCGCACTATCAACGGACGGGCGCGCTTGATCCATTTCACTAGGAAACGCCCTGCCTTGTTGAGATTCTCGGTACGAGCGCTATCGGCAGAGGCGCCAGCCAATTCCAAGAGACGCAAGATAACTTGTTGTAGTTGCGCCTTACCCTGCTGTGTGTCAAGAAGGTTCTTAATGAGCCTACGATCCGACCTGCTCAGATCTATCAGGTTGCTTGTCATTTGCTGGCGTCCAGATTCAAGAGGACTCTTTCCGGGCTGAACACGAGCCTCTGCAGCGAGGATTCGCTTGTGGAGCTCAATTTCCTGTTGCTGTCGCTCCTCATCTCCTTTTATGAACAACCGGAGCAGGTGGTGCGCTGCGTCTAGACGCCCCCACGTGAAATCGGACCTTCGCCATTCCGGGTTGACGAAAGCGCCAAAGTGGCGAAGGCGGATACCGTATAGTTTTCGATCTCCTAGTCCGGCAAATTGATCACGGTGGAATAGTGGACTGGATGCATTCGGCGCAAGTCGCAGGAACTCAAATCTCGGCGTAAGGGGCTCGATCATTCTGGCGGCAGGAGAGAATGCCTGTATGAGAACTTCTACGATAAGGTAAGCCGTTATAGCATCATCGGCGCTCCGCCGAGGATTGTGAGCACCGACGCCGGCCATGGTTTCGGCGTATTCGACGCTAGCCTCCCTTATGTAGGCGCCTACCTTTTGGCGAGTTTTCAATTTTTCCATTACGCTGTTTAGGTGTTCAGCAACCTCCTCGTCCGTGAGATCGCTTCTCGATGGCCGACACTCAGAGAGTTGCAGAGTTATAGCGTCCTTTATTGCAAGTACATTTCTTAGTTTGTAGCTAATCTCTCTTGTCGCTCTCCTCAGCGCTTCCTGCTTTTGCTCGTCTGATTCATGTTTGAGAAAGTCATGTATGTCGTTCCGGAGGACCTGAAGTAGCCTTTCGGCAGTGATGATGCCCCAAGACCAATCGTCGAGATTGGGGTGTAGGTCTGACTGATCCTTTGGGATCCATACAGGGTTCTTAGCCAACACCCTTTTAGCGTCTACGCGTGGCGCCGCAACGAGAGAAGTAACGGCTTCCACTTCAGCTAGTCGAGAGCGCGCCAGCCAGGTTGCCGCAACAGCCCTATTGTCGCGATAATGGGAGAATATTCCTTCTGCTGCACTCTCCATTGCGCCCTTCTGACGAGGAAGCATGCCTAGTTCGTTGAAAACTTCCCTAAACAGCTCCTGCTGTGCGTCGCGAGTGCTATTACGCAGCGTAGCCGACAAAATATCGGTACTTGAGCGAAAATCCGCCTCCTGAGGGTATTGTATAGCGTTCCATGCCGCAGTAGTGAAAGGAACTTCTTTACAGGGCCGGTCGGTCGGGTATTCTTCGTCGCGACCAGCCGATGGCACTACGTATACGACAATACGACGGACAGGAGCGTCAAGCCGTCGCTCTGCAATTGCTTCAAGAACAGGCCCGAAGGGGGCGTTGTTAAGAATACCACCATCCATGACGCAGCTCGCCGGATAATTGAAGCTGGGTTTTGGATGCTCGCGGTAACCTCCCTCAACCAGTAGTTCTTCATTCACTGGGGCGAAAGCCGCAGGGTAGCTGGCGCTAGCGCGCGCCGCCCTAGCAAGGACGTTTGTCTTGGCGCGGGCAAAATCGTCCCTAGGGGCTGGTTTTATGTCCCATCTATCACCAGAGAGCTTGTAAACCACGGCTTCTTTGTCGCTCTCAAAGCGATAAAGGCGGCGATGATCGCGAACGTCGAACTGTCCACCGCTTGCATCCTTAAAGGAACGACACCGTCCATCAAGGGCAGTGGCCGTCATGAATAGGATCACGGGCTCTTTTTTGGCCGGCTTTTCCTCGATTTCATTCAGCGTCTTCCTAACTTCTTCTTCGAAAAAAACGCCGTTAAGTAGACTGTTCTGCTGAGGGGTGGATGGCTTGAGTAGCTCGTCGAGATCCGCTGACCTCACCCATGTCTCGCGGAGGTAAGGTAGGGCGGTTCCTCTCCCTATGGCAGTAGCCAAGAGCATGCCGTTCAGGCCGCCAGCTGACGTGCCGGCAACTATATCGACCAGTACGCGATTGTTTGTTTTACAAGATAGGTCTCTCCAGAACTCGAAGACAGGTTTGTCTTGTTGACGCAAGCCTTCTGCTGAATCGCCGCTGCGAGATGCGCGACGAAGGAGATCAAGCTCATGTGCTACGCCGCCCATCCAGACCGCAAGACTCACTCCGCCATTTAGCACAAGCGCAAGTCTGACCTCGGTTTTGGGTTTATCGCGCTGAGATCCCATGTCTTCTGGAGACTTGTCCCGCTCAGATACCATGTCTTCAGACTAGAGCAATTAGAAGAGAAAATGTCAAATGGAGCATACGGAGTTTGACTCTTTCTCTCCAACTTCTTTGGAACATGGGGTTCAATGAATAATATGGACGCCACACTAAAGATCGTTAATGACTATTGGTTGGTTTTGGCGTGACATCCTGATTTTGGAGTGTCATACTACGCGTGCATTCTTCAGAGCTTTACCACATACGTCTGCGCGTCAGGCGATTGTCTAACTTCCGGAGTGAGCCGCTTCGGCTTTCGTGTGGTGGTGTGTCCCGGGTTGAGCGGAGGTGGATTA
This sequence comes from Nonomuraea basaltis, assembly GCF_005893125.1. GTDB lineage: Bacteria > Actinomycetota > Actinomycetes > Streptosporangiales > Streptosporangiaceae > Nonomuraea > Nonomuraea basaltis. Next base: position 13,308 of record NZ_VCJS01000122.1, on the reverse strand, counting down.
CTGGATTCCTGCGCCACTCGATGAGAGGAAAGTGGCATGGGACGACGGGGCTACCCGCCCGAGTTCCGGCGCAAGGTGCTGGACCTGGTCGAGGCGGGTCGTAAGGTGACCGAGCTGGCTCACGATGTCCCGGCTACTACCCCTGGCAAGATCCACAAGCGCTCCCGCGGGACCTATGGGGCGGCCTGGTGGGTACACGCCGAGCTGCGGCTGGGCCACCACGTTGTGGTCAGCCACGGAGCAGCGGAGTTACTCATGCACCGCGCGGGCTTGGCCGGCATCAGCGGCCAGCCGAAGTGGCGGCGCGCCAAGCCGGACCAGATCGCCACTGATCTCGTGGAGGGGCCTTCGCGCGGACTGAGCGGTGACGTCCCGCAGAGCGGTGTAGTTTCTCACCCGCTCAGCCTTGTTTGCCCAGGTCGGCAATGCACGACGAGATCGTTGATCCACCACTCCGCGGGACACCACCTGGACGGGGTTCAGGGCAGTCCCCTCAGGAAGAAGTTCGCTCAAGGTGTCTCCATCGCTTCAGATGGCTTCACCTTCCCGGGGGTAAGCTCCAGCAGATTGATCTGCTTGTCGAGGTTTCGCACCTGGGTTGAGTCGGTGCCGAAGGCATCGGCCAGAAGAGAGCGAACGGCTTTGAGCTCCGTTAGCGCTTCGTCCGGACGTCCGGAGCTTGCGAGCATCTGGGCGATGACAAAGCGCGACTCACGGATCTGGTCTGCCGTGTCGTCGTTCGCCGAGGCGTTGGCGTTCTGCACGTAGAACCGCAGCTGTGGTAGGGCCTTGTCAGGCTTGCCAATCTCGGCATAGGCGTGGCCTGCGTGGTAGGAGCAGTCGAGTACGTACGAGTCGGTCGGGGGGAGATGCCTGCGGTAGTCGCGTCCGACGACTTCGAACAGTGATGCGGCGCGCGTGTACTCGCCAGCGTAGAACTGTGCGGCGGCCAGGAAGTGACGCAAGCGCAACTCCAGAAACGAGTTGTGGGCGGCACGTGCGACCCCATCCTCAAGGAGCCTGATCGCCTCGGACGGCCGGTCGTTGTCCAGTAGTGCCTGGACATTAGCCCTCAGCTCTTCGGCTGCGCCCTCGGTGAGCTTGCCCCGGCCGGTGCTCTGTTCCTGACGCTTGGCCGAGGCCAGTAGCGGTCGGCGGAAAGGGCGCGTCGGGTCACGGCTTTCGTCGTTCCCAGATAAGTTGCCCGCTGTGGTCACCAACGGCAGCAATGCCTCGTAGACTGCCCCCGCCGACGGTCGCGCCGCTGGGTCCTTCGTCAGCATTGACGAAACCAGCGCGTCGAGTGCCGTTGGAACGTCCCGGCGCCGCACCCGCACCGACGGCGCAGGCGACTGTATGTGGTGGGCGCGCAATGGCGTATCGGTCGTCTCGTGGAACGGCACATCACCGGTCAGCAGCTCACACAGCAGGCAGCCGAGCGAGTAGATGTCCGATGCGGAGGTCACCGCCTGACCGAGACACTGCTCTGGCGACATGTAAGGCGGTGTGCCAACAGTCCGATCGACCTGTGTCAGCCGCGGTAGCGCCCCAGCCCCACGCAGGATCGCGATGCCGAAGTCGAGCACCTTTACCAGGCCGCCGTCGACGAGCATCACATTGGCCGGCTTGATGTCACGATGGACGATATCGACCCGGTGCACGTCGGTTAGGACCGCCGCGATCTGTGCAGCGATCGACGCTGCCCATGGCACACTTGGCGCAGCGGTGAGGTAGTCCGTGCGGTCGAGCATCGATTCCAGCGTTGAGCCACGTAGCAGTTGCATGACGAGCCACAGTTGCGTGCTGCCGTCGGAGGCCGTGTCGATGCCCGTGTCATAAACTGCTGGAGTGCCTGGGTGCTCCAGCTGGGCCGTAGTGCGGATCTCGCGCAGGAACCGCCTGCGGTCGCGCTCCAGAGCGTCGAGGATCTCCGCTGCCTCCGGGCTGTCCGGTGCAGCGGGGATCGCCCCGTGAGACGAGGGCCGTAACAGCTTGATCGCGACGCGCCGGTCCAAACGCTCGTCGTAGCCGTGGAAGACCTCGCTCATGCCGCCACGTCCCAGTGACCCGTCTACGCGGTAGCGTCCCGCCAGCAGACGTCTTTCGACGGGCTGACCGGTCTCGTTCTTCAAGCTCCACCACCCCTACCCAGAGATCAAACCCTTTGCTGATCCTCTTGAAGCGGTAACCGTTGGGACGGGCGGTCACTGTCCGGCCTGATCACCGGTCTCTCGCAGCATCTCCGCGCGCAACCGCGCCAGCGCCTCGTCCCGCGCTGGTTCCGTGATAATCCTGTATGCGCGCTTACGCGCCGCCTCCTTGATCGCCTTCCGGAACTCGTTATTGTCGAAATACAGTTTCATGAACCCGGTGTTACGCTCGGAATTTTCCGCGACGATATCGTCGAGCCGGTCGTCGGCGACTTGCCCAAACCGGACCTCGTCGTTCATGAGCGCGATCTGCTGCATCGCCGTATCCTCGATTAGGCCTACGACTTGCTGATAAACGAGGATCTGGTCGGAAGTGTCCAGATCCAGTCCAAACCGTTCGTTCAGCTCGTCGATCACCTCCGATAGCGGCTTCACCTCCGGTTCCCGATAGCCGCCGCTATCAGCGGCATGGCCCCGTACATCACGGTCGCCGACGGCTGACAGCGACACGTTATGCTGTCCTGTGAATTCCAGCCGGAAGTGGCTCAGGTCCGCGTCCCCAATATCGATAGAAGTCGAAGGCCTCCCGGGCAGGCGGATCAGCAGGATCCTCCCGTACTGGTAGAGGCGTTCGAGATCCCTGTCTCCCCAGTCGACGATCTGTGCGACGAGGCTGTAGGCGCGCACGTAGTCCTGCACCGCGCCGCGGAAGCCCTCACGCTCGTCGTCGGTCTCGAGCGCGTCGAAGCGGTCGAGTGCCGGCTTCAGGTATTCGTGTAGCTCGGCATGGAGCTTGCGCTCCGCTGCGTCGGGCATCCGCCCCGGCCCGGCCGCAGCGAGGACCCTGATGAACGCCTCCATCTCCGATGCGACCAGCAGCTCGTACTCCATCACCTCGCGTTGCTTGGTGTAGAGCAGGTTCGGGTCGCTCGGCTCGGTAATCGTCGTCTCGAACCAATCCTCGAACGCGGCTTGGATGTCGGCGGCCTGGTTGGCGAAGTCGAGAACATGAACGTCGTCCTGAGACTTAAGCGGATGGATCCGATTGAGCCGCGAGAGGGTCTGCACGGCTGCGACACCGGTCAGAGGCTTATCGACGTACATTGCGCACAGAAGCGGCTGATCAAAGCCAGTTTGATACTTCTCCGCAACGACCAGAAGCCGATACTCGTCCTGATTGCGCGCGACCGCCTGCGGATCCTCGGCCTTGGAGTATGCGAACCGGTCCGGCAGCTGACTCTCGGGGATGCCGTTGAGCTGCGCTTCGGTGAACTCCAGGCCCGCATCGTCCTTCAGTTGCCCGGAGAATGCGACGAGCGTGCCACAACCTGTGTACCCGCGTAGCGCGACATAGCTGCGGATCGCTTGGTACAGGTCGAGCGCGTGCTGACGGCTGCTGGTTACGACCATCGCCTTGGCACGTCCACCGAGCCTTCCCGCGATCTTCTCCTGGAAGTCATCGACGATCAGCCTCGCCTTCTGCTCCATTGATTTCGGGTGCAATTCGGCGAGACGGACTAGCTTCGCCTTCGCCTTGGCCGCGTCGACCTCCGGGTTGCTGATGCGCGACTCGACCTGCTCGACTGCGGCGTTGCGCAGACGCCACTTGGTGTCGTACGTGATGTAGTTGGCCAGCACGTCGAGGATGTAGCCCTCATCGATCGCCTGCCGCATCGAGTAAACATGGAAGGGCACATACATGCCCTTCTCACTGGTGCGCGGGTTCACACGGTCCGGGTCGAAGGTGCCGAACAGCTTCAGCGTCGGCGACTTCGGAGTGGCTGTGAACGCGAAGTATGACAGGTTCGGCTGCTTGCCGCGCACCCGCGTCATGTATTCCGCATCGTCCTCGTCTTCCTCGCGTGGTGTCGCGTTCGCTCCGAGCGCCTGCTTGAGCTGGATCGCAGACTCACCACCCTGCGAGGAGTGCGCTTCGTCGATGACGACCGCGTATCGCTTGCCAGCCAAGCCCATGTCGGCGATCTTCTTCAGCACGAAGGGGTACATCTGCAGGGTGCTGATGACGATCTTTGAGGTGGAGTCGTCAAGGGCCGCGGCGAGCTGCGTCGAGTCTGTGTCGATCTTCTTGACGACGCCGGGTGTGTGGTCGAACTGGAAGATGGTCCTTTGCAGCTGCCGGTCGAGTACGACCCGATCTGTAATCACGATGATCTTGTGGAAAATCGGCTGGTTACCGGCGTCGAACAAGTTTGAGAGGCGATGTGTCAGCCAGGCGATTGTGTTCGACTTGCCGGAGCCTGCCGAGTGCTGGATCAGGTAGTTGTGCCCGGCTCCGTTTGCCTGCGCGTGGGCGACCATCTTCTGTACCGCGTCCCACTGGTGGTAGCGCGGGAAGATGCGCGGTGAAGTGTGCGGGTTCTCCTTCACACCCCTCTTGTCCGGCACCTTGATATGGATGAACCGGTGCAAGATCTCTAGCCAGTTGTCGCGCTGCCAGATCTGCTCCCACAGGTAGGCGACGCTGTAGGACCCGGGGGCAGCCGGCGGGTTACCGGCCCCTCCGGCCACACCGGGGCCATTGGAGCCGACATTGAACGGCAGGAACTCCGTATCATTGCCGCGCAGCCGCGTGGTGATGAAGGCGCGGTCAGGGTCCACGGCAAAGTGGACCAGCGCTCGCTTCGCCAGGAACACGTCGTTCGGGTCGCGGTCGAGCCGGTACTGCGCGATGGCATGATCGGCGCTCTGCCCGGTGTTCGGGTTCTTCAACTCGACGGTGGCGGCGGGCAACCCGTTGACGAAGAGCGCCATGTCGAGTGACCGGTGCGGGTGGCGCACGCTGTAGTGCAGCTGCCGCGCAACCGTCAGCACGTTCGCGTCGTACTCGGCGAGGGCGTTAGCGGCCAAGGTGTGACCAGGCCGGAAATAGGCCAGATCGATCTGCACCCCCCGGTCGCGCACGCCCTGGCGCAACACGTCCAGCACACCGCGTGCGTCGATCTCGGCGGCGACGCGCTGGGCGAACTGGCGCTGGGCGGTCGCCTGATCGCCGCCGTAGAAGCCGACGAGCCGGTCCCAGTTCTTCTGCTGTGTCGCGCCGATGAACCGGTACATCTCACCAGGGTCAATGCCCAGCTCGACGTTGAAAGTGCCGTGCGCGCGCGACCAGCCGCGCGCAACCAGCTCGGCCTCGACGCGGGACTCGAAGGCGTACTCGGCAAGGCTCCCAGGGATCATACGGACGCACCTTCAGATGGGGGCACACGGCGTGCAGTCGTGACGTCGATCTGGCCGGTGACGGCGGCGGTGATCAGGGCTTGGCGGCGTTCTGCGAGGAGTATGAGTTGATGCTCAGTCGCACTCGTAAGATCGCTCATGACCGCAAGCGTCACATCTGCTTGCTTCACGGCTCTTAGTTGGTCCTCGAAATTGACTTGCGGCACGGAAACTCTACGCAAGTCCCAGATATTGATTCCCTTTACAGTAGCGCCTGTAATACGGCTGCGAATCTGAGCCTCGAGCGTGGGTGTCTGAAGGATCAATTCAAGCCATCTTCCATGAACATCCGGCCCTGGTGCAATACGAGCAGCATCTTGCGTGAGGTTAGCCCCTGCGACCTCTTCAGGGACCATTGCTACCTCACCGACGCTGCCACGAATCGCGATAACGAGATCACCAGCTCGAAGTCGAGATCGCACATAGCTGGCCTCGATCTCGCGCGTTGTCTTGTTGAGCCGCGCTAGTGATAGGCGGCCTGCCGCCACGTCACCGCCCTTGACGATGGGAACGCCATCTTCGACGTTTGGTCCCGGCAGGACGATGCCGTACATGATCGGACGGCTGTACTCGGTAAGGTAGCCGAGCGGACGCCAGGAGGCTGGGCTTTCCTGTCTAAGTCTCAGGGGGATGAGAACATCGTCTAGCACTCGCCTACGGCGTTCCTGAATCAGCGATACCACCGACTGTTGGGCCGCCGCAAGCCGATCAATCCGGGCCGTCTCGGCGTCCAGGAAGTCGGCGATACGGCGCTGCTCCTCGAGGGGTGGAAGGGCTAGTGGCAGTCGCTTGATGTCCCACTGGAACAGGTGCGGTACCCCCATGCCGCCCTTGATTGCGTCGATCACATCTTGTGTAGCGCTGCTCGCAAGCGAGTAGCGCAGGAAGCGCGGCTCGATGTCAAACGCTCGAAGAACTGCGATCGATCCGTTCACCGTGGTTGGCCTTGGAAGGTCACGAACCACGTTGGTGATCCCAAGCGTGTTGCCATCCTTAGCTAGAAGGACGTCACCGACTTTGAGCTTCAGCTCTGGAGATTCTTCATACCTGTACTCACTGATGTAGTTGACGTTTTCGAAGTCGATAGACTCGGACTTGATGTTTGGGGTCGCGAGGAACACATAGCCGCCAGGCTGATACTCGCTGGCCGTTAGCGCTTTCCATCCGATCCGCGCATTGACAGTCGCTACGCGATCGACGCGCGTTCGCATCCATGTGGAAGGCGTGCTCACCCCGTCACCTCGCCAAGCAGCTTCTGAATCTGCGTCTCAAGCTCGCGCAGCTCGGCGTCGATTTCCGCGAGCGGCCGCGGCGGCGTGTACACGTAGAAGTGGCGTGTGAACGGGATCTCGTAGCCGACCTTGGTTTTGTCATAGTCGATCCACGCGTCCGGGACATGCGGGGTGACTTCGCGGGCGAAGTAGGCGTCGATATCCTCGTCCAGTGGGACGTTCTCGTAGTCGCGCAGGTCCGGGTCCGGCAGCACCGTCCCATCCTTAGCCTTCTGCACCTCGCCTTCGGGGTCGGACACAGACACCGCGCCCCAGAGACCCTTGAGCAGCGCCGCCGTGCCTGGCCACTGTGCGCCGCCTGCCACAGCGGCCGCGTGAAGTGCGTCCGTCGCTTCCTTCTTGGTCCACCACACCGAGCCGACCGAGCCGCGCAGTGCCGCGATCAGCGCCTCCCGCCCGCTCCACTTGGCCAGCGCCTTCGAGCTCTCCAGTGCGGCCAGCGTGTCCTCGGCGATCTCGAAGCGCAGCTTGAGAGGACGTTCGATGGTGATGCGGTGGTAGCCGAAGTCGCGGGTAGCGAAGACTTTCACCTTGCCGTGGTCCGGGTGCTCGGCGTCCGCGGCGACCCCAACAGCGTCGACATACAGCTCGGTGATGTGCTTGATCTGGTCGTCGCTGATCTGCTTGCGCTTGTCGCCGAAGGACTTGCGCATCTTCTCCCACTGGTCGCGAGCGTCGAGCAGGATCACCTTGCCGCGTAGCTTCTTGGCCTTGCGGTTGGACAGGATCCAGAAGTACGTGGAGATGCCGGTGTTGTAGAACAGCTGGTCCGGCAGAGCGACTATGCCCTCCAGCCAGTCGTTCTCCAGGATCCACTGGCGGATCTTCGACTCGCCGGACTCGGCCGCGCCGGTGAACAGAGGGGAGCCGTTGAATACGATCCCGAGGCGTGCTCCCTTGCCCTCGACCGGCTCCATCTTCGAGATCATGTGCAGCAGGAACAGGAATGAGCCGTCATTAATACGCGGCGTACCGGCACCGAAGCGGCCGGCGTGGCCGAGCTCGGCTTCGGCCTCTACTGTGTCCTTAACCTTCTTCCACTCCACGCCGAAGGGAGGGTTGGCCAGCATGTAGTCGAACTTTTTGTCCGGGTGGCCGTCATCGCTGAAGGAGTTGCCGAAGTGGATACGGCCACGTTGGTTGCGCATCAGCATGTCCGACTGGCAAACCGCCCACGACTCCGCGTTCAGCTCCTGGCCGAAAAGGTAGATCTCGGCCTTCGGGTTGATCGACTTGATGTGGTCCTCGGCCGCTGTCAGCATTCCGCCGGTGCCGCAGGCCGGGTCGAGGATGTTGATGACCTGGCCCTCGCCGGCGATAGTGTCGGCATCTGGAGCGATCAGCAGATTAACCATCAGTTTGATGACTTCACGCGGGGTGAAGTGCTCACCGGCGGTCTCGTTGGAGTCCTCCGCGAACTTGCGGATCAGGTGCTCGAAGACGTAACCCATGTCGTGGTTGGACAGCTTGTCGAGGTCGTGCATCGCGGCGAACCTGCCGACGACCTGATAGAGGATCTTCGCGCCTGCCAGTCGGGTGATTTCATTGTCCAGGTCGAAGCGGGCCAGGATCTTCCGGACGTTCGGAGAGAATCCGTTGATGTAGTCACGGAGGTTCTTAGCAACGTTCTGCGAGTCGGAGGCGATCGTCGAGAAGTCCTGCTCGGAGGTGTTGTAGAAGGGCAACTTCGCCGCGATCTCCAGCAGCCGCTCCTTGTTCTGGATGTCGAGTGAAGCATCGCGAGCACGCACTGCCTCCCGCGTCGGGGCCATCACTGCGTCCAGCCGCCGCAGCAACGTGAACGGCAGGATCACCTGACCGTACTCGTGGCGTTTGTAGTCTCCGCGCAGCAGGTCGGCGACCGACCAGATATCGCTCGCCATCTTGGTGTGCGTGGGTCCTGAGGTCACAGCTTTCTCGTCTCCTCGTCAGCAGCATTGGCGTCATCAGTGTTCTTCATCACGGTGAAGTCCGGTGCCAGAACGCCGGTGGTCAGTCCGTGAACGGTCTGGTCGATCACGTTGGCACTCGCCTTCGCCAGCGCCGCGAACACGCCTTCCAGCAGTTGCAGATGGCGGAACGCGTCGCCGTAGCGCCGCTGTTCGGCCAGAGTTAGGCGGGGAACACGGCAGCGGCGCAGGTCCTCGCGGCTGAGCGCTCCAAGGGTGTTGGCCACGGGTAGTGCGTTGGCGTCGGTACGCAGGAAGGTCGCGAGGAAGTGCGCGTCCAAGCGGGCGGCATCGATCTCGACGACCTGCGCGACACCAGTGTCATCGTCAGCCGTACCGGTCGCGATGACCGGTGGCCGGCCGAGAGTCCGCACCAGCAGATCGCCGGCGCGCGGGGTAGCCTCGCGGGAACGGATCGTCAGCACACCGGCACGCTCCAACTCGCCGAGGGTGACGTATGAGTGGCGGGTCGGGGACATAGGCGCGGCGAAGCGCGGCATGCCTTGGCCGACGCGTGCGTAGAGGGCTTGCAGCCGACTGGTGACGCGGGTGAAGTCGTCAGCACTCGCCTCGATATCCGTGGCGATATAGCGGGAAGGCAGGAGGTTGACGTCGCCGTCGAGGAGCTCCAGGCGTGGAACAGCCTGGGAGATCGTCGAGTCGGCATCGTCGAACAGCCGCTGCCATGCGGCGAACTCCTGAGGGACGTCGGCCGCGTCACCCAGGCTTGACAGGTCGACCATCCGCACTGCCTGATAGTCGGGAGCACCGTAAGGCCGTTGCAGGACCCAGAGATAGATGTCGGGCACCGAGCCCATCCCCTTCGGCAGCGCGATCACGTCTCGCAGGGCGCCGGAGCGCACCAGTGCCGCGCGGATGTGCTGCCCGGATTGCTGAACACAAGTGCGTGGCGTCACAGCGATGACAGCCACGCCGCGCGGTCTCAAGTGCGCGTAACAGTGCTGAACCCAGGCCAACTCGCTGTCGCGGGGGGCCGGAATGCCGAACTCCCAGCGCGGATCAGTAGCCAGCTCGATCGAAGGCCACTGCGGCATGTCGAAGGGTGGCTCGCAGACGACGGCCGCAGCCGCGCCCAGGTACATGTCGAGCTGGTTGTCCAGCAGAGAGTCGCCGGTATAGATCTCATACGGCATACCGAGGGCGTTACTGCGCAGATTCAGCGCGGCGACCGCAGCAGCCGACTCCTGGATCTCCTGCCCGGCGAGCTTGACACTGTCACCAAAGCGGTCGGCGACGGCCATCAGTAGCGTGGCGTTGAAGCACGCCGGATCAAGCACGGCGGGCGCACCAGCATCGTTGGTGCCCGCCGGTCGGGCAGCAGCCGTCGAACGGGGCAACAGCGACACCATCACCCTGGCCAGCAATTGGCCTGAGGTCAGGTCGGCGATGCTGCGCTCGAACATCCGCTCGGGGACTCGCCGTATCCGGCCATGGCGGTGGCCATCCAGGATGGCTGACAGGTCGTCGAGACGTTGCGTGCCGGTGTCGGTACGGCCGGCCGTCGCCAACTGGTCACCCTTCCCGGTCTTCTTAAGCCATGCCTCGACTTCGACCCGCGAGAACGTTGGGCTGTGCTGGCTGCCGCCGACCGGCTTCGGGAAGTCCGAATATCGGCGACGCCAGTTCGCTACAGCGGCACGGCCAACGTTGGCCAGTCGCGCGATCGCGGCAGCCGTTAGCTCGTCGTGCTCATCGGGACTCATGGCAGCAACGTTACAGCGCCATTCCTCTACCAACAAGACCGTTGTGAACATTGATGTCATAGGTTGCAAACGTTCACAGAAGAGGTTACGTTAACTCGCACAAGGCGGAAAATCTTCCATTGGTCATCTTGAGTCACGGATTACATACGCGACGAGTGCCTGGTCCTGCCAGGCATCAAGGCAGGGGTCGCCAGTGAGTCCATGGCTGTGAACATCCGCTGTCGACTGCTCCCGTAGAGCGCGAGCCTGCTCCCATCCCGAGAAGTACCGACCCTGCCCTCCCCGATGTGTCCGGACTGTCCGGACCCCGCACTCCAGACGAGGACTTACGTGATCACTGAGAAGCTCGACGTCCCTGCCGCTGCCAAGAGGGTCAAGAAGCCGCCGACTACCCGCAAGACCTCGCTCTACCGGCTGCGCGGCACCGGTCCAATTGAGCACGAAGACCTGCGCTCGTTCGTCCTGCCGCGTTACCTGGACCGCGAAGGCTTTAAGGCCCGCCAGATCGACCAGGACGGGATCTCTGGCCTGCTCGTCTCCGGCACGATCGCCCCCGGCCCGGCCGACTGGTGCGACGCGCTTAGCGCCCTGACCGGGCAGCCCGTCGCAGAGGAGAACCGGACGGCTCTCGCCCTCCTCCTGGTCCGTACCGAGCAGGCGGTCTACGGCCTTACGTACGGCATGGGCCACTTGATGGTTGATCCGATCCGAATCGACCCTGGATTCGGCATTGAGTTCGCCGTCCGCTGTTTGAACGAGGACCGCATCACCAAGGTCCGCCGCCAGGTCATGGACGCCCGAGGCCGGACCGACGAGAATTCCGCCACCACTGGGGAGCACATCCGCGGCTTCGGCATCGAGCAGTTCGGAGAGATCGTCAGCCAGATCTCTGGTCAGATCGCCGACGTCCCGCTCACCTTCACCCAGGACCGCACCCGGCCTGCGCACGTGACCGGCAACGACCGCTCGGTCAAGCTTCATCTCGGCAGCACGCCCGCCGCCCTGCTGCACGACCTCCAGCAGATCGAGGAGGTGTGCGCCCGCCCCAATCCGCTGCCGGAATTCGAGTTCATCACCCAGGTCCGTCCGCTCAGCCCGAAATCCGAGCAGGCGCAGTTCCTCGACGCCCGCCTCGACGCCATGCTCGGCGCGGGCGAAGTGAACCACATGGCGCTGGCTGTGCCCAGCGTGTGCCGGGACCGATTCGAGTTCGCTGAGTCCTTCAAGGTGACGCTTGCGGGGAGATCACAGTTTCACACCGAGCTCGATATCGACCAGTTCGTTGCAGCTGTTCAGCGCAAGCCACAGGGGGACCGCTTGCCTTCGCTGCGCGAAGGCCGTATCCAGATGTTCGCCGACGCCGATGGCGCTGAGCCGATCAGCAGCAAGATCCCGTCCGACCACTGGCTCACTGCCGAGGTGCCCGACGGGGTCGTCCACTACTTCTACTGGCAGGGGCGGTGGTACGAGATCGGCACGGAGTACCTCGTTGTCATCGAACGTCGGATCACTGAACTCCTGGCTCGCCCCACCAGCGTCACGATGCCGCCCTGGACCAAGCGCAAGGACCACGACGAGGGCTGGTACAACGAGCAGGTCGCCGACCAGGATGGGTACGTGTTGCTCGACAAGGACACCATCCGCACCAAGCGCCTGCGTGGCGGTGGCCTCGAACTCGGCGACGTCCTCGGGCCGGCTGGTCAGTTCATCTGTGTCAAGAAGGCCGACAAGACCGCCGCGCTGAACCATCTCTTCGCGCAGGGTCGTGTTGCCATCGAGACCCTGCGCTACGACCTCGAGGCCCGTGAGAAGTTCCTCGCCAAGCTCGACGCGCTCGCCCCCGGCCACCCTCTGGACGCGTCGTTCAGCTCGCCGACCCTCGTTTACGGCATCCTGCTCAAGGACGGGGTGCCTCTGACCCCCAAGTCCCTGTTCGCCTTCGCCAAGGTCTCGCTGCTGCACACGGCGACGGCGTTGGAGGGGATGGGCGCACGCCTGGAGATCGTCTCCATCTCCCGGACTTCAACGACCGGTATGATCGCGACGCCTACGGCGGCACATACGTCCTCGTAACCGTTATAGGCCACGGGCAAATGGTGGCGATCGATCCCTGGGGCGCTATATACCGTGCCCCAGGGAGACTCGCCAGTGCCGCTCGCCGTCGTTTGAGCTCAGACTTGATCATGATCCCCGCGCCGCCCAACTCACCATCAGTTGCAACCACCGCAGCCGCGGCGTGTGCGTCAAGGATCGAAATTGCCGCCATTGCCAGACACCGGCCGGCGGAGGCCATGACAAATGCTCGCGGATTGTCCGCTAAGGTGGGCTTCCGATAGATATCGAAGCAGGCCGACCATGGCGGCGGACAGGCTTCACCTGCATCGGCTTCACAGCAGCCTAGGTACGTTAGTCCCAATGATCACAAGGCCGCCCTCGCGGCCTGACCACCACATCAAAGGTATCCGTCAGAAGCGGAACAAGCTCACTCAATGCTTCTGCGTAGCTAGAAGCATTGACGTGTCTACCGAACCAGCGCAACTCTACTACGCTCTGTGCGTGGCCTACATAGTGACTCTTACATCTGGAGAACTTGCCTCCATACGCGCCAAGTTAAGGGTGGAGCAGCGCCTGACTAAGGCTCTTCCAAAAGGGATCAGGCGAACCGGTCCAGTTACTGGACCACAGATGGTCCTGGTACTGAGTCAGGACAACAACGAGGAGGACCTCAGTCACCCACCTCGACATCTTGTCTGGATTGGCTTAGTAGCCCGGCATAACACTGTCGGCGCCGTCGACGAAAGCATCACCGTCGACCCGCTCCGAGAGTGCCTAGTACGGCAGTCACCATTCGCAGTGTGACCAGCACGGATGCGCGATAGGCCGTTGCGATCTTGTGATGGGAAGCGGGCACAAAGAGAGCAGCCGCTCGTGATCATGCCTGTGTGACGAGTACAAG
>NZ_VCJS01000121.1 GCF_005893125.1 Nonomuraea basaltis | reverse complement strand
CCGGCAGCCTGTCGCCCCCTCCCCGATCCAGCCGGCGGGCACCATGTTCACCCCGTCCGGCCCTCAGGAGATGCCGGTAACGCGCGAGCTGGCCACCGAGGAGGTCGCCGCGACGGTCGAGGGCTTCCGGCGCGCCGCGGCGGCCGGCGCCGACGGCGTAGAGATCCACGGCGCCAACGGCTACCTCGTGCATCAGTTCCTCGCCACCAACACCAACCAGCGCACCGACCGCTACGGCGGCTCCATCGACAACCGCATCCGCTTCGCCGTCGAGATCGCCACCGCCGTGGCCGAGGAGATCGGCGCCGGCCGCACCGGCTTCCGGATCTCTCCCGGCAACCCGTTCACCGACATCGCCACCCGCGCGAAGGACATCGAGGACGGCCTGGCCGACATCGTCACCGTCGGCGTGATGGCACTCGCCAACCCCGACCTGGTCGAGCGCGTACGCACCGGCGCGCCGCTGAACACCCCCGACCCCGCCACCTTCTACGGCGGCGGCGAGGCCGGCTACACCGACTACCCCACCCACGCCGCCTGACAAACCCCGGCTATACCGGTCCTGGCGGGCCGGTATGCCCAAATGGCCCCATGGAGGTGCCACGTGTCTGATCACACTGCCGTTGAACTGAGCCCGGAAGCGATCGAATTCGCAGACTTTATGGCCGGACTGGTGATTCCCGAGTCCGAGTTGGATGCGACGCGCACCCGGGTGGAGAGCGTCCATCTCACGGCCCGGGAGCCGGAAGGCGTCACCTATCGGGAGGTGGACGCGGGTGGTGTTCTGGGAATCTGGTGCGAACCCGTCGACTCCAACACCGACTACGTCCTCCTGCACGGTCACGCCGGGGGCTCCGTTCTTTCGTCGGCATTCGTCGACCGAAAGCTCGCAGGCCATATCGCCAAGGCCGCAGGGGTCCCCGTACTGGTCCTGGACTTCCGGCGAGCACCGGAACACAAGTACCCGGCTCAGCTGGACGACGCGGAGGCGGTCTTCAACTGGCTGCTATCCGAAGGGTATGAGGCGGGAAACGTCATCACGATCGGGCACTCGATCGGCGGGTTCATCGCTGTCGCCCTGGCGCTTCGCCTCCGCGAGAAGAAGCAGCCGCTGCCCGGCGCCATCGTGTCGATATCCCCTTGGTGCGACCTCGAAATCGCCAACGAGACCATGGCGACCAACGCCGAGACGGACAAGATACTCAGCAAGGATCTGCTGGAGTTCTTCCGGGAGTCCTGGATCGGCGGCACGGGCATCGAGTTCACGGACACCAGGATCAATCTGAACCGGGCGGACCTGAGCGGTCTGCCCCCGACCCTCGTCTCCTGGGGAACGTACGAGGTCCTCGCCGGCGAGGACGAGGAGTTCGCTGCCCGCGTCAAGGACGCCGGAATCGACACGGCGACCGTTGTGGTCCCGGGAGGCCAGCACTCGTACGTCTACGGTGCCGGCCGGGTCCCGGAGGCCGACGCCGCCATCGCACAGATCGGCGCGTGGGTCCGGGAGAAGACAAAGATCTGACCGGTTCGGCTCGGCAGTTGCAAGATCCGCGCGCCTGCCGGATCGGGACGGTGGACGGACGCCGACATGGCCTGCGGCCGCGCGCACCCTCCCGGCGACGGCGCGCCGAAGTCGATCGTGCGCTGAGGGGCAACGGCGGCGGAGTACACGGCACTCAGCTGATGTCTCACCGCTGTCTGGCCGCGACCGCGAGGTCGATGGCTCACGACCGGAGGCGGGCGCCTGTTCCCAGCCGGGCGGTGACTTCACGGGGAGTGAGGGTGGAGTGCTCCGCGGAGCACTCGACGACGACGCGGACCGGGGCGTCGCACTCGGTGTGGCGGACGTCCAGTACAGGGTCCTCGGAGCCGAGGGTGTATGCCTCGCCCCACTGGCTCAGCGCCATCAGAACGGGCCATAGGTCCCAGCCCTTGCGGGTCAGGCGGTATTCGTTGCGGGAGCGGCTGCCGGGCTCCTGGTAGGGGACGGTCTTCAGGATGCCGGCCGAGGTCAGCTTGCGGAGGCGGTCGCTGAGGACGGCCTCCGACAGGCCGATGTGGCGGTGGAAGTCGTCGAAGCGGCGGACGCCGTTGACAGCGTCACGCAGGATCAGCAGCGTCCATTTCTCCCCGATCACGTCGAGCGTGCGCTGGACGGGGCAGTTCTCCGTGCTCGCCTCGAGCCACTCCATCCCGCCATCGTAAGGGACCTGCCTTCGCCATTGACAGTCAGGTGAACAAACGCCTAGCTTCACTTGAAAAAGTCAGCTGACAGTCTGAGGGAAGGGCGCTGGACCGTGGGGCGAACGCGTACGTATCACTGGGACGACCCCGCGATCTTGGCGGAGGCCGCCGGGCGCATGGCCGGCATCGACTTCCTGCGCGAGATGCAGGCGGGGCGGCTGCCGAGGCCACCGATCAACTACACCGTCGACTTCGCCCTGGACGAGGTGGAGCCCGGCAGGGCGGTCTTCTCGCTGACACCGGGCGAGGAGCACTACAACCCCATCGGCAGCGTGCACGGCGGCATCTTCGCCACCCTGCTCGACTCGGCGGCGGGCTGCGCCGTCCAGTCCACTCTCCCGCAGGGCATGGCGTACACCTCGCTCGATCTGACCGTGAAGTTCCTGCGACGGATCACCGTGGACACGGGCCCGGTGCGCGCCATCGGCACGATCGTCAACAGCAGTCGTCGAACCGCTCTCGCCCAGGCGCAGTTGGTCGACGCGACGGACCGACTGCTCGCCCACGCCACCAGCAGCTGCCTGCTCTTCCCGGTGCCCTCCCCTCAGGTGTGACTCCGCAGGCAGGGCCCTCGGTCCGTGGGGGCAGCCGGGACAACAGGGAGTGCATCGATATTCCGCTCGGCGGGTGCTCTGCTCAGGCGGCGTAGGTGAGGTGGTCGGTGTAGCCGGCCTCGCCGCCGCCGTAGAAGGTGGGCGGCACTTCACGGCCAGCCGGTGTCCGGCGACGTTGATGACGTCGTCGGTGCGGCCCATGACGAAGACATAGCCGCCTTCGTCGATGTGGCCGCTGTCGCCGGTGAGGTAGTAGCCGGCGTAGGCGGAGAGGTAGGAGGCGACGTCGCCATCGTCGTCCTTCCAGAGAGTGGGGAGTGCGCCGGGCGGCAGGGGGAGCCTCACGACGATCGCACCGTCGACGCCCGCGTGCGCCTGCTCGCCCGAGGGCGCGAGGACGCGGACGTCCCAGCCCGGCAGGGGGCGGGTCGGGGAGCCGAGTTTGACGGGAGCGGCTTCGATACGTTCTCCCATCCGCTGGGGAGGGCTCACGCACCCTGCCCACATCCCATATCAGTACGATCATAATCCAAATCCGCTGGAACCCTTGCCCTGAGACGGGTTCTCACCATATGGTCGTATGGTCGTAATCTAAATCGAGCTGCGCACAAGAAGTGCCGCACTTAGCAGGAGTGTCACCGTGGGAGTCAGTCCGCAGGCGCAGCAGTTTGCGCAGTCCCTTGAGAGCGTGCCTGCGAAGTCGTCGGCGCCGGGCCTCGACCTGATGCCCGAGGGGCAGCACTCGTTCATCCTGGGCGCGGGGCGCGTGCCCGAGGTGGACCAAGCCATCGAGCAGATGGGTCAGTGGCTCCGCAGCCATCTCGGCGCCTGAACAGAACAACTGCTCGCCACCATCGGCTCATAGGCGCCTCTGGGCCACGCGAGGTACACCGTCGATTCACCAGGAGAAACCATGGTCACCACATACAGGCACGCGCCCACCCAAACCCTCGATGTCGGCGGAACGAGTTTCGCCTACCGGCAGCTCGGCGCGTACACCGGCGTGCCGGTGATTTTCCTCAATCACTTGACCGGGATCTTGGACAACTGGGATCCCAGGATCGTCGACGGCATCGCCGCCGGACATCGGGTGATCACCTTCGACAATCGAGGCGTCGGCGCGTCACAAGGCAAAACACCGGATTCGATAGCCGCGATGGCGCGTGACGCCATCGCCTTCATCAAGGTGATGGGCTTTCATCAGGTCGATCTTCTCGGCTTCTCCCTCGGCGGCATGGTCGCACAGGTGATCGCGGAAGAAGAGCCGAAGCTCGTTCGCAGGCTCATTCTCGCGGGCACGGGCCCGGCTGGCGGCCGAGGCATCGACAAGGTCACCTCCCTCACCATCCGCGACACGATAAAAGGCGCGCTGACCTTCAAAGATCCGAAGTACTATCTCTTCTTCACCCGAACGTCAAATGGCCAGGCGGCGGCTCGGCAGTTCTTGAAACGGCTGAAGGAGCGTACGGACAACCGGGACACGGCGATTTCGCTGGCGGCTTTCCGCTCCCAGCTCAAGGCCATCCATGCCTGGGGGTTGCAAGAGCCCTCCGACTTGATGGATATCCAGCATCCCGTCCTGGTCGCAAACGGCGACAACGACAGGATGGTGCCCAGCAGCAATTCTGTCGACCTGGCTCGACGGCTGCCGGATGCCCAGCTCACACTGTATCCTGACGCCGGACACGGCGGCATATTCCAGTATCACGAAGACTTCGTCAAAAAGGCTCTGGAATTCCTCGCGCCATAAATCACTTCCCGGATCGGATCGGATCGGATCGGCCGGGCAGATGAACTCCCAGCCGAAGACCGCACACGTGAAGCCGGTCCGCGGCTTTCCACACCGTCAGCGACCTCCTACCGGCACGCCGGCTCTGTTGTCGCGCACTTGCGATGAAGAGACGTGCGCCAATCACCTCCCGTTCGCCTTTCTCCGCACGCACGGAAACCGTGAGGACATGACCGACAACACTGTCAGCGACAGCACTGTCCGCCCGTTCCGCAACGACATTCCGCAGGCCGCGACAAGGGCGTTGCCGTGATCCACGTCATGAAACCTTTCACCCGAAGGAAGAGGATTCTCATGTCCGAACAAACCCTGCCCACCACCGGACGCGCATGGCACCTGGAGGCCCGCCCGGAGGGCCGCCGACTTCGCGCTGCGTGAGGTGCAGATCCCCGCGCCCGGCCCGGGGCAGATCCTGATCGCCAACGAGTACCTCTCGGTCGACCCCTACATGCGCGGCCGGATGAGCGCCAAGAAGTCCTACATCGGGCCGTACGCGGTAGGCGAGCCCATGGACGGGCCCGCGGTCGGCCGCGTCCTGGCCTCCAACGCCGACGGCTTCGCACCCGGCGACCATGTCCTGCACGTCCTGGGCTGGCGCGAGTACGCGGTCCTCGACGCGGCCACCGCCCAGAAAGTGGACCCGGCGCTGGCGCCGCTTTCTGCCTACCTGGGCGTACTGTCACCCGAGCGTGACTGCGCCGTCGGCGATCCAGTGGCGACTCCTTCGCGGTGAGCCGTCGCTGTCGGCGCATTGATGCCATTCGTGACATCGTGTGCTCGCCGGGAGTACGCGACGCGGCTCAATGTCGATTTGATCCACGGGCCAGATCCTGCATTCTCTGCGTATCGTGGTTGATCCTGGAGGTATCCGGGCGCCGCCACGCCTGCGCGAGGCGGCGGGCGCGCCGTTCTCGTCGACCAGGTCCGCCTCCATGGCGAGCTCGTCGGGCAGCTGGTCGACCGCGCGGGCCGACAGCCGGCCGCCGCGGTAGCGGTTGAGGAGCAGCGCCGGGCAGCCGTCCAGTGTCAGACGCCCGATGCTCCGGCCGGACCCCGCGCAGCTCCCACGGATGATCGAGATTCGCGACAACCTTCATGACCACATCGCCGAAGCCGAACGGGAAGGCCGGCTCGGGGAGGGGTTCGGCTACGCTCCCGCATGCAGGTAAGACGCCCAGAGCGAGGGCAGGCGCGGGCGCTTGTCGCGCAGCGCCCGCACAGCGTCGTGCAGCGCACGCGCCGGACTTCCGGAGCCACCGTGGGCATCGCCACGCAACCCGGCGTAGAAGTCGTCTGCCAGCCGGACGGCCACCGCGTCGTCGATCTCCCATAAGGTGCTGACGATGTGCCGGAACCCGGCGATTTGGCAGGCCGAGGAGAGATGGATGGCCTCGTCGACCAGGTCGGCGTTCTGGTTGACGGCGGCCACGGCGGCGGCGAGGCCGGGCAGCTCGGCCCGCAATGCCGGGTCGAGTTCGACCGAGCCGAGTGTCACCACCGACATCAGCGCCGTGGAGCACGCCGACAGGTAGGCCAGCTCTGCCCGCTCCAGGTTGGCCGAGGTCAGGCTGGATATGGTGAGCGGCGCGCTGTCGTGGTCGCCCAGCAGCAGCTTGCTGTCGGCGGGGTCGGCGAGGTCGCTGACACCGTGGCAGGCGAAGTGCGCGATCGAGCACTCAGGTAGCGCCGCCAGCACCTGCGCCCTGGTGGCGGTGCCGATCAGGGTCAGCGCGTCCGGCATCCGCTCGTGGAGCAGCGCGGCCTCGGCGGCCGCGTTGGGCAACGGACTCTGGCCCGGTGTCTCCGGCATGGCCACGATCAGCGCCTGGCCCGCTCCGGGTGCGGTAGGCCGGCGAGCGTGGCGCAAGGCTCTGATGGTCGGGGTGTAGGACGAGACGACCCGGTCCATGACCGACGGCCCGCCGCCGCGGTGGTGGCCCGCGGCGTGCAAGGGGAGCATTCCCAGCATCCCTCCGGTGACCCACCACACCCTCGGCAGGTCGGCGCCGGGCAGGTCGTCATAGCCCAGCACGTCCAGCACCGGCCCGGCGGCGGCCTCCCACAGCCACTCCAGCACCTCGTGCAGCGTGTCCTGTGCCGCCACGCGCGCCTGCCAGCCCGCCTCCCGGTCCGCGGACTGGTTCAGTGCCTCGGAAAACGTATGGAACCGCTGAACGACCGCGTCCCCGGTCAGCAGCGGCAGCGGGACGCAGGTAATGCCGCCGGTGGTGAGGATCAGGGCGTCGCTGCGGTAGCGGCTGACGTTGAACACGACGATGGGCCCGGACCTGGCCTCGGCGATCAGTTCCTCCGGCTCCGGCGGCGCCATGAACGTCATGAAACCGTCGTGGCCGCGGATCTCCGCCACCAGCGCCGCGAAATCGCTCGTCAGCCGGACTCGGCCGTCCCTGGTGAGGTGGTCGGCGTCCAGTTCGCCACGTAAGCGGGCGAAACGGCGGGCGAGGGCGGGGTGGTCGCGTTCGAGGCCGGACAGGTCGCCACGGGTCTCCAGCAACTGGCCGAGCAGCACCGCTCGTCCCGCCTCCAGCAGCCGTAACGCCCGAACCGCGGCCGATTCTCCGCCGGCCTCCAAAGCGAGGGCGGCGGCGTCGCCGGCCAGGCCGCGGAACAGGCTGAGGTGGTACTGCCGGTCGCGGCGGTGCAGGTGCCGGGGCGTGACCTCCGGTAGCAGGCGGACCGCCGTCTCCAGCAGGTCGGCCGCGAGATCCGGCCGCTGGTGGCGGGCCAGCTCGGCGGCGGGGCGGGCGGCGCTGATCCGCATGGCGGGCGTGGCGAGCGGATCGTTCAGGGTCGCCCGGTAGGCCGCCAGCGCTTCCTCCGCCCCCGCTCCGGTACGCCGGTACCGCGCCGCCAGCGCGTTCCCCAGGTTGGACAGGTATCCGGGACGGTCCGGCTGATCGGCGGGGGTGAGGTCCACTGCCTCCCGCAACACGGTGATGGCGTCGTCGATCCGGTCGGCGGCCAGCAGCGCGTTGCCGAGGTTCGACAGATGACCGGCCCGCTGCGGGTGATCCGCGGGGGTGGCGTCAAGAGCCTTCTGGATGGCGTCGATGGCGGTCTCCACATCGTGCGGCGCACGCGTGACGGCGAACCGCTTGTGCCATGCGACTCCCAGGTCGGCCAGGTATCGAGCCCGGTTCGGATGATCGTCGGGGGTCACCTCGACGGCACGCCCTACGGCGTCGATGGCCGCGTCCAGGTCGCGCATCCGCGACGTGCGCTCGAAGCGCCGCTGCAGCGTACCGCCGAGATTGCTCAAGAGCTCGCCGCGTGCGCCATGGCCTTCGGGAACGGCGTCCGCAGCGGCCTGACCGGCGCGTACGGCGGCATCGATGTCCTCCATGTCGCCGGCGCGCTCGAACCGGAGGCGTAGCGCGGCCATGAGGTTGCCCAGCCGGTTGGGCCGGTCGGGATCCTCAGGCGGCGAGGCGGCGACGGCTTCCCGCGCTGTGGTGACAGCGCGCGCGAGGTCGTCGGCGGAGCCGGTCCGCTCGGCGCGCAGCATCAGCGCCAGAGCGAGGTTGTTCAGGACGCCGGCCCGGCCGGGCAGCCCGGCGGGCATGGCGGCCTCAGCCTGGCCGGCCAGGCGTACGGCCTCGTCGAGATCCGTGCGCGTCCCGGTGCGGCGGAAGCTCGTCATCAGGGTGACGCTGAGGTTGGTCAACGCCGCCGGATCGCCGGGCTCGAGTTCGACGGCCTGCCGCCCGGCCCGGACGGCGGCCTCCAGATCCGCCGCGTTCCCCGCGCGGTCGAACCGCACCCGCAGTGTGACGCCGAGGTTGTTCAGCCATCCGCCATGGCCGGGAACGAGGTCGAGCGCCCGGCGGTAGGCATCCACGGCACCGTCGAGGTCGGCCCGCTCCCCCGACCGCTCGAACCGCCGGTACAGCACCACGCCCAGGTTGTAGTGCCGGGACGCGTCATCCGGCCCGGCGGCGGCCGACTCGCGCAACGCCTCGGCGGCTGCGTCGAGATCCGCGAGCCGCTGGACGCGTTCGTAGCGCGTGGCCAGGAGGGCGCCGAGCGTGGACAGGTAACCCGCCCGATCCGGGCCTGCCGCCGGGGCGGCGTCTGCGGCTTGCCGGGTGGCGTCGATCGCCGCGTCCAGATCCGCCGGCGTCCGCGTGAGCCCGTACCGTGCGCGCAAGGCGTTGCCGAGGTTGGCCAGATATGCGTGCCGGTTGGAGTGGCCGGGCGGAGCGAGGTCGACGGCCGCCCGGCCCGCGGCGACGGCGCCGTCCAGATCGTCAGCGGACGCCGACCGGTCCTGCAGCGCGCGGCCGAGCCGGTTGAGGTGTTCCGGCCGATAGGGGTGGTCAGCGGGAATGTTGTCGGTGGCGTGGCGGAAGATGTCCACGGCCAGGTCGAGGTCCTCGCGCCGGCCCGTCCGGTCGTAGCGGATCCGCAGAGCCAGCCCCAGGTTCGACGAGTACGTCTCCCACTCCGGGTTGTCGTCGCTCACCGCGAGCGTGATGCGCTGCCACAGCTCGACGGCGGCCTCCGCGGCGTCGGGGTTCGGCGCGGCGATCGCGTGCCGCAGCACCTGGTCGCCGAAGGGGGCCGCGAGGTCGGCCAGGATGGGCAGGAGCTGGTCGGGCAGGGGTTCGACGCCGACGACGAAGCAGTCGAGGAGAACGGTGATGGCCGTCCGCAGCTCGTCCCGATCCGGTCCCTCGGGCAGGGCCAGGTAACGGTAGTAGTGCAGCCAGCCGAGCGCGAGCCGGGCGTCGGTGTCGCCGTCGCCGTCGCGCAGCAGGGCCGCCAGCCGCTGGGCGTCGCCCAGCACACCAGGGTGGACGACCGCGGACAGATCCTGCGTCGCGGCGACACGGTCGAGGTGCGCCTGCACGGCGGCGAGATACTGTTCGCGCATGCCTGATGCTAACTTTCGGTACGGCTCCGTTGCCGCGTTCGATGAGGAGTGGAATGGCCGGATTACCTGAGCGGGTCAGTGCCGCCATCGCGTACGTGTGCGGGAACCTTCCCGAAATCCGTTCCCAGCTCGACCACCTTGGCGACCCGGCGCCCCTCGACCGGCTTCTGGCCGCGATCCGCGACGGCGACGACGTCGTGCAACCCCTCGACGACCTGCACGAGGCATTGCTGGCGGGCGGGGACGTGCTCGGCGTGTACGGCGACTCCACCCGCTCCGCCCGCCTGGCCGGCATCACCGCCGCCGCCCCGCTCGAGACCCTGTACGTATGCCCGCACCGCCGCTGCTCCCGCTACCACTGGCCTGAGCCCGGCGCTCCGGCCACGCCCGCCTGCGAGATCGACGAGACCCCGATGCTGCTCGAACGGCTGCCGTAGCCCATGGGCGGCCTGCTCGCCGAACTCGGCAAGAAAATCGCCGACCGCTGGTTCACACTGCTCGTCCTGCCGGGCCTGCTGTACGTCGCCGCCCTGGCCGCCGCCCACGCGCTGGGGCACACCCACCCGTTCGACGCCCGCCGCGTGACCGACCGGCTCGACACCGTGAACGCGGACGCCGCCTCGGCGGCCGGCCTCGCCCTTCTCGGCGCGTACCTCCTCGCCGCGGCCGCCGCGGGGCTGGCCGCCCAGGGCCTGGGCAGCCTGGTCGAACGCCTCTGGCTGGCCGCCGACTGGGCCGGCTGGCCTCCCCCGCTCCGCCGGCTCGCCGCCCTCCGCACCCGCCGCCGGCACCGCCGCTGGACGCGGGCGCTGTCGGCCTACCGCAAAACCCTCGACGAAGCCGCGGCCGCCCACGTCCAAGCCCGGCTCGGCGCGAACCCGCCTGCCCCGGCGAGCG
Organism: Nonomuraea basaltis; assembly: GCF_005893125.1. Classification (GTDB taxonomy): domain Bacteria; phylum Actinomycetota; class Actinomycetes; order Streptosporangiales; family Streptosporangiaceae; genus Nonomuraea; species Nonomuraea basaltis. Next base: position 27,079 of record NZ_VCJS01000121.1, on the reverse strand, counting down.
GCGGCCCGGCATTCCCCGATCCGCTGCCGTCCCCACGCGAACTCGCGTACCGGAAGATCGCCCGGATCGCCGCTGAACCGCCTGCGCGCCCCACCTGGATGGGTGACCGGCTCAACGACGTCACCGTCCGGCTCGACCGCGAACTCGGCCTGGACCTCGCCACGGTCTGGCCATACCTTTGGCTCACCGCCCCGGACACCACCCGCACCGAGATCACCACCGCCCGCGAGACCCTCACCCGCGCCACCACCCTGGCCGGCTGGGGCGTGCTCTACCTCGCCGTCGCCGCCCTGTGGTGGCCGGGGCTGCCGATCGCCGCCGCCGTACTGCTGACGGCCTGGCGACGAGCGCGAACCGCCTGCGACATGTACGCGCTGCTGGTGGAAGCCACCGTCCGCCTCCAGTCAGCCGACCTCGCCCATCGGGTCGGCCTCGAACACACCGGCCCGGTCACTCGCGAAACCGGCACGACCCTGACCGGTCTCCTGCGAGGCCTCCCACCCCAGCCGGCTCCGCCCCAGCAACATCGACCAGCCGAACGCGCGTGGCCGCGTCAGATGCTCGACTAGACGCCGGAGCCGTAGGAGGGCTTGCCCGCCCACTCGTAGGCGAGGTACACGACGCCGGCTCATGACCACATTGAACAGTTCCCTCCCGTCACTGCTCAGTGCGGCCGCGGACCTGCTGGCGGGTGTCGGCGACTGAAGGTCTATCGTCCTCATCGTTCGTCTTGCTCTAACGGTGAAGGCGAGGAGGCCGGAGTTGGCGCTGGCGGTGGTGAAGGATCTTCGGGTGGCGCGTGCTCCGGCCACTGCGGAGGACCTGGAGGCGTTGGAGACCGACGTGCTGGCGGGGTTCATGCTGGCGCGGGCTGCGGCCGGGCTGTCGGACGGGACGATCTCCTCCGACGTCGTGCATCTGGAGCAGATCCGGGCCTGGTTCGGTCGGCCGCTGTGGGAGATGCGCGACCATTGCGGGCGTCCGTTCAGCCGCCGTTGAGTGCTTCGTCCAGTGCGCTGGTCTGGGCCTTGACGAAGGCCAGGGAGATGGCGGCTTTCGCTTCGATGGAGTCGAAGTTGTGGTAGGCGCCGGGCACTACGTGAAGGGTGCAGGCGACGCCGGCCTGCTGCAGGCGCCGTGCGTAGGTGAGGTCCTCGTCGTGGAACAGGTCGTTGGTGCCGACGCCGATCCATGCGGGCGGCAGGCCGGAGAGGTCGTCGTAGCGGGCCGGCGCGGCCAGCGGGGGCACGTTGCCGTCCGCGGTGGCGGGGCCGAGGTAGGCGCGCCAGCCGAACCGGTTGCTGTTCTGGCTCCATATGCGTAGCCGCCGCGGGTCGATGTCGGTGCGGGTGGTGTCCGGTCGTCCAGCATCGGGTAGGACAGCAATTGCAGGACCGGACGGATCTCGCCGCGCTCCTTCGCCAGCAGCGTCACCGCGGCGGCCAGACCGCCGCCGGCGCTGGCGCCGCCGACGGCGATGCGTGCGGGATCGATGTCGGGCTGGCGGGCGAGCCAGCGCAGCGCGGTGTAGCAGTCCTCCAGCGGCGTCGGGAACGGGTGTTCGGGTGCGAGCCGGTACTCCACCGAGACGACGACGATGTTGAGCTGATCGGCGATCCGGCGGCAGAAGCCGCTGTCCTGCGCCGCGTCGCCGAGCACCATTCCGCCGCCGTGGATCCACAACAGCGCCGGAGTCCGAGGCCGGGCCGAAGCCGGCCGGAAGACGTGTACCGACACGTCGGCGTCCACGGATACGACCTGCGCGTCCGGCCGCCGAGCCCTCCCGGTGAGCTTGGTGAGGACACGGAGCGTGGGAAGCGTTCGGGCGTTGATGATGGTGCGGGGAAGGAACCGCGCGGCTCGCAGCTGTGGGTTGAAGGGGTGCTCGGTCATTGCTTTTCCTGACGGGAGGGCGACGTCGCCGGGTGTGCCCGGCTTGTCAGCGGAAGTGTCGGTCATGGTCGGAGCTCGGCGTCCACCAGGGCCAGGGCGTTGCGGAGGCCCTGCTCGAGGAGGTCGTCGGAGAGTTGGCGGTCCGTCAGGGCGCGGGAGAGCTGCAGCGTCCCGGCCATCAGGCCGAGGAGGCCGAGCGCCTTCACGCGGGCCGAGAGCGGATCCTCGGGCGCCATGCGGGCGGCGAGGCCGTCGATGAGAACCAGCACGCCGTCGGTGTACGCCTGCCTGGTCGTGTCACCGCTGCGCGCGATCTCGTCGAGCAGGGCGGCGTTGGGGCAGCCGTCGTCGAGGTCGTCCCGGTGGGGGGCTGACAGGTACCAGCGCACGATCTGTTCGAGGCCGGCCGGGCCGGGCTCCGCCTGCTCGACGATGTTCACGTGCAGCGTGTGCAACTGGTCGGCGATCGCGGTGTCGACGAGGCTGTCCTTGGATGCGAAGTGGGCATGGAAGGTGCCCTTGGTCAGGCCCGCGTCCTTCATGAGCGTCGCGACTCCGGAGCCGTCGATGCCGTCCCGCTTCAACCGTCGACCGGCCGTCGCGATGATCCGCTGCCGTGTTTCCTGCTTGTGTTCTTTCGCGTACCGCACCATGCGTTCCTCCATCTCAGCCCGGGCTTACGCGCCGGATACCGCCCTGGCCAGGTCAGTGTGCCGCGTCGGCAAGGAGAGCCGTGACGTTGATTTTCCCGGTCTGCAGCTTCGCGTCGTGGGGCTCGGGAACGCCTCCGTTCGTGATGTACAGCCGGTTGCCGCGAACCGCTGTCGCGGAGGGCGAGGCGAGACCGTCCGCGCTGGTCAGAACGGCCTTGTAGGTGCCGTTCGGGTAGACCACCACGATCCTGTCCGGACCGTTCTGCGAGGAGGAGCCGTTCTGCGCCACGAACACCACATCGGACCAGGGGGTCAGGAAGCTGAGATCGTCGATGTTGGGCAGGCCGCCCGCGACAAGGCGGATGGGACCGGCCGCGCCGGCGGGGGTGACCGGTACCCGCAGCAGTGTTCCCTTGTTGAAGTTGCTGACCCACAGAGCGCCGTTGTGGAACCTGAGCCCGTTGGCGCCGATCGGCAGGGCCTCGGTCGGCACCGGCGCGAGCGCGGCGTCGGTCAGCCACGGGGTCACCGATCCGCCGGAGACCGGAACAGACCAGATGGTGGCCTGGAAGCTGTCCGCGATGTAGAGGGTGTCCCCGGCCGGGTCGATGGCCAGCCCGTTCGGCCCCGCGCCGGCGGGCAGCGCGGCGATCCGCTGCGAGGTGCCGTCCTGACGCACCGCGTACACGCCGTTCCTGGCCGCGTCCCCCGGGGCAAACACGCTGTAGTAAACAGTGCCGTCATCGCCGCGGGTGTTGCCGCTGATCGCCTCACCCACCTGCCCGGTGGCGAGCACCGTGCGGTGTCCGGACGCGGAGATCCGCATCAGCTGCGGCGCGTGGGTGCGCTCGCACACCGCGCAGCTGCCGAGCAACGACAGGGTCACTGAGCCATCGAGGTTGACGGTGATGTTCTCGGGGATCTCGCCGGCGGCGTAGTCGAACTCCGCCACGGTCCGTACGTCGGTGACCACGGATCCGGCATACGAGTGTCCCGTCCCTGCGGACGCGGACGGCGCCGACCCCAGTACGGCCGCCGTCGCGGTGACCGCCAGCGCGATTCCGACGTTCTTCTTCAGAAAACGCCTTGCGCTCGATGCACTGCGCCGGGCCGTCTGCTGGCTTTGCTGCTGCATGACTCTCCTCGGTAGATCTGCGAATGACTGGTTAGTGGATCTCGGCAGCGATCAGCTCGGCATCCGGTTGAATCTGCGGATGACGCGGTCGAAGATCCGGGCCGGGGCGACGCGGTACACCGCGTTGATGGTCCGGGCGGTCGTGCCGGCGGTGCGCCGTAGTTTCGGGTTCCGGTCGGTTGCCGCCGCGACGATCACCTTGGCGACGACGGCGGGGTCGTCGCCGCTGCTGAGGTTCTTCTCCAGCAGCTCGTCGTAGTTGCGCCGTCCCGCCGCGTAGAGCGGCATGGGGGTGTCGGCCTCCACGCTGTGGCCTGCGAACGGAGTGTTGATCGGGCCGGGCTCGACGAGCAGGACCCGGACGCCGTGCTCGCGGACCTCGTGGTCCAGCGACTGGGAGTAGCCCTCGACCGCGTGCTTGGTCGAGACGTAGAGGGTCATGAACGGGCTGGGGACGAACCCGCTGAGGGACGAGACGTTGATGATGCGTCCCTGCCGTTGCGCCCGCATGTGCGGCAGGACCGCCTTGGTCATCCGCATGACGCCGTAGACGTTGATATCGAAGATGTCCTGCGTCTGGGTGATCGAGAACTCCTCGGCGGCGCCGGTTGAGCCGACGCCGGCGTTGTTGACCAGGACGTCGATGCGCCCGAACCGGTCGATCACCTGCTTGACCGCTGAGGCGACCGATTCGTCGCTGGTCACGTCGAGGTCGAGGTAGGTCACCCCGGCGGACGGGGTGGCTCGTGCGGTGTTGCGGCCGGTTCCGATCACCTCGAAGCCCGCGGCGGCCAGTGCGATCGCTGCCGCCTTGCCGATGCCTGAGGTGGCGCCTGTTACGAGCACGACCTGCTGAGTTGTTGTCATCACTGGCTCCCGACGGTATAGATTACGTTCGTACGACCATAACCAGTCGGCGGTCGCGAGGCAAGATCTTCTAGAAATTAAATTATGGTCGTACTCTCAATGAGGGGCGAGACGAGGACCACCAGCGGGCCGGCGGGGTGAAGGAAGGATGCGGTGCGGTACAGCAAGGAGCACAAGCAGGCGACGCGGCAGCGGAGCATCGAGGCCGCCGGCCGCCGGTTCAAGACCGACGGCATCGACGGCTCAGGGATCGCCATGCAGATGGCGGACGCGGGGCTGACGCGCACCAACCGCCCGCTCTGTTGACGAGGCCCGCCGCACCTTGCAGGATCTCGCATGTCGACGGTCTGTCAGGGCGCACTGCTCGGGCGCAGGTGGCGGGCGGCTGGGGCAACCAAATGTGGCGCCTCGGGGACGAGTTGGCCGTGCGCATGCAGCGCATGGACCCTACCCCGGAGCTCCAGCTCAAGGAGCGGCGGTGGCTACCTGTGCTGGCCCCGCGCCTGCCGACCCCGGTGCGGTTCGGCGAACCGTCCCAGCGCTTCCCCAAGCACTGGACCGTGATTGACGTGGGTTCCCGGCGAGCCGCTCGACCACGGCTCGATCAGCCGCGGCGCCCACGCGGCCGACACGCTGGCGGGCTTCCTCAGGGCGCTCCATGTGGAGGCGCCCGCCGAGGCCCCGGCCAGTTCGGACCTCCGCAGGGCCGCGCGGCAGCGCCGGCGACGCCGAAGAGGTGCTCGAGCTGCCCGGCCACACCGTGCTGCCGGGCTGATCGACGCGCACGTGCACCTGGGGTTCGACGACAAGGTGGACCCGGTGACGCGGCGCAGCGCCGAGTGTCCGGATGCATGGCGGCGACATCTTGTGCGCGGTGACGGCAAGCTACCGGAGCCCAAGAAGGTCAGGGCGGGGGCCGTTCCGTCACCGTTAATCGACGTGTTCTTGCTCGGCGGCCGCGGCGTAGGCGGCGTCGAGGCGCTCGAACGGGCCTGGACCGTCGTGCGGCTTCGGCGGGGCGCCGAGGTGGCGGACGCGAAGCTCGTCCATGAGCTCCTCGATGAACGCCGGACCCTCATCGCGCATGAGCTGCTGCCGGCTCCGGAACTCGTCGCTGCCCGGGCGCCAGTCGAGGCCCCAGTTGCCGAGGGCGTAGATGATCGGAAGAGTCTGGATACCGGCTTCAGTGAGGCTGTAGCGAGCGCGCTGCCCCCGCGCGGCGGTGCCGCGGGTAAGGATCCCTGCGTCGACAACGGCGCGGGCGAGTGGCTGCGCATCGGCGAGGAACTGCACCGCGAGTTCAATGCCCGGGCGCAGGCGCTCGCCCTGATGGTCCAGGGCCGGGTCATGTACGAGACGATGGAGGAGTACTGGCCACGTGCGCGCGAGGACGCGTCGCTGCCAGATGTCATGCGTGAGTACGGCGAGATCTGGACCTCCAAGCCCAAGGTGCTCGTCTCCCGCACCCGCCACAGCGCCGATCACAACACCCGGATCATCGGCGGAGACGACGCGATCGAGCAGCTCGCCGCGCTCCGGGCCGAGACCGACGGCACCATCGGGGTTGGCGGCGCGGCAATCGCGACGCAGCTTCTCCGGGCCGGGCTGCTTGACGAGCTGCTGCTCTGCACCCATCCCGCCATCCTCGGCTTCGGCAGGCCGCTGTTCGACGATTACGACCTGCCGATCGACCTCGACCTGCTGGAGCAGCGATCGTTCGAGCAGGGCGTCACGATGCATCGCTACGCCATCCGGGATGCAAGGGAGGCGAGCTCGTGCTGAGGCAGGTCGCGGAGGGTGTGCTGGTCCACGAGAGCGAGTTCTGCCAGAGCAACGCCGTTGTCGTGCAGGGCCAGGGTGGCGTGTTGCTCATCGACGCCGGGGTGCTGGGCGACGAGCTGGCCTGCCTCGCGAATGACCTGTCCGATTCGGGCCAGACCGTTGTGGCAGGTTTCTCGACGCATCCTCATTGGGATCACCTGCTCTGGCACCCCAGGCTCGGCGCGGCGCCCCGTTACGGCACCGCGCGTTGCGCGGCTACTGCGCGAGATCGCCTGTCGGGTGGGGTGGATGCGGTCGCAAAGGCCGTCGGCATCCCCGAGGAGGTACCGCTGGACCTGCTCGGCCTCATTACCGGCCTGCCCGCCGAGACGACGCAGATCCCTTGGGATGGCCCCGGGATCCGGATCATCGAGCATCAAGCGCATGCTCCGGGCCATGCGGCGCTGTTGATTGAGGAACGCGGGGTTCTCGTCGCCGGCGACATGCTCTCTGATGTCTTGATTCCCATGCTCGACCTGAACGGCACCGTTGACCCGATCGAGGACTGCCTCGCCGCGCTGCGGCTGCTGGAGGGCGTGGCGGGCGACGTCGATGTCTTCGTCCCGGGCCACGGGTCCGTCGGCGGAGCTGACGAGGTACATGCCCGGATCGACCAGGATCGGGCGTACGTGCAGGCCCTGCGTGACAATCAGGTTGTCAGTGACCCGCGGGTCGGCCCATCGGCTAAGCCCGGCTGGGAGTGGGTAAGCGATGTGCATAACGGGCAAGCCCAGCGCCTCGCCCAAAGAAGCGAGCGCGACGGGGCGCCCCGCTAGCGATCGGTGTGCGACACAGCACGTGTTCCTGATCGTCACAGACGACCCCGACGAGCAGATCATCACCGTCAAGGCCGCGCCCGAGCACGCCCGCTCCCTGCAGCACACCGCCACCGACAATTCCCGGGAAACATCTCCGCTCAGGTTCGCTCAGCCAATCAGGGCAACGGTTCGTACCCTGCGGTGTCCTGGTCAGGGGCCGCCGGGACGCGGGCCTGTCACCGGTGCTGTGCAGTGCCCAGCTCGTCGCTGTACCGGGCGAGGACGTCCTCGGCCGTGGGGACGGAGCCGAACAGCTGCTCCTGGCGGCGGGGGTCGGCGATGTAGCGGCCGGTGTCGAACCAGCGGAACATCGCGGCCATGTCCTTGATCAGGGGCATGAAGCGGCCGGCGACGGCTCCTGCGGCGCGGGCGACGGCGGACGGGACGGCCCACACCTTGATCTTCTTTCCGGCCCGGCTGCCCATCAGGTCGGCTACCTCGCGCATGCTGACCGGGCGGTCCCAGCCGATGTTGATGCGCTCACCGTCGTCGGCCTCGGCGTCGACTGCGGCTGCCAGGTACGCCGCGAGATCGGAGGTGCGGACGAAGGTCAGCGGGACGGTGGTCTTGCCGATCCATATCAGGCGGCCCTTGTCGATCGGGTCGCCCGCCATGCTCGCGATCTGGTCGAGGAACGCCCCCGGGCGCAGTGCGAGGAACGGGACGCCGAGCTGTTCGAGTTTGTCCTCGGCGAGCTTCTTGTGCCAGAAGTGTGGGACATCGGGCGTCTGGTCGCTGGTGAGGATGCTGGTCAGGACGAACCGTCGGATGCCGGTGCGGTGGGCGGCCTCGGCGAGGTTGGCGTTGCCGACGGTGTCGATGTCATGCGCGTTCTTGCCGCCGCGGGTGTAGCCGGCGGCGGTGGTGATGACGGCATCGGCGCCGTTCATGGCGGCGACGAGCGAGTCGAGGTCGAGCATGTCGCCGCGGGCGATCTCCACGCCCCGGCTTTCGAGTCTGTCAGCGTCGCTGGTCGGCCGGACCAGGGCACGGACGTTCTTGCCGCGCTTGAGCAGTTCGTCGACGACCTTGCCCCCGAGAGAGCCGGTCGCCCCGACGACGAGGACCGGGAGGGTGGTGGAGTCGGTGGCAGTCATGGGTTTTCACTTTCCATCAGGTCAGGAGCGAGGGCTTGGTTGCCGAGGCCGAAGGCGGATGGGACGGGGCGATGCGGCCGTTCTCGATGTGCAGACGGCCAGCCGCACCGGCGAGTTACTCGGATTCTTCTTGCGGAAGCGCGCGACTGTTGAGCGCCTCCGCGATGGCGTAGGCGGTGTCGACGAAGGACTCCGCCTGCTGCTCCGACAGGTTCCGCGCGGAGGTCTCCTCCAGGGTCTGCCACAGGGCTGCGATGGGTTTGCGCATGGAACGGCCCTTGTCGGTGAGGTGGACCACCATGACGCGCCGGTCATGTGCGGCCGGCTCGCGGACGAGCAGGCCGGCGTCCTGCATCCGGCGCAGGGCCTTGGAGACGGTGGAGTGGTCCAGGCCGACGCTTTCGAGCAGCTCGGACTGGGTCTGGCCGTCCCGGTCAAAGAGCTGCATCAGCAGCAGTTCCTGTCCGGGATGCAGGTCCATCGCGCGAAGCAGGGCGGCGGCGTGGGCGCGGTGGGCGCGGGCGAGCTGGAAGATCGCGTAGCTCATCGGCCCTTTGCCGGCCGTCGTGGGGATGTGGGGCATGGTTCGGTGCCTCAAGCCGTGTAGGTGGGGTAGTCGGTGTAGCCGGCCGCTCCGCCGCCGTAGTAGGTCGCCGGGTCGGGGGCGTTCAGCTCCGCGCCGGCGCGGAGCCGCTCGACCAGGTCCGGGTTGGCGAGCGCGAGGGCGGCGACGGAGACCAGGTCGGCCGTACCGTTGTCGATGTCCTTGGCGCGGGTGGGTACATCGGTGCCGCCCCGGTTGAGGATCAGCGTGGCCGGCCACTGCGCGCGCAGGGTTTCCAGCAGAGCCTCGTCGCCCGCGTGCATCACGTGGAGGTAGGCCAGGCCCAGCGGGCGCAGCGCGTCCAGGAGCGCCGGATACAGCTCGGCGGTGTCGGACTCGGCGTTCAGCTCGGTCGGGACGCCTTCCGGCGTGGAGCGGTCCCGAGTCATGGGGGCCATGACCAGGCGGTACGGCAGGGATATGCCGCCGACAGCGGTCGGCGGCCACAGAGAGTCCAGCATGCGTGGTCCTTCGGTTCGGCGATGACCGGGTGGTCATCGGGAAAACGGCGGGCGGGGTGGATGAAGAGGCGAGCGTGTTCAGCCGACGGTGAGGACGAGCTTGCCCCGGACATGCCCGGCGTCGCTGACCTGCTGGGCCGTGGCGGCCTGGTCGAGCGGATAGGTCGTGACGGTGGTGACGACCTTGCCGGTCACGGCGTCCTGGGCCAGGGCGGCCAGGCGGGCGGCCGAGGCCTCCGCAGGACCGCTGGCGAAGGTGATGCCGAGCTGCTGCGCGCGGAAGTCGGCGATGGTGACGATGCGATCGGTGCCGCCCCGCAGGGTGATGGAGTCCTCAAGGGCGCCCTTCCCGGCCAGGTCGAACACCGCGTCCACGCCGTCAGGGGCGAGCGCCCGGACCCGCTCGACCAGGCCCTCGCCGTACACGGTCGCGGTGGCGCCGAGCGAGGCGAGATATTCCTGATTCCCGGGGCCGGCGGTGCCGATGACACGTGCTCCGCGGGCCGTGGCGAGCTGAACCGCCAGGGTTCCGACCGCTCCCGCCGCGCCGTGCATCAGCACGGTCTCCCCGGCGGCGACACCCAGCAGGTTCAGGACCCGCTCGGCCGTCTCACTCGCCACCGGCAGCGCGGCAGCGTCCTGCCACTCCAGGCCGGCGGGCTTGGGGGCCACGATGGTGGCCAGCGCGTACTCGGCGTACGAGCCGGTGTCCGACCAGCCCAGCACCTCGTCGCCAACCTGCACGTCTTCCACGCCCTCACCCAGGGCGTCCACCACGCCGGCGAGCTCGCGACCGGGGACGGAGGGGAACTGCGTCGGGTACACGGCCTCCAGCATCCCGGAGCGGATCTTGCCGTCCAGCGCGTTCAGCCCGGCAGCCTTCACGCGGACACAGACCTGCCCGGGGCCGGGCTGCGGGACCTCGATGTCCGCCTCGTGCAGTACTTCCGTGCCGCCGAAACGGTCGAAAACGATGGCTTTCATGACAACTCCTAACGTTGCACCACGCATTAGGTGGCTAGACACATAATCACTGTAGCAGCAATATGTGGCTAGCCAAGTATTTGCTGCCGCCCGGACCGCGCGAGATCGACTGCGGCCGTGTCGTGCCCGGCTTCGAGAGCACAACGGCCTTCGTCATTCGCGGCCCGGGCCCGCTGGCGCTGAGGATTTCTTGGCTCACACCGCAACGCCCAGCGCGATTGCGACCGGGTCCCGCCTCGGCACCGGGACGGCTGCTCCTGCGGGTCTCACCGCGAACGGGTCCTCATAGATGTGAGCCGCGCGGGCCGAGGAGAGCCAGAGCGATCAGACCGGCGGTGCTCCGGCAAGCTGCTTCCGCCTGGCCTTGCACAGCGCGCGCCCGGCGCCATATCGTGGCGATATATCGATCCGATACATCAAGCCGGTAGGTCGCGACGATGATCTGCCACCCGGACATGGAGGCAGCCTGATGTCCCGCGCGCAGCTGTACGACGCCATTGGAGCCACCTACACCGTGACGCGGCGCACCGAGCCGCGGATCGCGACCCAGGTCTGGGCCGCGCTCGGCGATGCGCAGACCGTGCTCAATGTCGGGGCGGGCACCGGCTCTTACGAGCCCTCCGACCGTGACGTCACCGCGGTGGAACCGTCGGCGGTCATGCGGGCGCAGCGCCCCGCAGGCGCAGCGCCGTGCGTGGCTGCCTTCGCGGAGAGCCTTCCGTTCGAGGACCAGTCCTTCGACGCCGCGATGGCTTTCGCCACCATCGATCACTGGCAGGACCCGATCGCGGGTCTGCGCGAGATGCGGCGTGTCGCTCGCCGCGTGGTGGTGTTCACGAAGGACTTCAGTGCCCTCGATCTGTTCTGGCTGGATCGCGACTATCTGCCCGAGCGCGCTGGCCTTCTCGTCGGCCGGCCGTCGCTGGCCGAGCTGGCCCGCTCGATCGGAGCCCGGGTGGAACCGGTGCTCATTCCGTGGGACTGCGCGGACGGCTTCTACGAGGCCTACTGGCGCCGGCCCGAGGCGTACCTGGATGAGGATATCCGCCGCGGAATGTCGATCTGGGCCAGAGTCGGGCCGGTCGCTGAGCAGCGGGCAGTGCGCAGCCTCCGTGATGACCTCGCATCCGGCCGGTGGGCCGAAAGCAACCGCGACTTCGTCGATCTCGACGCGGCAGAGCTTGGCGTGCGTCTGCTTATCGCCTGATCCGCCATAGCTGCCAGGTCGCGGACATGGCGATCAGCCTGGCGATCCGGATCCCTCGCTCGCAGCAGGACTGATCACGACGACGGCAATCCCGCGTGGCCACACCAACGGGAGGAAGTACGCTATCGCTGCGTCGTGGGTCCGGTGTTCCGGATGGTGCGCTGGCCGCTGTGCTCGAGGCGACCGGGGCAGGGCCGGCGGAGGGTTCGCCACTGTCGGAGCCGCTGTTACAGCCGGCGGCCGCGGCGGCCATGAGCAGAGCGGCGAACGTCGCGGGCCATTGTCTTGTACGGGTCACGCCTGCCATGTCGTCCTCTCGGGCTGTTCGGCTCAGCGGGCGGGGAAACGCAGGACGCGGTCGTCGCCGTCGCGGGGGTCGATGCGGCCGTCGGTGTTGGAGGTGGTGAGCCACAGCGCGCCGTCCGGGGCGACCTGGACGGTGCGCAGCCGGCCGTAGCGGTCTTGCAGCTGGGCGACTGGGTCGCCGGCTGGGTCGCCGGTGAGGGGGATGGTCCACAGCCGTTGCCCGCGCAGGGCGGCCACGTAGATCGTGTTACCCGCGATGGCGAGACCGGACGGGGATGCCTCACTGACCGGCCAGGTGACCAGCGGGTTGGTGTACCGGCCGCCTTGGGTGTCGCCGGCGCCTTCAACGGCCGGCCAGCCGTAGTTGCGTCCAGGCTCGATGAGGTTGACCTCGTCCAGTTCGTTCTGCCCGAACTCGGCGGCGAACATCCGGCCCTGCGCATCCCAGGCCAGGCCTTGCACGTTGCGGTGCCCGAGGCTGTAGACCGGTGAGCCTGGATTCGGATTGCCTGGTGCCGGCCTGCCGTCGGGTGTCAGCCGCAGGATTTTGCCGTTGAGGCTGTCGGGGTCCTGTGAGCTCTGGGTGTTGCCCGCGTCGCCGACCCCGGCGTAGAGCATGCCGTCGGGGCCGAAGGCGATCCGGCCGCCGTTGTGGTAGGTCGCCTTCGCTATACCGTCGAGGATCACCTCTGGCTGTTCGTCGCCGTCGAGGCGGAAGCGGACGATCCGGTTGTCCTGCTCAGCGGTGAAGTAGGCGTACACCAGGTTGTCCTGGGCGAAGTCCGGTGAGGCCGCGAGGCCGAGCAGGCCGCCCTCGCGCATCGCTGCGACGCCCGCCACTTCATAGACCTGGCGGGCCTGCCCGCTGCCGGGGGTCAGGCGCAGGACTCGGGCGGTTTCCCGCTCGGCGATCAGGGCGTCGCCGCCGGGCAGGAAGGTCAGGCCCCAGGGAACGTCGATACCGCGGGCCAGTTCCTCGGGTGCGTTCAGATCCGGTGTTCCGGTGGGCGTGCTGGTCGCCACGCTGGAGGCCACCGGGGCCAGGCTGCCGGCCGACGGTTCTCCACCGCTCGCGCCGCTGCCGCCGGCGCAGCCGGCGGCAGCGGCGACCGTGAGCAGGGTGGCGAACGTCCAATGCTTGAGGGCTGCCATGCCGTCCTTTTCCGCTTTGGTCGGTGCATCGATGGGGGTACGGCGGTTCAGGTGATCAGGTGCGCGGGAAAGTGCGGGGAATGACGGCTTACCTCGCGGGCTCGGGCGGCCGGTAGCCGCGGCCGACGACTGTCTCGATCGAGCCTTGGCCGAGCTTGCGGCGCAGGGTGCCGAACTCCTTCGGCGTCAGTGCAGGCCGTTGCCCGCGCACGGTCACCTGGTGCCGTGCGGAGTCGAGCGTCAGATCACCGACGACCAGCTGCGCCGCGGTTGCGGCCGTGTCACGGCGCAGCGGGGCCCGTCCGCCTCGTCTTCCACCACCAGTAAGCGCATGACGGCCGGCTATCTCGCGGCTTCGGCTTTGATCTGGTCGAGCGCTGTGTTGAAGCCGTCGGGGGTGGCGCTGGAACCGGCCAGACGCGAGAGGCGTACCTCGTCGATGTCGCGGCCCACGACCACGGCCGGCACTGCGGCGGCGAAGCGTTCCTGCAGGTCACGAGAGGTCGGATTGGTCGCGTTCGGGGTGACCTCGACGGCAGTGATCACATCGTCGTCGAGGGTGACCGACACCCCGATACTGGACGGCAGGTTCCCGTACTGGCCGGTGGCGCTGTACTCGCCGTCCTCGTACGTGGGCCCGTCCGCCGGAGACGAGCCGGAAACCGCGGTGCTGGTCGTCGCGGACGGCACGCTGCCCTCGGTGTCGCTGGTCGCGGTGCACCCGGTCAGGGCCGCGGCTGCGGAGATGCCCATGGCCGCCAGGATCATCGTGGGGCGTACGGCTCGCGCGGGGAGGGCGTTCATCGCTCGATCAGGCGCATCTGCGCCTCGGTGTGGTGGTCCCCGGCCGCCGGGGTGAGGTTGTTCAGCGCGTGGAGCTGGGCGGGCGTGAGGACGAGGCGGTCGGCGGCGACGTTTTCTTGCAGGCGCGTGACCCGCTTCGTACCCGGGATGGGTGCGATGTCGTCGCCCTGCGCGAGTAGCCAGGCGAGCGCGACCTGAGCGGGGGTGGCGGCTCCTGTGGGATCTGCCCCAACTGCCGGCAGGGCGAAGAGCAGTACTGCCTCAACGGCAACACCCTCACCTACGGCGCCACCGACGCCGACGGGACCGTCACCCAGGGCGGCTACTCCACCCACATCGTGGTGAACGAGGACTTCGTCCTGCGCATCCCCGACGGCCTCGCCCTGGACGCCGCCGCGCCACTGCTGTGCGCCGGCATCACCACCTACTCGCCGCTGGCCCGCTGGGGCGCCGGCCCCGGCAAGAAGATCGCCGTCATCGGGCTCGGCGGCCTCGGGCACTTGGCCGTCAAACTGGCCCACGCCATGGGCGCCGAGGTCACCGTGCTGTCCCAATCGCTGAAGAAGCAGGACGACGGGCTTCGGCTCGGGGCGGACCACTACTACGCCACCAGCGACCCGAAGACCTTCGAGACGCTCGCCGGCACCTTCGACCTGATCATCAACACCGTCAGCGGCCGGATCGACCTGCCCGCCTTCATGGGACTACTGGCGCTCGACGGCGTCTTCACCACCGTTGGCGCCTCCGGCGCACCGGAGATCTCGTTCCCCGTCGGCGCGATCGCCGCCAACCGGCGCGTCTACACCTACTCGCTGATCGGTGGCATCCGCGAGACCCAGGACATGCTCGACTTCTGCGCGCGACACCAGATCGGCGCCGACATCGAGGTCATCTCGATGGACAAGGTAAACGAGGCGTACGAGCGGGTCCTCGCCTCGGACGTCCGCTACCGCTTCGTCATCGACAACGCCACCCTGCGCTGAAGGAACGGATCATGGAATACACGCGACTGGGTGACTCGGGGCTCAAGGTCAGCCGGATGGCGCTGGGCTGCATGAGCTTCGCCACGTCTTCCGAGCAGATGTCGTGGACCCTCGGCGACGACGGAGCCGAACCGCTCTTCCGACAGGCTCTCGACCTCGGCATCACCTTCTGGGACACCGCCAACATCTACGGGCTGGGCAGCTCGCAGGAGATCGTCGGCCGGGCGATCCGCACGTACACCCGCCGTGAGGACATCGTGCTGGCGACCAAAGTCTTCATCCCGATGCATCAAGGACCGGGCGGCTCCGGGCTGTCCCGCAAGGCGATCATGGAGCAGATCGACGCGTCGCTGAGCCGGCTCGGCACCGACTACGTCGACCTCTAGCAGATCCACCGCTTCGACCCGCAGACCCCGGTCGAGGAGACCATGGAAGCGCTGCACGACGTGGTCAAGGCCGGCAAGGCCCGCTACCTCGGCGCCTCCTCCATGTGGGCATGGCAGTTCGCCAAGCACGTCGCTTCGCAGCACGGCTGGACCAGATTCGTCTCCATGCAGGACCAGTACAGTCTGGTGCAGGCGCTGCAGGCCGAAAGCGGCGCGCTGGAAGCCGGCATCGACCCCGAGCAGGTCCGCGCCGCGCACGCCACCGCCTACGTCGGCGCCAGCGCGTACGAAGGCGCCGGCCCCCTCATGCTGCTGCAGGCCCGCGCCATGAGCCTGGTCGCGATGATCCTGCAGCTGGAGCCCGACCCGCGCGCCCTGGTCTCCGACGCGGTCCTGGCCGCCTCGGTCAAGGCGGCCGCCGGCCTGGTCGGCCTGCTGCATTTCCGCCACACGGCGGCCACCGGCGGCGATGAGGCGGCCGCTGAGGAGATCAACGCGTTGTTCGAGATGGCCGTCCGGTTGCGACGTGCCCGTTCTGGCCTGGATCCGCACCGACTTACCGGTGCGGAAGACGCGCTCGATGCAGACACCGGCCAGGTGAGGGAAGAAGACTCCCAGAAGCTCCGAAACGTTAACCCAACATGATCAACAAGTGCCGAGTCCCGTCCACCGGAAGACCACGAAATCTGTGTCAGACCCAGAATCCGGCGTCGTTGTGACAGCTGAGTCTGGGGTACTCGATCACGCGCTGGAGGCCGCGCAATCATGCTCTGGAAAGTTGACCGCGACCGTGCTTCTGCTCATCGTGGTCATGGCGATGAACTCCATCGCCATCTTCGTCCCGTAATCGCCCCCAGGAGCGGCGGTGACCAAGCCGGTGACCCTGACATGACGATCAAGCACATGCCCAAGGACGCCCTCGACCGCGACGCGGCCGAGCTGCTCGACCCGGTCTTCGTCCTGGACGACGTGTCGGTCTTCTATGACGACTACGAGGCGGTCCGCGGCGTGGACATGCGCATCGCTCCGCGCTGTATCACCGCCATGATCGGCCCGTCCGGCTGCGGCAAGAGCACCATCCTGCGCTGCCTCAACCGGATGAACGACCTGATCCCCGGCGCCCACATCAAAGGCAGAATCACCTTTCACGGCGAGGACCTGTACGCGCCGAACGTGGACCCCATCGAGGTACGCCGCCGGATCGGCATGGTTTTCCAGGCGCCGAACCCGTTCCCCAAGTCCATCTACGACAACGTTGCCTACGGCCCACGCGTCAACGGCCGGCGCAGCAACCTGGACGAGACCGTCGAGCAGGCCCTGCACCGTGCCGCGCTATGGGACGAGGTCAAGGACAATCTCAAGCAGAAGGCCCACACCTTGTCCGGCGGCCAGCAGCAACGCCTGTGCATCGCCCGTGCCATCGCCGTCCAGCCGGAGGTCATCCTCATGGACGAACCGTGCTCGGCCCTGGATCCGATCGCCACCACGAAGATCGAAGACTTGATGCAGGTCCTGGCCAAGGACTACACCATCGTGATTGTCACGCACAACATGCAGCAGGCGGCCCGCGTCTCCGACCGTACGGCCTACTTCACCACCGAGGTCGACGAGCACGGTGAGCGACACGGCCGCCTGGTCGAGTACGACCTCACCACCCGCATCTTCTGCAACCCCGCGGACAAGCGCACGGAAGGCTACATCACCGGACGTTTCGGCTGACCAGGAAGGGAGCCGTCCCGTCCTGCGTGAGCCGTGCCACGGCAGTCCACCTGACCGGCGAGCCCGGAGACGTCACAGAGATCGCCGGCCTCGCGGCCTCCAGCCGCCGGCGCAAACGGGCCGCGATCGCCTCATCTGCAAGTGGGCGGTCCCCCACGACCTGCTGGGCGCCAACCGATGGATCGGATCGACACCACCAGGTGCCGCCCTCCCAGCGCATGTGGATCTGGGCCACCGACCTGGAGCAAGCCCGCAAGGACCTGTCGCTCACCTGAGCTGCGCCCATGTGCTCAGGGCGTGGCCCTCCGCGCCGCGCGGAGGGGGCCACTGGAGTGTCAATAAGCAACACCGCAGATCAACGGTAGGACGTGGGGGGCCAAGTTCGCCGGCGGCGAGGCCTTCGCGGCTGCCGCGGCGTCGGCTCCACCCGGTCAACGTGCCGATGTGTTTTGGCGCTCCAGCGGCTTCCCGCCGAAGCGGTGTCGAGATTATGGCCTTTCGTCCGGCGGGATCATCCGTGATCGGCGATCAGGCGGCGCAGCTCCTCCCGGGCCATTCTGGCGGCGAGCAAGGGTACGAAGTCCCTGACCGGCGCCTGGTCGAATCTCTTCCAGGCGCGGTCGATCGCTTCGATGACCCGTTCGGGCCTGCAGTCATCGGCGAAAGTGCTGGTGAGCTGATCCGTCAGCTGGGCACGCGCCTGTTCTTCAAAGACACCCGGTGTCTCAACAGTCATGCTCGTATCCCTCCCCGGTCGGACACCGTCCACACGCTGTCCACTTTCGTACCTTAGGGGCATTTTGGGTAAGTGTGCCGAGCGAAGAGGGGGCGACAGAGGGCGTTCAGTGACCATGATCCCCGACCGTGGTTTGGGGCCGACTCCGGCCAGGTGTTGCGGGGTGTCGTAACCAGGTAACGGTTGGAGAACGCCGGGTTACCTGCTCATGAGCGCGCCGGGCAGCATGGAGAATGTGGCACCTCCCGGGAGGCTGTGCATGAGCGTCGGGCCTCCCTACTCGGCCAGGCCGTCCACCAGCTACGGTCCTGACCCGCTTTGACATTCCTCCCCACCGCGGCGGGGGCGGTCTTCACCAGTGGCGGCCGCGAGATCGTGCGACTGACCAGCCCCAGCATCGCGCACCTGCACCTGACCACCCCAGTGATCGACCGGCTGCGGGCCGCCCTGTGTGCGTGTACGCGTCTGGAAACGGACGGCGAATGGGGATGGGCGGCCATCGTGATGGAGACCTCTGTCGATCTCGACCTGGTTCTCGCCTTGGTCAGCGTTGCGATCAAGTCGAACGACTGTCCGTAAGGTCACGGGGCAGCCGGAGAACTCCCGGCAAGTGTGGTCCTGTGCCATGGAGTTGTCCTTGAAGATGAGGCCCTGAGCTGGACTGAGGAATCTTGAGTGGCGGCCCGGCCTCGTGCCAGGGCTACTGCTGGCCGGAAACCGAGGGGATTTCGCCAATGGATCTTGCTCAGCCTCGTGCGGGTGGTCGGGGGTGGGACATCGCTGTCCCTTGTCAGTTGACCTGACCGCTGATCATGGGCGTTGCCTCGTGTTGGCCAGTCCGGCAGGGGTGGTGGCTGCCGCGTCCGTTGCCGCTCAGCCAGGTAGCGTCGTCGCGGTTGCGGTGCTCACGCCGAAGTTGCTTCACCTGTCGGGCCGCCGGGCACCCAGCTCGACCGGGACATCCACCGAGGGTGGCCAGGTGAAGATGCCGCGCTGGTCCGGCGGTGTAATCGACGGTCTGGTGGCCCGACGCGACGAGCTGGCGACCGCGATCCCCAGCCTGGATCGCCGAGCGCGGTGGGAAGGCCGCCTTTGCCGGATCGGCAAGAGGGCTTGGCCCCGGATGGGAGGCGAGACGAGGATCTCCTCGTCTCGAACACCCGAACCGGCCACCCGCCCACCGGGCGCAAGGTGGCCTGGGACCAGCTGTCCCCGGCCAGTCTCGGCGAGCTGCAACGCCGGACCGAGCACATGGCCCGGGAACGGGTCGCGGCGTGCTGGATCTGTGATCAGCTCCGGCACTGGCTGGGCCTGCTGCCCTCCATACAGATCACGACCACCGGCGGCCTGCTGACCGGCGCCCTTCCCGACGTCGTCGACGGCCACCGCCGCTACGACACCGCCACCTGGCACAACCCCGGACCGGTACGCCTGGACACGTTCGTCACCGCCGTGCTGACCGGAAACCTGATCAACATCGTGGTACAGCACGGCCGCGGCCTGTACTTCCCCGGCTCCCTACGGCCCGAGCCTGCGGCCCGGCACCCGGGTATGGACCACCCCCACCTACGCCGCCCAGTTCACCGCCTCGCGCCAGGCCCGGCAGACCTGGCTACCGTGAGCAGATGCGATTAGGCGGGGCGGCCAGGCCCGCCCCGCCTAATCGTCGCGGCGTTTCGCCCGTTGACACGTCTCAGCCGCGGCCGGGGCAGCCGCGGCCGGGGCAGCCATGGACGGCCTCGGCGAATCTGTCGTACGCGTCGTGAAGGATGGGGCCCATGGTTTCGTATCAGCTGGTCGTCGACTGCGCCGACCCCGAGCGGATGGCGCGTTTCTGGGCCGGCGCCCTGCGCTACACGCTGGAGCAGCCGCCGGGCGGTTTCGGCACGTGGCGCGAATATTGGCGGAGCGTCGGCGTGCCGGAGGACGAGCTGGGCGAGGGCGACGGCGATGACAGCATCGTCGATCCCGAAGGCAGCGGCCCGCGGATCTGGTTCCAGCAGGTGCCTGAGGGCAAGGTGGTCAAGAACCGGTTCCACTTCGACGTCAAGGTGGGCGGAAAGCGGGAAGATGTGCCGCTGGAGACCCGCCGGGCGCGGGTGGACGCCGAGGTGGAGCGCCTGGTCGAAGCGGGCGCCGCCGTTGTGCGGGTGCTGTCGCAGCCTGGCCTGGACCACTACGCAGTGGCGATGACCGACCCGGAGGGCAACGAGTTCGACGTGGTGTAGATCCGGTCAGTGGCGGCGCTTCCGTGTCCGGCCGTGGCCGCTGCGGCGGGTGCGACCCTGCGCCGCGCTCGCGGATGGGCGGTGGGACGCGCCCTCAGCGGCATCCTCGCACTCCTCGGCCGGCAGTGACTTCAACTACGACTTCCACGCGACCGTCGACGACCGGGTCGCACCGGTGCAGATCTTCTACCGCACCCAGGCCGAGCTGGCCGAGGCCGGCATGCCGTGGACCGAGGACATGCGCGGCGACTGGCCGGGCATCAGCGCGTTCCTCCAGGTCGACGGCGAGGTACACCACACCTGCTCCACGTTCGGCCGTGGCATCGAAGAGTTCCACAACGGCTACCCCTACCTCGACCTCACCGCGCTCGGCCGTCAGGAGGCGTGGGAGGAGCCGAAGGGGCGCGCGATTCGACTCGGCCTGCACGTCGGCGGCCCCGCCCTGCGCCTGCCCGACGAATACGACGAGGCCTAGATCATATGGCCAGCGATCGCCAACCACGCCAACGAGCTCGCCCGACGGTATGCCGAACCACTACGGGCAGACGCCACCACGACCCGGTGTTCGACGTAATTCGGAGGGCTGGAGGCTCGGTTTTGGGGCCTGAGCTGGGGAAATGCAGGGAGACGCTCGGGTGGGCGATTCTCTAGGCGGGGGTTTTTGTTGCTGGTCAGCGGGGTGAGGCGGCGAGCTCGATGACCTTGTTGGGGTGTGGATGTTGAGCTTGGTGAGTAGCTCATCAACTCCGGGGTGTCGATGGTTGTCCGCGGGACGGCGGACCTTCACCACGGACAGGATCTCGGGAGCGGCGGGGGTCGGCCGCGACCGTATCGAGTGCGAGACGGAGGTGTGGGAGCCTGGGACACGTGGTGATCGAGTGGTCCCGGCAGGAGGTCCTCGCAGCGGTCAGGACATGCCTGTCACGTGCGGGCGCCGTGACGGAGGGCTACTCCGCCGTCAATGTCAGGGCGGAGCCCGACGGGATGTTGGTGATCTTCCGCTGGCGGCGGGACCCGAACCTCTACGGCATCGCAGTCGAGTATCCGAAGGCGCCACGGAGTCCGTGGACCGGCCTGCCGGTGCACTCGGCGTACGAATGGGCCGCGGACGTCGCGGGGCGGCTCGCGGAGGAGCTCGCGACCGGGCTGGTCCGCCGCGGCCGCCGGACGATCCGCAGCGGGTACGTCCTGCTGGACCCCCGCGATGCCCCGGACGTCTGCCCCACCGGCTACTTCATCAGCTCGGTTCCCCCGCATCCGACCGAGGCCGGCTTCTGGCTGGCCGAGGCGGGGATGGACGTGATCATTCCCAGGGAGCTGATCGCCGGAGGCAGGCTCGCCTGCTGGCTGCAGGCCTACGTCAACAACGAGCGCGGCAAGCCCTTCGTCGGTCATGCCGCCGCGTCCTGGGAGGACGAGCAGCGCACCACCGTCCGTCTCGACCTGGTGCACGTCCTGCCCGGCATTCCACCCGAGGTACGCGACGCGCTGGTGCGTCTCGCGGTCGGCGAGGCGGCTGAAGCCGGTGCCCTGCGCGTGGTCACCGAGATCGACGATGCAGCCCTTGCCGGGCTAGGGTTCCGGCCCGCCCCCGGCGACGGCCTCGTACTGCACACCGATTCCCAGCGGCCAGCCCAGACCGAGTGACTCCTGCAGGCAGCAGGCCATCGCCCCACCCCATCGACCTCGAACTCAGCCCCGACGTCGCCTTCAGCCGGATATCGACGTGTGGAGGAGGGGAGCCAACTGGACGTACAGCAGCACGTGCTGCCGCTCCCGCGCCAGGCTGGGATCGGGCTCCGGCCACGCAGCGGCGTAGGCGTCCACCGCCCGCGTCACCTCCGCCAGCGGGCCCGTCTCCCCCTCGACCAGGGCGCGCAGCCGCGCTGCGAGCGGATGCTGGACGCTCGCCAGATCCGCCACCTCACTGGGCCGCCGCCGCTCCCACAGCCGGCCGACGATCTCACCGAGCGCCTCCTGCAGCCGCCCGGCCAGCGCGCGTTCCGCGTCACTCGGCAGCCAAGCCCCGCCGGAGAAGGCGCGCTTCCAGCGCGACAGGGCCTGCAGCGCCGCACCCACCGTCTCCTGCTCGGCCATGGCCTCCAGTCTCGCGCGCTCAGCACGCCCCCCGTCCAGGGGTGTGCCACGAAAGCGCCGGCGATCTCCTTGCGAGCAGCCCGGCGCCCGACCAGAGCGGGCGCCCGTACGCCTTCACCCTGCTCGACGCCGTGATCGCCACCGACCGCGACGGGAGGGAGGCTCCCATCGCGGCAACTGCAGGCCAGTTGGCCGCAGAAGTCAGGCGTCGAAGCGACGGCGGGCGGCCTCTATGTGACCGAAGTACCGGCGGGTCCAGCCGCACATGCTGTCGACCGTCGCTCGCAGAGCCTGGCCCGGCTCAGTGAGGGTGTATTCGACCCGCGGCGGGACGGTGGGGTACACGGTGCGCTCGACCAGGCCATTGCACTCCAGCATGCGCAGGTTCTGGGTGAGCATCTTGTGGCTGATGCCCTCGACCTCATTCCGCAGCTCGCTGAAGCGCAGGGTGCGATCACCGAGACCCTCGACGATCAGGAACGCCCACTTGTTGGCCACGTCCGAGAAGATCTCCCGCGCCAAGGAGCCCGCACGCGCCAGGTCTGCATCCTCGGGCGAGCCTGTGAACTGCTTGGTCACCATAAGGTTCTCCAGTCACTGAAAAGTGCGTTCTTCCACGTCAGCGGACAGTCTCTTATAGTTCCTGAGTATCCACAAGAGAGCAATAGCGTCTTGGCCGGCGCGTACGCGAGCCCACAGGCGCTCAGAACGAGGAGACAGGCATCATGGCCATCACCTTTGTCAACCCCAGCGGATTGCCCAAGATCGATGTCTACCGGCAGGTGTCGATCGCATCCGGGTCGAAGCTGATCTTCATCGCCGGGCAGGTCGCCTGGGACGCCCAGGGAGTCACGATCGGCGAAGGCGACCTCGCCGCACAGGTCGAGCAGAGTTACCTCAACATCGGCACCGCCCTGGCCGAGGTCGGCGGCTCCTTCGACGATGTGGCGAAACTGACCTTCTACGTCGTCGACTGGACGCCCGACAAGATGCCCCCGCTCCTGGAAGGCATCTCCCGGGCAGCCGCGAAGCTGGGGGTCACCCCGGCACCGCCGACCACGCTGATAGGCGTTGCGGCACTGGACGTCCCCGACCACCTGGTCGAGATCGAAGCCACCGCGATCCTCGACTGAACAGATGGCCTTCGCTCACTGAGCAATGGCGCCGGTGCGCCCCGATTTTGACAACCCAAGACCACTATCCGTCACGGAGTTTGTAGCGTAACGTAATCGCTTGAACTCGCTATGACGCAGGCCAACCGGGCTCAACAGCCCGCACGGCTGACCGTCACGGTGACCGCAGCGGCCAGATGCGCTGTCCGCTGCCCTGCAGAGGGCGCCCCGGGGTTTGTCCGCAGACGCCCCCTCTCCCCCGGGACGCCTTCTGCAGGGCAGCGGATGACCAGCAACCGACCGATCACCTGGTGCTCGACCCGAATCTGTTCTGATCAATCAGGTCTGGGAAGCGTGGCCTCGTCGCCGGCTCAGCCGTGAGCACGGGAGCCGCCCTGGACAAGGTGTAACGAAGGGAAGGCTGGCCGACCCGGAGAAGAGGGCGCCGTTGGCATGAAGAAGGACAGCGCGTTCAAGAGGTGGTGGAGGGGCCGGAGATGGCCCAGCCCCAGGAGCTCGCCCTCACGGTGGTCAGCCTGGTCTCGATCTTCCTAAGGATCACCGTAGCGGGCCGGAAGCTCGGCTTGGCGCGCGTCGGGCCGGTGAGATCAGCGGCGGGCGTCTCTGTCGCGGCGGATCGCGCTTGCCTGATCCATCAACGCGGTGGCCGCAGGTGAGGCGGCAGAGCCGGTCACGGTCCCCGGGCGAGGAGGTGTTCGCTCATCAATCAGCATGACGCTGGCCAATCCGGCGGCGTGGACTTTGCCCTGCACGATCTACCTGATCGTCGGGCAGGTTGGTCCGAGCCAGGTACCCACAGCCGAATCTATACAAAACAGATATCAAGTAGTAATCTCGGCATGCCCCAGTCGGGGAGCACTGGGGCCCAACACGTAGACGCCCCGGCCGCCAAGAAGGGTTGGCCGGGGCGCGTATATGTGGCCGCCGGAAGAGCGGCCGCTACGCTGGCGGGCGCTCGATGACGGGCCGGTGCACGTCACGGTGCTCGAGATGGACGCGTGGCGTGGACCCCATCCCGGGCCCCACGCCAGTGCCTGTTAGGTCAGCAGGTCGTTGATTCTGCTGAAGAGTTGCTCAGCGCGGGCGAGGGTGGCGGTGCTGATGTTCGGCATCAGCGTGTTCTGCTCGCGCATGAGGACGGCGGCTGGCTTGTAGTGGTTGAACTTGCCGCCGGCGATGTTGTTGGTGCGGAAGTATGCCTCGATCTGCCGGACGATCCGTGGGTCGTGCGGGTTGAGGTCGGCGGTGGTGATCGGGGCGGGCACGTCCTTGACGTAGGCGCGGTTGACCAGGTCGAGGTAGAAGTCCGGCTCGAAGAGGTCTTCGATGCCGGCGTCGCTGGTGCCGGTGAACTCGCTGATCTCGATGAGGGCCTTGTCGCGGAGCTGTCCGTTGTCGCGAAGACGCTTGATGGCACCGACCCCGGTGGTGCTGGAGTCGACCACGACGGCGACGTTGAGCTTGTTGGCCCCGAGCAGGGTGGCGAAGGTGGACAGCTTGCCGGCGCCGCCGATGGGGATCTTGATCCATGCGGGGTCGAGGCCGGGCTTGCCCTGGGCCTCGACGGCGTCGGTGAATATGTCCAGATAGATCAAGTCGCTGGGGCCTTCGAGCAGGAGGTTGTTCTCGCCGACGAAGAGGGTCTGGGTCAGCTCGACGCCCATGGCCGCCAGGAGAGGGAAGACGGTGTCGTCGTCGGCCTTGAAGATTTCGGCGGACACCTTGGTGCCGTGCCCGTCGTGATCGATGACGGTGCGGACTCTGTCCAGGTGCGTGGGGCTGACCATGAAGGGAGAGTGGGTGGTGAAGATGACCTGGTGCTCAGGAGCGAGCCGCTCGTCGATGAGCCGCAGGAGGTCTTCCTGGGCGCGGCCGTGCAGAGAGAGGCCGGGCTTCGCGTTGGCTCAAAAGCGTACTCGCCTTCACCGACACGTTTCACCACAGATCGTAGTCGGCGGATATTCAGGCGGAATTCGTCCAGCAAATCAAGATCGCGAAAATAAGTTTTCAAATTACCCGCTTTGGGCGTTCGGTTATTCACAGTTCATACTGACCGAAATTGCCCAGTGATATTTTGCCTGATCAGCTTGGGTCGATGCTGGCTGGTTTCTGGTGATCCGGTGGCCGGTGGAGCGGGACGACGGTGCCGCCACGGGCTGCCAACTCCTCCCGCAGCAGGGTGTTGTCGTGGTGGAGGGCGGCGATGGCGGTGGCGGCCGCGTCCAGGGAGCGCTGCAGGGTGCCGCATTCGCGGGTCTTGTCGGCCAGTTTCCGCTTCAGTAGCATCCCGAGGTTGGTCGGCGGGTGCTCCAGCGCATCGCCGCGGCAACCACGGCAGAGGCCCGGCTTTTCATCGACGGCGGCGATCCGCTTCGTGAACTGCTCAGCTCGCGGGCTTAAGCCATCGGCAGTGCCAATGCCCGGCGGGATGAAAATTTCACCCGTCGTGCCGGCATTACGGTCGTGCCGGGTTGAACCCCGACCTGGTGGGCCGCCTGGACAGCTTTCGCGAGAGCTGCCATGGGGCGAAGTTTAACGCCGGGCCGAATCGCGGCTCATAACCGTCTTTCTGGACGCCCGGAGGCGCCGACAATACATTTCGTGCGCGTTCCAGGGACATCATGAAAGAGACGAGGGTCGGAATTGATGACACGTTCCAGAGCACGTCGTACGGCCGGCTCCATCGCCGTCGCCATCGCGACGCTGGCGGCTCTCCTGCTGCCCGTCACCCCCGCGCACGCGACCTACGGCCCGGACCAGACCGTTTCCCTCACCGTGACCTCCAACGCCGGCCCGTCGCTCACACTCGTCCGAGTGGAGGGCACGGTGGCGTTCGACGACGGGAACACGAAGTTCAGGTACGCGCTCCGGCTGTGCTGGGGCAGCGGGGCCTACCCCATGCCGAACTTCTACATCTCCATCAACGGCAGCACCGCGATCTACCCGACCCAGACGGGCTCGGCGCCCGCTCCCTCCGGGTGCCAGTTGTCGCATTTCCTTTACGACGGTGAGTACACCCATTCCACCACCGTCGCGAACATCACCATCTACGCGACGGGCGGCTGGTTCTATCCCGGCAACAACTACAACAGTCGCACCAAGTCCGTGACGTACGACAACCCCTTCAACTGAGCTGTCCGTTAAGCCGCGAGCACATCACCACCTCTGGCGGTGTGCTCGTGCGCTGAAGGCGTGCGACTGAGGCCGGCACCACACCCGCATCGCGGCCACGATCTTCTCCGCCTGCTCGGCGCTCACGTCGGTGAACCGCTCCTGGGCCTTCGCTGGCCAGCACCACCTGTGAACACCCCACAGTGCCCCGTGACGGCGATCAGTGTGTGAGACCCGGCCTCGGCAACCGGCGGCGTTGTCACCCGCACTTACCACCAGCGCGTTCGATACTCCTCGTACGGTACCGGGCGTCGGTGGTTGCGGTTCAACACCGCGACATCGAACGCCACACCGGGCGGCCATGCCCCCCGTCAGCAGTAGGCGATCCCCGGCCCGAGGAAGGGGATGTTGTGGTAGGGGGTGTACTCCGAGCGCTGCCCGGGGGATACGCAGGGGCCGTACTCGGGCCAGGAGCCGACCGTGGGGTTGGGGTGGATGACGTAGATGCTCACGGCGTATTGTCCGGAGCCGCCGCTGCAGTAGACCCAGACGGTCTTGCCGTCCCGGCCGGTGGAGCAGTCGGTGGGCGCGGCGTGAGCGGGAGAGGCGGTGCCGACGAGGGCGGCGGTGAGGAGGGCTGTGGCGGCCAGGGCCGCGGGCTTTCTTGTGCGCATTCGCTGTCCTCCAGTAGGTGGGCAGTGCACTTTTAGGAAAGCTTCTTAAAAGAAAGATGCCGGGTCGTTCCTGTGCCGTCAAGACCGCGAACGCGATCATGGGGACGGTGGGTGGGTTCCTGTCGTTCCCCGTCAAGTCTGCGTGTTGAAGTTCTTGTCCGGGGTCGAGGAACGCGAGGACAGCCATGGACGGTGAGAGGATCAGGTGCG
>NZ_VCJS01000120.1 GCF_005893125.1 Nonomuraea basaltis | reverse complement strand
GATCAACCTCGGACTCACCCACACCGGCGGCATCTGGACACTCGACCCCAGCCCGGCCTAGACAGCCCGCGGCCGATCCACCCCCAGAAACACAGCGGTCATCACAAGATCTTCAGTGATCTTCTAGGCTTGGTACGCGTGAACGGATCTTCGCTTGCCACCGGCCAGCGCTCCCTGGGCGACCGGTCGACCGATTTCCCGCTCTTCCCGCCGCTGACGCGGGGCTGCCCGAAGACCAGCACCGACGAGATCGCCTATCCGCTGGAGGTCGTGTACGACTACGCGCGGGTGGACAGGAGCCTGTTCGACCAGGAGCCGGGGACGGACATCGCGCGGTGGTCGCCGCTGCTGCCTCCGCTGGAGGCGCCGACGCTGGGGGAGGGCGGGACGCCGCTGGTGGAGTTCGACGGGATCTACGTCAAGGACGAGTCGCGCAACCCCACCTGGTCGCACAAGGACCGGCTGAACCGCGTCACCGTCAGCGCCGCCGTCGCCGCGGGCGCGCCGGGCGTGGTCGTGGCCTCATCAGGCAACCACGGCGCCTCGGCGGCCGCCTATGCCGCCCGCGCCGGGCTGCCCGCGATCGTGCTGACCTCGGCGGGGGCGCCGCCCGCCGTACAGGCGTTCGTCCGCGCGTACGGGGGCCGTGTCGTGTCCGTGCCCGTCGAGGCCCGGTGGCCGTTGCTGCGGGAGGTCGTGGATCGGCTCGGCTACCACCCGGTCAGCAACCAGACCGTCACGCACACCGGGCACCCGTTCGGCCCTGAGGGCTACAAGACGATCGCGTACGAGCTGTTCCTGCAGCTCGGAGCCGTTCCGGCGGCGGTCTTCGCGCCCACCGGGTACGCCGAGTTGCTCTACGGCGTGTGGAAGGGGTTCACGGAGTTGCGGCTGCTCGGGCTGGCCGACGCCGCGCCGCGGATGTTCTCCTGCGAGACGGCCGCGGGCGGGCCGCACGCGCGGGCGCTGGCCACCGGCGCCCCGGCCGCGATCGTCGATCTGGGGCCCAGCGACGCGTACGGCATCGCCGGGACGGTCGGCGGGCATCGGGGCGTGCTGGCCGTGCGGGAGAGCGGCGGCGAGGGGGTGCTCGTGACGGACGAGGAGATGCGGCGGGCGCAGGGGGAGCTGGCACGGCAGGGGATGTGGCAGGAGCTGTCGGGGGCGGCGGGGCTGGCCGGCTACCGGCGGCTGCGGCGCGACTTCGACGGGCCCGTGGTCTGCATCGCCACGTCAAGCGGCTTCAAGGATCTGGGGGTCGGTGCTGAGGGCTTTCCCGCTCTGGACGATCCGACTCTGGAGGATCTGCTCTAGTAGCTCTTCAGCCACACGCGGAGCGGGCCGATCGTGGTGAAGCCGTGTTTCATGGCGTCCGCCGGGTCGGTCTCGTAGCCGACCAGCGGGCGGCCGGGGAACAGCTCCGCCGCCATGGTCACGGTGCCGGCCCAGGCGGAGTCCAGGTCGCAGCCGGAGGCGTACACGTTGGAGACGCCGACGACCTGGTCGCGTGGGGTGAGGACGGAGCCGCAGACGATGTCGTCCTCGATCCGGCCGCAGAGGATCGTCACCTCGTCGAGGAGCCCGGGTAGAAACAGGCCCGTCGTCTCACCCGCGAAGGACGCCTGCTCCCAGTCGCGCAGCGTGGCCGCGTCCCGGACCACCTCCCAGGTGATCGGGGTGGTCTGCGGTGTTCTCGCCGGGGCGGGGTGGTGGATCCACTGGGCCTCGAAGAGGATGTCGAAGCCGGGCAGATCGAGTGTGGCGAAGCTGTCCTTGACCGAGGCGCCCGGGCTCGCGTCGATGCCTTCGAGTACGTCGGTCGCCGTCGCGTCGGGGGACAGCGTGACGGCGTCCGGGTAGTAGTCGGGGGTTCTGATGGGGTTGGTCCAGACCCGCTCGGCGAACGTGCCGGGGGAGCCGTGTATGCGGCACATCGTGTCGCACCACTCGGCGTTGTCGCGGGCTGCCAGGGCGGTGATGATCATGTGCGGGTCCGGTTCGTGCGGCGGGTGGGCGGCGCGCTGAGCGGATCCTCCGGCCATGGGTGTTTAGGGTAGCGGCCGCGGAGTTCCGCACGTACGGATCGGTAGACGTCGCGCCAGAACGACGCCAGGTCCGCGGTGACCGCCACCGGGCGGCCCGCCGGGGAGAGCAGGTGCACCAGGACCGGCACGCCCGCGATCTCGGGCGTCTCCTGCCAGCCGAACAGCTCCTGCAGCTTCGCCGCCAGCACCGGCTGCTCGCCCGAGTAGTCGACGCGGATGTGGGAGCCGCTCGGCACCTCGATGCGCTCGGGAGCCGTCTTGTCCAGGCGTTCGCTCCACGGGATCAGGCGCCTCAGGGCCGTTGCCACATCGATGCGCTCCAGGTCGGCGCGGCGGCGCGCCCTGGACAGCTCGGGCTCCAGCCACTGGTCGGCCAGGTCGACGAGGTCGTCCATCGACGGCCAGGGGTCACCGATCGCGCGGTGGCAGAAGGCCAGGCGGTCTCTGAGGTCCTTGGCCTGTTTCGTCCAGATGAGGACATCTTCGGTACGGAGGCCGTACAGGATGGCCTCGCGGACGTCGGCGTCCTTGAGCGGGGTCGAGGACAGCTCGATGGCGCCCAGACGCTCGATCCTGCGAGCGGACACGTCGCCGCGACGCTCGCCCGGCGGGACCCGCCATTCGACCTCATCCTCGGTGGTGGTGGGGTGTGCCAGCCTGGCGGTGTCCTCGCCGATCACGACCGCCTGCCTGATGCGGGCCGACGCCGAGCCGGTGGGGCGGTCGGCGACCGCGATGGCCAGCCACTGCGCGGTCTGCAGCCTGGAGCCCTCGGGGAGTTGCGCCTGGGTGCCGGACGCCATGAGATACCCGCCGCCGCGCCGCCGCGCCACCCGCTCGGGAAACGCCAGCGCCACGGCCATCCCGGCCAGCACGTCATCCGGCAGGTCCGGCCCCTTCGCCTGGGGTGCCGATCTGCGGAGGCGGCGGGCCTCCTGGCGCCAGCGGGCGGCGAAACCCGTTCCGCCGCGGCGGGCCGTGCGCCAGATCTCCACCAGGTCGTCACCCGCGTCGCGTGGTAGTTGCTCGGACAGCAGTGCCACCACCTCGGCAGCGCGTGTGCCGAGGTCGAGAAGGGCTCTGGCCAGGCGCGGGTGCACGCCGGCGAGGGCCATCCGCCGGCCGCGCTCCGTCACCCGGGAGCCGGGGCCGAGCGCGCCGAGCGCTTCCAGGGTGCGAGTGGCGGCGGACATCGCGGCCGGCGGCGGCGGGTCCAGGAGCGCCAGGCCGGCGGCGTCGAGCTCGCCCCAGCAGGCCGCCTGCAACGCGAACCCGGTCAGGTCGGCGAGCGCGATCTCGGGGCGCGGATAATCAGCGAGGCGTTCGTGGTCGGCGGCCGCCCAGCAGCGGTACACCGTGCCCGGGGCCTCGCGGCCCGCCCGGCCCGCCCGCTGGCCGGCCGCGGCCTTCGAGACCCTGACCGTGGTGAGGGAGCCGAGGCCGCGGGCATGGTCGGTACGCGGCTCGCGCGCCAGCCCGGAGTCCACGACCACCCGGACGCCGGGAACGGTCAGGCTCGACTCGGCGACGGAGGTGGCCAGGACCACCCGGCGGGCCGGGCCGGGCGACAGGACGGCGTCCTGGACGTGGGCCGGGGCCTGGCCGTGGACCTGGAGGATCTCCGTGGAGATGCCGGCCAGCATGCCCGCCACCTTCGCGATCTCGCCCACGCCCGGCAGGAAGCACAGCACGTCGCCGTCGTGTTCGGTCAGCGCGCGGCGTACCACCGAGGCCACGTGGGACAGGAGCGCGGGGTCGACGCGCAGGCCGTGCGGTGGGGCGACCGGGCGCGGGGGTGGGGTCCACACCGTTTCCACCGGGTAGGCGGCGCCCGTCGCCGCCACCACGGGGCCGCCGAGCAGACGGGACCACGGTGCGGCGTCGGCGGTGGCGGAGGTGGCGATGAGGCGGAGGTCGGGGCGGATCGTGTCGCGTACGTCGAGCAGGAACGCCAGCGCCGTGTCCGCGTCCAGGTGCCGCTCGTGGCACTCGTCCAGCATGACCGCGTCCACCCCGGCCAGTTCCTGGTCCCGTTGCAGCCGTTGGAGCAGCACGCCGGTGGTGACGACCTCGATCATGGGGTTCGCGCCGGTGTGGCGCTCGCCGCGGATCGTGTAGCTCACGCCCATCCGCCGGGCCGCCGCGCGTACGGCCAGCCGCCGTGGCTCGGCCACCAGGACCCGCATCCCCGCCGCGGCCAGCGCCAGCGGCACGACCGTCGTCTTGCCGGTGCCGGGCGGGGCGGTCAGCACCGCGGTGCCGTGCCGGTCGAGCACGTCGAGCAGCTCGGGCAGGACGTGGTGGATCGGCAGCGCGTCGGGGCTCGTCACGGGCTTCTGGGTCAGGACCGGTCGTTGGCGCCCGGTAGGGCGGTCAGGGCTGGGTGGCGGGTCGCGGACAGGATCGAGTCGAGCAGGCCGGGGAAGCGGGCGTCCAGGTCGGCGCGGCGCAGGCTCATGTATTTGAGCCTGCCCACCTGCTTGGTCATGACCACGCCCGCCTCGCGGAGCGTCCGGTAGTGGTGCGAGGCGGTCGACTTGTGCACCCCGAGGTGGTCGCC
Source organism: Nonomuraea basaltis (assembly GCF_005893125.1). Taxonomy (GTDB): domain Bacteria; phylum Actinomycetota; class Actinomycetes; order Streptosporangiales; family Streptosporangiaceae; genus Nonomuraea; species Nonomuraea basaltis. The sequence goes on along the minus strand of NZ_VCJS01000120.1, from coordinate 33,016 downwards.
GGCGACGGTGCACGTCATCTCGCCGGCCGCGGCGAGCCGTTCGACGATCTCCAGCCGGACGGGATCGGCCAGCGCCCGCAGGACCTCGGTGATCTCGATGTCCTCGGTGGCGGGATGCGGTAGCAGGCGCATGGATGAAAGCCTACCTCCGTTCTATTGTTTGACAACGATCCAACTATAAGACAGTTTGATGAGCGTCCAACTTTTTCGCTGGAGGCTTCTTCGATGAGCTCGCGGCTTTATCCCTTGGCTGTCGGAAATTTCGCAATCGGTACGGGCATGTTCGTGACCGCCGGGCTGCTGCCTCCCATCGCCGCGGATCTGGAGATCTCGCTGCCGGCGGCCGGGCAGCTGATGACTGTGTTCGCGCTGGCGTACGCGCTGCTGTCGCCCCTGCTCGCCGCCCTGACCGCGCGCCTTTCGCGCAAGAGGTTGCTGCTGCTGGCCATGGGCGTCTTCGTGCTGGGGAACGCGCTGACCGCGCTCGCGCCGACGTACCCGCTGGTCCTGGCCACGCGCGTGATCGCCGCGGCGGGAGCGGCCATGTTCACGCCCACGGCCTCGGGCGTGGCGAACGCGCTGACCGCGCCGGAGCGGCGCGGGCGGGCGCTGGCGCTGGTGATGGGCGGGCTGAGCGTCTCGTCCGCGATCGGCGTGCCGCTCGGCACCTTGCTGGGTGCGGCCTCAGGCTGGCGGGCCACGCTCTGGCTGGTGACGGGGCTCGGGGTGATCGGGTTCGCCTGGGTGGCGGCCGTGGTGCCCGAGGCCAGGATCCCGGTGTCGGGGCGGCTGAGGGAGCGGTTCACGCCGCTGGCCGACCGGCGGGTGCTGGCGGTGCTGGCCACGCAGCTGCTGATGTTCGGGGCGGGGTTCACCGCGTACACCTATATCGGGTCGCTGTTCGACCTGCCGCTGCCCGCCGTGTTGTGGGCGTGGGGGGTCGGCGGCATCGTCGGCAACCAGCTCGGCGGGCGCCTCACCGACGCGTACGGGCCCCGCAGGATGATCCTGATCGGCCTGGCCGCGTCCACCGTCTTCATGGCCCTCATCCCCGTCGCGAACCTGGCTCTGCCCGTCGCGCTGGTGTGGGCGTTCCTGTGGGGCGCGCTCGGCTGGCTGGTGGCGCCCGCCCAGCAGTTCAGGACCGTCGCGGTGGTGCCGGACAACGTGCCGATCGGCCTGGGGCTGCTGTCGTCCGCGCAGTACCTCGGGCTGTTCGTGGCCGGGCTCGCCGGCGGCGCGGCGCTCGACTGGTACGGCCGGGCGGGCGTGATCGTGCTGGCCACCGCGCTCGGCCTGGTGGCACTGGTGTTCACCCTGGCCACCTACCGTGACGTGGCGATCCCCTCCAAGGAGAGCGTGGCCGCCTGATCTTCTCCGTCTCCAAGGGGACGTCCGGTCGTCCCGGAGGCGGACGACCGGGGGCGGGCGCGCCGCCTACCGTCGGCGGCATGTTGAACGACCAGGTGACATTCCGCCGCGTCACGGCAGGCGTCCTGCTGATCGTGGCCCCGCTGCTCCAGGCCATCGCCGTCTTCGTCGACCCGGGCACCTGGGGCGACGACAGGGAGGCGGTCAGCTTCGGCGCGAACCCCGCCTTGGCTCAGGCCCAGTCCGCTCTCTACCACTGGAGCTGGATTCTCATGCCCATCGCCGCGCTCGGCTTGGTGCACCTCACCAGGCGCCGGGCCACGCGGCTCGGCCACGTGGCGGGCGGGATGACGGTGATCGGTTACATCTCCCTGTCCGGCCTGCTGCTGAGTGATCCCGTGGAGTGGTGGCTGGGGCAGCACTACTCGCCCGAGCAGGCGCAGAAGATCCTCGACGAGATGCTGAACCTGCCCGGTGTGATCTTCGCCTTCCAGATGCCATGGATGTTCTTCGGGTTCATCGGCCTGCCGGTGCTGACCGTGGCCGTGTGGCGGGCCGGGTTCGTGGGCTGGTGGGTGCCGCTCGTCGTGGCCGTCGGCTACCTCGGCTCCTTCGCCGTCTCGTACGGCCCCGCGACCGCGCTGTTCTGGACCGTCCCCGTCGTCGCCCTCGGCTGGACGGGGCTGAAGATCCTCAAGATGGGCGACGAGGCCTGGGCGGCCTACTACCCGGCCGCCCGCGACAGGGAGCCGGCGTCAGCCTAGGGCCGGGATCCAGTCCATGGTGACCGCGAGGATGACGAAGAACCCCAGGATGATCCGGTAGATCACGAAGCCGGTGAAGCGGTGCGTGCTGATGTAGCGCAGGAACCAGGCCACCGCCGCGTAGCCGACGATGAACGAGATGATCGTGGCCAGGATGGTCGGCCCCCACGCGGGGGCCTGGCCCTCCCCGATCTCGGCCAGCTCCAGCACCCCCGACGCCAGGACGGCCGGGATGGCCAGCAGGAACGAGTATTTGGCCGCGTCCTCGCGGCGGTAGTCGAGCAGCAGGCCGGCGGTGACCGTGCCGCCCGAGCGGGACACGCCCGGGATCAGGGCGAGCGACTGGGCGAAGCCGTAGACGATGGCGTGGGTGAAGCTGAGGTGCTTCTCCAGCGTGAGCTTGTTGCGGGCGGTGCGGTCGGCGAACCACAGGATGAGGGCGAAGACGATCAGCGTGGTGCCGACTATGCGCAGGTCACGGAAGACGGTCTCGATCTGGTCTTTCAGGACCAGGCCGAGCACGCCGATCGGCAGCGAGCCGACGATGATGTACCACCCCATGCGGGCGGCCCAGTGGCCGCGCAGGTCCCTGTTCCACAGAGACCTGGTCCAGGTGGAGACGATCTCCCAGAGCTCCTTGCGGAAGTAGATCACCACGGCCGTCTCGGTGCCGAGCTGGATGACCGCCGTGAAGGCCGCCCCCGGGTCCTGCCAGCCGGCGAAAGCGGAGACCACACGGATGTGGGCGCTGGAGGAGATCGGCAGGAACTCCGTGAGCCCCTGGATCAATCCCAGAACCACCGCTTCTAGCCAGCCGATCACGACGACACCTTTCAAGAACGCGGGCGTGACGAGGTGAGATTAGCGGAAACGGGGACCGAGCAACTGCTCGCGCAGGGCGTTCAGCTGGTGGGAGTGCTCGACCGAGCGGGACTCGTCGAGCGTGTCGAGCGCCAGCAGCAGGGCGTCGGCCACGATGATCCCGGTCAGCGGCTCGGCCGTGATGCCCGTGGGCGTGTGCGGGGCCGCCAGCACCGCGTTCACGCGGTCGGCGAACTCGCCGCCGAGCTCGTCGGAGATCAGCACGATGCTCGCGCCCACCGCGTGGGCCCGGTCGATCAGCACGGTGATCTCCCTCAGCCTGCGGCCGGGCTGGAAGATCACCAGCGCCTCGCTGTGCGCCAGCCACAGCAGGTCGTCGGCCAGCGCGAACCCGGTCGAGGACACCATACGGGTCCGGTGGCCGCGCCGGTTGAGCTTGAGCGCCAGGTGGTGGGCGGCCGGCTCGGAGGCGCCCGCGCCGTAGACGACCACGCCGGGCGCGTTGACCAGCAGCTCCACCGCCTTCTTGAACGCCTCCGCGTCGAGCAGCCGCCGGCAGTGGTCGACCCGCTCGCGGGCCTCGTCGAAGACCCGCTCCCAGATGCTCGACAGGTCCTGGCCGACGTGGTTGATGCGCTGCCTGAGGCGCACGTCGGGAGCCACCGCCGAGGTGAACTCGGCCGCCAGCACCCGCTTCAGCCCCGGCAGGCCGCCGAAGCCCAGCCGCTGCATCGTGCGGACCACGGTGGCGTTGCTGGTGCCCGTCGCGCTGCCCAGCTCCTGCGCGCTGGCGAAGAGGATCTGCTCGGGCGAGGCGGAGATCAGATATTGGCACACGGCCCGCTCAGCGGGCGACAGGTCCTCCCATAGCTGCCGGACCATGGCCCTGAGCTGCTCGATTGGGCTGTGTGAATTTTCCATTACGGATATTGACTCCTGTGTAGCGCTCATTACTCTTGCTTGGAAACAAAAGCTACAGGACTCGCCGCCTCCTGAAATGAACGTTACAGGCTCCGGCCGGTCCAAGGAGCACCATTGAGTCTCACATCCCTGCCTCTCTCGGTGCTCGTGCTGGACGAGGCGGTGCCCGGCTGGGATCCTGCCAAAGTGGTAAGGGGGAATTAGTCACGACAAATCCGTCGCTCATAACGCCTTGGTATGAGGGTCCTGCTCATTTCCCTCATCGACCTTGTCGTCACAGTGCGATTCTATGGGCTTTATATGCCGCCAAAAGCTCGACCGGGAGCACCATATGTCCGACTTGGGTTTCTCTGGGGAGGGGCCGCACAAGGCGGTCGAGGATCTGGTGTCCCGGCCCGCGGTGTGGCGGAAGGATCGGCATCTTCCCGTGCTTGTCTTCGTGGGGGAGGACGACGCGAGCCAGGTCGCCGAGCAGCTCGTCAGGCCCTACAGTTGGAGAGCTCCGTGCGCCGTGGTCCGGCGGGAGAAGCTCGCACAGATCGGTGACACGCCCGCGCTGGTCGAGCTGATCACCAGGGAGCTGGGCCGGCGCATTCCCGCTTCACTGATGCCCCCTCCGCGGTTCCCCATGTCGAAGTTTGTGCTCTGGGCCATCGAATGGCGGAGGAGCGGCAGCGATCCGGCCGACGGGGAGGACGAATCGGATCGCTGGGCGCAGGCGTACAGAGAATGGCGCAGGAATCGGTGGGCGTCGGTCAAGACCGGCGAAATCGTCGATTACCTGAGCCGCGCGCTGCCCGCCTGGGTGCCGGTGAGCGCCGGCCTCTTCACCGGGCTGGGACGCGTGGTCGCCGTGGTCGAGCACATCGCCCTCATCGGCCCGCCGCTGGCCAGCGCGGCGGCGAGTGCCGTCCAGGTCGGCCTGATGGCCACCGGCTGGCTGTCCTATCGGAGGTTCGCCAAGCACAAGGACTATTTCCCACGCCAAAAAGGCGAGCCGATGGACGCCTACCACCGGCGACTGGCCATGAAGACCACCGACGAGCAGCTCGACACGCTGCTCGTGCACGCCTTCTGCGAGGACCTGCGCCAGGCCTACCAGCGCCGCTGGCCGTGGCCGAGCTGGGGGCGGAGCGTCAACTGCGTGCTGCTGATAGGCCGGATGAGCACGGAGTCAGGGACCGGGGGAGAGCACGTCGCCCACCGGTTCATCGGCGGTGTGCACGACGAGCGCGAGCGGACGGGGCAGCACGTGCCGCTGCTTGTGCTCACCTCCAGTGAGGCGGCTCCCCCCGCCGACACGGTGAAGCACGCGCAGACCCGCGTCTCCCGCATGCCGGAGCAGGTCCGTGCCTGGCGGGCGCGGGCGGCTCGGTCGGTCGCGTGTCCCTACCTCGTGGTCGACGCGCCGGAGGGCAGCGCGAGGTCCGTCGCCACGGACTTCCGGCCGAGAGTGAGACGGCGCCGCGCCGCCCTCTATTGGCTGGTCGCCGTGCTCATGGTGGTCCTGCCCATCGTGGCGACCCTGCACGACCAGCGGGCCACGGCCGTCGCGGCCGAGCAGCGGTGCCAGCTCACCTGGGTGCGGAAGGTGGGCCGGGAATGCATAGGAGTGCTCAACGACAAGGGACCCACTCCCAAGGTGCTGCGCCCCGAGCTGGCGTCGCTGATCGCGGAAATAGACCGGCAGAACGCTCAGATCACCAAGCAGCACAAATACGTGTCGCTGGTCGTGCTCGGCGAGTACTCCATGGCGGACGGAGACGTCGGTAGCCGGATCGTCGGCCGACTGGGAGAGCTGCGGTCCCTGGTCGCCCTGCAGCGGGACAAGACAGGCAGCCCTCGAATCCGCATCCTGCTGGCGAACGCGGGTGACGAATACGCGCAGGGCGCCGAGGCCGCGAAGCAGATCGCCGCGCTGGCCCGAAGGGATTCCTCCGTCGTCGGCGTGGTGGGGTTCGCGCGAAGCCTGGATGGGGTGCGCCAGGCCATCGGCGTCCTGGCCCGCGAGAAGATCCCCATGGTGGGCACCACGGGCACCGCCGACGATCTCGGCAAGGTCGACGGCCAGGCCACGAGATACTACTTCCACGTGAGCCCCACCAATTACCGGCAGGCCGCGCTGGCCGCCCGGTACGCACGGCGCACGCTGCTGAAGGAGGTGGAGTCGCCGACAGCCGTGATCGTCGAGGACGGTTCCGCCGGTGAGGTCTACACCGGCGATCTGGCCGCGGACTTCGCCGAGGCCTTCGAGGCGGAAGGCGGCGCGCGGCCCGTGCGGGTGCCGTACACCGTGGAGAGCGGCATCGACAAAGCCGCAGGCGAGGCCTGCGCCGAGTCGCCGGACGTCTATTTCTACGCCGGCCGCTCGCCGGAGATTACCGCCTTCATCGGCGCGCTGGCCAAGACGCCGTGCGGAGCCGGAAGGGTCAAGGTTATCGCGGGCGACGACGTCACCCGGGAGGCCGCCTACAACAAGGGCGGGGCCCTGGTCCAGGACAGGGTCGAGCTGTACTACACCAGTCTGGCCGACCGCCGGCTCTGGTCGTTCCCCTCGAAGGCGTCATCCGGCGGCGCGGCGAGGCCGCTGCCGCATTTCATCGCCGGGCTGCTCCAGGAGCAGCCTTCGGCCGGCATGGAGATGCTGGCGGACGACAATCTCATCCTCACCTACGCCGCGGGAGAGGCGCTCCACAGAGCTGCCAACATCGTCTATGACCCCCGCTCGAACCCACCCGTCAGCCGCGGCGACGTGCTCTACCAACTCGCCAGAATCTCCGGCCGGGACTTCATCAACGGTGTCAGCGGGGTGCTGCGCTTCGACAACACCGACCGCCACGATCCGCTGAACGCCGTCATCGCCCTGATGCGGGCCGGGGACAACGAGCCGCAGGTCCGCTGCGGGCAACTGGTGTCCTCGGAGCCCGCGGTCCCCGACCCGCTGTGCGAGGACCTGCCGGACCGGCAGCCGTAGTCAGACCTCCCAGACGTGGGCGTTGGCCCGGGCGAAGTCGGCGAAGTCGCGCGCCGGGCGGCCGAGCGCCTGCCGTACGCCGTCGGCCACGTTGGCGTTGCGGCCGTCGAGGATCTCGGTGAACATGGCGGCCAGGCTCTCCGCCTGGCCCCGGGGGAACCCTTGCCCGACGGCCGCCGCCACATACTCCTCCGGCGTCACCCGGACAAACGAGATCCGCCTGCCGGTGGCCTCGGACAGCTCCTGCGCCACCTGCGTGAACGTCAGCAGGCGCGGCCCGGTCAGCTCGTACAGCTTGCCCGCGTGGCCGTCCTGGGTGAGCGCGGCCACGGCCACGTCGGCGATGTCGTCCACGTCCACGAAGGGCTCGGGCACGTCGGCGGCGGGCAGGGCGATGACGCCCTCGCGTACCGAATCCAGGAGGAAGTCCTCGCTGAAGTTCTGCATGAACCAGCTGCAGCGGACGACCGTCCACTCCAGGCCGGACTCCTCGACGGTCCGCTCGCTCGCCTGCGCCTCCGGCTCGCCCCGGCCCGACAGCAGGACCAGCCGCCGGACGCCGCGGCTCACCGCCAGCTCGGTGAACGCCTTGACGTCGTCGTACGCTCCCGGGAAGGCCAGGTCCGGGTAGTAGGAGACGTAGACGGCCGAGACGCCGTCGAGCACGGCCGGCCAGGTGGCGCGGTCGGTCCATTCGAAGGCCGGTACGGAGGAGCGGGACCCGATCCGTACGGGCAGGTCGAGAGCGGTGAGTCGGTCAGCCACGCGGCGGCCGGTCTTGCCCGTGCCGCCAAGAACCAGAATCGTCATGCCTCTAGTAACTCGCCATACCGTAAGACTCTCCATGGTTGAGAAGCGCAATGGCATATGCGATCGTCTAGCCATGGATCAGCTCGCGGCGTTACTCGACGGCCCGCGGGCCCGTGGCGCCTTCCTGCTCCGCTGCATCCTGGACTCGCCCTGGTCCATGCGCGTCCAGGACGAGTCCCCGCTGGCGGTGACGGCGGTGCTGCGCGGGGAGGCGTGGATCGTGCCCGAGGAGGGTGAGCCCGTACGCCTGGGGCCGGGCGAGATGTCGATCAACCGGGGGCCGGAGCCGTACATCGTGGCCGACGACCCCGGCACCAAGCCACAGATCATCATCCACCCCGGCCAGCACTGCACCACGCTCGACGGCGAGTCCCTCTACCAGGCCATGGACCTGGGCGTGCGGACATGGGGCAACGACCCCGACGGCGAGACCGTGCTGCTGGTCGGCGCCTACAGCATGGAGGGCGAGGTCAGCAGGCGGCTGCTCGAGGCGCTGCCTCCGCTGATCGTCCAGCCGGGCGGCCCGGTCATCTCACTGCTCGGCGCCGAGATCGTCAAGGACGAGCCCGGACAGGAGGCCGTCCTGGATCGGCTGCTCGACCTGCTGCTCATCGCGGCGCTGCGAACGTGGTTCGCCACCCACGAGGCGCCGGCCTGGTACCGCGCCATGAGCGACCCCGTGGTCGGCAGGGCCATGCGGATGCTGCACAACAACCCCGCGCACCCGTGGACCGTCGCCGCCCTGGCCGCCGAGGTGGGCGTCTCCCGGGCCTCGCTGGCCAGGCGCTTCACCGAGCTGGTCGGCGAGCCGCCGATGGCCTTCCTCACCGACTGGCGGCTGGCCCTGGCCGCCGACCTGCTGCGCGAGCCCGATGCCACGATCGGCTCGGTCGCCAGGAAGGTCGGGTACGGCAGCCCGTTCGCGCTCAGCGCGGCCTTCAAACGCGTACGCGGGATCAGCCCGCAGGAATTCCGGGCGGGCACCGAGGCGAGAGCCGGAGCGGGGCAGTGAAACCTCTGCTGCTGCTGGACGTGGACGGCGTGCTCAACCCCATGGGACGGCCCACTCCCGAGTTCCGGCGCTACCGGTGCACGATCGGCGGCGAGGTCTACACCGTGCACCTCAACCCCCGGCACGGCCGCAGACTCCTCGACCTCGCCGTGGCGACCGGGGCCGAGCTGGTCTGGGCGACCACCTGGGAGCAGCACGCCAACGACTGGATCGCGCCCAGGATCGGCCTGCCCTCCCTCCCCGTCATCCCCTTGAGCACCGACGTGCCCAGCGAGCACGGCGAGATGTTCAAGACCCCGCACGTGGCGGCGTACGCGGGGCGGCGGCCGTTCGTCTGGTTCGACGACCAGGTGTGGGCGGAGGACGAGGAGTACCTCAGGGTGCATCAGGGTCTCGACGACTTCCTGCTCGTCCACGTGGACCCGCGACGCGGACTGACCAGCCACCATCTGGGCATGGCACTTGAATGGCTGACCCTTACAGGGTTTTCTCAGGGTTCCTAGCGGGAGTCCTGCGGGCCGGCTGTCCGTTCTACAGGTAGGTCGTAACCTACGGAGGACATCATGTACCGCTCACGAGAGCACAGAATCATAGCCGGGGTCTGCGGGGGCCTCGCCGACAAGATGGGCCTGCCGCCCACTCTCGTCCGGATCCTCTGGCTGCTCCTGTCGCTCATTCCTGGGCCGCTGTGGGTCGTCTACGTCGTCATGTGGATCCTCGTCCCGGAGGAGCCGAAGGGTTACCGTACGGCGCCGCGTACCGAGTGACTGTGGTGGGTGCGCCTCCGGGGCGGGGTGCCGGGCCTGCGGGTCGGCCTCGGGCGGGTACGAGTGCGCTCGCCATCCTGGAGGCGGCTTATCCTCGAAGCATGAGGGCAAGGCCGCTGACACTCATTCAGGACGATCTCGTCGACTACGACGAGGCGATGGAGCACATGACCGACCTCGTCGGGCAGCGCCAGAGCGACGCGCGTCCGGACACGCTCTGGCTGCTCAGCCATCCGTCCGTCTTCACCGTCGGCCGCCGCACGCCGATGACCCACCTGCCCGACCCGTCGCGGGGCATCCCCGTGGTCGAGACGGGCCGCGGTGGCCAGCTCACTTACCACGGGCCGGGGCAGCTCGTCGGCTACCTGATCGTCAAGCTGGGCGAAGATCAGGGCATCGTCGACTATGTGCGCGAGGTGGAGCTGCGGCTGGTGGAGGCGCTGGGCAAGCTGGGGCTGCCGGCTGAGCGGCGGGACACGCCGCCGGGGTCCGAGCTGCTCACCGGCGTCTGGACCGCCGAGACCGGGCGCAAGATCGTCTCGATCGGGATGCGGCAGAGCCGGGGCGTCACCAGCCACGGCTTCGCGCTCAACGTGGACGGCGACCTGTCGCCCTGGAACTGGGCGGTCGCCTGCGGCATGCCGGACGTGGACATGACCTCCATCAAGCGCGAGCTGGGCACCGCCTCCATGGACGAGGTGCGGACGGCCGTGGCCGCGGCCTTCGAGGCGTCCTGATTCGACGGTGGGGGAGACCCGGCGGCGATGACGCTATGCGAGCACGGCGGTGATGGTGTGGCGGCCTATTTCCGTCATCATCGGGTTGTCGGCCGAGTGGGCGAGAAACGCGAGCGACAGCGCGAGCGCCCAGCCTCTGGCCCGTACCCAGATCTCGTCGCCTGCCGCGCACTGGCCTGCTGTCTCATAGGCGTTCCTGAAAGCATCGCGGCTTTCAGCAGGCAAGAGCATCCAGGCCACGGACAGGTCCGTGGCAGGGTCGCCGGAGGTGATGTCACCGAAGTCGATCACGCCGCTGACCCGGCCGCCATGGACCAGAATGTTGGCGGGGTGAAGGTCGCCGTGCACCCACGCCGGGGCCCCGTCCCACCGTGGTGCCGCGAGCGCAGTCTCCCATACGCGCATCGCGGCCCGGTGGTCGACGAGGTCGCCCACGATGCTCAGGTTCTCGGCGACCGTCACGTGGCGCTCCGCGAGCGGGACACCGCGGTAGGGGTTGACGGGCGCGTCCGGGGCGGCGGGAGTGTGCAAAGCCGCTAGAAACGTGCCCAGACGGACTGCGGTGTCTCCCGGATCAGCAGGCGGATTCCGCGAGGCGACCTGCCCGGGCAGGAACGGGACAACACTCCAGGGCCACGGGTAGCCAAGGTCTGGCTGCCCGACCCGCACAGGCACAGGCACCGGCAGCGGCAGCCGAGGCTCGAGAACCGGGAGCCACCGCTGTTCGTGCGCCACCAGCCTCGCCGCCACCTCACGCCTCGGCAGCCGGGCGACCAGTGCGTCGCCGACCCGGTACGTGACGTTGTCCCACCCGTTCGCCATCACCTCGATGGGCAGGTGGGCAAGGTCTGGCTGCTGGTCGGCCAGGAGCCGCCGAACCAGGTCGGGGGAGACGTCCACCTCGGCGGCCGGCATGCGATGGAGATCCACGCTGTGACCCTAGCCGAGTGAACTGGTGGGTACGGCTCGCACGAACCGTACCCACCATGACCGCCCGTGGCCCGAAGGCCGTGCGTGTGGTCTTACCGGCCGAACGCGTCGGCCGCCGCCTGGCAGAAGGCCTTGAGGTCATCCGGCTTGCGGCTGGTCACCAGCGTGTTCGGCCCCGCGGTGTCCACGACGACCTCCTGATCCACCCAGTTCCCGCCGGCGTTGCGGAGGTCGGTCTGGAGACTGGGCCAGGACGTCAGCGTGCGTCCGCGCACCACGTCGGCCTCGACCAGGGTCCAGGGCGCGTGGCAGATGGCGGCCACCGGCTTGCCCGCGTCGAAGAAGGCGCGGATGAACCGTACGGCTTGCGGCACCGTACGCAGGCGGTCGGGGTTCGCGACACCCCCGGGGAGCACGAGGCCGTCGAACGCGGTCGGATCGGCGGCGTCCACCGTGTCGTCCACGGCGAACGTGTCGGCCTTGTCCAGGTGGTGGAACGCCTGGATCTGGCCGGGCTCGGTGGAGACGAGCCGAGGCGTCCCGCCGGCCTGCTTGACCGCCTTCCACGGCTCGGTGAGCTCCACCTGCTCCACTCCCTCAGGAGCGACCAGGAACGCGATGGTCTTGCCGTTCATCATGTGAACTCCCCCTTGGGCTGTGTTTCCCGTCCCCTATCCGGCAGGGTCGGATGTATGCGTCATTACCCCTAGGGGGTATAGTGGAGCCGTCAAGAGCACGAGACTGAGGAGTTGAGCCATGACTGTCACGACGTACCAGGTTGAGGGCATGACCTGCGGCCACTGCGTCAGCTCCGTGACCGCGGAGGTCGGCAAGGTGGCCGGGGTGAGCGGGGTCGACGTGGACCTCGCGTCCGGGGCCGTGACCGTGACGAGCGCGGCGCCGCTCGACCCCACGCTGGTGGAGGCCGCCGTGACGGAGGCCGGTTACGAGCTGGCCGGCAAGGTGGAGCTCCTGCCGCAGGTGAGCGGGTCCTGCTGCGGCTCCGGCGGCTGCCACTGACCTTCACCTTCAGGCCTCCATCGGCTTCGGGTGAGCCGGTGGAGGCCGATGAGCGTCTCCGGACGCTCTAATGGCCCAGGTGATCGAGCAAGGTCCGGCTGATCTCCTCCAGCTGACGCAGCTGCTCGGGGCGGAGCGCGTCGATCAGATTCGCGCGCACGCTCGTGACGTGCAGCGGAGCGGCCGTCCGGAGGGCCTCGAAGCCCTCGTCCGTGAGCACGGCCAGCCAGCCGCGCCGGTCCCCGGCGTAGTGCTCGCGCCGGACCCAGCCGGCCTGCTCCAGCTTGTTGACCGCGTGCGAGATGCGGCTCGGCTTGGACCGGGTCCACTTGGCCAGCTCGGCCATCCGCAGCGTGCGGTCCGGCGCCTCCGACAACATGACCAGCAGCTCGTAGTAGGTCAGCGGCATGCCCGCGGCCTGCAGGTCGCGCTCCAGGCGCTCATTGAGCAGGCGGGTGGCGCTGCCGAAGGCCCGCCAGACGCGCTGCTCCTCCTCACTGAGCCACTTCATGTTCCCCAACCTATCAAAGGTTGCGCACTGAAATATCTTGTCGTACTGTCGTGCCGAATCTTTCAGTGCTGAACTAAAGGAACATTGAGATGGTCAACCTCGCCGTCATTTACTACTCCTCCACCGGCACCATCACGGAGATCGCCAAGGGGATCGCCCGCGCCGCCGAGGAGGCGGGCGCGGACGTGCGGCTGCGCCGGGTGGCCGAGCTGGCGCCGCAGGCCGCGATCGACAGCAACCCCCTCTGGGCCGAGCATGCCCGCGCCACTGCCGGCATCCCGGTGGCCGAGCCGGACGACATGGTGTGGGCCGACGCAGTGATCTTCGGTACGCCGACCCGATTCGGCAACGTCTCTTCGCAGCTCAAGCAGTTCATCGACACGCTGGGCGGGCTGCAGGCGCAGGGGCTGCTGGCGGACAAGGTCTACAGCGGCTTCACCTCGACCACGACCGCCCATGGCGGCCACGAGTCGACGCTGCTGGCGCTCGGCAACAGCTTCCACCACTTCGGCGGCGTGATCGTGCCGCCCGGCTACACCCACGAGGCCAACGCCAACCCCTATGGCACCTCGCACCACGACGCGTTCGGCACCGCCCCGGTCGGCGAGCCCACCAGGGCCGCCGCGCGGGCCCAGGCCGAGCGGGTGGTGCGTTTCGCCGAGGTGGTCAAGGGCGCGCGGGCGGCCGCCGCGTGACGATCAGCCGGACGCGACGGGACGCTGCCTCAGCCAGAGCGTGTGCGCGGCCCAGGCGGCGGCCGCGCCCACGGCGTACCAGAGCAGGTCGGGCGGGTTGAAGGTGCTGCCCAGCACCGGCCGCAGGACCGCCGGGATCTCCCCGAGCTGGGCGAACTCGATCGCCCAGCTCAGCCCGGCCGAAACCAGCGCCGCTGCCCACGGCCGTACGCTGGGCCGGGCGAGGACGACGAGCGTGTAGATCGGTACGGTGTAGAGCGCGTCCCCGGCGTATTTGGACACCGGGCCGTCCCACAGCAGCCGCACCCCCAGCCCGGCCGCGATCGTCAGGGCGGCGGCGAGGGCGACGGGCAGGCGAGGCACGCAGCTCACGGTAGTCCCAAAGGGACTGAAAATTTACGCCGCCAAAGGAAACGAAGATGAAACAATTTTCCGGCACGCGTTGACACGCGGTCTTCGTATGGTGTGCCTTTCTCTACACAGGAACCCCCTGCCTGAAGGTGAGGCACTCATGAGGAAATGGTTCGCGCGCCTGGCATTGCTGGGCGTGGCGCTCTTAGTTGCAGGTCAGGGCACGACCGCAGCCCTAGCCGAGGAACCGGCGGCGGGGAAGAAGATCGTCCGGGTCGGTGCCACGCAGTCCATGGACTCGATGAACCCGTTCCTGGCGGTCCGCCTGGTCTCGACGTCGATCCACCGCTGGATGTACGGCTACCTCACGGTCCCCGACTCCAAGACGCTCCAGCCCAGCCCCGACCTGGCGGAATCGTGGACCACGTCCGAGGACGGGCTCACGTGGACGTTCAAGATCCGCGCCGCCAAGTGGTCCGACGGCAAGCCGGTCACGGCCGACGACGCCGCCTGGACGTTCAACAAGATGATGACGGACGAGGCCGCCAAGACGGCCAACGGCCCGGCGGTGGAGAACTTCGAGAGCGTCACGGCCAGCGGTCAGGACTTGACGATCAAGCTCAAGTCCCCGCAGGCGTCCATGCTGGAGAACCCGACCCCGATCATGCCGAAGCATGTCTGGGAGTCGGTCACCGACATGGCGAACTACGGCGCCGAGAAGTACCCGTCGGTGAGCAGCGGCCCGTACATCGCGGTCGAGCACAAGAAGGACCAGTTCGTCAAGCTGCAGGCCAACCCGAACTACTGGCGCGGCAAGCCCAAGATCGACGAGCTGCAGGTCATCTTCTACGACAACCCCCAGGCCGCGATCGCCGGCCTGAAGAAGGGTGACATCGACCTGATCGGCCGCCTGCAGCCGCCCGAGTTCGAGGCCATCCAGAACGACCCGAACATCGAGGCGTGGAACACGCAGGGCCGGCGCGCGAGCTACCTGCAGATCAACCACGGCGCCACCACCACCGACGACAAGCCCGTCGGCGACGGTCACCCCGCGCTGAAGGACGCCAAGGTCCGTCAGGCGCTGCACTACGCCATCGACAAGCAGAAGCTGGTCGACGAGGTCCAGAACGGCCTGGCCAAGCCCGCCGACGGCTCGATCGTCCCGCCGATGTACAAGGACTTCTTCTGGGAGGCCACCGGCGACACCAAGGTCACCTACGACGTGGCCAAGGCCAACCAGATCCTCGACGACGCCGGCTACAAGAAGGGCTCCGACGGCATCCGCACGATGCCCGACGGCAAGCGCAAGCTGGAGTTCCGCTTCAGCATCCACACCGACACGCCGATCGAGGACAAGCTCGCCGAATACCTGACCGGCTTCTTCAAGGAGGTCGGCATCACGCTGACCACCAAGAAGCTCGACTCCAGCAAGTTCAGCGAGGAGACCGGCGTCACCGGCCTGTTCGACATCGCCATCAGCGGCTGGTCGGTCAACCCCGACCCCGAAGAGGTCATGGCCACGCACCTGTGCAGCCGCAGGCCGGCTCCGGGCGGCGAGGGCGGCGGCACCGAGTCGTTCTACTGCGACGAGACCTTCGAGAAGCTCTACCAGGACCAGCTGAAGGAGCTCGACCGGCCGAAGCGCGCCGAGATGCTCAAGCAGATGCAGGAGCGGCTCTACACCGACGCCCCGATCATCGCCATCTACTACCCGAACGACCTCGAGGGCTACCGCAAGGACCGGATCACCAGCATCACCCCGATCCCCGAGGACAAGGGCCTGCTGTACGGCGGCAGCGGCTACTGGCCGTTCTACACCGTGGACGCCAAGGCCACGGCGGCGAGCGGCGCGAGCGGCGACGGCGGCTCCAACACCGGGCTGATCGCCGGTATCGTCGGCGGCGTGGTGGTCCTGGGTCTGGCGGCATTCCTCCTGACGAGGCGGCGCAAGGGCGTCGCGGACGAGCGCGAATGACAACTCCGCTAGAAGCGGCAGAGCCCGCCGTCCAGGCGGCGGGCCCTGGTGACGAGCGTCCCACCTACCGAGGCACGCTGCGATACGCGCTGTCGAAGGCCGGTGGGGCGCTGTTCAGCATCGCCATGGTGATCGTCGGCACGTTCTTCGTGTTCCGGCTGCTCCCCGGCGACCCCGTACGCAACCTCGCACAGGGCCGCAACATGACCCCTGCGCAGCTCGACCTGGAGCGCCGCAAGCTCGGCCTGGACATGCCGCTGATCGACCAGTTCTTCGACTTCGTCGGCAAGACGCTCCGCCTGGACCTCGGCACGTCTTACGAGTACAAGCGGCCGGTGCTCGACCTGATCGGGGAGCGGATCGGCCCGACGCTGCTGCTGGCAGGTACGGGCCTGGTCATCGCGGTCAGCCTCGGGATCTGGCAGGGCACCCGGGCCGGGTGGCGGCGCGGCAGCCGGTTCGACCGCTTCTCCACCGGCACGTCGCTGGTGCTGTGGTCCGTGCCGACGTTCTGGCTCGGGCTACTGCTGATGATGGTGTTCGGCGTGGGAATCGGCCCGATCCCCGGCATCCTGCCGTTCCGGGGCATCGAGAGCGTGGACGCGCCCGACGGGTTCGCCTACGTGCTGGACGTGGCCTCGCACATGGTGCTGCCGTGCCTGACCCTGGTGGCCGTGGTGTACGCGCAATATCTGCTGGTCATGCGGTCGTCGCTGCTGGAGGAGGTCAGCCAGGACTACGTCACCGTGGCCCGGGCCAAGGGCCTGCGCGACGACGAGGTTCGCCGCCGCCACGCGGTGCCGAACGCCCTGCTGCCCACGGTGACGCTGGTCTTCATGCGCATCGGCTTCGTGGTCGGCGGCGCGGTCACCGTCGAGACGATCTACACCTGGCCGGGGCTGGGACAACTGTTCTACGAGGCGATCAGGGTGCCTGACTTCACACTCATGCAGGGCACGTTCCTGCTGATCACCGTGGCCGTGGTCCTCATGAACACGCTCGCCGACGTGGTCTACCACATACTCGACCCGAGGGTGAGGTCGGCATGACGAGCCTCGCCGCGACCCGCAGGCGGCTCGCGCTGAGCCGCTTCTGGGGTGAGTTCCGCCACCACCGCGCAGGCATGATCGGCCTGATGACGCTCGTCATCGCCGTGGTGCTCGCGCTGATCGCGCCGCTGTTCATCGGCGAGGACGTGACCAGCGTCGTCAGGGGCACCGGGGAGAAGTGGGCACCGCCGAGCCCGAGCGAGCCGTTCGGCACCGACGAGTCCGGCCGCTCCATCCTGCTGATGGTCTGGTGGGGCTCGCGCACGTCGCTGCTCATCGGCTTCCTCGCCGCACTGCTCAGCATCGTGATCGGCCTGGTCGTCGGTGTCGCCGCCGGCCACTTCCGCGGCTGGGCCGGCGGCGCGCTCATGCGGGTCACCGACTGGTTCCTGGTGCTCCCGTCCCTGATCACGGCACTGGTGCTGGCGGCCATCCTGGGCGGCAGCACGTTCACGATCATCATGGCCATCGGGATCACGACGTGGCCGTCGACGGCCCGGCTGATCCGGGCGCAGACCATGGCCGTGGAGGCGAGGCCGTACATCGAGCGGTCGAAGGCGCTCGGCGCCGGACACTGGCACATCACCACCAGGCACGTGCTGCCGAACGTGGCGCCGCTGCTGCTCGCCAGCACGACGCTGGAGGTGGCCAGCGCGATCGTGACCGAGTCCACGCTCGCCTTCCTCGGCGCCAGCGCGAACAAGACCTCCTGGGGCACCATGCTGCGCGGCTCGTACGACTACGGCGCGGCCACCCAGGGCGCGTGGTGGTACATCCTCATCCCGGGCCTGGCCATCCTGGCCGTGGTCATGGCGTTCACACTGTGCGGGCGGGCCCTGGAGGCCGTGCTCAACCCCCGGCTCAGGAGGGTCGCATGAGTCTGCTTGAACTCGACGACCTGTCGGTGACGTACCGCATCGCCTCGGGCGAGGTGCCCGCGGTGCGCGGCGTGTCGCTGACCCTCGACTCCGGAGCGGCACTCGGAGTCGCCGGCGAGTCGGGATCCGGCAAGTCGACCCTGGCCATGGCGCTGCTCCGGCTCCTGCCAAGGGACGCGCGGGTCGGCGGCCGGATCCTGCTCGACGGCGAGGACGTCCTCACCATGAAGTGGGGCCGCATGAGGGCCGTGCGCTGGGCGGAGGCCTCGATCGTGTTCCAGGGCGCCCAGCACGGGCTCAACCCGGTGCGCAGGATCGGCGACCAGATCGCCGAGCCGCTGCTCGTGCACAACCTGGCCAAGCCGGACGGCGCCCGCAAGCGCGTGGCCGAGCTGCTCGAACAGGTCGGCCTGCCGGCCTGGCGGTCCCGCAGCTACCCGCACGAGCTGTCCGGCGGGCAGCGGCAGCGCGTGATGATCGCGATGGCGCTGGCCTGCTCACCGCGCCTGATCATCGCCGACGAGCCCACCACCGCGCTCGATGTGATGGTCCAGGCCCAGGTCCTGACGCTGATCAAGGAGCTGGTGGCCGAGCACGGCATCTCGCTGATCATGATCTCGCACGACCTGTCGGTGCTCGCCGACGTGTGCGACCGGCTCGCCGTCATGTACGCGGGCCGCGTCGTCGAGCACGGCCCGTCGCGCGAGGTCTTCACCGACGCCAAGCACCCCTACAGCCGGGCGCTGGCGGCGGCGTTCCCGACGGTGGGCGACCCGGTCTCACGGCTGGCGCCCAAGGGGCTCGGCGGCGACCCGCCCGACCCGATGCAGCTCCCGGGCGGCTGCTCGTTCCACCCGCGCTGCCCGGTCGCGCTGGACGAATGCGCGACCATGGACGTGGAGCTGTGGTCGGCCGGCCCTGGCCGTACCGCCGCCTGCGTGCACGTCAGGGCGAAGGAGGAGGCCTCATGACCGACACCCACGCGGGGGGCAAGCCCCCCGCGGCCCCCCCGAAAAGCGAGGAAGAGGCGATTGCCTCGCGGGGGGAGCAAGCTCCCCCCGCGGCCAATGCCGTCTCGACGACCCGGCCCATCCTGCTGGAAGCCCGCGACCTGCATGTGGAGTTCACCTCGCGCGGGCGCCGCGCCCGCGCTGTGGACGGCGTGAACCTCGCCATCGGCGAGGGTGAGATCGTGGCGCTGGTCGGCGAGTCCGGCTGCGGCAAGACCACGCTGGCCCGCACGCTGCTCGGCCTCGAGCGCCCCACCTCCGGCGAGGTCCGCTACGGCGGCGCCGCGCTGGACTACCGCTCCAAGGCGCTCAAGGCCTACCGGAGGGAGGTGCAGCTCGTCCTGCAGGACCCGACGGGCTCGCTCAACCCCCGGCACACGGTCTACGAGGCCGTCGCCGAGGGCCCGCGCATCCACGGCCTGCCGGACGAGCGGGAGGTCGTGGCCACGGCCCTGTCGAGGGCGGGGCTGCGGCCGCCGGACCGGTTCTTCCTGCGTTATCCGCACGAGCTGTCCGGCGGGCAGCGGCAGCGCGTGGTGATCGCGGGCGCGCTGGCGCTGGACCCGAAGGTGCTGGTCGCCGACGAGCCGGTGGCCTCGCTCGATGCCTCCGTCCGCGGCGAGATCCTGGCACTGCTGCTCAAACTCAGGGCGGAGCTGGGGCTGTCGGCCCTGGTCGTCACGCATGACCTGGGGCTGGCCTGGAACATCGCGGACCGGGTGGCCGTGATGTACCTCGGCAGGATCGTCGAGTCCGGGCCGGTCGAGCAGGTGCTGACCGCGCCGCGGCATCCGTACACGCAGGCGCTGATGTCGGTGCTGCCGGAGTCTCCCGAGCGGGTGGTGCTGACCGGCGAGCCGCCGGACCCGACCAGGATCCCGGGCGGGTGCCGCTTCCACGCCCGCTGCCAGGTGCTCGCCTCAAGGAAGGCCGCCGAGGCGGGGGTGGACGGGAAGTGCAGGTCGGAGCTGCTCAGCGTCCTGCCCGCGGTGCCCGAGGCGCAGGCGGCCTGTCACTGGGCCGACGTGGTGGGTTAGCCGAGATCCGCGTCGTGGACCAGGATGGCCGCCTGGACCCGGTTGGCCAGGCCCAGCTTGGCAAGCACGCGGCTGACGTGCGCCTTCACCGTGGCCTCCGTCAGGCGCAGCTCGCGGCCGATCTGGGCGTTGGACAGGCCGCGGGCAAGCGCCCTGATCACCTCCTCCTCCCGCCTGGTGAGCCCGGAGAGCTGCCTGCGGGCGGTCTCGGCCCGGGAGGGCGTGCGGTCCACGTATGAGGCGATGAGGCGCTTGGTGACCGAGGGGGAGAGCATGGCCTGGCCGCCGGCGACCGTGCGGACCGCGGCCGACAGCTCCCTCGGCGGCGTGTCCTTGAGCAGGAACCCCACCGCGCCCAGGCGGAGCGCCTCGTGCACGTACTCGTCCAGGTCGAACGTCGTCAGCATGATCAGCTTGGGCGCGTCCGGCAGGGACAGCAGGCGGGCGGCGGCGGTCAGGCCGTCCGTGCCCGGCATGCGCACGTCCATCAGCACGACCTCGGGCCGCAGCCGCGCCACGGCGGAGACCGCCTCGGCGCCGTCCCGGGCTTCGCCGACGACCGCGATGTCGCCCGCCGCCTCCAGGATCAGCCGCAGCCCCGACCGTACGAGCTCCTCGTCGTCCACCACCAGCACCCGGATCATGCGGGGATCCTGGCGCTCACCAGGAAGCCGCCGCCGTCCTGCGGGATGGTCCGCAGCGTGCCGCCGAGCAGCTCGACGCGCTCCCGCAGCCCCACCAGGCCCCAGCCCGCGCCGGGCACCTTCGCGTGGAGCGCCGCGGGCGGCTGGTTGCGCACCTCCACCTCCAGCTCGCCCGGACCGTAGCGGATGCGCACGTCCGCGCCGGCGTTCCCCGCGTGCTTGTGCACGTTGGTGAGCGCCTCCTGCACCACGCGGTACGCGGTCCGCTCCACGGTCGCCTCGACCGGCCGCACCTCGCCCTCGTCATGCCTGGTCACCGCGATGCCCAGGGCGCGGGACTGGTCGAGAAGGCGGTCGAGGTCGGCGAGTGTCGGCGGCGGCTGGGTATCCGTCGTGGACGACCGCAGCACGCCGAGCACGTCACGCAGATTGGCCAGCGCCTCCCGGCCGATCCCGCCGATCAAGGCGGCGGCCCTGGCCGTCTCATCGTCGGCGGTCCGCACCTCCAGCGCCCCGGCGTGCAGCACGATCAGCGAGACCCGATGCGCGACGACGTCGTGCATCTCTCTGGCGATCCTGGCCCGTTCCTGCGCCCTGGCCTGCTCGGCCCGCATGACCTGCTCGCGTTGCGCCCCCGCCAGGCTCTCACGCCTGGCGCGTACCCAGAGCCCGAGTGAGAGCGGCAGCCCGATCATGGCCAGCGCCATGAACAGCGCGTTGCCCAGGGTCGCGGTCGCTTGCTCGTGCAGCCCGTTCTGCCACTCGCCCACCAGGGCGGAAATCCCGCACACCACCAGGCAGCCGCCGAGATAGGCGACGATGCGGCGCCTGCTCAGCGTGAGGCCCGCGTAGTAGGAGGCGATCAGCAGCGGCGGCCACATCACCAGCCACGCGTAGGTGACGGCCCCCACCGCGGCCAGCGGCCACCAGGACCGCCGCACCCACCAGGCGGCCGTGCCCGCGGCGGCGGCGACCGCGATCAGCACCGGGAGAGGCAGGCTCGACGGCACTCCGGCCTGCCCTTGCACCACGAGCAGCGAGAACGCGAACACACCCGCGCCGAGCAGAACGAACCGCATGGTCACACCGTATGGGCTGGACCGGAAATGCCTTTACGACGAAAGTAGTAAGAGCCGATCGACGATCGGGGCGTACGCCCGGGCACCGCCGGCCGCCAGCGTGGACCCATGCGCAAAACCCTCGCTCTAGCGGCCACCTCGTTGACCGTCCTCGCCGCGGCCCCGCAGGCCGCCCAGGCGGACGCCCTCGCCCTGCCGGAGCCGACCGGCCCGAAGCCCGTCGGCACGACCAGCCTGCACCTGATCGACTCCAGCCGCCCCGACCCCTGGAACCCCGAGGCGGACAAGCGGGAACTCATGGTCACGCTGTGGTATCCGGCACGGAAGGCCACCGGGAAGCGGGTGACTTACATGACTCCGCAGGAATCCGCCGCGATCCTGAAGCCCTACCCTGACGTCGCCCCGGACGCGCTCACCAAGGTCAGGACGTATGCCAGGCTCGACGCCCCCATGCGGAAGGGTCGAATGCCGCTCGTCGTCATGTCACCCGGCTTCACCTTCCAGCGCGCCACCCTGACCTCGCTGGCCGAGGACTTCGCCAGCAGGGGATACCTGGTCGCGGCCGTGGAGCACACCTACGAGTCGGTCGCCACGTTCCCCGACGGCCGGACGACCACATGCCTGGCCTGCGTCAAGGGGCAGGACGGCGGGAAGGTCGCCGCGAGCCGGGCGAAGGACGTACGGTTCGTGCTCGACGAGCTGGCCAAGGGCCGCTGGGGCAAGGTGATCGACCGGTCGAAGATCGCCATGGTGGGCCACTCGATGGGCGGCAACAGCGCCGCCCAGACCATGCTCGCCGACCCCCGGGTGAAGGCCGGCGTCAACCTGGACGGCACGTTCAAGCCGATCGTCGAGCCGCTCGATCGGCCGTTCATGCTGATCGGGGCGCCGCCGCTGCACACGCCCGACGGCGCCGACGACTCGTGGAAGAGGTCCTGGGCCAACCTCAAGGGCTGGAAGCGCTGGATCACGGTGGCCGGGACGGACCACTCGGCCTTCGTCGACTACGCCGTGCTCAGGCCCCAGCTCGGCATCCCAGCCCAGGAGATGGACGGTGCGCGGGCGCTGCGGATCACCCGCGCCCACCTCGCCGCCTTCCTCGACCGGCACCTGCTCGGCAAGGAGCGGCCGGTCGAGGACTTCCCGGAGGTCACCGATCACGGCTGAAAGGCGGCCGCGTTCTCCGAGGCCCACTGGGCGAAGCCGCGCGCATCCCGGCCGGTGACCTCCCGCACGGTCGGGACGACCGTGTAGCCCTCCTCAGGGGTGTTGCCGAGCGCGCTCACGAGGAACTCGACGGTCTCCTCGCCCATGCCGTCGTCGCGCCACTTGGCGCGCGCCTCGTCCACGGTCAGCTCCACGAATCGCACGTCACTGCCGATCGACGCGGCCAGGATCGCGACCTTCTCCCTGAGCGTGATCGCCTCAGGGCCGGTCAGCGTGTACGTCCTGCCGCCGTGGCCCCCCTCGACCAGCACCGTCGCGGCCACGGCGGCGATGTCGCGCTCGTGCACCAGTGCGCTCAGCCGGTCGCCGAACGGCTCCTTGATGACGCCTTCCGTCCTGACCGTGTGCGCCCACCAGCGCAGCGTGTTGGACATGAACTCGACCGGGTGGAGCAGCGTCCATTCGATGCCTGACGCGGCGAGCGCCTGCTCCAGCTCGCCGTCCGCGCGCCCGCCGAGCACCGTGGCCCGCCGCACGCCCGCCTCGGCGGCCAGCCTCACGAGCCCGGCGCCGTCCGGCAGGGGCGTGTAGTCGTCGCCCGCGAAGTTGATGAAGTGAGCGGCCTCGACGCCGTCGAAGACACCGGCCAGCGAGTCGAGCCGGGCGAGGTCGCCGGCGACGACCTCGACGCCCTCGGGGAGCGCGGCCTTGGCGGGGTTCCTGGTCAGGGCACGCACCTGCTGCCCGGCCGCGAGGAGCTCCTCGACGACGAGACGGCCGACGGTCCCAGTGGCACCGGTGACGAGGAAAGTCATGATGTATCCCTATCTGCTCGGAACGGAACGTTCTGATCTCACTATATCAGAACGGAACGCTTCATTCCATATAGTTCTTGAGCGAGATGGCGTTCGCGGCTCGGTGGATCGGCCCGGCGACCTTCTCCACCATCCGGTCGCGGCCCGGCAGGTGCGGGATCAGCTTGATCATCTTGAGCTGGAACCACAGGGCAAGTCGCGACGGCACCACCATGCCCTTGAGGTTCGGCTCGGCGAGTGCCTGGTTCGCCGCGACGAAATCGCGCAGCTCCCGTTCGTAGCCGTCCGTCCCGCCGCCGGTGGCCAGCTCGCCCGCCAGCGCGTACGCCCCCACGATCGCCAGGCTCGTGCCCTGCCCCGAGGCCGGCGAGGCGCAGTACGCCGCGTCGCCTACGAGGACCACGCGCCCCTTCGACCAGCGGTCCATGTGGATCTGGGCGATCGAGTCGAAGTAGAAATCCTCGGCATCGCGTACGGCGTCGAGCAGCGCCGGCACCTCCCACCCGGCCCCCGCCATGGCCCGCACCAGCAGCTCCTTCTGTGCGCCCTGGTCCCGGTGGTCGTAGGCCAGCGGCTCCGACGACCACATGAACAGCGCCTTGGCGCCGGTGTCCTGCCGGGTGCTGTAGACGTTCGCGGTCCTGCCGGGAGCCGCGTGCACGGCCTCCTCGCGGTCCAGGCCCAGGGTGTTGGGCACGGAGCAGATCGAGATGTAGTGGCCGAGGTGGCGGGCGAACTCCGACTCCTCGCCGAAGGCCAGCCTCCTGGTGACGGAGTGTGCGCCGTCCGCCCCCACGACCAGGTCGAACCTGCGCGGCTCCGAGCGCTCGAACGTCACCGTGCCGTCGTCGGCGATGCCGGTGATCGTGTCGTCGAAGATGTACTCGACTTCGTCGCGCGTCAGGTCGTACAGCAGCTCGTTGAGGTCGCCGCGCATGATCTCGACGTCACCGCCCATGCGCCCGCCGAACAGATCCGCGTCCATGGTCGCGACCGGCCGGCCCTTGGCGTCGTAGTGGGTGCCGATCCGCATGTCCGTGCTCCTGGCGCGGACCGCGTCCATGAGTCCCATGCGCTCGATCACCTGCAGCGCCGCGCCGCGGATGTCCACCTTGTAGCCGCCCTCGCGGATGGCCGGGGCGCGCTCCACCACGGTGACGGTGAAGCCGTGCCTGCGCAGCCAGTAGGCCGTCGACGTGCCGGCGATGCTTGCGCCGGAGATCAGGATGTTCGTCATGCCGTTGACGGTACATCTGTCTCAGACGATTGTCTAGGACAATTTTTCCAGACAGTTGTGCTACCCTCTGGGCATGGGAAACAGGGAAGATCTGCTGGCCGGAGCGAAGCGGTGCCTCATCGAGAAGGGCTATTCGCGCACCACGGCGCGGGACATCGCCAACGCCTCCGGCGTGAGCCTGGCGGGCATCGGCTATCACTTCAAGTCGAAAGAGGCGCTGATGAACGAGGCGCTGTTCGAGGCGATGCAGGAGTGGGGCGAGCAGCTGGCGGCCACCCTGTCGGCCGACGTCAAGCCAGACGCGACCCCGTTGGAGCGCTTCGAGGCGGCCTGGGATCGGGTGGTGGAGTCGTTCGCGCGGCTGCGGCCGCTGTGGGTCACCCAGTTCGAGCTGCTCGGGCAGATCGACCACATGCCCGACGTGCGCGAGCAGCTCGTGCGCGGCACCAAGGAGGGGCGGCTGGGGCTCGCGGAGCTGTTCGGGGGCATCGAGCCGGGGAGTGATCCCGAGCGGGAGCGGCTGACCGGGACGTTCTACCAGGCCATGCTGGCGGGGTTCCTGTCACAGTGGCTGCTCGACCCGGACAGCGCGCTGTCGGGCCGCGAGGTGGTCGCGGCCCTGCGCATGATCGCTTCCTGAGCGTCGAAGGCGGCCGTCGCGGGCTTAGAAAGCGCTTATCGTGGCCGGAGCCCGCTCGGCCCTGCTCAGCGTGCGGATGACGGCCGTCGCCCCGTGGCGGTGCACGGCCAGGCGGGCCAGCAGCTCGACCACCGGCTCGATGACCGGCTCCGGCAGTGCCGGCGTCTCGATGCCCACGCTGGCGGCCAGGTCGTCGGAGTGCACGACCAGCTCGACCAGCCGGGTGAGCAGGAAGTCGTCCAGCGTGAGCGACCAGTCGGCCCACGGCAGGTGCACCACCCGGTCGGCGGGCTCGGCGGGCAGCGCGGAGGTCAGCAGGTCGAGCAGCGCCTGCGTGCGCTCCACCAGCGCGCCCGGCCCGTCGGCGGCGGCCGCCTCCCCGCCCCGCCGGACGAACACGTTGCTCTCGTGGTCGAGCCCCGCCTGCACCCACGGTGACCTCGAAAAGTGCTCCAGCAGCCCGATCGGCGTCTGGACCTCACCGTTGTCCACCGATAGCGCGTCGCGAACCCTGACGATCTGGTGGGCCAGGTGTCCGGCCAGCCCTCCGACGCTGAACTCCGTGAGCGCGCTCGGCTTGTCCCAGGCCGCGGCCACGGCCGGGTCGCGCAGCAGCGACACCGCCGACGTCGCGGCCACCAGATAGGACTGCCTGCTTTCCCCCATTTGCCGCCCTTCCCCTGGTTCAGGTGGTAACACGGGCCAAGACTATCCTTCCGACAATCAGCGCGAGCGCCGTCCTCGACCCTGAAGTGGCCCTTGAAGAAGTCGCGGAGGTTTGGACACGCTGTCCACTTGATGTAAGCGGACGATGCGTCCACATACACTGCGAGGCATGGAGAGAGCCGACGCCGCCCGCAATCGCGCCAGGATCCTGGAGGCGGCCGCCCTGCTCTTCGCCGAGAAGGCGCCGCAGGACGTGACGATGGACGACATCGCGAAGAAGGCCGGCGTGGGCCGGGGCACGCTCTACCGCCGCTACCCGGACCGGGCCTCGATCGCCGTCGCACTGCTCGACGAGCACGAGCGGAAGCTGCAGGAGCAGTTGTTGCGCGGCGAGCCGCCGCTGGGTCCGGGCGCGCCGCCCGCCGAGCGGCTGGCCGCCTTCTACGCCGCCATGGTGCGCCTGCTGGAGGACCACTCGCACCTGGTGCTCGGCTCGGAGGTGGGCCGCTCACGCTTCGAGACCGGCGCGTACGGCTTCTGGCGCGCACACGTGCGCGCGCTCCTGGTCGCCGCCGGCACGCCCGGCCGGGACGCGCTCGTCGACGTCCTGCTCGCGCCCCTGGCTCCCGAGGTGTACGGCTACCAGCGCTCGGTGCTCGGCCTGACCCCGGACCAGATCACCGGGGCGCTGACCACGCTCACCGCGGTGCTCACCCCATCGTGACGGCGGAGCCCCTTACCGCAGGGTCCTTGTGATCGTGGACCTGATGAACGCGCGAGCCAGCTTGGCCCTCCTGAACCGGCTCAGCACCGGCGCAGGTGTGCCATACCTGCGGGCCCGCACGTCGGCCACCACGTTCGGGGGCGCGCCCAGCTCGTGCAGCACCTCGAGGGCCTCCCGCTTGCTGATCAGCCGCCCGTCCCGCAAGGTGACCGTGGCCCTGGCGACCGTGACGGTGCCCATGTCCACCCAGATGTCGCGTAGCCACCGGCGCCGTCCCCGCGTCATGACCAGCCAGAAGTCCCGCAGGTCCGTCCGCACGAACTCGGCCAGCTCCGCGTCCGACACCGGTGGCAGCAGCTCGCCGGGCGGCGGCCCGTACAGCTCCAGGGCCTTCGTGTGCAGCTCGCGCCGGGTGACGGCGGTGACCGGACGGCGGAAGACCCGCTCGTGCGCCCACGTCACGTGCTCGGTGGACAGGTCCGCCAGCTCCTGCCTGGGCATGTACGAGCAGTGCAACTTGTCCGCCAGCGGCAGGTCCATCCCCCGGTGCAGGCCCTTGATCCGCCGCCACTGCTCCATCGTCACCGGCTCGTCGACGACGGCGATCAGGTCCAGATCGCTGCGGCCCGGCTGGTAGTCGTCCGTCGCCAGCGAGCCGTGCGCCCATAACGCGACAAGGGGAACGGACGGCTCCACTGCCTCGAGAAAATGCCTTAGCAGGCGATCGGTCGCTGCGTGCATGATGGCAACTATGATCGATACACGCCTGGCTGGAAAGGTTGCGTTGATCACTGGCGCCAATCACGGCATCGGCGCCGCGACCGCGATCGCGCTGGCGGCCGAGGGGGCCGCGGTCTTCGTGACGTACAAACGGCTCGGTCCGCTGAACCATCCGGCATATCCGGAGACCTACGATCGCGCGCGCGGCGGCGGGGCGGATGACGTGGTCCAGCGCATCCGCGAGGCGGGTGGCACGGCCGAGTCCGCCGAGGCCGACCTGGCCGACCCCGCGACCCCCAAAGTCCTGTTCGACCAGGCCGAGAAGGCGTTCGGCCCGGTGCAGATCCTGGTCAACAACGCCAGCGGCTGGCTCAGCGACACGTTCACGCCCGCCGAGCGCGACTCCTTCGGCCGCCCGATCCGGCCGGTGGACGCCGAGACGCACGACAGGCAGTTCGCGGTGGACGTCCGCGCCCCGGCGCTGCTGATCTCCGAGTTCGCCCGGCGGCACATCGAGCGCGGGGCGAGCTGGGGCCGCATCGTCGGCCTGACCTCCGGCGGCCCGGAGGGCTTCCCGACCGAGGTCAGCTACGGCGCGGCGAAGGCGGCCCAGGAGAACTACACCATGTCGGCCGCGCACGAGCTCGGCCCGTACGGCGTCACGGCCAACATGGTCTACCCGCCCGTCACCGACACCGGCTGGATCAACGAAGAGGTGGAGAAGGCGGCTCGCACCCACGGCCCGCTGCGGTCCGTCGGGCAGCCCGAGGACGTGGCCGAGGTGATCACCTTCCTCGCCTCCCACCAGGGCCGGCGCGTGACCGCGCAGACCGTCAGGATGTACTGAACAGGGCGCTCACGGACTCGCCGTCGTGGATGCGGCGCATGGCCTCGGCCAGGGCGGGCGCGATCGACAGCACCGTGAGCTTGTCGTGGGGCTTGGGCGGCGGCACGGTGTTCGTACAGACGATCTCGATGACTTCGGGCAGCGCGCTCAGCCGCTCGATCGCCCCGCCCGCGAACAGCCCGTGCGTGCACGCCACCCGCACCGAGCGCACGCTCAGCTCACGCAGCCGGTCGAGCAGCTCGATGACCGTGCTGCCCTTGGCGATCTCGTCGTCCAGGATGATCACGTCCTTGCCGGTCACCTCGCCGATGACCGAGCTGATCACCACGCGGTCGTCGCTGAAGCGCTGCTTGGCGCCCATCGCGACCCCGGTGCCGAGCAGGCGGGCGAAGTGCGCGGCCTCCTTGGCGTTGCCGAGGTCGGGGGAGACCACGACCGTGTTCGACAGGTCGTACCGGCGGAAGTGCGCGGCCAGCTCGCGCAGCGCGTGCAGGTGGTCGACGGGCACGCTGAAGAAGCCGTGCACCTGCGGCGAGTGCAGCGTCATCGCCAGCACCCGGCTGGCTCCCGCGGCCACCATCAGGTCGGCGACCAGCCGCGCGCCGATGGAGATGCGCGGGGCGTCCTTCTTGTCCGATCGGGCGTAGGCGTAGTGGGGCAACACCACCGTGGTTCTGGCCGCGGACGCGCCGCGCGCCGCGTCGAGCATGAGCAGCAGCTCCACCAGGTGCTCCTGCACGGGCGGCACCAGGGGCTGGATGAGGAAGACGTCACGCTCGCGGCAGTTGGCCTGCAGCTGCACCTCGAGCGCGTCGTTGGCGAATCGGCTGACCTGGACGGGGTGCAGGGGAGTGCCCAGGTGGGCGCAGATCTCCTCGGCCAGTTCGGGGTGGGCGCTGCCGCTGAAAACCGTGATGTCTCGCACGATTCCGAAAGCATAGCCACAGGGCGCACCAGATCACGAGAACAGGTCGGGCGTGAGCGCGTCGAGGCCGGCCAGCACGCGCCAGGCCAGCGCGAGCGCGTCCGGCGCGGGCGGATAGCGGGGATGCGGTACGGCGATCACGCGCATGCCGGCCGCGTGCGCGGACCGCAGCCCGTTGCTCGAATCCTCGACCGCCACGCAGCCGCGCGGATCCAGCTCCATCCGCCGCGCCGCCTCCAGGTACCCGTCGGGCGCCGGCTTGCCCCGCTCGACCTCCTCGGTCGAGACCGTGGCCGCGAAGCACTCCTTGAGCTGGGCCGCGTCCAGCACCACGTCGATCAGCCGGCGCGGCGACGAGCTGGCCAGCCCCAGCGTGACCTGCCCGGACAGGCGCCGCACCGCCTCCACCGCGCCCGGCATCAGCGGCACCTCGTCGCGGTAGCGCGCGGCCATCTGCTCCACCACGCTGCGCGCGATCTCGTCCGGCGTCATCCGCACCCCGAGCTCATGCAGGTACGCGGCCCACTCGGCGGTGCTCATGCCCATGAGCCTGGACTGGGTGTCCGGCTGCCACGTGCCGCCGTGCTCGGCGACGAACGCCCGGCGTACCTCCTCCCAGACCGGCTCGGAATCGACCAGCACACCGTCGAGGTCGAACACGCACGCTTCCATGGGCAGCTCCCGCAAAGGATTTGACAGGTCCAACATCATCGCATGTCCTTATTGCCCGAGATTCATGCTCTTAGGGGCGTTTATTGAGCTATCCCGGGCTGAATACCGGGCATGCGGCTAGGCATGGCAGACCTTCCACTTCACGACAGGGGCGACTTCGAGGACGCGGACCGCGGCTTCATCGCCAAGCTCAGCCCCGCAGTGATCAAAACGGCGGACGGCCGGGTCATCTGGGACAACGACTCCTACGACTTTCTCCATGGGGATTGCCCCGAGACGGCCCATCCCAGCCTCTGGCGGCAGGCCCAGCTGTGCGCCAGACAAGGTCTGTACGAGGTCACCGACGGCGTCTACCAGGTACGCGGCCTGGACCTGTCGAACATGACGCTGGTCGAGGGCGACACCGGCGTCATCGTGATCGACCCGCTGATCTCCACCGAGTGCGCCGCCGCCGCGCTCAAGCTGTACCGCGCTCACCGCGGCGAGCGCCCCGTCACCGGCGTGATCTACACGCACTCCCACGCCGCACACTTCGGCGGCGTGCGCGGCGTCACCCGCGGCGGCGTGCCGATCCTGGCCCCCGCCGGATTCATGGAGCACGCCCTGTCGGATGGCGTGTGCGTGGGCCCGGCCCTGATCCGCCGCGCCGTCTACATGTACGGCACCGCCCTGCCCCGCTCGACCGAGGGCCAGATCGGCTGCGGCCTCGGCATGACCTTCTCCACAGGCACCCTGTCGATCATCCCGCCCACCGCCGACATTTCCCGCACCGGCCAGGAGGAGACGGTCGACGGCGTGCGCATGGTCTTCCAGTTCGCATCCGACGCCCCGGCCGAGATGACCTTCCTCATCCCCGGCCGCCGCGCGCTGTGCCTGGCCGAGAGCGCCACCCGCAACCAGCGCGACCTCCTCCCCCTGCGCGGCGCCCCGGTCCGCGACGCCAGAGCCTGGGCCCGCTGCCTCAACGAGACCATCTCCCTGTTCGCCGGCCGGGCCGACGTCGCCTTCGCCGCCCACCACTGGCCCACCTGGGGTGGCGGCGACATCACGCGCTTCCTCGCCCAGCAGCGCGACATGTACGCCTACCTGCACGACCAGACCCTTCGCCTGCTCAACAAGGGCCTGACGGCGGCCGAGATCGCCGAGGCCGTGCAGCTGCCGCCCGCGCTGGAGCGGGCCTGGCACACGCACGGCTACCACGGCTCGGTCAGCCACAACGTCAAGGCCATCTACCAGCGCTACCTGGGCTGGTTCGACGGCAACCCGGCGCATCTGTGGGAGCACCCGCCGAAGGAGAGCGCGATCAGGTACGTCGAGTGCCTGGGCGGCGGCTCGGCCGTGGTCGCGTTCGCCCGGCGCTACATGACGGAGAACGACCTGCGCTTCGCCGCCCAGCTGCTCAACCACGCCGTCTTCGCCGACGAGGGCAACAAGGAGGCCCGCGACCTGCTCGCCGAGGTCTACACCCGGCTCGGGCACGGCGCCGAGAACGCCACGTGGCGCAACTTCTACCTCATGGGCGCGCTGGAGCTGGCGGACGGCATCGTCACCGCCACCGCGGACCTCGCCTGCCGGGACCTGTACGCCGCGCTGACCGTGGAGAAGATCTTCGATTCGCTCGCCATCCGCGTCGACGGTCCCCGGGCCTGGCACGAGCGCCTGGCCATCGACTGGCACCTGACCGACCTGGGGGAGCGGCACCGTACGACGCTGTCCAACGGGGCACTGATCCAGGAGGTGAACCCGCCCGACGAGACCGCGGACCTGACACTGCGGCTGACGAAGGCGCAGCTCCTGGGCCTGTTGTCGGGAAACGGCGTCGAGGGGGTGGCATGCGAGGGGGACACGTCGGCGCTGCGGCGGCTGGTGGCGGTGCTGGACCGGCCGATGCCCGACTTCGCCATCGTGACGGCCTGATCCGGGGCCGCGCAACGTCAAGGGCCAGATTCCCATGCGTTCAGTCGGGCGGTCGCTCGGCCTCCGCTCGCAGCGTCCTGCAGGCCAGTGCCAGCAGCGTGACCACCACAGCCGCGACGCCCGGCCCGAGCACCAGCGGCACCGTCAACCCGCCCGCGTGCCAGGCCGCCGCCATGACCGCCACCGACGTCAGCACGCCCACCCCGAACATGGCCCCCCACAGCGGCAGTGCATGCAGGTAGGCGAACAGCAGCGGGAACGCCAGCCACACGAACGGCGGCGACGCCACAGCCAGCACCAGCCAGCCCGCCGTCACCAGCGCCAGCCACACGCGCCCCGGCACCGGCCTGCCCTCGACCGCCGGGCCGGCGGCGTACACCAGCCCGAGCAGCACG
Organism: Nonomuraea basaltis; assembly: GCF_005893125.1. Classification (GTDB taxonomy): domain Bacteria; phylum Actinomycetota; class Actinomycetes; order Streptosporangiales; family Streptosporangiaceae; genus Nonomuraea; species Nonomuraea basaltis. The sequence goes on along the minus strand of NZ_VCJS01000120.1, from coordinate 934 downwards.
CCTCCGACGGCCTCGGCCGCCTGGCCCTCACGCAGCACGGTCACCACGGCGATCGCGAGCAGCCCGCAGGCCGTGACGTGCACCGCCAACCGCAGCAGCCGCAACGGAATGTCCATCATTGATTACCAAGGGTAACCGCAGTGGTGCGTCGAATTCAGGACATCCGGTGGCGCGGCGGGGTCAACGCGGTGATCAGGTAGTACAGAACCCCCGCCAGCACGAGCGCGACGACCACGCCGATGTTCGCCGCTCCGAACGTGCTCCCCTCCAGCTCCGCGCTCATCAGGAAGCCGACGACGCCGGCGATGTTCTCGTCGGCCGACGTGATCAGCCCGAGCCCCACGACCGACGCCACGACCAGTGACACCACGCCCTGCCAGTTGACGGCGGGCGCCCCGACGCGCAGCAACCGCTCGTCGTAGGCCCTGCCGCCCGCCCGTAGCCGCCACATGTCCACCAGGAAGATGGCGACCCAGGCGGCCATCACCACGCCGATGATCGCCAGGAACGCCTGGAAGGTCCCGAGGAAGCTGCTGGAGACGAACAGCAGGTAGTAGCCGCCGAGCACCATGAGCAGCCCGTCGATCAGCACCGCTGAATGCCGCCGGATCGGCACGCCGAGCGCCAGCATCGACAGCCCGGACGAGTAGATGTCCATGATCGCCCCGGCCAGGAAGCCGCCGATGGCGGTTAACAGGTAAGGCAGGAGGAACCACGTCGGCAGCGCGCCCGCCAGCGCCGACACCGGATCGCCGCCCGCCGCCTCGGCCAGCTTCGGGTCGCCACCCGCCAGCAGCACGCCGAACACGAGCAGGACCATGGGCGGCAGCGCGCCCCCGAGCATCGTCCACAGCGCCACCGACCGCGGCCGGGAACTCGCGGGCAGGTAGCGCGAGTAGTCGGCGCCGCAGTTGACCCACCCCAGGCCGAGCAG
>NZ_VCJS01000652.1 GCF_005893125.1 Nonomuraea basaltis | reverse complement strand
CGGGCTGGGTGATCTCCTCACCGGCCAGGTCACCCGAGACGTTGGACACCAGCGGCAGCTCCGGACGCCGCAGCGTCAAACCCGCCACCACCTGCCCGAACTCAGCCAGCATCGGCTCCATCAACGGCGAGTGGAACGCGTGCGACACCCGCAACTGGCGGGTTCGGTGCCCGTGCTGCCGCGCCCACTCGACGACCTGCTCCACCTGGTCGGACGCGCCGGAGACCACCACCGAACCGGGCGCGTTCACCGCCGCCACCGAGATCTCGCCACGCCCGGCCAGCACCGCAGCGAGCTCCTCTTCGCCGCAGCCGATCGCTGCCATCGCGCCCCCGGCCGGCAGTGCCTGCATCAACCGGCCACGAGCAGCCACCAACCGGCACGCATCGGCCAGCTCCAGCACCCCGGCCACATGCGCCGCGGTGATCTCGCCCAGCGAATGCCCGGCCACAAAGTCGGGCCGGATCCCCAGCGATTCCAGCAGCCGGTACAACGCCGTCTCC
>NZ_VCJS01000011.1 GCF_005893125.1 Nonomuraea basaltis | reverse complement strand
CGGCCCGCCCCACCCTCTCCACCAGGGTCTCCGCATCGGCCAAGCGAGGCCGAGTGGCCTCGGAGTCATCCCCTTCCTGCCGCAACAGTCCGATCATGGACCGCATCTCGGCCAACCCTTTCACGCTGTTCTCCCGTACGGACTCCATCACCTTCCGGACCGTCGCCGGATCGAGATCCTTACGAGAGAGCGCAGCCGTGGACTGGATGGCGATCGCGCTGAAGTGATTGGCGATCATGTCGTGCAGCTCGCGAGCCATCCGCGTACGCTCGGCCGCGATGGCCGCCTGCCGATCGAGCTCCGCCAGATGGGCCACCTGCTCGGCCCGGACCCGCTCAACCGCCGCCCGATCCCGCTGCTCCCGTAAAACGAGAGCAGTCGTAACCGGCGTAACCAACACCAACGCCGCCTGCACCCCCATCACGGCCAGCACCCGCCAATCCTCCGCGATGAACCCCGCCACCGCCCCGCCCGCGACCGCCAGCACAGCGGTGACTCCGAGCAGCACCCGAGCCAATCGAGCCGGCCCGTAAAGCGCAGCGGCATACAGGTTGTCGGTGAACACGAGAACGGTCCCCAGCGACGGCCCCACGAACCCGTCCAGTGTGATCCCGACGATCCCCAGCCCCAGGGAGACCAACGGCGCCCGCGTCCGCACCAGAACTCCGGCGCAGGTGAACAACAACGGCACGCCGAGCACCCATACAGGCACATCGCGTTCGAGGAAGGCCCTGCCCGCGATCAGCACCACGCCCATCGCGAAGGCCAACCCGGCCCACAACGACACCCGATTCATGTTCCCCATCCCACCACCCCCCGTCCCCGCTTCCCTCCTGCGCGGGACCCGCCTGTGGATACACCCTTCGATGTACACTCTCTGATCCCTGCAAGATCGAGCCGACGGGCGCATGATTGCGGTATCTGGTTCGAGGTACTCGCCAGAACCCGCTATGCTTGCTTACGCACCGAGCGGCCGTAGCTCAATGGATAGAGCATCTGACTACGGATCAGAAGGTTACGGGTTCGACTCCTGTCGGCCGCGCTCACTCGAAAGGCCCGCCACCAGGGACATCCTGGAGCGGGCCTTTGTGTTTGTCAGGACAAGGTCGAGATCTTGCTAACACCCGGTCGCGGAGTTGCTCGCCCCAGGGGTGCCGACGCCGGAGGTGGCCCGACGGTTTCGGGCGAGCGGGATGCCATCCGACCCCAGGTATCGTGCGTCGCGAGCCAGATGGTCGGCCAGTCGGTCCTACTTGGCCACGCGCCCCGTGCACGAGCCGCACCTCTCGCTTGACGCTACGGTACTGGTTACCAGGGCCAGGGCCTTTGGCCCATGCTCGCCCCGCAGACATGCCAATCTCAGCATGACCTCGTCGTGCCGCGCGGGATTCTCGGCGGCGAGGCGTTAACGATCATCGCGCCAGGCATAGATGGCCAGCTTCCGGAGCTTGTGACCCCTCAATGGATCGGCGTGTTCGGGACCGCTATCGGTGCCGGGATCGGAAGTTTGGTCGCGATCGTCAGCCCGCCGACAGTGCGAGCTTCTTCGCGTACCCGCTCAGATCGGTCATCGGCGCACCCGATAGCGCAGGTGGAGCACCCGGTTGCCCTGGATCACCACGTCAGGATCCTCCAGCAGGTGCTGTGCGTCGACCGACCCGAAGTAGCGCTTGCCGGACCCGAACACCACGGGCGCGACGTCCATGGCGACCTCGTCGACGAGCCCTGCGGCCAGCACCTGGCCGCCGACGTCGCCGGCGGCGACCTCGACCGTGCGGTCGCCCGCAAGCTCCTGTGCCTTGGCCATGGCGGCCTCGACGCCGTCGACGAAGTGGAACGGCGCCTCGGGGTCCCAGCCCTCGGGCATCGGCCGGTGCGACACGACGACCACGTGGTCGATCCCGCCCGGTGGCTTGCCGCCCCAGCCGTCCGTCATGTCGAAGACGTGGCGGCCGACGACCGTCACTCCGATCTGGTCCCAGTACGGCCGGGTGTAGTCGTAGGACGTCTGCGACACCTTCAGCTCGCCGCTCTCGTCCAACGGGACGTCACCGCTGGACAACCAGTCGAACAGCGGTCCGGGCTGGTCATTCTCGTCCGCGACGAAGCCGTCCACCGACACCGAGCTGTACATGACCACCTTGCCCACGGGGCTCTCCTCTGCTTTGGGGTGCCCCCAAATTAGCGTGTCGTGAGCTGTCGCTCTTGTAAGAAATCAATCGGCCGGCAGCGGCCAGCCGTCCAGCGCGTGGCCGGGATGTTCGCGCAGGAACCGCCGCCGGACTTCGACGTACCGGGTCGGCGTGAGCCCGGTGAACGCCCGGAACTCGTGGCCGAAGTGGGCCTGGTCGAAGTAGCCTGCGCCACCGGCGAGGTCGCCCCAGTCGATCGGTCCGGCGGGGTTGATCGCGAACACGGTGGCGGCGAAGCGGTAGGTGCGGGCCAGCCGCTTCGGCGTGACGCCGATGAGCTCCTTGAACCGCTGTGCCAGATGAGTGCTGCTGACACCGGCTGCCACGCTCAGGTCTCCGATCGCCACCGCCCCGCTGGTCGCCGCGATGACGCTGCTCGTGTGGCGGACCAGCCCCAGGCCGGCGGTCTCGCACAGCCGTCGCATTAGCTCCTCCTCGAGCAGCGTCAGCATCTCGTGCGGTCCGTCCGCCGTGGCCAGCCGGTCTCGCAGCTCAGCGATGGCGGGCCGGCCCCAGATCTGCTCTACCGTCACCGACCGGTCACACAGCTCGGCCGCGGGCATCGGCAGGAACGGCGCCAGCCCCCACGGCTTGAAGTGCACGCCGACGGACCGGGTCCCCGGTGGGTAGCCGAACTCGAAGGCGCGGGTGGGTGTGGTGACCACGCAGCCGTCGGCGTACTCGGCCGTCTCGATGTCGGTGCCGGCGCGGATGCGGAACGGCGCCCCGAGGTTGACGATGAGCAACGCCGACGGCATCGGCGGCAGCGTCAGCCGGGCGTACGGCGGCGTACCCTCCAGGTAGTAAAGGTCGTCGATCAGCCCGGCCAGCGGCGGTCGTGGCACTCTGGACACGTACTCCACGCGTCACAGCATCGCCGATGCATGGGTGGGCCGCCAGGTTGTCGTACGCCGTCAGTCGCGGAACTGCGGCGGGCGCTTCTCCTCGCGTCCGGCCACGGCCTACTCGAAGTTGCCGGTCAGCAGCTGGCCCACGCCCGTGAGCGCGAACCTTCCTACTTATCGTGCTGCCGGCGCACCATCTCGGTGATCCAGATGGGCGCGAACGGAGACGTGCAGCCCGGGGAGGTCGGGTAGTCCTTGAGCACCTCCAGGCGCTCACCGATGTCGATTGCACGGGCGCGATGCTCGGCGTGCTCGATCCCGATCTGAGCCAGGCAGTGATTCATCGCCCACTGCAGGCGATCCGGGGCGACTTTCATCTCCGCCTCGATGACGTCGAGCAGTCCTGCGAGGTCGAGGCCCTCGGGCTTCTTCGTCACGCATTCGGTGGTCAGCGCCCAGCCGGCACTCGTCACCACTGGATCCGGATCGGCGGACCAGGCCAGGCGCAGCTCTTCGGAGTGCGGGTTCTTCTTCACCACGTAGCTCAGGAGCCAGTCGTGCACCTTGGGTGTGCGCGCCTCGCGCACCATGACGTCCAACTCGTCACGCTCGAACGCCTTCGGGCGGCAGATCAGGATCGACAGCAGTCTCGCCGCGGTGTCATCCGTCTCCCAGAGCTGGCACGCGAGTTCCTGCTGCGTCTTCAGCCGCTTCGCGAGCGCGCGCAGCTTGCTGAGGTTCACACCGTGATCGTCACCGTGTTTCTCGTTCACCTCGCGCGTCTTCGGGTCCTCAAGCTCGGCCAGCTCGGCCATCACCTCGGCCACCATCGTCTCGGTCAGCGTCGCCTCGGCCACCTCAGCCCCCTGTCCATCACGTGCGAGATTCACCCTACGACGGAAGCCGGCCTCCTGTCGTACACGCCGGTTCGGCGGCAGCCACCGGCACGAAATCCCGTGTCTTCACAAATTTGCAGCAGTTCTCGGCCCCGACTCTCGCCTTCACTCCGAGCAGCCATCCAACTCCTGACCAACCCGGTTAGGAGAGTGATGGGCTCAGCCGCGCACCACCAGTTCGTCCGGGAGATTCGGGAATAGTTCGGCTCAACACCCAGCGTGCACCGCCTGAGCCACTGGGAAAGGTGTAGCGATACCAAGGAGGTCGTCGCCCAAGATGCCGAACACATCGACTGCGGTCCCAATCCCGCACTCCACCAGCCAAAACGCCCCGTCACCGATCACGGGAACGGGGCGTGAATGACTAAGCGTCTCTGATTGGCTTAGCGATCCTGAGCGTTGCACAGGATCAGGACACAACGAGGTGCCCGGCATCCACCAATCGTCTTCGTGCCCTGGTACCGGCAGCGAGGCCACCGGCCCGTTGAACACGTCCCTCCGGACGCTGACCGGCCAGACGCGCACGGCCTGACCGAGGAGGGTGCCCGACGTCGCCTGGGCGCCGGGCGTGCAGTGACACTATGCCACATGATAACTACGGTTGGCTAACCCCATCAGCAACCCTCCAGCTCACCTCCAAAGATGCCGTCCATAGCTGTGGCACCTTCCTGCATGATGCGGGCGGATCTGGCGACAGTAGATCGTCGGAGTGCTCAGGCAGGTGGTAGCCTTGTGCCCTGACGGTTTTCCTCAGCCATATGGTGTGAACGTTTCCACCATGGGGGTCCTCCCTCAGTTGTCGCCCTGGCTGCGAGGGGACTGGCTTCCTTCGCGCACGCTGAGCGCGCCGGCATCGCTTGGTTGATGACTGAGCCTGCGTATCGTCAGGAGGCCCACGATCGTGATGGGCACGAGTGCGACGTGGCACAGCGCCAATGTGAGCTTGCTGGTGGCGTCGAAATCAGCAGGAACCGTCATGACGACAATGGTCCCGAGTGCGAGCAGCGGACCGATGACCAGCGCCGCGGGAACGACCCAGCGCCAGCGACGGGAGAGCACCGCTGCCGCGGTCATTCCCAAGAGCAAGGGCAGGACGGTGAACCCGGCGACGGTAAGAGCGTCGACCTCGGCGACCTGTCCGGAAGCAGTAAACCGGAAAGTGCCTCCGGCAGCCCGTCCGAGTGCATGGATGACGAGGTTGATGGCCAGCGCAGCGGTCACGGTCGCGGTGACAATGATGGTCCGGCGATAACGGCGTCGCGCTTGTCTGTCCCGGGCGCGATCGTTGACGTCGTGTGATGTGGTCATGTCCATCTCCGTCGTGTGGTGCCGATCGCCGCTATCGGCGGAGGAGGTAGGCCTCGATGCGATCGAGCGCACCGACCCAGACGTCCTGGACGAAGAAGTCGCGCACCTCGACGGTCGGGAACCCACTCTGCACTACGGTGACGAGCGTTCCCTTGTCGTGTTCTTCGAAGGTGATCTCGATCGTCGTCGTCATGGTCATCCCGTCCGGGCTGCTGCCGGTGGACTCGGTGACCAGGCGATGCGGACGGTCGATGGCCACGAAGGTCTGCGTCTCCCGAAACAGGGTGTCGCGATCCGGTCCCCAGACGGCAGTCTGCTGACCGCCGATGCGCAGGTCGACCTCGATCTCGACGATGCCGGGCTTCTCGTCGAGGATGCTGAACCAGATCTTCTGCTTCTCCGCGTCGGTGTAGGCGTCGAAGACCTCCTCGGGGGTGGCGGGAAGCAGGCGTGTCATCCGCAACTGGGTGGTCTCGGTTCGTTCGGTCACTGTTCAGTTCCTTTCTTGAGGGTGAAGTAGGCATCGAGGCCGTCGAGTCGGCGTTCCCAGAGTCGTTGGTAGAAGACGATCCAGGACATGGCATCGTCCAATCGTTCGGTTCCCAGGCGGCATTGCCGCGTCCGGCCGATCTTCTCGGTGGTGACCAGGCCGGCGTTCTCGAGAACGAGTACGTGTTTCTTCATGCCGGTCAACGACATGCCGAACGGTTCGGCCAGTTCGCCGATCGATGCCGGCCCATTGCCCAGGCGGACCAGGATCTGCCGCCGTGTCGCGTCTGCGAGCGCTGAGAACACTCGATCGAGGGTCATATGCTGAACCATGTGGTTCACCATATGACACTGAACCGGAAGGTGCAATGACAGGGCGCTCACGGATCAGTTGTTCCAGCGCGGCAAGCTGCCGATCTCATGTCGCCGTGCTCCAAGGCGCTGTCGGCACAGTTGAAGCGTGGCGGCCGTCGATTACCCCTGGAGCCCGCGGGCCATGGCCGCCGCCTCCCCGTGAGTGCGCCAAGGCGATCGTCGCGCCGGGTGCCCAGCGCTTGGTCATCAGGTGGGCGCCTCCGTCTTGGGGCCGGCGAGTGGCCCGGCAAGCGTCTCGGCGGCGGCGGCGATCGCGGAGTCAGGCGTTCCGTACGCGACGGTACGTGAGCTCGAAATCGACGTTCCAGGTCACGCCGTCCCTCGACATCTCCCAGCGCGCCTCCACGGTGTCGCCGTCCGAGCTCAGCGTGCCGGTGAAGCGCTGGTGGAAGCCGGGGGCGGCGCGCCATATCCGCCACTCGCCGTCGGTGAACGTCATCCGGTAGACCCGGTGCACGCCGCGGGCGTCCGCGTACAGCATCGTGAACTCTTCGGTGGCGTCGTCCAGGCCGATCACGGCGGTGGTCGGGAACGGAGTGTTCTCCTGCCACGCCCGCGGTGCCGTGGCCGGGATGTGGTCGGCGCCGGAATCCTGCCGGAGCCCCTGGGAAAGTTCTTCCTCACCGTAATCGCATGGTCACCGATGGCATACTCGTCGCGTGCCATCCTGTGTCCCCCGTGAGGATGCCCGTTATTTCGGCGGCGCCATACCGACGCTGGTTCTCCACTCGGCCGAACCCATCGTGCAGCTTCCCAGATTCCGGCTCGTTTCGGGTAGGCCGTCGACCTGTGCCGGTTGGGAGTTCGTTCCCGGTGTGACCTTTTCGATGATCGAAGGACCGGGGCGGTTCCGGCTCATGGTGGAGGGGATCACTCATCGGGATGAGGCCGATGAGCGTTTCGCGTGGCTGAGCGCCGTAGACCGTGCTGGTGGGGCGGTTGTGCTCGTGGTCGACGCGCAATGCATGACGTATGACTGGGCGACAGCGGCCGAGAGCAGGCGGGCGCGGGGCGGGTTCGTGCCCGTCATTCGGCGTTCCATGTGAGCCGAAGGCGCCGCCGACGCCTGGCGCGCACCCTGAGGCCCTCCATCCACACGGGTAGCCAAGGATTAGCCCAGCCAAAGCTAACTATGTGCATTAATCTTGCCACTGTGGGTAACGACGCCGCCGCACGGGTGATGCGCCGCATTGGGCGGCGCGGCGCCTCTCTCGCATTCGTCGGGCTGCTCAGCCTGGCCATCGCCGCCTCCCTGGCGTTCGCGCCCCCCGACCAGCGCACCACCCCTGGCTACGCCATGCTGGCCTCCGTCGCCCCGCTGGCCGTCTGGGCCTCCGCCTGGTGTCTCATCGGCGGCCTGTGCCTGGTGCAGACGTTCATGCGCTCCGATCGGGTCGCCTTCGCCGCCGCCTCGGCACTGCTCCTGCTGTACGGCCTGGTCTACCTGGTCTCGACCTTCACCGGCGACAACCCGCGCGGCTGGGTCGGCGGCGCCGTCTGGCTGGCGTTCGGCGGCTGGATCGCGTTGATCGCCACCTGGCCGGAGGCCGTCAGCGTGGACCGGCTCCCGGGCACCGGGTCGGCGGCCATCGTCGTCGCCGACGCCTCCGGGGTCATCATGTCGTGGAACCCGCAGGCGGCGGCGTTATTCGGCTGGAGCACGGACGAGGCCGTCGGGCGGCCGCTGACCGTGCTGATGCCGGCCCGGTTCCGCGAGCAGCATGCCGCCGGGCTGGCCCGGGTGCGCGACACCGGCCATTCGGAGCTGGCTGGGCGGATCATCCCGCTGGTGGGGCTGCGGCGCGACGGCAGCGAGTTCCCCATCGCGCTGACCGTCAACGCCTGGCACAGCGACGAGGGCATCACCTACACCGGCGTGATCCGGCCAGTGGTGGGAGGAGGCCGCGATGTCCGCGCTGAGTGACCTCCTCATCCAGCTCGCCGTGGGCACCGTCCCGCTCGGCGTGGCGTACCTCGCCTTCAGGTCGGCCACCGACGCCAACAAGAAGACGCAGCAGACCGCGCTGATGCAGGCCGAGCGGCAGGCCGAGCTAGAACGTTCCAAAGTGGACGCCGAGGCGTTCCTCCGGGCGAAGACGATCTACGAGGACGCGCTGAGCCTGATGGAGACGCAGATGGCCCGGGTGCACAACCAGTCCGCGCAGCTCAGCACCGACCTGGCCAACGAGCAGAGCACCTCGACCGCGATGCGCGACCAGATCCGCCGGCTCCAGGCGCAGATCCGGGCCCTGGAGCGGACCGTGATCGCCCTGCGGTCCCAGCTCGTCGCGGCGGGCCTCTCACCGGCACCTTCGTCGGAGACCACCGGCCCCTACACGGTCGGCCGGCGAAATGACGACACGTGGTAGACACGCGCCGCGCCGATCTGTCACTATTTCGTACATGATCGTGAGAAAGGACGACGCCACCCTCATCTGGTGAGCGTCCTCGTGCAGCGGGAAGCTGCCAAAATCCGCGAACAATGGCTGGGCTGGGCGTTGTCGACGCTGCCCGCCGACCGTCCGGCCGCTGAGGCCGCCATCTCCGAGCTGTACGACCTGATCGGGCTCGCCCCGCCGCGCTTCCACTGGGTCCTGTCGCCGCTCGCGGCCCTGGTGACCGAGCCGCCCGGAGTTCCTGCCCGCGAGAGTGTCGCGCGCCTGCCCGGCTGGCCGCTGCCGGCCCGCTTCTCCGCCCTGATCGTGGAGCTGTGCTACGGGCTCGACCGCCGGGTCGAAGGGCGCCGGGAGCCACTCGAACGGCTGATCCGCCAGGAGATCCGCTTTCCGGTCTCCCAGTCCGTCAGCAGCTCGCTCCTCCCGCCGCTCCAGGCGGCGCACGATGTGCCGTTCTACCAGGTCAGCCGCTGGTACAGCAGGCAGGCCCCGTCCTGGGTGGCCCACTACGACGCCCTGCGCCGGCTCGCCGGGGTGGAGTTCACCGCCGAGCAGCGCCGCCGGCTCGGCCTGTGGGAGACCGTGGCCAGGTCGTGCGGCTGGTGGTGGCCGCGGCAGGACGTGTGCGTGGTCTCCGAGCGGCCCACCTTCGTCCACACCGAGACAGCGGCCGACGACGGGCGGGTGCGGCTGCACCACGCGGACGGGCCGGCGATCGGGTACGCGGACGGGTGGAACCTGCACTCCTGGCACGGTACCCAGGTGCCCGCCTGGGTGATCGAGGACCCGGACGTCCGGCGGATCGCGAACGAGGGCAACGTCGAGGTCAGGCGGTGCGCGATCGAGCGCATCGGCTGGGCCTCCTACATCGAGCAGGCCGAGCTACGGCTGGTGTCCGTCGCTCCCGACCCCGGCAATCCGGGCTTCGAGCTGCAGCTCTACGACATGCGCAGGGAGACCGGGGTGCTCCTCGCGGTCAACGGGTCGCTTGAACGCGACGGGCACCGCCGCCGGTACGGGCTGACCGTGCCGGGCTACTTCGACGATCCGATCGCCGCCGCCGGCTGGACCTACGGGCTGTCCGGCGAGCAGTACTCCCTACTCCTGCGCAGAACCTGAGGTGATTCCCATGAACGTGACACTCGCTTCCCTTTCCCAGCAGACCGGACTCACCGTCCTCGACCACCTCGAGCAGTCGGTGACCATCCCCGTCGTCGACGGGCTCCAGGCCCAGGGCGACCTCATCGTCATCCCGCACTCCGTCGTCGCCTCGTCCGTCAAGCCAAGATCCGATTGGATTCCCGTACCCGCTGAGGGGATCGAGCTGCTGCGCGGCGCCGCCGGGGGCAACCCGCACACGCTCGTCGCCGAGCCGGGCACCTGCCGGTGGACGACCGCCGTGACGGACGCCGACGGGCTGGCGATCGGCATGTTCGAGGCGTCGGCCGTCGTCTACCTGCTGCATCCCGAACACGGAGGCTCAGGCTGCGCGCCGGGCACGTACGTGGTCCGGCGGCAGCGCGAGCGCGACGGTCAACGGGCGCGCCTCGTGGCGGACTAGAGCCCGTACGCCCGGGCCAGCAGCTCCGCCGAGCGCAACCACGCCTTCCTGTCGGGCGCGGAGAACACGACGATGAGCTCGTCGGCCCGGGCGTGCTCGGCGAACCGGTCGACGTACGCCTTCACCTCGTCCGGGTCCCCGACGGCGGAGTACTTGGCCATCTGCAGGAGCTGCTGCCCGGCCGGCGACTCGAGGATCATGTCGGCCTCCTCGGGCGTGAACGTGCGCCCCCGCCCGAGGAACCGGCTCACCCTGAACCGCTTGGCCGACAGGAACTGCTCCTGCGCCTCCTCGGTGGTGTCCGCCGCGATCACGTTGAGCGCGGCCATCACGTACGGCTGCTCCAGCTGCGCGGACGGCTTGAACTCGCGCCGGTAGAGCGCCACGGCCTCCTCCAGAGCGGCCGGGGCGAAGTGCGAGGCGAACGCGTACGGCAGCCCGAGCGCGGCGGCGAGCTGGGCGCCGAACAGGGAGGAGCCGAGGATGTACAGCGGCACGTTGGTTCCCTTGCCGGGGGTCGCGTCCACTCCCGGGATCCGCGACTCGCCCGCCAGGTAGCCCTGCAGCTCCAGGACGTCCTGCGGGAACGCGTCCGCGACGGCCGGGCTGCGGCGCAGGGCCCGCATGGTCTGCTGGTCGCTGCCGGGCGCACGGCCGAGCCCGAGGTCGATCCGCCCGGGATGCAGGGTTTCGAGCGTGCCGAACTGCTCGGCGATCGTCAGCGGGGCGTGGTTCGGGAGCATGACGCCGCCGGCTCCGAGGCGGATCGTCCGCGTGTGGGCGGCCACGTGGGCGATGAGCACACTGGTCGCCGAGGACGCGATGCTGTCCATGTTGTGGTGCTCTGCGTACCAGATCCGCTCGTATCCGAGCTCTTCCGCGCGCTGCGCCAGGGCCACGCTGGCGGTGAAGCTGTCGCTCGCCGTCTCGCCCTCGCCGATGTGCGCCAGATCAAGGATGGACAGCGGCAGAGCCATGGGTACGCGCCTTTCGCAGAGCGGGCATTGGTGACCTGGCTCTTGGCAACAGCCGCGAAGGCGCGGTTATTTCGCCATCGGCCCCCGGCGGGGGCCGATGGCGACGGTCAGGAGGCGGTGCAGGTGACCGGGGACGGGGTGCCGTTCTGGCCGTTCGAGCTGCCGAGGAAGCCGAACGTGGTGGTGGCGCCGGGGGCCAGGGCGCCGTTCCAGTTCAGGTTGGTGACCGTGACGGTGCCGCTGCCGGCGAGGGTGCCGTTCCAGAGCTGGGAGATCGTCTGGCCGTTCGGGAACGTCCAGCCGACCTTCCAGCCGGCGATGGCGGCCGAGCCGGTGTTCTTCACGGTGACCTCACCCTGGAAGCCGTCCGACCACTGGCCGGTCACCTTGTAGGTCGCCGTGCAGCCTGCCGGGCCAGTGGTCGGCGTCACGGTCGGCGTCACGGTCGGCGTCACGGTGGGGGTGACCGTCGGGGTGACGGTGGGCGGCGGGGCGGCGATGGCCAGGTCGTACGCCCGCTGCGGCACGAACTGCCCGGCCCCCGCGATGCATCCGTCCGCCTCGCCCGGAAGCTTGACCCACAGGAAGGCGTCGATGGCCGGGTCGCCGGTGTTCGTGGTGCTCCAGGTGCCGGTCGCGCGGCCGGGCGGGTCGCACCACTCGCTGCCGGCCGGGCCGTTGCCGTTGCGGCTGGTGTCGATGACGGCCTTCAGCCCGGACGCGCCGGTCGCCGCGATCACGCTCTTCGCGTACGACACCAGCCCTGGCGTCGACCGGTAGTTGGAGGTGTTGACCGCGATGCCGTCGGCGCTGCTCGCCACCTCCGCGCCGGTCAGCCTGGAGGCGGCCTCCGAGGCGGACAGCCAGGCGTCGTGCCCGATGTCGAAGTACACCTTGACCTGCGACGACGTCGCCTTGAACCGCTTGCCCGCGTACGCCATGGAGGCCTTGACCTCGGCCTGCTCGGCGGAGTTCATGCAGTTGGACATGATCGCCAGGGCGTCGGGCTCCAGGATGATCGTCGCGGGACGGCCACCGAGCCCGGCCGCGATCTGGTCGATCCAGGCGCGGTAGGCCTGGTGGTCGGGCGCGCCGCCGGCGCTGGCGCCGCCGCAGTCGCGGTTCGGCATGGCGTACACGACCGTGATCGGGATCTTGCCGGCCGCGGCGGCGGCGCCGACGTACGCGTCGACCTGGCTCCGCACGGTCGAGGGGTTGTACGTCGCGAACCACCGGCCCTGCGGCACGGCGGCGATCCGGTCCCTGATCACGGAGGCACGGCTGTCGTTCGGATTCGCGGCCACCCACTTGGCGGCGTTGGTCTGGGGATCCACGTAGAAAGCGGAGTCGGCTGCCTGGGCGGTGGACGAGGAGAGGACGACCGCCCCTGCCGCGGCCATGGCGGCCGCCGTCAGGAGCACCGCCAACATGGGCCTTCTGCGAGACATGCAATCACTCCGTCGGTTCTGTGGGAGCGCTCCCACCGGCACACCGGATGCTAGGGAGCCGCTACCGCCTACTCCAAGACATCCGATCGCTGGCAGCCTCATTCCCCCAGGCCAGAGCGGTCCCGGCGGGTGAAAGTTTCACTCCGCCAGGCACGCCTCGAAGACCGCGGTCAGCCGGTCGACGTCGGCCGCGGTCGGCGTCTCGGGACCGACGCGGCGGCGCATGGCGCCGATGCCCAGGAAGACCGACGCGGCCATGCGGGCCCTGGCGCGCGCGTCCGGGCCGCCGCCGAGCTGGGCCTCCAGCGGCTGGAGCACGGCGGCGATCAGGCGCTCGCGGGCCACCTCCTGGACCTCGGGATGGCGGGCGGAGCGCTCGAGCGCGCGCAGGATCGGGGTCTCCGGCGGGTGCTGCATGCGCTCGGCGGCGTACTCCGCCAGCCGCCTCGGCAACCCCTCCCGGTCGCCTTCGAAGAGGGTGCTGATGGACGGCTCGCCCTCCAGCACCGCGCCGAACAGCCCGGCCTTGGAGCCGAAATAGCGGCCCACCAGCGCGATGTTGGCCTCCGCCGCAGCGGCGATCATACGGACGGTCACCTGCTCGTAGCCGTGCTCGCCGAACAGCGTGCGCGCCGCCTGCAAGATCCGCTCGCGCGTGGCCTCCCGGCCCCGCGGCCTGCCCTCGGTCACCTGGGCGTTCATGCCCCGAACTCTACTCAAGGCACCCCAGCTTGCCGAGCGGCAAGTAAACATGCGTATACTCAAGTCGGACAAAGCTATACGAAGGGGGTGTGGAGTCTTGGTAGCCCAGGCGCAGACCGCCTCCCCCGCGACGCGGAGCTACTCCCACCGCGAAATCCTCGAGGTCATGTCCGGGCTGATGCTCGCGATGCTCACGTCGATGATCTCGACCTCGGTGGTGGGCACGGCTCTGCCGACGATCGTGGGGGAGCTCGGCGGTCAGGACCAGTACTCATGGGTGGCGAGTGCCACCATGTTGACGATGACGGTGTCCACGCCGTTGTGGGGCAAGCTGTCCGACCTCTTCGGGCGCAAGCTGCTCTTCCAGACCGCCCTGGGGCTGTTCGTCGCGGCCTCGCTGGTGGCCGGACTGTCGCAGGACATGGGGCAGCTCATCGCGGCGCGGGCCGTACAGGGCCTGGGTGTGGGCGGATTGTCGGCGCTGGCGCAGGTGATCCTGGGGGACATCGTCTCGCCCCGCGAGCGCGGCCGGTACTCCGGCTACATGGGCGCCGTCTTCGGGATCTCCACGGTCGCGGGGCCGCTGCTCGGCGGGTTCATCGTGGACGCCGACTGGCTCGGGTGGCGCTGGTGCTTCTACGTCGTGGTGCCGTTCGCGCTGGTGGCGTCCATCGTGATCCAGAAGGTGCTGCGGCTGCCGAAGGTCAGGCGGAGCACCTCGATCGACATCTGGGGCGCGACGACGATCACGGCCAGCGCGAGCGCGCTCATGCTGCTGCTGACGCTCGGCGGCAACCAGTTCGCGTGGAGCTCGGTGTGGACCTACTTCCTGGCCGCGACCAGCCTGCTCATGCTGGCCCTCTCGGTGCTGGCGGAGCGGACCGCGCGCAACCCGATCCTGCCGCCGCGGCTGTTCCGCAACCGCACGTTCGTGCTGACCAGCCTGGCCTCGTTGTTCGTCGGCATGGCGATGTTCGGCGCGATGATCTACCTGCCGCAGTACCTGCAGATCGTCAAGGGGCTCAGCCCCACCAAGTCGGGCCTGATGACGCTGCCCATGGTGGTGGCGCTGTTCCTGGCCGGCGTGGTCTCGGGCCGGATCGTCACCAAGACCGGCAAGTGGAAGATCTTCCCGGTCGCGGGGCTGCTGATCGTGGCCGTCGGGCTGTTCCTGCTGTCGCGGCTGCACGTGGACTCCAGCGAGTGGCTGATCGGCTTCGACGTGGCCGTGCTCGGCATCGGCCTCGGCCTGTCCATGCAGATGCTGATCCTGGCCGCCCAGAACGGCTCCGAGCCACGCGACATGGCCTCCACCACGGCGGGGGTCTCCTTCTTCCGCTCGCTGGGCGGCGCCGTCGGCGTGGCCGCATTCGGCGCGATCCTGACGAACCGGCTCAAGGACGAGATGGCCGGGATGCTCAGGGCCGCGAACATCACGCTGCCCGGCGGTTCGGAGGTCAAGCTCGGCAGCCCCGCCGCGATCCAGCAGCTTCCCGAGCCGATCAAGCACATCGTGCTGGAGTCGTTCACGCGGGGGCTGGAGACCGTGTTCATGGTGGGCGTGCCCATCGCGCTGATCGGGTTCGTGGCCACGATCTTCCTCAGGGAGCTGCCGCTGCGCGGCGCCACGGCGGCTGCGCCCGTGCCCAAGCCGCTCGGCAAGGACGACCTGGTGCTGGCCGGACTGCTGCTGGAGCTTGTGGCGCAGCGCATCGAGCGGTCCAACGGCGAGCGGTCCGCGCTGCTCACTGCGGTCGCCAGAATGGCGCCGCCGGATGACCGCTCCGAGCGCGAGCGCGCCAGGTCGGTCGCGCAGACGGTGCTGCGGCCCGCCTCGCGCGCCCTGATCGCGCAGGCCGCACCACCACGGAAAGACCTCGTAACCGGAGGAGTCTCGCAATGATTCGCAAGTTCGCAGGCGCCGTCGCGGCGGCCCTGGCCGCGCTGGCCGGGCTGTGGCTGATGATCGCCCCCTTCGCTCTCGGCACCCAGCCCGAGAACGCCGACTGGACGAACCCCACCATGACCGAGTTCTTCACCGGCCTCGGCGTGGCCGTCGTGGGGCTCGCCGGCATGGTGTGCTTCGCCCTGGCCATCCGTGAGGAGCTGGTGGCTCGGGGCCTGGTGGCCGTCCGGCCGCACAAGGTCGAGCCGGAGCCCGAGCCCGTGCCGGCCGCGCCCCAGACGACGTCCGCGGAGCTGGCGACCCTGCTCGCCCCGCTCGTCGAGGCGCTGCGCGAGGACCTGAACACTCCTGGTGCGGCTCGGTGGCGGCCACCCTGGCGAAACGGGCTCGGCGCACGGTGCTGATAGTCCCCTGAGCTGGCGAGACGTCGCATATGGTGGCTAGATGAAACGTGCTGCCGCCATAACATTCGTGGTGCTCGCGTCCGTTTCGTGCGGCGCGGCGGAGCAGGTCGCGGCGCCCGCTCCTGAGCCCACGACATCCGCTCCTGTCTACAACAAGCCCGGCTCGCCGACCGCCGCGCCGAGCCCGACGGCCCCGCCCGCGTTCAGCGCCAAGGTCTCGAAGGTCGCCCGCGACCGCCTGCCGTACTCGTGGCGGCCGGGCTGCCCGGTCCACTACCAGGACCTGCGGCTGATCACGCTGTCGTACTGGGGGTTCGACGGCAAGCCGCACACCGGCGAGCTGGTCGTGCGCAAGACGGTCACCGACGACATGGTGACGGTCTTCAAGAAGCTGTACGCGTGGCGCTGGCCGGTCAAGCAGATGAAGCTGGTGGACGCGTACAAGGCGGACGACTTCGACTCGATCGAGGCCAACAACACCTCTGCCTTCAACTGCCGGCGGGCGACGGGATCCAGCAGTTGGTCCAACCACGCGTACGGGGAGGCGATAGACATCAATCCCCGTGAGAACCCGTATGTCACCGCAAGTGGCAGCACGGCACACGAAAACGCCAAAAAGTTCACCAAGCGCCCCATGAAGGGTAAGGGTGTGATCAATCCTGGCGACAAGGTGGTGAAGGCCTTCTCGCAGGTCGGCTGGGAGTGGGGCGGCTACTGGTCCGGAGCGAAGGACTACCAGCATTTCTCCAAGGGTGGCGGGTAGGACCTGCGCAAACGGTCACGCCCCCATCCTTGTCCCCGCATGACTCCTCAGGAGACCGGCATCGTTCCTAGGACGAGAGCCTTGCTCTAGTACGTGCGAGCGCATCCGTCCGGTTCATACCTATACCTTGGCGGGCTATTCGGGGCAGACAGCGATGGGCCACCACACACTGGGGCCATGGGATACCCTCCACAGCCTCACCCGCAAGAACCGTGGGGCCCGCAGGCACAGGAACACGGCCAGCCGGGGTACGGCCAGCCAGCCGGTCAGGCGACTCCGCCGCCAGGGTACGGACCGCAGGGCCCCCGCCATGGGCAGGGCCAGGGACCCGGCCGGCCGAGACACGGCCTCCAGAATCCGCACGACCGGCAGCCCCAGTACGACCGGCAGCCCCAGTACAACCCGCATACCCAGTACGACCCGCAGAGCCACTACGACGCGCAGACCCAGTACGGCCAGGGCGATCCGTACGGCATGCCCTCGCCCGGGAGCAGGGGGGTCATCGCCGACAGGAGCTCGCTGGCGACTTCACGTACTTCGGCCATCGCCGAGCCCCCGTGGCCGCGCGACACCTATGGCAATCGGACGACGGGTTGCTAAGTGGCACCCACGGCATAATGAGCGCCATTTCCCCCGGGTATGACACCAGCGAGAACGCGTTCCCATCGGAGCGGCCCGCCCAAATGACAGCAAGGCTTCGGGCCGTCTCTGGGCCGTCAGACGACCCAATCGCCCCACCACGATCAACATCGACCAACGCATTTACGCAGGTTGACGCGGAAACCCTCTACATTGGGCAGATGAGATCGCCCCAGGAGGAACTACCAGCATTTCGCCAAGGGCGAAGGCTGAGAGAATCGGCCCATGGCGGCTAAGGACGGCGACGGGTGGGCTGAGTGCTCCCTGGGCCACAGGCATTGGGGACTGCACGGGGCTTCGGGGCTGCTCCTCGTACACCACGACGAGCTCGGCGTGCCGCACGTTCTCATGCAGAAGCGCGTCTGGTGGAGCCACCATGGCGGCACGTGGGGGCTGCCGGGCGGAGCGCGTGACAGCCATGAGGACGCCGTCACCAGCGCGTTGCGCGAGGCCCGCGAGGAGGCGGCGCTCGGTGCCGATGGGCTGCGCGTGCAGGGCGTCTACCTCGACGACCACGGCGGGTGGGCGTTCGAGACGGTGATCGCCGAGTCCGCCGAGCGGCTGGCCGCGGCGCCCGCCAACCGCGAGAGCACAGAGCTGCGCTGGCTGGCCCTGCCCGAGATCGCCGATCGGAGGTTGCATCCCGGCTTCGCGGCGACGTGGGGCGAGGTCCAGGGCATGCTCAGGCCGGAGACCATCGTGCTCGACGTGGCCAACATCGTCGGCGCGCGGGCGGAGCACGGCTGGTGGCACGACCGGGCGGGGGCGGCGACCCGGCTGCTGGAGGACGTGGCGGTGCTCAGGCTGGAGCATCCGGTGCTGGCGCAGTGGTACCCGAAGGTGGTGGCGGTCGTGGAGGGCGCGGCCAGAGGCGTGTCCGAGGTGCCGGGGATCCAGGTGGTCGCGGCCACCGGCAGCGGGGACGACGCGATCGTCGAGGTGGTGCGCGCGGCCAGGCCTTGGGAGCGGGTGGTCGTCGTCACCGCCGACCGGGCGCTGCGGGAGCGGGTCGGCGAGCTGGGCGCGGAGACCGCAGGCCCGAAGTGGCTGCTGTCCCGGCTCAGCGATCGGCGATAGCGCGCCGTCTCAGCTTGGTGATCGGCCATGGCGCGCTGTCCCAGCTCGGCGGGCGGGGGTTGCGCCCACTCACAGCTCCGCGACGGCCACGCTGTCGAAGGCGGCCTTGAGAGCCGTCACCTCGAGCACGCGCTGCAGCACGCCGTGCACTCCGACCAGGCGTAACGAGCCGGCCTGCGCGGCCACCCGGCGCTGGTGCTCCACCAGAACCCACAGGCCGCTCG
The DNA here is from genome assembly GCF_005893125.1 of Nonomuraea basaltis. Lineage (GTDB taxonomy): Bacteria > Actinomycetota > Actinomycetes > Streptosporangiales > Streptosporangiaceae > Nonomuraea > Nonomuraea basaltis. The sequence continues at coordinate 99,916 of NZ_VCJS01000011.1, read as the reverse complement.
AGTCGCAGAAGTCGAGCGGCGACGCGTCCACGACGATCTCCACGCGGCCCTCGGCGAGCAGCTTCACCAGGACGTCCCTGAGCAGCGGCGCGGTCAGCTTGTCGAGATCGCCGTCGACGCGCACGAGCGTGGCCGAGTGACCGCGCTCCACCTCGACGTTGAGATCCGCCACCTCCTGAACGTACACCCCTGTCACCACAGCCGCTATCGTGGTTTGCGCACAGGAGGGTTCGCATAGTGGACGAGTGCAGCCGCCTTGAAAGCGGCCAGGTCAGCGATGGCCTCGTGGGTTCGAATCCCACACCCTCCGCTCACTCGCGGACTCCCGCGAACCCGTCGCCCACGCAGGCGGCGAGCTGGAGGTAGGCGTCCCTGGTGACCTCCTGCAGCCGGTCCAGGTCGATCTCCGCGCCCTCCTCCAGATGCGGGTCGTACGGCACCCGGATCACGGCGCGGCACCTGGCGGCGAAGTGGGCCTCCAGCTTCTTGATGTCGACCGCCGACTTCGACCGCGGCCGGACGCTGCACAACACCACGGTCGCGTTCTTCACCAGGTCGCCGTAGTGGTGCGCCTCCAGCCAGTCGAGCGTGGCGGAGGCCGCCCGGGCGCCGTCCACCGACGCGGAGCTGACCAGGACGATCTGGTCGGCGAGCCCGAGCACGCCGCCCATGGCGGAGTGGAGCAGCCCGGTGCCGCAGTCGGTGATGCAGATGGAGTAGAAGTTCTCCAGCACCTGGGAGACGTCCTGATAGTCGGCGCCGCTGAACGCCTCCGACACCGACGGGTCGCGGTCGGAGGCGAGCACCTCAAGCCGCGAGGGCGCCTGCGAGGTGAACGCCCTGATGTCGACGTAGCGCTTGACCTGGTCGCGCTCGTTGAGCAGGTCGCGCACGGTGGCGGAGGTCTCCAGGACCAGCTTGTCGGAGAGCGTGCCCCGGTCGGGGTTGGCGTCCACGGCGATGACGCGGTCGCCGCGCATCTGGGCCAGGGTGGCGCCGAGGCCGACCGTGGTCGTGGTCTTGCCCACGCCGCCCTTCAGGCTCAGCACGGCCACCCGGTGATGTCCGGTGGTCACCGGGGTGCGAGCCCTGGCCACGAGCTCGCGGCGGCGGCGTACCTCCGGCGGCTCGCCGGGCTTGATCCAACCGCCCGACGCCTTGTAGATCAGGCGGCGCCAGCCCTTGGAGGGGGCGTTACGCCTTCCGCGTAGCAGGGACTCCGGGTCAAGGCTGTCGGCGGTCGGCCGGCCGGTGGCCGGCGGCCTGGGTGGGGCGGTGAACACCGGAATGGGGGCCGGACGGCGGCGCGGCTGGGGAGGCGGCGCCGGGATCTCGCGCTCCGCGGGCCGCCATTCCTGCTGCTCCGTCCACTGGGGACGCTCCTGCTGCTGCGGCGGCTCCGGCCGCCGCTCGACCGGCTCGGGCCGCCGCTCGACCGGCTCGGGCCGCTGCTGGACCGGCTCGGGCCGCTGGGGAGGCTCGTCCTTGGGAAGTGGCTCCGGCTCGCTCCGCTGAGGGCGCTCGGCGGACTCCGCCCACTTCAGCGGCTCGTTCCTGGGGAGGGTGTCCTCCCATGCCTCGTGGGCGTCCTTATCCGGGGCGCGCTCCTCGGCGGGGGCGTGCTCCTCGAAGGGCTTGCGCACCTGTACGGTCTGCGGCTCCTCTACGGGCGGCTCGGCCGGCCGCGACCAGTCGGGCGGCGGCGGCCACGGGGCGTCCTGGGGCTCGTCCGCGGTCTGCTCCGGCTTGCCGGCCTCGACCGGCGGCGGCGTGAACGACAGCGCGTAGGTATCGGTGTCGTCCGGGCGCGGCAGCGGCTTGAGCGGGGCGTGGAACGGGTCGTCCGCGCTCGGGCTCGGCGGCGGGCTCTTGGGCTCCTCCTTGGCGCCTGCCTTGCCGAGCCACTCCCCGGCCTCGCTCTCCTCCTCGGGGAGGTCCTCGGCCGCCTCGGCGCCGTACACGGAGTCGACGGCCGCCCGGAACAGCGGCGGCGTCGGCGTGTCATGCTGCGTCGGGACGAGCAGCCACGGGTCCTTGGGGTACGGCGAGGAGACGGGCTCGTCGGCAGAAGCAGTCGAGGCGCTGACGGAGACGGGAGCCTCGTCCGTCTCCTTGATCGCATCCAGCCAGGCCAGCTGTTCCTCGAGAGATTCTTCTCGATCGTGTCTTGCCACCGTGTTCCCCCTCGGGTGGGTCTAAAGGGGCAGCAAATACCTTGCAGGTTAACGCCACAGACTCCCGTGCAGCCCGGCAACCCACAACTTCTTTGCCCGGCTACCGTGGTTCGCATGCGAGCCATTGAGATTGCCGAGCCGGGCGGACCAGAGGTGCTGGAGTGGCGGGAGGTGCCGGAGCCGCGTGTCGAGCGCGGTGACGTGCTCATCGACGTGGCAGCCTCGGCGGTGAATCGTGCCGATGTTCTGCAACGTAACGGATTCTACGATCCTCCCCCGGGCACGCCGCCGTACCCGGGGCTGGAGGTCTCCGGCGTGGTGGCCGCGGTCGGCGCGGACGTCGAGCAGTTCCAGGTGGGGGACGAGGTGTGCGCGCTGCTCGCCGGCGGCGGTTACGCCGAGCGCGTAGCCGTGCCCTGGCAGCAGGTGATGCCGGTGCCGGACGGCGTGCCGCTGGCGGTCGCCGCCGGGCTGCCCGAGGCGGCGTGCACGGTGTGGTCCAACGTGTTCATGGTCGGCCGGCTTCGCCGAGGCGAGACGCTGCTGGTGCACGGCGGGGCGAGCGGGGTGGGAACGTTCGCCGTCCAGCTCGCCAAGGCGCTCGGCTCGTACGTCGTCGCGACCGTCGGCACGGCGGAGAAGGGCGAGCGCGTCCGGGAGCTCGGCGCCGACGAGGTCGTCAACTACCGCGAGGAGGACTTCGCCGAGAAGGTGAAGGCCGACGTCATCCTCGACATCATGGGCGCAAAGTATCTCGCGGGGAACGTCCGGGCGCTCCGCACCGGCGGCCGGCTGGTGGTCATCGGGCTGCAGGGCGGCCGCAAGGCCGAGATCGACCTCGGCGCCCTGCTCGCCAAGCGCGCCTCCGTCCACGGCACCACGCTGCGGGCACGGCCGGTGGAGGAGAAGGGCGCCATCGTCCGGAGCGTCGTGGACAACGTCTGGCCCCTGGTCGGGGCCGGTGCCGTACGTCCCGTAGTGTACGCGGAGGTCCCCATCTCGGAGGCGGCCGAAGCTCACCGAATGTTGGATTCGGGGGAGCACGTCGGCAAGATCCTGCTAGTACGGTGAGTGTTATGAATGCTGAGGAGAACAACACCCCCCACATCGTGGTGGTGGGCCCCGACTTCCAAGGTCAGGGCGATAGCGGCGAAGAGGATCGCTCGGTCACCAACCTGGTCGAGCAGCCCGCCAAGGTGATGCGCATCGGCAGCATGATCAGGCAGCTTCTCGAGGAGGTCCGCGCGGCGCCCCTCGACGAGGCCAGCCGCAAGCGGTTGAAGGAGATCCACGAGTCCTCCATCAAGGAGCTCGAGGACGGCCTGGCGCCGGAGTTGGTCGACGAGCTGGAGCGCTTGTCTCTCCCGTTCACCGACGAGAACGGCACGCCGCCGAGCGAGGCGGAGCTGCGCATCGCGCACGCCCAGCTCGTCGGCTGGCTCGAGGGGTTGTTCCACGGCATCCAGACCACGCTGTTCGCGCAGCAGATGGCCGCCCGCGCCCAGCTGGAGCAGATGCGCAGGGCGCTGCCCGGCGTGCCGGGCGATGAAGGACCGCAGCGGCCGCACGGCGGCTCGGGGCCCTACCTCTAGAACAGCTTCTCCAGCACCCGCGCGACGCCGTCGTCGTCGTTGGCCGCGGTCACGTGGTCGACCGCGGCCAGCACGTCGGGGTGCGCGTTCGCGACGGCGTACGACGTGCCTGCCCAGCTCAGCATGGGCAGGTCGTTCGGCATGTCACCGAACGCGACGGCCTGCGACGGCTTGATCTCGAGTTGCCCGGCGAACGCCGCCAGGGCGGTCGCCTTCGTCACGCCCTGGGCGCTCATCTCGATCAGGCCCCTGCCGCTGGAGTGCGTGGCGGTCACCAGGTGCCCGACCAACTCGTGCACGACGGACTGCAATTCATCCGCGCCCATGCGCGGGTGCAGCGCCAGCAGCTTCGCGCATGGACGAGAGGTCACCGAATCGACACACACCGCTGCGGCGCTCTTGCGGTCCAGGCCGCCGAGCAGGAAATCGGACTCATGCGCAAAACCGGCTTCGTACTCGACCGAAAATACGAGTCCGGACACGTTCGCTCGTAGCTGAGCGACGACTTCCCCGAGGACCTCGACGGCGATCAGGTGAGATTCCACTATCTGTTCGGTATGCAGATCGTAGATCAGCGCTCCGTTCGCACAGATGGCGATCCCGTGGTGACGTACCGCACTCGCGACCCCGCCCATCCACCGGGGCGGCCGCCCGGTCACGAACACCAGCACGGAGCCCGATTCCTCGACCCTGCCGAAGGCCACGACCGTGCGGGGAGACACGGTTCCGTCGGTTCGCAACGCGGTTCCGTCGAGGTCGGTGGCCACTAGGCGTGGTGCGGGAAGGCTCTGCATAACAGGTTCCAGTTTGCCGGGTGATGCCACCTGACAGAAATCTTCCTAGGGAGAGGAACACCAACGCTCCAGAATGGTGTTAGATGTGGAGGCGTTGTATTAGCTGATCCCGTAGTGAAAACCAGCATGACTTTGTCTGAGCCACCCCGGGGTGCTTGCTGTACGACACACCGGGACCCACGAGGTGTGGGTCCCATAGATTCACATCCTGAGGGAGAGCTTTTATGGCTCAGGGAACCGTCAAGTGGTTCAACGCCGAGAAGGGCTTCGGCTTCATCGCCCCGGACGGCGGTGCGCCGGACGTGTTCGTGCACTTCTCCGAGATCGTCGGCAACGGCTACCGCAGCCTTGAAGACGGCCAGCGGGTCGAGTTCGAGATCACGCAGGGCCAGAAGGGGCCGCAGGCCTCTCAGGTCCGAGCCATCTGACCTGTAGCAGCGAGACAGACCGGGGTTCGCTTCCAGCGGGCCTCGGTCTTTTGCTTGTGTCGGGTTGGTCACGGGTGGGCCAACACCCCGAACCTCCAGCCCTTCCCCACCGTCGACCTCTATATGAAGTACGCGTGGTTATGTCATCCCGTGACCGTTACCGGGGTGATCGTGCTCTTGGTCAACGACCACCTGCTCAAGCAGGCCTGGCCCGGGTTCGCCACGGGCAAGCTCAGCGACGTGGCCGGACTCGTCGCGGCGCCCGCGCTGCTGGCCCTGCTCTTCCGGCGGCGGGCCGACCTGGCCGCCACGGTGCTCACGGGAGTGCTGTTCGCGCTCGTGAAGACGACGGAGACGGGCGCTGAGGCCGCCTCCCAGGCCTGGACCCTCGTCGCGGGCCCGTCGCGCGTCCTGGCCGATCCTACGGACCTCCTGGCGCTGCCCGCGCTCGCCCTGGCCTGGTGGGTACGCCGGCGCAGCCGCACGACGGCCCCCTCCGCGCGATGGCGGATCATCGTGACGATCCCGCTGGCCGTGCTGGCGGTGACCGCCACCGCCGCGGCACCTCCGCCACCCGCGGCCGACTCCGTCGAAGTGGACAGGGGAGGGCGGATCACCGTCCGCGCCGAGTACGGGACCACATGGTTCTCCGAAGACGGCGGCACCACCTGGTCGGAGGAGAGCACCGTCTCCTGGCCGGAGGAAGGCGACGCCACCTCGTCAGCGGGGAGCGACGTCTTCCCGTCGGAGGGCAGCGGGGAGCCGGTCAAGGTGCGGCAGAGCGCCGCGTGCGTGCCCTACCAGGCGATGCGCTGCTACCGGGTGGTCCCCGGCCAGATGGCCGTGGAGCAGTCCGACGACGGCAGCAAGACCTGGGCCCTGTCGTGGTCGCTGTCCGGGGACGACCGCGAGCGCCTCCTCAGGCGGTACGACGAGTCTTCCGGGCTGAGCGCGAAGGGCCTTGCCGTACAGGGCTGGCCTGGCGGGCACGTCGTGGTCGTCGCGAACGGCGTGGACGGCATCATGGTCCGCGACGTCTCGGGCACGTGGCGACGCGTGGGCTGGCCCGGCGAGACCGAGGCCGCGCAGGTGGACCTCGATCCCGAGTTCGATGTGGCACTCTTCCTGGCCGCGTGCATGCTGTTCGGCGGCGCCGGGGCCGGGCTGCGCCGGCACCACCGCTCCTACCCGGTCTTCGCGGTGGTGACCTGCCTGGGCTTCTATCTCGCCCTGCTCGGCTGGGGCCCGGAGCTGCCCTTCTCGAGCTCCGGGCCGATGCTGCTCGCCGGCTCGCTGATGACCATGACGGGCGCTCTGGTGTGCTTTGTCCTCCTGTGCACCGGGCACGCGCGGCCCCTGCCGGTGGCCGTCGGGGTGCTGGCCGCGCCGCTGGTCTACGCGAGCGCCTACCTGCCCTTCCACGGCTGGGCGGCCGGCGTGCCCGGCTCTCACTGGGTCGCCGTCGTGCTGGCCGTGCTGCTGACCGCCGCGGTGCTGCTCGGGAGCGTCGCCATCATCAGGCGCGACGCCCGGCGAACGGACGCCGGGCGCACGAAAGCGGCTACTTGGCAGGCGTGAGCACGTCGAGGCCCACGAAGGGGCGCAGCGCCTTGGGGACCACCACGGAGCCGTCGGCCTGCTGGTGGTTCTCCAGGATGGCCACGATCCAGCGGGTCGTGGCCAGCGTGCCGTTGAGCGTGGCCAGGTGGCGAGGCTTGCCGTCCTTGCCGCGGTAGCGGACGGCGAGCCTGCGGGCCTGGAACTCGGTGCAGTTGGAGGTCGAGGTCAGCTCCCGGTAGCGGCCCTGGGTGGGGATCCACGCCTCGCAGTCGAACTTGCGGGCGGCCGACATGCCCAGGTCGCCCGCCGCCGTGTCGATGATCCGGTAGGGAACCTCGATCTTGGCGAGCATGTCCTTCTCCCAGGCGAGCAAGCGCTGGTGCTCCTCATGGGCGTCCTCAGGGCGCACGTAGGAGAACATCTCGACCTTGTCGAACTGGTGCACCCGGATGATGCCCCGGGTGTCCTTTCCGTACGAGCCGGCCTCGCGGCGGAAGCACGACGACCAGCCCGCGTAGCGCAGCGGCAGCTCGCCGGCGTCGACGATCTCTTGGGCGTGGTAGCCGGCCAGCGCCACCTCCGAGGTGCCGACCAGGTAGAGGTCGTCGTCGGGGAGGCGGTAGATCTCCTTGTCGTGGGCCACGTGGAAGCCGGTGCCCTGCATGGTCTCCGGCTTCACGAGCACCGGCGTGATCATCGGGGTGAACCCGGCCTCGATCGCCTGCTGCATGGCCATGTTGAGCAGGCCTAGCTGCAGGCGCGCGCCGACGCCCTTGAGGAAGAAGAACCGCGAGCCGGACACCTTGGCGCCCCGCTCCATGTCGATGGCGCCGAGCGCCTCGCCCAGCTCCAGATGGTCCTTGGGCTCGAAGTCGAACTCCCGCGGCTCGCCGACGGTCTCCAGCACCACGTAGTCGTCCTCGCCGCCGGCCGGCGCACCCTCTTCGACGATGTTGGGCACCGTCTGGACGAGCTCGTCGAGCTCGGCCCCGAGCTTCTCCGCCTCCGCCTCCAAGGCCTTGACCTGGCTCGCGAGATCCTTGGCCCGCCGGAGCAACGCGGCCTTCTCCTCGCCCTGCGCCTTGGAGACCGACTTGCCCATGCTCTTCTGCTCGGCGCGCAGAGACTCGAACGAGGTCAGCGCGGATCGGCGGCGCCCGTCGAGGTCGAGCAGCGTGTCGACGACGGAGTCGTCCTCACCGCGGGCACGCTGCGACGCCCGTAGCCGGTCGGGATCCTCACGAAGGGTACGCAGGTCAATCACAAGGAAAGGCTACCGGCGCCTGGCAACGCCTCGCCCCTGGATTACCGCGGCCCGCCCTCCCCGGATCGCCACGCTGAGCCCGTATAGAGGCCGGACCTGGGCCAGGCGTCGATTCGGGCGAGGCGTCAGGGGGCGCCGAGGCTCACACCTGGCCGGCGCGGACGCGGGCCAGCCATTCCCCTGCCTCGGCGAACTCCGCGTCGCCCGTGCCCCGCTTGATCTGCGGCGCGATGCCGTCGGCTCGCGGGTAGCTGCCGAGGAAGCGCACCTCGCCGCAGATGCGGTGCAGCCCGGCGATCGCCTCGCCGACCCGGGCGTCGGCGACGTGCCCCTCGAAGTCGAAGTGGAAGAAGTAGCGCCCGATGCCGTCGCCGGTCGGCCGCGACTCGATGCGGGTCAGGTTGACCCCGCGCACGGAGAACTCCGTCAGCATCTCCAGCAGGGCGCCCGGGTGGTCGTCGGCCAGGAAGACGACCAGCGTGGTGCGGTCGGAGCCGGTCGGCTCGGGCAGCGACCCCGGCCGGCTCACCCTGACGAACCTGGTCACGGTGTCCGACCTGTCGCCGATGCCGGTGGCCAGCTCCACCAAGCCATAGTGCTCGCCGGCGATGCGGGCGGCGATGGCGGCGTCGTAAGGGGAGCCCGGCAGCGACACCTCCTGGGCCGCGGCCGCCGTCGAGGGCGCGGCCACCACGACCGCGTCGGGCAGCTCGCGGGAGGTGAAGGCGCGGCACTGGGTGATGGCCGCCGGATGCGAGTAGACCCGCTTGATGTGCGGGATCTCGGTGTCCGGCCTGGCCAGCAGCGAGAACTGCACGGGCAGCAGCAGCTCGGCCGTGATCAGCAACGGCTCGCCCCAGGCGAACTCGTCGAGCGTCGTGGTGATCGCGCCCTCGACGGAGTTTTCCAGCGGGACCACGGCGCCGTCGGCGTCCCCCGCCCGGACGGCGTTGAGCGCGGCGCTGACCGTGGCGCACGGCAGCCGCTCAGCGGTGGGGTCCAGGAGCCGAAGGGCCTCTTCGGTGAAGGTCCCCTCCGGTCCGAGATAGGCGAGTCCGGGCATGCATCCAGAGTAACCGCAGGTTGACACGCCGCGTGCGTCTCTTTACGCGTTCGAGCACGGCGGGCCGGCCGCTCTCAGAGCGGCCCTGACGCCCGGCACGGGACCAACGGCCCGAGCCCGAGCCTGGCCGCGCGCACCGCCTCTTCCTCCTCCGGCGACAGCGGCTGCTGCCCCTTCCCGCCCACCACGGGCCGTACGTAGGTCCGCGTCTCGCTCCGGCCGTTGATCGAGGTCAGGACGATGCCGTCACCCAGCCCGTTGATCATCGCGATCGAGAACGACAGCCGCCCGGACATCTCGGAGAGGGCGTCGTACCGGCAGACGGCCACGTCCCTGATGGCCTTGAGATCGCCCCTGCCCTCGCTGATCTGCCTGGCCAGCATCCGCCGGCAGTCCTCCATCGTGGCCCTGGCCTGCCGGAGCGCCAGATAACCGATCACGACACCGCTGACCCCGGCGACGACGCCCACGATGACCCATGTGGTAACGAGCACGGCACAGAGGGTAACGGCTACGTCAAGCGATCTCCCGCCGTTTCGGCAACCAGGACACCAACAACCACACCAGAGCCAAGGCGCCCAGCCCGAACCCGTTCTGGACGATCTTCCCCAGCACCAGGCTGACCCCGGGTATGTCCGCGGCCTTCAGCGAGACCCCCCACCACGGGATCGGCACCACGTAGTACAGCCACACCCCCGCCGCCACCCGCAGCCTGACCGGATCCCGCCCGTCGCCCACGATCGCGCCGAGCACCACGACCACCCAGGCCAGGTGGTGGATCCAGGCGACGGGCGAGAGCAGCACGGCCAGCAGGCCGACGAGCGCGACGGCGGTGACCGGGTCGTCCGCCTTGTACGCGTCGCGGGCGCCACGGAAGCCGTACCAGCCGACCGCCGCCACGATCGCGAGCCAGATCACGGACGTCAGCGCGTCGGGCAGGTAGAGGCGGAGCAGCATGCCGCGGATCGACTGGTTGGTGGTGGCCTCGTTCGCGCCGAGCCGCGTGGGATCGAGCAGCGCCGAGAACCAGAAGTCGGCCGCGTCCTGCGGGATCACCGCGAACGGCAGCAACGTGAGCACCGCTGCCGCGAACGCCGCCATGAAGAACGTCCGCCACTGCCGGGTGACCAGCAGATAGATCAGGAAGACGCCGGGCGTCAGCTTCACAGCCGTGGCCAGCCCGATCAGGAAACCCCGAGGCCACCACGGCCGCCTGGCCGCGCAGTCGGCCAGGCACAGCGCCACGAGCATGATGTCCACCTGCCCGAACCGCACCTGGTCCCTGATCGGCATCAGGTACGCGCAGGCCACCATGACCAGCCCGAACACCCAGGGCACGTGCTTCCGCAACGCCGGTCTGAACGAGAACGCGACGGTCACGGCCAGCGCCACGAAGATCCCGGCTGTCCACAGCCACTGGGCCGTGCCCCACGACATCTTGGCCAGCACCACGGCCAGCATCGCCGCGACGGGCGGGTACGTGAACGGCAGCAACTGCGGCGCGGGCGTGTAGTAGTCGTACACCGGCCGGCCCTCGAGGAGCATCTGCCCGCCGGTACGGTAAACGTCCAGGTCGACCAGCCGTTGATCGTCCGGGTTCGTGAGCCACATGTGCACCAGCGGGGCCACGGCCGCCGCGACGACGAGCGCCACGACGGCCCACGCCCACCACTGCCGCCGGATCACCCGCACCTCGCCACTTGTCATGAGGCGGCACGTTACCGTGGCTGTTGTCGATCGAGGGCAGACGCTGGGGGTCCGCACATGCCATACGACGCCATGCCCGGCCCACACGGCGGCCGGTTCTGGGCGCGTCGCGTACGGCGTGCGCACGCGCACCGGCCCCTTGACCGCGCGCCCAGGCGTACGTTCGCCGCCGCGCTGCTCGTCGGCATGGCCCTCGCGGCACCGCTGGCTCCGGCGGCGGCGCACGCGGCCCAGCAACGGGCGTCGCAGGAGCCGGCACGCCAGGGATGGACCATCGGCGACCAGGCGCACCCAGGGCATGCCGTGCAGGCACACCAGTCGCGGGCCTTGAGCAAGCAGGCCGTTCAGGGGCGGGTGGCGCTCATCGGCGTGCCCGGGCTCGAATGGAGCGACCTCGACCAGGCCCGGACCCCCAACCTGTGGGGCCTGGTCGGTCAGGGCGCCTCCGCCTCCCTCTCGACGCGCGCCGTGCCGCCCCCGGACCGCGGCATCACCTGCCCCATCGCCGGCTGGATGACCGTTTCCGCAGGCCAGCGGGCCGGTACGGGGGGCAAGGGCTGCTCCTCTCCCGCCGCTCCCCAGCTCGCGGGCACGGAAGCCACCGTCCCGAACTGGCCGGCCCTGACCGCGTACCAGTCCGAGACCGGTTACGCCGCGCAGCTCGGCACGCTGGGACAGCTGGTGACCGATGGTGGAGGCAAGGTCGCCGCCATCGGACCGGGCGCCGCGGTTGGCGGGGCCGACAGGTCCGGAAAAATCGCCAAATACGCCCCCACTCCCGATGCCTTGGGGGACCCGACCCCGTACAACCTGATCGTGTTCGAGGCCGCCGACCTCGCGAACGCCTGGAGCCGCCGGCCCCTCGACGAGTACGGCGTCCCCACCCCGCTCCCAGCCGCGGCCCGCCAGGCCGCCGTCGCCCAGGCGGACCAGCAGATCGGCGCCCTGCTGAGCAAGCTGCCGCCCGGCACGACCATCCTGGTGGCCGGCGTCTCCGACGTGACCCCGAACGCCCACCTGCACGTGGCGATCGCCGCCGGCCCGTCCCCGAGCGGCGAGCCGTACCCGCACGGCTCCCTCACCGCCACCTCCACCCGCCAGGACGCCCTGGTCACGATCAACGACCTCACCGCCACGACCATCCAGGTCCTGGGCCTGACCACCCCGCGCCAAGTGGCGGGCCGCCCTTGGCAACCGGGCGGCCCGGCCCCCGCCACCCCCGCCGACACGGTGACCCAGCTGGCGGACGGAGATCTGGCCAGCCAGGTCCTCCGCGAGGTGCGCGGCCCGTTCTTCACCGTCCTGGTTACGGTCCAGCTTCTCTTCTACGCCTGGGCCGCCCTCGCCCTTCGCCGCCGGCGCTCCCCGGAGCGCCCAAGCTCCTCTGGCGCCGGCGCAGAGAGGTCCACCGACACCGGCAACCCAGCCGGCGAATCAGGTCTCGCCACACATCTCGCACATTCCACGGAGCCCGGAACACCACCCGCCACAGAACAGGCGCGAAGCGGGCCGGATGCTTCGGCCGCCACCTCCACCGAACTTCTCGCGAGCGCCTCCAAGCTCCTCCGAGCCGTCCAGGTCGTGGCGGTGATCAGCGGGGCCATCGCCGTCTCCACCTTCCTGGCGCAGTTGGTGCCCTGGTGGACGCTGCCGGTGCCGATGCTTTCGGTGATCGTGACGATCCTCGGCATCGCCGGCCTGATCACCGCCGTCGCCTTCGCCGGTCCGTGGCGTGCTCACGTGCTCGGCCCGCTCACCACCGTCGCGGCGATCACCTCCCTCGCCCTCCTCATCGACGTCATGACCGGCTCCAGGCTGCAGGTGAACGCGGTGACCGGCTACGAGCCCGTGACCGGCGGGCGGTTCTACGGCTTCAGCAACATCGCCTTCGCCGTCTACGCCACGGGCACCATCCTCGGGCTGGCCGGGGTGGCACAGTGGCTGTTCGGCAGAGGCGTGTCCAGGCTCGTGGTCGTCACGGTGTGCGCGTTGTACGGCGGTTTCGCGGTGTTCGCGGACGGGTGGCCTTCGTGGGGTGCGGACTTCGGCGGGGTGCCGGCGTTCGTGATCGGGCTGGCCGTCTTCCTCATCCTGCTCTCGGGCAGACGCGTGTCGGTGCTGAGGCTCCTGCTCGTCGGCCTGGTGGGGGCGGTGTTCGTCGGCGCTCTGTCCGTGTTCGACTGGCTGCGTCCAGAGGCCCAGCGGACCCATCTGGGCACGTTCGTGCAGCAGGTCATCGACGGTCAGGCGTTGACCGTCGTCGGCCGCAAGTTCAGTGCCATGATCGGCGTGACGGTCGGCAACTGGTCACTGACCCTCCTCTCGCTGGTCGCGCTGGCCTTCCTGTTCCTGGTGCTGGCCCGCCCCTCGCGCTGGGGCGCCTCCGCCCTCGGCCAGGCGTACGCACTCGCCCCGACCCTCAGGCCAGGTCTGCTCGGCGCCCTGACGTGCGCCCTCGTCGGCTTCCTGATGAACGACTCGGGCATCGCCATCCCCGCTATGGCGCTGACGGTGGCCGTCCCGCTGACGCTGGCCGCCTGCGTTCGCGCCCTGCAGCTCGCCACGCCCACACCACCAGGGCCACGGTCAGAGCAAGCAGCACCCACGCGATCTGAGGCCGGACCACGGTCCTGAGCCAATCGAGGTCCGCAGGCTGCCCGTCAACCCGGGCAGGCAGGTAGGCGAGAGACAGGGCCAGCAGGTGAACGACCACGAACCCGTCGACCGCCGAGGCCGTCACGAGCGCCAGCATCCCGAACGCCAGCCCGTCGTACCAGGGCAGGATGTAGGGGGTCGCGAACAGGTACGCCACCACCAACCCCGCCGCCACGACCGGCGCCTCCAGCCCGCGCACGCCGTTCACACCGTGGTGCCCGCTCGACCGGTGCGTACGGCCGGCCCAGCGCAGCAGGCACCAGGCGACGAGCGCGAGCACCAGCAGAGAGCCGACCTGAATCTCCCCCCGGTACGCGCTACCGGTGCCCACGATCGACTGCAGCCAGCCCTGGACGAGCTTCCAGAAAGAGGCGTGCGAGATCGACTTGCTGGTGCGCGTCACCGGCGCGATCGCCTCCGACCCGATGATCGCGTACCCGGCGACCACCAACGCGAGGGCGCAGGCCGCCATGAGCGCCAGGCGGGCGGGACGCCGGCGTAGCTCCCAGGCCGGGCCGAGGGCCACGAGACCGGCATTGATCTTGATCGCCACCCCCAGCCCGAGCAGGACGCCCGAGCCCGCGGGGCGGCTCCTGGCCAGGAGCGCGGCGACCATGCAGGCGACGGCCAGGGTATCCACGTGCATGCCCGCGACCAGGTGATAGAGCAGCAGTGGGTTAGCAGTCCACAGCAGGGCGGCCCGCAGGCGCCTGGCCGGATCGTCCCTGGTGAAGCGGTCGATGAGGAGGCCGGTCGCGATGAAGGCGGCGGCGTTGAACAGGGCCAGCACGAAGATCGTCAGCCGGAGCGAGTCACCGCCCGCCCAGCTCGCGACCGCCTGCAGGGCCGTCGCCACCGGACCGTAGACGCTCGCCTCCTCACGCCACGGCTCCTCGACCGCGTCGGTGACGGGGTCGCCCGGCAGATCGACCGCGCCATGGGTGTACGGGCTGAGGCCCATCGTGACCATGCGGCCGTACGCGGCGTAGTTGAGGTGGTCGCCGGAGCCCGAGGGGGGAAGGAACGCGAGGACCCCGGCGGCCAGGCATCCCATGAGCACGAGCAGTCGCGAACTCGGCAGGCCCCGACGCCCACCCGACCCGGCCTCCCCGGCCGGCCCCGGACGACCGGTCTCATGGTCGGATGCGGCCGGCGCGCGGCTCTCGGAACCGGATCCGACCGCGATCGGGACTCTGGCCTCGGCCGTGGGTGAGGCGCGGATCGCGAGCAGGGCGGCCAAGAGGCCGAGGCCGCCGAGGATGAGCGCGGCCGCGGCGAGGGCGATCACCAGATGGGGGGCGGGGTGGACGTCGAGAGAGTACGGCGGATGCCAGGCGGGGCCGCTCAAAGCGGGGACCATGGCCGAAGGGCCGAGGAGGCCGATGGTGATCGTCAGCAGGATCGAGACACCGATCGCCCCGGTGGCCGCTCGTGCGAGCCGGCCTCGTGCCTTGTCGTGCCGCGTCTCCGAAGTCACCCGCAAATTCCAGCACACTCGCCAGACGCCTCCGGCCGGACGGCGGCTCCCTGTGGATGACCGGCCCGGGGAAGCAATGTCAGCGGCGTCGTGCCGCTTCCCGAGAAGGTGGTCAGCGTTTGGGGTGGAATTTGTTGAGATTTTCGGTGATGAGCGGGTCTCGGGTGGCGAGGGCGCGTGCCACGTCCCGGAGTTGGATCGCGCGGTGGAGCTGCGCCCGCCAATCCGTTCCCGTGGCTCGATGCGCCATGTCGACCTCGACCTCCGTGACCCGGTACGCCTTGCGGAGCAGGTCGATCGTCAGCGCGGTCTCCACGCCGAACCCGTGCGCCAGCGGCCGGGCCGCTTCGAAGGCGGCTCTGGTGAGGCAGCGCTGGCCGTTGAGGGGCTGGGCGAACTCCGAGCCGGTGGCCCGGCGGATGCCCTCCCTGGACAGGCGTACGACTAAGCCGTGGCCGCCGAGCCTCACCCTGGTCGTGAACACGGCGATGGTCATGTCGGCCTTGGAGGCGCGTACGGGCTCGATGAGCGGCGCCGCGGCGCTGGCCGTCTCGCCGAGGTCGGCGTCGAGGAAGAGCAGGTGGCGGGGAGTGGCATCCTCGTCCAGGAGGCGTACGGCCTCCGCTCCCGTCTCCATGGCCGCGGCCTTGCCCCGGTTGCGGCTGTGCCGCACCACACGGGCCCCCGCCGCGCGCGCCACCCTGCCGGTCCGGTCACGCGAGCCGTCGTCCACGACCACGACGAGATCCACGCCGGGCAGGGCCGCGGCGGCCTTGACGGTGGCCGCGATGCGGTCGGCTTCGTTGGCGGCAGGAATGATGACCGCCGTATCACCGCTCACTGACCGTCACCCCCATCGAACAGGACATCGCCGCCCAGACCCAACCCTTCACCGATACGCCACCAACCCAGCGCCCAGTACAGCACCACCGACCCAGCACGCGCCGCCACGGGCCCGGCGCGCACCCAGCAGGCCGCCGCCATGCGCCTGTACGACGGTACCTGCCCGACACCCATACGACGCAGTGCCCGTCAGACGCCCATGCGACACGGTGACCGCTCGGCGCCCATGCGATGCGGCGTCCACTCGACGTCTAAAAGCGAACCCGGCGACGGCATCGCCTGAGCGACCACCGTCCCCGCGTTCGCGTACGGCTTCCGTCATGATCGCTCGGTGATGAGGAACTCCTGCGGCACCTCATCATGCACGGTGAACACCGAATCCAGCCCGGTGACCTGCAGGATCTTGCGTACGGCGGGACGAGGGGCGGCCACCTCGAGAGACCCGCCCTGCTCCTTCATCCGTTTGAGCGCCGACAGCAGCACATTCATCCCCGTGGAGTCGCAGAAATCCACGGCGGACATGTCGATGACCACCCGGCTGGGCCCGTCCTGCAGCAGCCGAGTGAACTCCGACTGCAGGCGAGGCGCCGTATAGAGGTCGATTTCCCCGGTGACGGCAACGAGTGCGCACCCGGCATGTGATCGAGTCGAGACCTTGAGCTCCACATGGGCAGGCTAGCGGCGCGAGAGCTTCCGGTCACGTTGTCACGCCGATAGGGCAACCACAGGTTTTTGTCCTCCGTTTGGGCTTCATGGAAACGGAGAGTACGCGAAGCTTGACAGCGTGACACCGAAACAGCCGTCACCACACCGAGAAGGAGGGACCAGGGCACGCCAAACGGGCCCCGCATCATGAAAGCAGAGAAACCTGAAGATCCTCAGCGTCAAGGGCTCCGAGAACGCCTGGAGTCCATCCTCATCCGCACAGAAAAGGCCACCTCATGGCATGACGAAGCAGGGCGCCTCCGCGGCCTGGTGAACCACGAAGGCTACGTCCCCGTCCGCACCCGGCTCGCGACCGAGGACCTCGAGTTCCTCGCCGGAGCCCGTACCGATCTGCTCAGATTCTCGGAGCTCGGGCTCAGGCTGCTCGATCTCCACCAGCCGCGGGACGCGGGCGGCATCACCAGTGACACCGCGCACCCGATCCTGCGGTGCCGGAGCTGCATGTGGCGCTGGCCATGCCCGACATATCGGGCAATGCTTGAGTCATTCGGTACGCATCGGGATACGAGCGAAACAACGGAAACCACCGAAACACCGGATCTCTCGGAAAACGGCACCGGCCCCCGGAGCGCGCTGCAGGGACCGGCCGTCAGCCGCTGACCAGGGGAAGCCGGATCTCGAAGCGGCACCCCGGCCCCTCGTTGACCACCTCGATCACCCCGTCGTGCGCCTCCACGATGCCCTGTGCGATGGCCAGCCCGAGCCCCGCGCCACCATCGACGCTGGGTGTCCGAGCCGCCTCCCCCCGGAAGGCCACCTCGAACACCCGGGGCAGATCCTCCTCGGGAATGCCCCCGCAACAGTCCGTCACCGACACGCACGCCATCCCCTCGTCCACTCCGGCCCGCAGCACCACGGTCCGGTCCGACGGCGTGTGCCGGATGGCGTTGACCACGAGGTTCCCGAGTGCCCGCCCCAGCGCCCCGGCGTCGGCCTCCACCGGCACGGCCGCCGCCGCCTCGGCCGTGAGCACCACACCCTTGGCCCTGGCGAGCGGCTCGGCGCCGTCCAGCGTGTCGGCGACGAGGTCGGCCAGCCCGATCCGGGCCCGCGAGAGACGCAGGGCCCCGGCGTGGATGCGCGACAGCTCGAACAGGTCGTCGACCATCGAGGAGAGCCGCTCCACCTCCAGTTTGATCTGCCGGTGGTAGCGCGAGACCGTCCTCGGGGACGTCACCACCCCGTCCTCGAGCGCCTCGGCCATGGCCCGCATCCCGGCCAGCGGCGTCCGCAGGTCGTGGCTCACCCAGGCGACGAGCTCGCGCCGCGCCCCCTCGAGGGCCTGCTCCCGCGCGTACGCCTCCTCCAGCGTGTTGGCGATCTCCTGCAGCTCGGCGGGCAGCCCCTGGGGTGCTGCGAACGGCATGTCGCGTACGGCCGCCACGAGCCGCCTGCTCTCCCTCACCACCCGTTTGGCCAGCACGAACGCGACGCCCAACCCCACCAGCCCGCCGACGGCCACCACGCTCAGCACGAAGTCCCTGACGACCCCCTCAAGCAGCATCTTCATGATGATCGCCACGACGCCGGCCAGCGTGGCCGCCACGGCGACCACCACGACCACGGCCAGCATCACCCCGATGGACCTGGTACGCAGCCGCCACATCACCCCGATGCCCGCCAGCGCGATCAGCAGCCCGAGCCCGGCGGTGACGGCCACGACCATCGGCAGCTGCTCGGCGGGCGGCGGCATCGCGAGCGTCATCACGAATCACCGTCCAGCGGTTCGTACCGGTATCCGACGCCCCACACCGTGACGATCCGGCGCGGCGCGGTCGGGTCGGGCTCGATCTTCTCCCGCAGCCGCCGGACGTGCACCGTCACGGTGGACGAGTCGCCGAACGACCACCCCCACACCTGATTGAGCAGCGCCGACCGGCTGAAGGCCTGGCGTGGGTTGCGCATGAGGTACGCCAGCAGATCGAACTCCCGGGCGGTCAGCATCACCTCGCCGCCGCGCAGCCGTACCTCGTGGGCCCCCACGTCCACCACCAGGTCCGCGTCGCGCAGCACGCCGGTGCCGCCGGTGATGGAGGCGCCCCGGGCCCGCCGCAGCACGGACTGCACGCGCAGCGCCAGCTCGCGCGGGCTGAACGGCTTGGTCACGTAGTCGTCGGCCCCCGTCTCCAGGCCGACCACCCGGTCGATCTCCTCACCGAGCGCGGTCAGCATGATCACCGGCACCGGCCAGCGCTCCCTGAGCTTCCTGCACACCTGCAGGCCGTCGATCTTGGGCAGCATCAGGTCGAGCACCATCAGGTCCGGCGGATGCGCCAGCGCCCGGCGCAGCGCCTCGGCGCCGTCCCCGACGCATTCCACCTCGTGCCCGTCGCGCTCCAGATAGCGGGCAACGACCTCGGAGACGGTCGGATCGTCATCGACCACCAGGATGCGCGTGTTCACTACTTCACGGTATGGCCCAGCGACCCGGAAGTGACATGGACGTCATTGGTTCGTAAGCCTCGCGGATCATGCCGGGAGGACGTACGGTGGCTGCATGAGTAGAGTCGTGATGCTCGTCATAGGGACCTTGCTGGGTCTCTTCGTGCTGTTCAACTTCCTGCTGCCGCTGCTGGCAGGCTTGCTCAAGGTCGCTCTGATCGTGGGTGTGGTCGCTCTGCTCGTCTTCATCACGGTCACCGTTGTGGGCAAGTCCTCCCGATCACATTGACGCTGTTCCTGCTCGATCCGTGGCTGGCCGGGATCACCATGGTGGCGATCCTGCTGCTGGCCACGTGGGCGGCCGCGCTGCTGCCCACCCTCAGCGGGGAGCCACCGAGCTTTCCGCTGACTTACGCACGCCGTACGGCGTTCCAGCGCCAGCGCGACCCCGACGCATCCGGACGTCCGCGTCCACGAGCCCCTTAGGCCGGCCCCGCTTCCTCTGACAAGCGGGGCTCGCCGAGTCGTGAGCCCTGATTCAGCTCACGATTGGTCGAAGGGCTCATGATCGATTCTCTTGTCACGTTCGTCATCAGCATGGCCGGCGGCCACGCGGCGCTCGGGATCGTGCTGTTCACGGTGGCCGTGCGGCTCATGCTGCTGCCGCTCAACGTCCGCCAGGCCCGTACGGCGAAGATCCGCGAGCGCATCGCGCCCAAGCTGCGGGAGCTGCAGAAGCGCTACAGGCGCAACCCCGAGCGGCTGGCCAAGGAGACGTCCGCGCTGTATGCCAAGGAGGGCAGCTCGCCGTTCGCCGGGTTCCTGCCGATGCTGGCGCAGCTGCCGTTCATGTGGCTGATGTACCGCGTGGCCACTCACCCGACGGCGCTGGCCGGTCACGATTTGTTCGGGGCGCCGCTGGGTCACCAGGTGGCGGGCGTGATCGCTAATTACGGTCTGGCCAGTGCCCCATTTTTGGTCTTTGTTCTGGTCATCGCCCTGGTCACAGCGGTGGCATGGCTGTCCGCAAAGCACATCGCCAAGAACACCGAGATCGCCGAGGAGCAGCCGGAGCTGATGAGGAAGATCATGCGGCTGCTGCCGTACGGCTCCGTGGTGGCGGCGCTCGTGCTCCCGCTCGCGGCCGGGCTCTATCTGCTGGTGTCCACGGCGTGGGCGACCGGCGAGCGCGCGGTGCTGGCTACCCGGCCTCTTTGAGTGCCGGGACCTGCCCGTTCATCGATCCCTTGGGGGCGGGCAGGATGGCCCACACGGTGGTCGTGTCGCCGTCGTGGCGCACTCCCCAGCTCTCCGCCACGTATTCCACGATGCCGAGCCCCCGGCCTCCGAGCGAGGACAGGGTCGGGCGGCCCGCCCGCGGCTCCGTGGCCGCACCTCCGTCGCTGACCGCCACCTCGATGTGATCGTCGCTACACAGCCAGGTCACCCGCACCATTCCCGACGGCAGCGGATGAGCGTGCCGCAGCGCGTTGCTCAGCAACTCGCTCACCACGAGCACCGCATCGTCGATCGCGGTGGCGAACACCCCACTGTCCTGCAGGTCAGTGCTCAGACGCTGGCGGGCAACGGCGACGCTGGACGGCGCGTACGGCAGCAGCACCACGCTTGACACACCCACCTCCCCGTTCCCTGTGCCCCCCGCGGGAACACTCCCCGGTACGACCGAAATGCCCCGTTACTCAATCCCAGAAACCGCATCTCGATCACAGCTTGTGCACATTGGACGATAGATCAGCGCAACCGTGACCACCTCGTTACCGCATCGGTGTGTCGGATCCGATAGGGGAAGCGCGCTTGAGCACCAGCCGCATCCTCGTGCCGCCTCCGGGCCTCGGATGAGCGCTCACGTCGCCTCCCTGTGCTCTGGCGAGGCTACGGACGATGTAAAGACCGAGCCCCACTCCACCAAACCTTCTGCGGTCGCCGCTGTCCACCTGGACGAACCGCTCAAAGATCCGCTCGCGGTCAGGCGGGGCGATACCGACGCCCTCGTCGTCGACGACCACGACCACGTTGTGGTCCTCGGTCCAGGCCTCGACGCTGATCAGCCCGCCCTGGGGGGAGTACTTGAACGCGTTCTCCAGCAGCTGCCCCAGGACGATGTCCGTGGCCAGCGCGTCGCCGATCACGTGCGGGAGCTCTCCGGGGATGACCACCTCCACCCGGTGCTTGTCCGACAGCACGGGCAGCCCCAGCGTGGCCGCGTGGATCCGCTCGGCCAGGTCGAACGTCTCGATCCGCACCTTCAGCTCGTCCGCCCCCGCCCTGGCGCCGAGCAGCAGGTGGTCCATGAGCTGCCCCAGCGACCTGGCCCGCTCGGCGATCGTGTGCACGGCGGAGCGGCGCTCGGGGTCGCTCATCTTGTCCCAGCGCGAGTCCAGCGTGCTGGCGAATCCCCGGACGATCGTGATCGGCGTACGCAGCTCGTGGCTGGTCGTGGCCAGGAACAGGTCCTTGGCCTCCTCCAGTTCCTTGGCCGTGGTCACGTCGCGGAAGTCGACGACGACCTCGCCCGTCTCCTCGATCTGCGCGCTCACGACGTCCAGCCAGCGCCCGGTCTCCATCTGGAACGTGAGCTTCTTCCCCGCCTTGGGGAGCGGGAACGGCGGCGGTCCCCCGATGACGGCCCCGGCGGGGAACCCCGTGATCTCGGCGGCGGCCGGGTTCCACCGCACGACCCGCCCGGCCTCGTCCAGCACGGCGATGCCGTCGGCGCTGGCGTCGAACACGGCCCGCTCGTGCGCCCGCTGCCGGATCGCCTCCTGATAGGCCACAGCGTTGCCGACGGCGATGCCCGCGTGCCCGGCGAGCAGTTCCAGCAGCTCCAGTTCGAGATGGCCCGGCGTGCGCCGGGCGAACAGGGCGTAGAGGGCGCCGTACGGCCGCCCGCCGACGGCGGCCAGGCCCAGCGCGATCGTGTGCAGGCCGTCCAGCCGCGCCCACACCAGGTCGTCCAGCCCGTCCGATTCGAGCAGGACGGTCTTGCCGGTGCGTAAGAGCCGGTCCACGAGGCTCGTGCGCAGGTCGGTCGTGGTCCCCCTGATCGTCTCCGGCAGCTGGTACGTGCTGACCAGCCGTAACCGCTCCCCCTCGATCAGCACGAACCCGCCCGCGTCCGCCCCGGTCAGCTCGGTGAGACTGGCCGAGATCCGGTCGAGCACGGCGGACAGCTCCAGCTCGGAGTTGATGTCGCCGACCACGTCGGTCAGCCGGCGCACGAGCCTGGCCCTGCGCGCCATGCGGTTCCTGGCGACCTCGTCGGTACGCGACAGGTGGTGGACGCAGACATAGCCGGCCACGGCGCTGCCCAGCCGCAGCGCACTGATGTCGACCCGCACGTCGAGCACGCCACCGTCGCTGTGCAGGCGCTTGGTGCGCAGCGACACCTGGCCTCCGGTGCGTACGCGTTCGAGCACGGCGTTGTGCTCGGCGGTCAGCTCCGCCGGCACGATCGGCGCCCGGCGCCCCAGCATCTCCGCCGCCGTCCACCCGAAGAGCCGCTCGGCGGCGTCGTTCCAGACCAGCACGCTCTGGTCCCGGTCGAGCGCCACGACGGCATTGGGCGAGCCGGCGAGCACCGCACGGGCTATCTCATCGTCACTACCGGCCCATTGGTCCCCCACACCTCCATAGTGCCCGTGGCGCGGTGGGTGCGTCGGGCGATCCGTCCGATACGCTGCGGTCACGGTGATTTCTCGGTGGGCGGGGAGGGGTGGCGGCATGGCGAGCGGCGATCTGGATGCCCTCCTGCGCGTGACCTCCAGCACCTATCGGGGCGAGTCACCGCCGGACATCGCGTTCGGCACCTACGACGGCGCCGTGGGCAGGCTGGTGCTGGCCGTGACCGGCAAGGGCATCGCCGCCTGCAGCTTCGAGCCGGAAAACGACGTCTTCGAGCTGGTCAGCAGGCATGTGGGCACGTTCATCGGGCCGGACCCGCGCCGGCTGGACCCGGTGCGCAGGGAGCTGGACGCCTACTTCTCCGGCCGCCTGCGCGCGTTCGCCACGCCGGTCGACCTGTCGCTGGCCACGGCCTTCGCGCGTACGGTGCTGCAGAAGACCATGGCGGTCCGCTACGGCACGACCACGACGCTCGAGGAGATCGGCGAGAGCATCGGCAGGCCGCGCGCGCTGCGCGCGATCGGCAACGCGCTGGCCTCCAACCCCGTCTGCGTGATCGTGCCGTGCCACCGGGTGGTGCGCGAGGACGGCGCGCTCGGCGACTACGCGGGCGGCGCGGCGGCCAAGCAGCACCTGCTCACCGTCGAGAAACGCGCGTCAGCCAGCCAATGAGCAGCGTCACCAGCGCCGCCACCAGCGCACCGCCGAGGGCGCCGTTCATCCACGCCTCCCGGGTGAAGCCGATCACCACGCGCGCCCGCGTCCAGAAGTCGTCCCACGCCGGCACGGTGGGGGTCGAGGTGGTCAGCCAGTAGGCGGCGAAGCCCAGCACCCACGGCACCAGCATCGACCAGCGCGAGGGCGCGTCCTCTGCGGTGTTCCAGTGGTCGGAGCGGGCGAAGACGAAGTAATCCACGGCGAGCACCGCGAACATCGGCACGAACACCGCCCCGATCACGCCGAGGAACGCGCCGTACGACGTGACGTCCACGACCAGGGCGATCGCGACGGTGAGCACGCCGATGGCGGTGGAGAAGATCCGCCGGTCCACGCGCGGCATCAGGTTCTGCAGTGACACGGTGGTGGAGTAGACGTTGGCGAAGGACTGGTCGGTCTCGCGCAGCACCAGGATGGCGAAGAACACCGCGCCCAGCGGCACCGCCACGAACGGGCTGAACACCGCCGTGGCGTCGGCGAGCACCGCGTCCGCGCCCGCGATGGCCACCGCGTACACACCCAGCCCCAGGCAGGCCACCTGGGCCAGCGTGTAGCCGCCGACCACGCCGGTGAAGGCGGCCCTGCTCGACCTGGAGTGCCGGGCGAAGTCGGCGGCCATCGGCACCCACGACACCGACAGCGCGATCACGTAGTCCACGGCGGCGGGGAAGGCGGTCCACGACCCGCCGGTGTGCGCGGGGGCCTCGGACACCAGGAACCAGGTGAACCAGATCATGGACACGATCACGCCGATGGTGACGTACCGCCGGATCAGGCGCACCGCCCCGAGCGGCCAGATCGTCAGCGCCGTGGTGAGCACGCCGGCCGCGATCACCCACACCTGGTACGGCACGCCGCCGAAGATCGCGGTGGCGGCCTTGGCGATCACCCAGAGCTCGAACGCTCCCCAGCCGAGCATCTGCACGATGTTCAGCACGGTAGGCACGTAGGACGTCTTCGCCCCGAACAGCCCGCGCAGCAGCACCATCGAGGGCTGCCCCGTCTGGGTGCCTGGGATGGCGGACAGGCCCACCATGGACGTGCCGATCAGGCTGCCGACCACGGTGGCGGTGAGTGCGGCTATCAGGCTGAGCGGCGCGTTGCCGAGGGGGTTGAGCAGGTAGAGGGCCCCGGAGAAGCCCAGGAGGCTGACGCCGAGGTTCGCCCAGAGCGCACCCTGGTCGAGGACGCCCAGCGTCTTCGGCGGCTTGCCTTCGAGGGTCAGCGGAACTTCGTCGGCGACATGCGTCATCGCACGCTCCCTACGCCGGCATTACCCGGACAGGTTCAGGCGGTCGGCAGCGGATCAGTAGCTGCCCTCTCAGCCCGGCACCCCGAGCTCCCGCGACGTTCTGCAGTTGGCGCCCTCATGATGCCCTAATGACGGCAGAACCGCCATAGTGGGCGATTACCTTTCAGTTTCAGGCGACGAAAGGCTGCTGTCCGGTCTCGCTGACCATCGGGCGGCGCGCGGCCTCCCACGACTGCATGCCGCCACCGACGTTGACCGCCTCGCGCCCGAGGTGGTTGAGCCAGGCCGCGACCTGCAGCGACCGCCCGCCGACCCGGCAGACGACGTAGACCTTCCGGTCGCCGGGCACCTCGCCGACCCGGTCCTGGATCTGGGTCATGGGGATGTGCACGGCCTCGGGCGCGTGGCCCGCCAGCCATTCGTCCTGCTCCCGGACATCGAGCAGGTAGGCATCGTCCGGAACGGCAGTGGCCGCGATTTCAGGAACGGTCATGTCTCCATCATCTCGCGCCGCGAGTCGTACGCCGCACGCGACGCCGCGATCTCCTTCTGGTGCTCCTCGGTCCACGTGACCAGGGCCTTGATGGTCTGGTGCAGGGTGCGGCCGAGGGGCGTCAGCGCGTAGTCCACCCTGGGCGGCACGACGGGATGGACCGTTCGGGTCACCAGGCCGTCACGTTCGAGGTGGCGCAGCGTCACGCTCAGCATGCGCTGGCTGACGCCGTCGATCTCGCGGCGCAGCTGGGTGAAGCGCAGGCTCTGGCAGTCGAGCAGCGCGATGACCAGCAGCGACCATTTGTCCGCGATGCGGTCGAGGATCTGGCGGACCTCGCAGTCCTCCCGTGTGTCCCACTGGCGCACGTCGTAGTCGTCGTCCACGGTGCCCTCGCAGTAACTGAGTGCCTTCAAAGTGCCGTCTTCCATGACATTTCATGTTGGCCCAAGATGTGGATGGTTACAAGAGAGAACCGACATGCCTATTCATAACCGGGGGTCTTGCCATGCCTGCCCGTTCCTGGGGTGTACTCGCCGTGTTGTGCGGCGCCATATTTCTCGAGGGCATCGACGTCGCCATGCTGAACGTCGCCCTCCCTTCCATCCGGGCCGATCTGGGGCTGTCCACGGGCACGCTGAGCGGGGTCGTGAGCGCGTACGTGCTCGGCTACGGCGGTTTCATGCTGCTCGGCGGCCGGGCGGCCGACCTGCTGGGCCGGCGCCGCATGTTCCTGCTCTGGCTCGGGGTCTTCCTGGTCTTCTCCGGGCTCGGCGGCTTCGCCGGCGAGGGCTGGATCCTGCTGGTCGCCCGATTCGTCACAGGGGTCGCCGCCGCCTTCATGACCCCGGCCGGCCTCTCGCTGATCACCACGACGTTCCCTGAGGGCAGGCACCGCAACCGGGCCCTGCTCATCTACGCGGGTACGGCCGCGGGCGGCTTCGCGCTCGGGCTGGTGGTCGGCGGCCTGCTGACGGCGTTCGGCTGGCGCTGGGTCTTCTTCGCGCCGGTGCTGATGTCGGCGGCGATCCTGCTCGCCGCGATCCCCCTGCTCAAGGAGCCCGCCGCGCACCGTCCCCCGGCCGGAGGCTTCGACGTGGCGGGCGCGATCAGCATCACGGGCGCGATGATGCTGATCGTCTACGGCGTGGTGCGCCTGGAGCAGCCGGCCGACGGATGGCCGCTCACCGTCGCGGTCTTCGCCGGCGGCCTGGCGCTGCTGGCCGCGTTCGTCGCCGTCGAGCGCCGCTCCGCGAACCCTCTGGTCCGCCTCGGCCTGCTCAGGTCGGGCCCGCTGGTCCGGGCGAACCTGATGGCCGCCCTGCTCACCGCCTCGTTCTTCGGCTTCCAGTTCCTGATCACGCTCTACCTGCAGGAGCTGCGAGGCTGGTCCACCATCCAGACGGGCCTGGCCTTGCTGGCGGCCGCCGCCGACGTGGTCCTCGCCCCGACGCTCACCCCGTGGCTGGTCAACCGGTACGGCAACGCCAAGGTCGTCCTCACCGGCCTGCTGTCGGGCCTGCTGGCCTTCGCGCTCTTCCTCGGCGTCGGCCTGGACTGGACGTACGCGGCCATGCTGCCGTCGATGCTCCTGATCGGCCTGATGTTCGCCTTCGTGTACGGCCCGCTCACGATCGTGGCCACGGACGGCATCGAGGAGCACGAGCAGGGCCTGGCCGGCGGCCTGATCAACTCCTCGTTCCAGTTCGGCGCGGCCCTGGGCCTGTCGGTGGTCACGGCGGTCAACGTGGCCGCCCTCGGCGCCGCCACCACGCCGGAGGCGGGCCTGACCGCCCTGCGCACGGCCCTGGTGGTGCCGGTGGCGGCCACGCTGCTGGCGGCGGTCATCGCCGTCGCCGGCCTGCTCGCCCGCACGAGGACACCGGCCGAGGATCGCGTGCCGGTCGAGGCGTGAGCTATTTGAGCAGCTTGGAAAGACGCCGGTCGGCCAGCGGCTTGCCGCCCGTCTGGCAGGTGGGGCAGTATTGCAGCGAGGAGTCCGCGAACGACACCTCGCGGATCGTGTCACCGCACACGTCGCAGGGCTGCCCCGTCCGGTTGTGCACCCGCAGCCCGGACTTCTTCTCCGCCTTGAGGTCCTTGGCCGCCAGCCCGTGCGCCCGCTCGACCGCCTCTCCCAGCGTCGTGACGATGGCCTCGTGCAGGTCGGCGATCTGGGCGTCCGTCAAGGTCGCCGCGATCTTGAACGGGGACATCTTGGCCGCGTGCAGCACCTCGTCCGAGTAGGCGTTCCCGATGCCGGCGATGATCTTCTGGTCGCGCAGCAGCCCCTTGATCTGGGTACGGCTGCCGCCCACGATCCTCTTGAGCGCGTCGACGGTGAAGGACTCGTCGAGGGGGTCGGGGCCGAGGGCGGCGACGCCGGGGATCTCGTCCGGATTTTTCGTGACATAGACGGCCAGGCGCTTCTGGGTCCCCGCCTCTGTGAGCTCGAACCCGGCCGCCAGCCCCTCGTCGTCGGGCGCCAGCCGTACCCGTACCGCGAGCGGCCCCTTGCCCGGACGGACCGGCTTGGCGCCCGAGAGGTCCTCGCGCCAGCGCAGCCACCCCGCGCGGGCCAGGTGGATGACCAGGTGCAGCCCGTCGCAGTCGAGATCGAGGAATTTGCCGTGCCGCGCCACGCCGGTGATGGTGAGCCCGCCCAACGCGGTGACCGGCGGGTCGAACGTCTTGAGCGCCTGGATGGCGACCACGTCGACACCCAGGATGGTGCGGCCCACCGCCCGTTCGCGCAGGAAGTGGGTGAGCGATTCCACCTCGGGAAGTTCCGGCATGCCACCAGGGTACGGCGCACACCACGCCGTCCACAGCCTGTGGACCGCTCACCGTGGAACTACGGCACGCTCCAGAAGGCCAGCTCGTGCGCCATCCCCTCGGCGAACAGCGCCTCCGCCCTGGCGGGATCCGGGCTCGCCTCGTCGATCATCTGCGCGATCCGCACGGTGAGCGCCGCGAAGCCCGGGTCCGCGTACGTGTCCACCCACGCCCGGTAGCGCGGCTCTGCGGGCGGGTCCTCCGCCAGGATCCGCCCGAGGCTCGAATACCCCCACATGCACGGATACAGCGCCGCCAGCCCCTCCTCGTAGGACGCCGCCGACTCCAGCAGGAACGCCGTGTACGCCGCGCACGCCGGCCCCTTCACCGCCCCCTCCAGGTCGGCGCCGAACTCCGCCGACAGCGACCGGTGCAGGCTCAGCTCGTCGTGGTACGTCGAATGCGCCAGGTCCACCAGGTCCCCCAGATGCGCGGCGGGCGCCTGCCAGGCCAGCCGGGCGAAGACCCGCACGTAGTCCAGCAGGAACAGGTAGTCCTGCTCCAGCCACGACCTGAACACCGGCTCGGCCAGGTCACCCCGCGCGATGCCGGCCACCGTGGGATGCTCCAGCTGGGCCTGGAGCATCGGACGGCCGACAGCGTGCAACTTCTCCGAGATGGTCATGGCTGGGAGATTAGTGTCACAACGAATCCATGAGGATCGCGGCTCAGCCGGCGTCGGTGACGGTCTTCGGGACCGGCTTGTCGCTCTTCAGGGCGTCGAAGAGGGCCAGGGCCTTCTGCCGGTCCCACTGAACCGCCGTGCCGCCGCCGGGGATGACCTCGTTCCCGCCGAACGGCACCACCGTCGTCACAGGGCTGTCGCCCATGGCCAGCCCCAGCGAGAGCATGTCGAACGCCCCGGTGCCGCCGTCGACCTCGACCGCGTCCGTGGCGCTCATGGCCAGCGGGATCGACGTGAACGGATTGATGAGCACCCCGGGGCTGGCGGCCTTCTTCACGACCGCCCCCAGGAACTGCCGCTGCCGCTTGGTCCGCTCGAAGTCCGGCAGCGCGCCACCCTTGCGGGTGCGTACGTATCCGAGGGCCTGGGCGCCGGTGAGCACCTGCGTGCCCTTCTTCAGCTTGAGCCCCGCCTTGGGGTCGTCCACGGCGGCCCGTACGTTGATCTCGACCCCGCCGACGGCGTCCACGATGTCCACGAAACCGGCGAACCCGATCTCCATGTAGTTGTCGACGCGTATCCCGGTGACCGTCTCCACGGTGCGGACCAGCAGCTTCGGCCCGCCGATCGCGTACGCGGAGTTGAGCTTGTCGCGCCCCTTGCCCGGGATGGTGACCGCCGAGTCGCGGGGCAGGCTGACCAGCGTCGGCTTGTCACCGCTCTCGGAGAGGTGCAGCAGCATCATCGAGTCCGTACGCTGCCCGACGGCGCGTCCGGTGGCCAGCTTCTTGCGCTCGGCCGCCGTCAGGCCCTTGCGGCTGTCGGAGCCGACCAGCAGCCAGTTGGTGCCGGGGGTGTCGGCGGGACGGCCCTCGTAGTCGTCGAGTACGCCCTCGATCCCGCTCAACCGCGAGTTGATCCAGAAGAACATGCCCACGGCCGCCACCAGGAGCACCACCAGCAGCCCTGCGACGATCTTCAAGATGGTCTTGCCGGACGGCCTCCTGCGCGGCCCTCTGGGGCCCTTCTGGGACGGCTCGCCCTTCTGCCTCAGCGGCTTGACGGGGCTGCCGCCCGAGCGCTCCTTGCCGTACACGCGCGAACTGGCCCTGGGCCGCTCACCCTCGGCGGGAATCCGCGGCGGCGCTTCGGGAACCTGGGAAGCGGCGGGAAGCTTGTGCGTGGGCGCCCCCGCCCCGCCGGACGGGACCTGGTAGGCGGGCGCTCCGCCGGAGCGCAGGCCGTCACCGGGCCTTGGAGGCAGCGGTCGGCCGTCGCCTGGCGAGCGCATGGCCCTCGTCCGGTCGTCCTCAGACACTTCGCCTTCTTCCCTTCGCTTTGACATAGACGCTACTTCGAACCCCAAGCAAGTGCAGGCCCCCGGCCAACGTTTGTCTAGGGAAAAGTACGGGGAACCAACGGCGGGCAATGGTCGTGGCCAGCGATTCCGCCACTTATTCGGCTGACTCGCGCCGCTGGATGTGGATCACGGCGTGTGACGGAGGGTAGCCGCGGAAACATAGACGCCACCTGTGTCGTTAGGTTAGGGACGACCTCTATCGAAGGGATGATCGTGTCCGCTCCGGACCCGTGGAGTCTTCGCCCGTGCTGGGGCACGGGTTCCTCTGAAGGCTCACTGCGGTGAGCGCCTATCTCGGGCTGCTGGCCCTCTTCCTCCTCACGGCGGCGACCGGTTATTTCGTCGCCCAGGAGTTCGCCTTCGTCGCCGCCGACCGCGGCATCCTGCGCGAGCAGGCCGCCGCCGGTGACGCCGCCGCTGAGAAGGCGCTCCAGGTCACCTCTCGGCTGTCCTTCATGCTCTCCGGCGCCCAGCTGGGTATCACGGTCACAGCGCTGCTGGTCGGCTTCCTGGCCGAGCCGGCGATCGCCGTGCTCGTACGCCCGTGGCTGTCGGGCACCGGAATGTCCGACGCCATGATCACCGGAGTCTCCGTCGCCGTGGGCGTGTTCGTGGCGACCGTGGTCCAGATGGTGCTCGGCGAGCTGGCGCCGAAGAACCTGGGCATCGCCAGGCCGGAGCCGGTGGCCAAGTTCCTGGCCGGCTCGACGCTGGCGTATCTGGCGATCGTGGGGCCGGTGGTGCGGCTGTTTGACTCGGCCGCCACGGGCCTGCTCAGGCGCGTCGGCATCGAACCCGTGGAGGAGGTCGAGCACGGCGCGACGCCGGAGGAGCTCTCACGGATCATCGAGGACTCCACCAGGGCGGGCGAGCTCCCGCCACGGCTGTCGGACCTGCTCGAGCGCGCCCTGGAGTTCGGCGACCGCACGGCGGAGGAGATCATGGTGCCGCGCCCCCGCGTGGTCGTGCTGCGCGACACGCAGCCCATCTCCGACCTGCTCGAGGTCATGCGCCAGTGCGGCCACTCCCGCTACCCGGTGCTCCGCGACGACGGCGACGTGGTGGGCGTGACAGGCGTACGCGAGCTGCTCGCCTCCGGCCGGGACGAGGGCTCCGTCAGCACGGTCACCCGCACCGCGC
Source organism: Nonomuraea basaltis (assembly GCF_005893125.1). Classification (GTDB taxonomy): domain Bacteria; phylum Actinomycetota; class Actinomycetes; order Streptosporangiales; family Streptosporangiaceae; genus Nonomuraea; species Nonomuraea basaltis. Next base: position 69,187 of record NZ_VCJS01000011.1, on the reverse strand, counting down.
TCCTGGTGCCCGACTCCCTGCCGCTGCCTTCGGTGCTCGACAGGATGCGGACGGGCAGAGACGACATCGCCTGCGTCATGGACGAGTACGGCGGCCTGGCCGGCGTGATCACGATCGAAGACCTGGCGGAGGAGCTGGTCGGCGAGCTACTGGACGAGAACGACCCGGACCCGGTCGGCGCCGTGGAGCAGCCAGGCGGCATCTGGGAAGTTCCCGGCTGGCTCCGGCTCGACGAGGTCGAGCGCGCCACCGGCATCTCACTCCCGGAGAGCGACGACTACGACACCCTCGCCGGCCTGGTCCTGGCCAGATTGGGCCGAATGCCGGACTCAGGCGACACAGTCACCGTGCCGGTCACCCAACCCACCGACGACCCGTTCGCGGAAACCAATGACGACCTCCTGGCCCGCCTGACAGTGATGTCCCTGAACCGCCGAGTGCCCGAATGGGTCCGCCTGACGCCGGTGCAGCACGCCGAGGCCGCGGAGGCGACCCGATGACGATGCTCCTGCTCAGCCTCGCACTACTGGTGTTCAACGCGCTCTTCGTGGCGGCGGAATTCGCCTTCGTCTCCTCCAGACGCCACCGCCTGGAGGAAATCGCCGCAGGCGGCAACCGCCTGATCAGAATCGCGGCCAGATCCGCGGTGGGCGGCGGCCGCCAGCTCTCCCTCATGCTGGCCGGCGCCCAGCTGGGCATCACGCTGTGCACCCTCGGCCTGGGCCAGGTCACCGAACCGGCGATAGAACACGCCTTGGAGCCCCTCTTCGCCTACGCGGGCGTACCGGAAGCCCTCCGCCTCCCCATAGCGCTCACCATCGCCCTGGCGCTGGTGACGTTCCTCCACATGGTGATCGGCGAAATGGCCCCCAAGTCCTGGGCCCTGACCCACCCGGAACGCGCGGTACTGCTCCTGACCCTCCCATTCCGCGCCTTCACCTCACTGATGCGCCCCCTGCTCTCGGCCCTGAACGCCCTGACGAACGCCATCCTCCGCCTGTTCGGCGTCCAGCCACGCAACGAGCTGGCCACCACCCGCACCCCTCGCCAGTTGGCCATGCTGGTAGGCGAGTCAGGCCGAATGGGCCTCCTGGACAGAGAGGAACACGACCTCCTGACCAGAGCCCTGCGCCTACAGGCAAAAGGCATAGAACGCCTGATGGTCCCGATAGCCCAAGCAGTCACAGTCCCGCCCTCGGCCACCGCGCCCGAGATCAAAACGGTCGCAGCAGCCAGCGGCCACCTGCGACTCCTGGTGGGAGGCCAAGGAGCGGTAGAAGGCGTCCTACACGCCCGAGACGCCCTGCTGGAGCCCTCCAGCACAGCGAGAGACCTGAGCCGCCCCCTACCGAGACTCGCCTGCGTGACCCAGGTCCCAGAGGCGGTCACAGCCCTCCAAGAGGCGAGATCACACCTGGCTTTGGTAACGAACCAAACAGGATCTGTCATCGGAATGGTCAGTCTCACCGACCTCCTGGGCGAACTACTGGACACCAGAACGATGACTGTGACGTAAAACACACTCGCAAGTAACCCGAAAGCCCCCTGCAACCACCCAGACCTACCGTCCGAAGGCGGCCACGGCCGTTACCAAGAGGTTCTTGAAAAGAAAGAGCCCCGGCTCTTGCGATCCGGGGCTTACTTCGTCAATGTGGGTCTGCCAAAGCACCAAGGGCAACGCAGCAGGACAAGGGCAACCACAGCAGGATGGGGGGTCCGGGGGGCGCGCCCCCCGGACCGGGTTTCCCCTGGGGGTCCGGGGGTTATCCCCCGGGGGACATGACGAGGGGACCCGAGGAAGCAAGCCTGCAAGGCTTGCGACCAGGGGCCCCCAGTCACCGAGTGGGCGAGGAGGGATTTGAACCCTCACGTCCTTTCGGACACACGGACCTGAACCGTGCGCGTCTGCCGTTCCGCCACCCGCCCTTTGTTTGGGTGCGGAGAAACAGTAGCACGGAACAGCCACTGGTACTGAACCCGGATACGATCGCATAAGACACGGGAGCGGAGGAGCTGGGCGCGACAGCCGACGGGCGCCAGGGAAGGCCGCGACGTGGGACTAGCGGGAACCGGGCGCCGGACGCGTCTGGGGGCCGCGATCATATGCACGGAGGAAGGGAGGTACCCGGTGGGAGTCCTTCAGCGCTTCGAGCGAAGGCTCGAAGGCTTGGTTGAGGGGGCCTTTGCGCGGGCGTTCAAATCTGACCTTCAGCCGGTCGAGGTCGCCAGCGCGGTTCAGCGGGAGATGGACGAGCGGGCGGCGATCGTTGCCCAGGGTCGCACGCTTGTGCCCAACGACTTCGTGGTTGAGCTGTCCACGACCGACAGCGAGCGGCTTGAGGTCTACGCCGACAGCATCAGCCACGAGCTGGCCAACCTCGCCAGGGAGTACGCCAAAGAGCAGGGCTACTCCTTTGTGGGACCGGTCCGGGTCCGCTTCGAGACCGCCGGCGACCTGGCTGTGGGATTGTTCCGCATCAGGTCGGGCGTCATCCGCGGAGCGACGGTCGAGCAGGACGAGATTCGCCAGCCGGCGAGCGACCTGCCTCCGTCGCGGCCGAACGCGTTCAACGGGCGGCCCAGGCTGCTCGTCTCCACTCAGGACGACCCGCAGGGCGACCGTTCCTACGAGCTCACCACTCCGGTGACCTTGCTAGGCAGGGGCACCGACTGCGATCTTCGTCTAGTCGATCCGGGAGTTTCGCGGCACCATGCGGAGCTGCGCGTCGAGGGCCAGCTCGTGGTTCTCGTCGACCTCGGATCGACGAACGGCACTTTCGTCAATGGCCAGCCGGTACGCAGGATCGAGCTCCAGAACGGCACGCGAGTGACCTTGGGGCGCACGACTCTGGTGTTCCGGCGCGATTAGGGGTAGACAAACGGTCCATGTCCGAGCTCACGCTGCTGCTGATCCGGCTCGCCTTCCTGGCGGTGCTGTGGTTCTTCGTCATTGCCGCAGTCGGCGTGATCCGGACTGACTTGTTCGGTTCACGCACGGCTCCCGCGGGTGGGCGCAAGAGCACCAAGCCCGCCAAGGCCGTGGCCAAGCCCAAGAGTAAAAAGGGCGAGCCACGCCAGCTCATCGTCACAGGTGGCCCACTGCAAGGCACCACCATTAACCTCACGGAGACGCCCATCACCATTGGCCGGGCGAACGACGCCACGCTGGTAGTCACAGACGACTACGCTTCCAGCCGGCATGCCCGGCTCTTCCCTCAGGACGGTCAGTGGATCGTGGAAGATCTCGGTTCGACGAACGGCACGTATCTCGACCGCTCGAAAGTCACCCGCCCGACCCCGGTGCCGCTCGGTGTTCCGATCCGCGTCGGCAAAACAGTCATTGAATTGCGCAAATGACCATCGCACTCCGCTACGCCGCCCGCTCGGACGTCGGCCTCCTCCGCGAAGGAAACGAGGACTCGGCGTACGCTAGCGGCCGCCTGCTCGCCGTCGCAGACGGTATGGGCGGGCACGCACACGGCGAGGTGGCGAGCTCTGTCGCCATCGCCGCCATGGCCTCTCTGGAAGAGGCACAACAGGGGGGTGACCTGCTCAACGCCATCGAGGCAGCGGTACGCGACGCCAATCGCAGACTGCACGAGATGGTGGGGCGGGATCCCAGCCTCAAGGGCATGGGCACGACTCTCACGGCCATGCTGTGGCACGGCACACAAGTCGCCTTGGTGCATGTCGGCGACTCGCGCGCCTACCTGCTCAGGCGTGGGGAGCTCTACCAGATCACCCATGACCACACGCTGGTGCAGCAGCTCGTCGACGACGGGCGCATCACGCCGGAGGAGGCCGCCACGCATCCGCAGCGTTCCATCCTGCTGCGCGCGCTGGACGGCAGCGGCGAGGTCGATCCAGACCTCACGCTCCGCGAGGCGCAGGTGGGCGACCGCTACCTACTGTGCTCGGACGGGCTGTCCGGCGTGGTGAGCGCGGAGACGCTGCACGCCACGCTCACCAACATCGACGACCCGGAGGAGGTCGTCCGCCAGCTCATCGACCTGGCGAACAGAGGCGGCGGGCCGGACAACATCACATGCGTCCTGGCCGACGTGCTGGAGATCACCGATGGGCAGCAGGTGCCTGCCGAGGCCGCCGTCGTCGGCGCCGCGGGCATGACCCGGCTGCACGGAAATCCGCAGGACACGTCGCCGGGGCGAGTAAGCGCGGTGACCGCGCCCCAGCCGGCGATCACCGATGACGAGTTCGACGAGCCGGTCGCGCAGGCGTCCCGGCGGTCGGGCAAGCGTCGTCGCGTGTGGCCCGTGCTGGTCACCGTGCTCGGCATTGGCATCGCCGTCGTCGGCGTCGGCGGCTACTTTGGATATCAGTGGACTCAAGACCAGTTCTTCGTCGGTGCTAGGGGCGACGAAGTGGTCGTGTTCAAGGGGATCGAAGTGGAGGTGGGGCCGTTCCAGCTCTTCAGTGTCTCCAAGCCCACGGGCAGGCAGCTCTCCAAGCTGTCCGAGGCCGACCAGGCGCTGATCAAGAGCGGCATTCCCGTCACCACCGTCGACGAAGGAGTGGAGAAGATCAACGCGTTGAAGTTCTCCCAGGAGCCGAAGAGCGACACGTCCCCGCCCGCGACCACTTCGCCCTCGCCGACGGCATCCGCGACCGCGACGAAGACGAAACAGCAGTAAATGAGCGAAGTCGCCGCAGCCCCCGTCCCGATGCCGGCCAAGCGCCGCGCCGCCCAGCTGATCATGCTGGCGTTCGCGGTGCTGCTCGTCATGGGCGCCTACGCCAATGTCGGGCTGGCCACGGACGGGAAGATCCCAGCCGGCATGCTGACGTACGGTTTGAGCCTGGGCGGCCTGATGCTGGCCGCCTACCTGGTGCTCGCCAAGTTCGCTCCGTGGGCGGACCCTTTGATCCTGCCGCTCGTGACGCTGGTCAACGGCCTCGGCCTGGTGATGATCTACCGGCTGTCCGTGTCCGACTCGAATTTGCCCTCCGCCAGGCTCGCCTCGCCCAGCTCCCAGCTGCTGTGGACGTTCATCGGCGTCGTGCTGTTCAGCCTCACCCTGATCTTCCTGCGCGACCATCGCATCCTGCAGCGGCTGACCTACACCGCCGGCGCGGTGGGCCTGTTCCTGCTGGTCTCGCCGTTGATCCCGTTCCTCGGCCAGGAGATCAACGGCGCCCGCATCTGGATCGGCATCCCCGGCCTGGGCCAGCTCCAGCCGGCCGAGTTCGCCAAGCTCGCGCTGGTCGTCTTCTTCGCCGGCTACCTGGTGGCCAAGCGGGACGTGCTCGCCCTCGCCGGGCGCCGGCTGCTGTTCATCGACCTGCCGCGGGCCCGTGACCTCGGCCCGGTGCTCATCACCTGGGGTGTCAGCCTGGGCATCCTGGTGATGCAGAAGGACCTGGGCTCCTCGCTGCTGCTGTTCGGCACGTTCATCGCGATGCTCTACGTCGCCACCCAGCGCAGTTCCTGGGTCATCATCGGCATCCTCCTCTTCGCGGGCGGCGCGATTCTGGCCGGCATGGTCTTCGACCACGTCCAGCAGCGCTTCGAGGTCTTCCTCAACCCCAGCGATCCCGAGCTCTACCGTGCGGTCGGCGGCAGCGAGCAGCTCATGCAGGGCCTGTTCGCCTTGGGCTCCGGCGGCATCCTCGGCACGGGGCTCGGCCAGGGGCACCCCGAACTGATCCCGCTGGCGTTCTCCGACTTCATCTTCAGTGCCACGGGCGAAGAGCTCGGCCTGACAGGCGTGATGGCGCTGCTGATGATCTACGCGTTGATCGTCGAACGCGGTTTGCGCACCTCGCTGGCGGCCCGCGACCCCTTCTCGAAGCTCCTGTCGGGCGGCCTGTCGTTCCTCCTGGCGTGGCAGGTTTTCATCATCGTCGGCGGCGTGACCAACCTCATCCCGCTGACCGGCCTCGTCACTCCGTTCATGTCCCAGGGCGGCTCGGCCCTGCTGGCTAACTGGATCCTTATCGCGCTTCTGGTAAGAACGTCAGACGCCGCCAGACGCCCCCCGCCCCAGGCGATCCAGAACGAAGGATTGACGCAGGTGTTCCAGCGATGAACGGCACCCTGAAGCGCATAGCCGTGGCCTGCCTGGCCATGTTCGCGCTCCTGATGATCAACGTGAACTACGTGCAGGCGGTGCGGTCGGAGAACCTGCGCTCGAACGCTCTCAACACCCGCAACTTCTTCGATCGTTACGCCATCGAGCGCGGCCGCATCACCGCCGGCGGCACAGTGATCGCCGCGTCTGCCGAGACCAAGAGCAAGGACTTCAAGTTCATCAGGCAATACCCGGACGCCAAGCTGTACGCGCACGTCACGGGCTTCTTCTCACCTGAGAGCGCGAGCGCGATCGAGGAGAGCGAGAACAAGCTGCTCGACGGCTCGAGCGCGGACCTGCTGCTGCGGCGGAGCATCGACCTGTTCACCGGCGAGCCGACCAGGGGCGCCAACGTCGACCTCACGATCAACCCGAAGGCGCAGAAGGCGGCCTACGACGCGCTGCGCAACAGCGGCAAGCGGGGCGCCGTGGTCGCGCTCGACCCGAAGACCGGCGGGATCCTGGCGATGGTGTCGCTGCCGACCTACGATCCCACCGAGCTGTCGGGGACCAACAAGGGCAAGGTGTTCACCCGCTACGACGAGCTGGCCAAGGAGAAGAGCCAGCCGCTGCTCAACCGCACCATCGGGCAGACGTACCCGCCCGGGTCGACGTTCAAAGTGGTGACGATGGCGGCGTACCTGGAGGATGACTCCTCGCGCGGTCCGCAGTCCACCGTGGCGGCGCCGCAGCAGCTGCCGCTGCCCAACACGAACATCAGCCTGCCCAACTACGGCGGCGCGGCCTGCGGCTCCGGCCAGGTGACGCTGATCTTCGCGCTGGAGAAGTCCTGCAACACGCCGTTCGGCAAGATCGGCATGGATCTGGGCTACGACAAGATGAACGAGCAGACCGAGCTGTTCGGCATGGGCAAGCAGATCGGCGTGCCGATGTCGGTGGTCCCGAGCGACTTCGGTCGCGAGGAGGACAAGGCGGCCCTGGCGATGGCCTCCATCGGGCAGCGCGACAACCGGATGACGCCGCTGCAGATGGCCATGATCGCCGCGGGCATAGCCAACGAGGGCAAGGTCATGACGCCGTACCTCGTCAACAAGATCACTGACGCCAAGGGCGACACGGTCGAGGAGGCCAAGCAAGAAGAGCTGAGCGAGGCGATCAGCGCGGAGACGGCGGGCAAGCTGCGCGAGATGATGGTGAGCGTCGTCAACAACGGCACTGCCAACCGGGCGCAGGTGCCGGGCGTCCAAGTAGCGGGTAAGACAGGCACCGCGGAGTCGGGCACACGCGACGCGCCGCACGCCTGGTTCATCTCCTTCGCGCCCGCGGAGGACCCGAAGGTGGCGCTGGCGGTCATCATCGAGTCCGGCGCGGCGAACGTCGGCGCGGAGGCGACCGGGGGCGGCACCGCCGCACCGATCGGGAAGGCCGTGATGGAGGCGGTGCTGAACAAGTGAGTGACGCTAACCTGCTGGATCATGCGGCTCCGTAACCGTTACCTCCTGGTCTCCCGCATCGCCACGGGCGGTATGGGAGAGGTGTGGCGCGCCCGCGACGAGCTGCTCGGGCGCGAGGTGGCCGTCAAGATCCTGCGTAGCCACATCTACGCCGACCCCACCTTCCGCGAGCGCTTCCGCAACGAGGCCAGGATCACCGCGGCGCTGGCCGACCCGGGGGTCGCGCAGGTCTTCGACTACGGCGAGCAGAACGACCTGGCCTACCTGGTGATGGAGCTGGTCCACGGGGAGCCGCTGTCGGCCATCCTGGCCCGCAACGGCGCAACCGGGCCCGAGGTGGCGCTCGACGTCGTGCACCAGACCGCCAAGGCGCTGCACACGGCGCACGCGGCCGGGATCATCCACCGCGACATCAAGCCGGGCAACCTCCTCGTCACCCCCGAGGGCGTCATCAAGGTGACGGACTTCGGCATCGCGCGGGCCCTGGAGGCGGCGCCGGTGACGCAGACGGGCACCGTACTGGGCACCGCTCAATACGTCAGCCCCGAGCAGGCGCAAGGCTTCCCGCTCACGCCATCGACCGACCTCTACTCGCTGGGCGTGGTGGCCTACGAGTGCCTGGCGGGGCGCACGCCGTTCAGCGGGGACAGTCAGGTGGCCATCGCGCTGCTGCACCTCAACGAGCCGCCGCCGCCACTCGGCGTGGACGTGCCGGCACCGGTGCGGGAGCTGGTCATGGCGCTGCTGGCCAAGGATCCGGCGCAGCGCCCGGCCACGGCGCTGGAGGCGGCCGACCGGGCCTACGTGCTGCGTGAGTCGCTGGCCGGTGCCGAGCAGGGTGCCGACCTCAGCAGTCTGACCGACCCGTCGGGCTTCAGAGTACGTGAGCCGTCGCCGGAGGACGCGCGGGAGACCGACGACCTCGCCCCGGCCACCGCGCTGGAGGAGCAGCCGGGCAGGCGGCGCAAGGGCGCCAGGACGCTCGCCGCGGTGGCCACGGCCGGGTGCGTGGCCGCGGTGGGGCTCAGCGCCATCACCCTTGCCGGCCGCCAGCCGACTCAGCCGGCGCCCGAAGTGGCCGACCCCACGGAGTCGACGGTGCTGACCCCTGAACAGCCGCGACCCAGCAAGACGAAAACGCGCACCCGGCGGCCCTCGGTGGTTCCGGTGAAGTCGCGGAAGCCTATAACCTCGCGGTCGGCTACGGTAAGCAAGTCGGCATCTCCTACCAAGAAGCCGACGCCGAAACCGAAGCCGACCACCCGAACCCCTACGTCCACAGCCACCCCAACGCCCACCACTACACCGACAACTCCGACACCGACCGCCTCGCCGGACCCGGGGGAAACAAACCCGCCCAAGGAGGAGACGTGACGCGCCGCGGGGTCGATGATGGACACCGGCAGCCCCCGAGCAGGCCGGTACCCAAGATGAACGGTAAGGGACAGTGCAGGAAATGACTCAGCCTCGGCTACTCGGAGGTCGTTACGAGCTCGACGGTGTCGTCGGGCGCGGCGGCATGGCCGAGGTGTATCGCGCCCGAGACATCCGGCTGGACCGCATAGTCGCGATCAAGACCCTTCGGGCCGACCTGGCGCGAGACCACACCTTCCAGGCCCGCTTCCGCCGTGAGGCGCAGTCCGCGGCCTCCCTGAACCACCCGGCCGTCGTCGCGGTCTACGACACCGGCGAGGACGTCTCCGAGGGCGCCCCCGTGCCGTACATCGTGATGGAGTACGTCGACGGCAGGACGCTGCGCGACCTGCTGCGCCAGGACCGGCGGCTGATGCCCGAGCGCGCGGCCGAGCTGGTCGACGGCATCCTGCGGGCGCTTGACTACAGCCACCGCGGCGGCATCGTGCACCGCGACATCAAGCCGGCCAACGTGATGATCACCCGGGCCGGCGACGTCAAGGTGATGGACTTCGGCATCGCCCGCGCGATGGCCGACTCCGCGGCCACGATGACGCAGACCGCGCAGGTGATCGGCACCGCGCAATACCTGTCGCCCGAGCAGGCGCGGGGCGAGCGGGTCGACGCGCGCAGCGACATCTACTCGACCGGTTGCCTCTTCTACGAGCTGCTCACCGGGCAGCCGCCGTTCACCGGCGACTCCCCCGTCGCGATCGCCTACCAGCACGTGCGCGAGGAGCCGATCCCGCCGTCGCAGATCGACCGCGAGATCCCGCCGTGGGCCGACGCGATCGTGCTCAAGGCCATGGCGAAGGATCCGGCCCATCGCTACCAGAACGCGGGCGAGATGCGGGCCGACATCCAGCGGGCGATGACCGGCATGCCGGTCGACGCCCAGACGATGGCGATGACCGGCAACCACGGCCAGGGCACGCGCATGATGACCACCACGCAGGCGGCCACCGGCCCGGCCACGCAGCGCACCACCGCGGTCCCGCCGTACGAGTACGGCGATGGCGAGGGCGGTGGCCGCGGCGGACGGCGCAGGGCCAGCAGTGGCGGCAACGGCGTGAAGACGGCGCTGTGGATCATCATTCCGCTTCTGATCATCGGTGGGTTCATCACGGTCGGCTACATGCTGTTCGGCGCCCCCAGCACGCCGACGGACACGTCGATCACGATCCCGCCCCTCGCGTCGCAGGAGAGGGCGTACGCGGAGGAGCAGCTCACAAAGCTGGGGCTCACGGTCGAGGTGGTCCAGGAGCCCAGCTCCGACGTCGACAAGGGCACCGTGATCAAGACGGATCCCAAGGAGAACACCAAGGTCGAGAAGGGCTCCCCCGTCAAGCTGTTCGTGTCCTCGGGGCCGAAGAAGATCAAGGTGCCTGACGGCCTCGTCGGCGTGCCGCAGGCGGATGCCATGAAGATCCTGGAGGAGGCCGGTCTGCGGGGCGTGCTCAAGACCAAGGCCTCGACCAGGCCGCAGGGCACGGTCCTCGACACAAAGCCCAAGTCCGGCGAGGAGATCGTGGAGGGCGGCAGCGTCACCCTCTGGGTGCCCAAGCAGCTGGGCGAGGTGCCCAACGTGATCGGGCTCACCGTGGAGGACGCCACCGCCCAGCTCAAGGCGGCCGGCTTCAGGACGAGGGTCTCCGAGTCGCCCAGCGACCAGCCCGAGGGCACGGTCTTCCAGCAGAACCCCCCTGAGGGCCAGAAGCTGCCGCCGAACACGACGGTGACGATCGTGGTGTCCACGGGTCCGGAGCTGGAGACGACTCCCCCCTCCACCGACTTCCCGACGGACCAGCCCACGGACGACCAGACGGACCAGCCCACGGAAGAGCCGACCGAGGACAACCCGATCGGCGACGACGACGGCGGTTTCGGCGGCTGAGGCCCCTGACAGGCGGAAAGGGCCGCCCGTCCCCTGCGCGGGGGACGGGCGGCCCTTCGCATGGAACGCCTGGACGAACGTGGCAAGCCTGGAGGAAAAAGGAACGCCCCCGCCGCTCGGGGGCAACGGCGGGGACGCTCACTTGTTAGTCGCTGTACGCGAGACGTTTGTTACACGGTTCCCCGCAGCCAATTCTCGAGCAGCATGTGGCCGTGCTCGGACAGCACGGACTCGGGGTGGAACTGGATGCCCTCGATGGGCGCCCGGCGGTGGCGCAGGCCCATGATGACGCCGTCTTCGGTGCGCGCGGTCACGTCGAGCACCTCCGGCACAGTCTCGGGCAGCACGGCGAGTGAGTGGTAGCGGGTCATCCGCACCGGCGAGGGCAGCGACTCGAACACGCCCTTGCCGTCGTGGAAGACGGCGCTGGTCTGGCCGTGGAGGAGTTCGGGCGCGCGGGACACGGTGGCGCCGAAGGCGATGGCGATGGCCTGGTGGCCGAGGCAGACGCCGAGCAGCGGCTGCGCGTGCGCGGCCGCGTGGCGCACCAGGGGGACGCTCACGCCGGCCGCCTCGGGTGTGCCGGGGCCGGGGCTGATGAGGACGCCGTCGAAGCCGTCAGCGTCGCCCACGCGTACGTCATCGCGCGGCCGCACGTCGCAGTCGGCGCCCAGGAAGCGCAAGTACTGCACGATCGTGTGGACGAAGCTGTCGTGGTTGTCCACGATCAGCACGCGGCTCATTCCGTTACGGTCACCTCGTCAAGCGTCACCAAGGGCTCGAACAGCGGGAAGACGACATACCACAGTACGGCCACCACGACGGTGACCAGCACGGCGGCCGTCACCACCCTGGTACTCGTGCTGCCGGGCAGCTTGCGCCAGAGCCAGGCGTACATGTCATTCCTTCCTCGGCTCGGTCCTGTCGAGCATGCCGTAGACGATGAGCCGCTGGGCGTCCGAGTATTCGGGGTGGCAGGTGGTCAGCGTGATGAAGGGGCTGACGGGCCGCATGTTGGGCTTGCCGGGCACGGGGGCGATCACGTCGGTCTCGTCGGGCCGGACGATGTCCTGTGAGACCACCCGATAGGTGTAGCGGGCCTCACGGGCATCGACGATGATCTCATCGCCGCTTTCGAGCTCGTCGATCTCGTTGAACGGCGCCCCGTAGGTGGTCCGGTGCCCCGACACCACGAAGTTGCCGAGCTGGCCGGGCATGGCGCTGCCGGTATAGTGCCCGGGCCCTTTCTTGAGCTCTTCGATGCCGGTGCCCTCGACCACGGCGTACCGGAAGTGCCGGCCGAGCTTGGGAATGCGCAGCAGGGCCACGGCCTCACCCAGGCGGATCTTCCCCAGACGGCTGCGCTCCTCGGCCGTCTTGCCGCCCGCCGACTCGTCGGCAGGCAGTTCGTCGATCTTCAGCTCGCGCTGGAGCTGCGTCTGCTGGCTCTGGGTGTACGATCCCGTCCCCCAGAGCAGGTACGCACTGAACAGCATGAGAATCAGGCCCGCGGTGATGCTCGTCTCCCCCACGGCCCGGAGCATGGCCCGCATTCGATCAGGTTATCCGGGAGATACGCGTTCGCCGGGGATCGCCATGAAGTGCGCGTGGCGACTATCCTGGGCCACAATCCAACTAGGCTTAACAAAGAGCCTGCGGACGATCCGGATGCCCCAGGCCCTCAGCAGGAGTTACCCAGTGCCCAAGTCCAAGGCTCGAAAGAAGGCGGTCTACACCCCGCCGCAGAGGTCCCAGCAGGTCAAGGTCAGCCCCCGCTGGCTGGCCCCCACGATGGTCGTGGCGTGGATCATCGGTATTCTGTGGATCGCCGTCTACTACGTCGCACCACAGACGCCCTTCATCGGCGACCTCCAAAACTGGAACCTGTTGATCGGGTTCGTTTTCATCATCTTCGGTGTGGTGCTTTCCACCCGCTGGCGCTAGTTTTTTCCACAGTTTTTTCCACACCCTGTGGGCCTGCGGGGGCCAGTGCCCCCGAGGACCCTCAGGCGGCGCCCAGGATTGCTGACGCCCTCACCAGCACGAGCACGGCCAGCAGCGCCAGCGCTCCCGCGATCGCCAGGACCTGCCACAGGGCCCTGTTGCTCTTGGGGGCGTAGGCCAGCGCTCCTGCCAGCAACGATCCGGTGATCAGGCCGCCGATGTGGCCGGTCCAGCTGATGCCGGGGACCAGGAACGTGATCACCAGGTTGATCACGATGAGCACGGCGATGCCACGGACGTCCATGTTGAGCCGACGGCCGACCAGGAACACCGCGCCGAACAGGCCGAAGATGGCTCCAGACGCGCCGACCGTCGGCTGGGTTACCGGGTCGAGCCAAAGGCCGAGCACCGAGCCGCCGAGCGCGCTGATCAGGTAGATCGCCACAAAGCGCACGTGGCCGAAGGCGCGCTCCAGGTAGGGGCCGACGACGTAAAGCGCCCACGAGTTGAACAGGATGTGGAAGACGCCGCCATGCACGAACGCGGCAGTGATCAGCCGGTAGTACTGGTCGAGCCCGGCCACGCCGGCCGGCCACATGGCCAGCTGAGCCGTGACCTCGTTGCCGGTGAGGTATTGGGCGCCGAAGACCAGGATGTTGATGCCCAGGATGGCGTACGTCACGAACGGCGTGCGTACGACGTTGCCGCCGAAGGTGGACTTGGCCTGGCGGATGCCGCGGTTGCCCTCGGCCACGCACTCGGGGCACTGGAAGCCGACCGCCGCGTCGCGCATGCAGTCGGGGCAGATGGGACGCTCACAGCGCTGGCAGCGAACCCAGGTTTCCTTGTCGGGATGCCGGTAGCACGTGGGTACGGCCTCAGCCGGCTGCTCGGGCTGAGGGGGCGGACTGGGCGGCTGGCTGGTCATGACCGAAAGCCTATGACTTGCGGGCGGCTACCGCGTTACCCCGAAAGTCGCCTGCCCGTCCCCTCAGCGCCCGGGTCAGGCCTGGACGCGGTCGAAGGTGACCGACTCCAGGATGACGTCCTCCACCGGCCGGTCACGGCTGTCGGTGCGGGTCTTGCCGATGGCGTCGACGACGTCCTGGCCCTCGATCACCTCGCCGAAAATGGTGTGCTTACCGTTGAGGTGCGGCGTCGGCACCAGCGTGACGAAGAACTGCGAGCCGTTGGTGCCCTTGCCGAAGCGGATTCCCGCGTTGGCCATGGCCAGCAGGTACGGGCGGTTGAACCAGAGATCCGGGTGGATCTCGTCGTCGAACTCGTAGCCGGGCCCGCCGATGCCCTGGCCCAGCGGGTCACCGCCCTGAATCATGAAACCGGAGATTATCCGATGGAAGATCGTGCCGTCGTAGTAGCGGGCAGTGCTCTTCTCACCGGTGCCCGGGTGCGTCCATTCGCGCGAGCCTTCTGCCAGCTCGACGAAGTTACGTACCGTTTTCGGGGCCTTGGTAGGGAAGAGTTCCACCTTGATATTGCCGCGATTGGTCTGCAGGTTTGCGATCAGCTTCTCAGCCACGAGACAGCTGCCCCCCTCTATGCACAGGGTTGTTTTTGTGGTGTTTTGAGGACTATGGCCGTTGGGCCATCGGAGCCATCCTCCCACGACCGGCCATGATTGAGCCGCCTTGTCCAGGGAAGGTCAGGCTCGGGGCCCCAACGACAGGGGAGGTTGTCGTGTCCCTGACACTAAGAAGACGCCGCGTGGTCATGGAAGTACCCGCCACGTGGATGGGCCGTGTGAAGGCCCAGGCCGTACGAACCGGCCGCCGTATGGCACCCATGGCGGACCAGGCCAGGACGGCCACCGCCCATCGCATCGAAGACGCCCGCTACTGGGCGGCGCCGCGGCTGGAGTCCGCGGCGCACGGCTTCGAGGATCAGGTCGCCCCCAAGGTCAGCTCGATGCTGACCACGGCGGCCAGGAAGATCGACCCGACGCCGTCGCGTTCGCGACAGTGGCCGGCGTTCATCCTGGTGACCGGCCTCGCGGTGGGGGCCATCGGCTACCTGTTCTACCGCCGCAATGCCCAGCAGTGGACCGAGCACATGAAGGATTCCGCCTCTGATGCCTCACGCTGGGTCAACGAGAAGGCGGAAAGGACTGCCGAGGCCTCGGACCAGATGGCGGCCGACGCGTCGAGCAAGGCGGATGAGACATCCCGCAAGATGTCCTGATCTGCCCAGGGAGCGCGCCCTCGATACCGGAAGAGGTACGAGGGCGCGCTTCTGTTGCCCGGCGCCCCGTTGACGTTTTACCAAGCGCTTGCTACAACCCGGGCATGGCGCTGTCACCCCTCGACGACTATCCCGTCCACCAGGCTGCCCAGGTCATGCGGCACGTGGCCACCTCCGACCGTAACTTCTACGACCGCTACTACTTCAACTGCCACGCGGGCACCGACGAGCTCATGCTGATCGTCGGCCTCGGCCAGTACCCCAACCTGGGCGTCACCGACGCCTTCGCCTGCGTACGCCACCGCGACCTGCACCGCGTCGTACGGGCCTCGCGCGAGCTCGGCCCCGACCGGATGGACACCGGGATCGGGCCGTTCCGCGTCGAGGTCGTCGAAGGGCTCAAACGGCTCCGAGTGATCCTGGAGCCGAACGAGCATGGCCTGTCCTTCGACCTCCTCTGGGAGGGCACGATCCCGGCGACCCTCGAACCCCGGCACTTCCTGCGGTGGCAGGAGCGTGTCATGTTCGACTCGGTACGCCTGGCGCAGACCGGTCGCTGGTCCGGAAATATCAGGATCGGCGAGGAGGACATCCCGGTCACCCCCGACCGCTGGCAGGGCACCAGAGACCGCTCCTGGGGCATCCGGCCGGTCGGCGAACCCGAGCCGCCCGGCATCCAGTCCAACAACCCCGGCACGTTCTACTGGCTCTACGCCCCGATGCGGTTCGACGACCACGCCATCCTCTGCATCGTCCAGGAGGACGAGCGGGGCCGCCGGGTGCTGGAGGAGGCCGTACGCGTCTGGTCGGACGGGCGGGAGGAGGAATACCTCGGCCGGCCGGACTACCGCCCCGTCTACGTCCCGGGTACCCGGGACGTCGTCGAGGCCACGATCACCTTCTCCCCGCCCGGCGGCAAGCCGTTCGACGTGCACTGCACCCCCCTCCTGCCGGTGCACCTCATGGTCGGCACCGGCTACGGGCTGGAGCCGGACTGGCGGCACGGCATGTACCAGGGTCCGGGGCCCGTGGTGCAGGGCGTGACGTACCGGCTGCCCGGCGACGCCGCCAAGATGTGGGGCCTGGTCGACGCCGTCGGGCGCTTCGAGTACGACGGGCTCGTCGGCCACGGCCTCTACGAGTACTGGGCGCTAGGGCCGCATCCGTCCTTCACCGAGTGACTATTCGGCCTTCTTGCAGGTGATCTTGACCGCCTTGCCGGGCTCGCCCACGGGGGCCTCGCCCTTCTCCGCGACGACGACGCCCCCGTTGACGTCCTTCACGTCGACCGGCTCGCCCGGCGTGGCGGGAAGCGCGGGCACCGCGTCGCCCTCCTCGAACTTCTTGATCTTTACGTGCGGCTCGCCCTTCGCCCCTTCAGGCAGGGGAAGGGCCTCCAGCTTCACCGTTTCCTTCGGGTCGACCTTCTTCACCTTCCCGTCGGGGCCGACCAGCACGCCCATCTGCTCGCCCGGATTGATCTCGGGGAACTCGATGGTCTTGCCGTCGCTCGTCGTGCACGTCACCTTGGCACCTGCGGTGGAGGTCGGCTCGTCGGCCAGGGCGGACCCGGCCAGACCGGTGAGCGCGAGCGCGCAGACCGCGCCGAGCACCGCGAGACGTCGCTTGAACATGGAATCTCCTCTATGGGATCGGTCGAACGCCCCCGAGCCTGGCCCGCCGTACCTGAAGCGATCCTGAAGAGGCCCTAAATGATCTTCAGGTTGGCTTTAGGTGCGGTGAGGCACTCTGGACGGCGTGCGAGTGCTACTGGTGGAGGACGAGGAGCGGCTGGCCGACCTGATCAAGGGCGGGCTGGCGGGCGAGGGCTTCGCCGTGGACGTGGCCCACGACGGACGCGACGGGCTGTGGATGGCCACCGAGAACACGTACGACGTGATCGTCCTGGACGTGATGCTGCCCAGGATGAACGGGTACGCGGTCTGCTCCCGGCTGCGCGAGGCGGGCGACTGGACGCCGATCATGATGCTCACGGCCAAGGACGGCATCTACGACGAGGCGGAGGCGCTCGACAACGGGGCCGACGACTACCTGTCGAAGCCGTTCTCGTACGTGGTGCTGCTGGCCCGGCTGCGCGCGCTGGTGCGGCGGGGCGGGCGCGAGCGGCCGGTGTCGATCACCGTGGGCGACCTGGTGATCGATCCGGCCGGGCTGCGGTGCCGCCGGGGTGAGGTGGAGATCGGGCTGACGCCGAAGGAGTTCGCGGTGCTGCACGCCCTGGCCCGGCGGCCCGGCGAGGTGGTCTCCAAGAGCGAGCTGCTGGCCCAGGCCTGGGACTTCTCCTATGACGGCGACCCGAACATCGTCGAGGTCTACATCAGCGCGCTGCGCAGGAAGATCGACCTGCCGTTCGGCCGGACGACGCTCATGACGGTCCGCGGGGCGGGCTACCGATTGGAGGCGGAGTGAAGCGGGTGCGGTTTCCTGCTGCAGGCGGAATGCGGCGGGTGTCCGCGGGGCTCTCCTCCGTGCGGCTGCGGGCGACCGCGGCGGCGACGCTGGTCGTGGCGCTCGCCCTCGGGATCGTGGCTCTGGTGCTGATCGTGGTGCTCCGGGGCAGCCTGGAGAGCAGCGCGGACGCCGAGGCGGCCAGGAAGGCCGTGGCCGCGGCGCCGCTTGCGCAGACCATAGAGATCAAGTCCAATCCCGGTACTCCCGTCGGGGTGCCCGCGGAGCCGGTACAGCCGGGTGCCGTGGTGAAGGGGGGCGCGGTCCACCTGTATGGCGGTACGGCGGCCAGGCTCGCCGATCCCGATGTCGTGCTGACCGCCGAGAAGGGGGACGTGATCAAGGAGTGGGCGGAGCCGGGCGAGTACGCCGTCGCCGGGGTGAAGGTGGCCACCGCGACGGGTCCCGGCATGGTCTGGTCGAGGGTCTCGCGGGCGACCGCCGAGGACGCGCTGCGGACCATGAACAGCGCGCTGCTGCCCGGCGTGCCGGCGGTGCTGCTCGTGGTGGCCGCCATGACGTGGTTCTCGGTGGGCCGCGCGCTCGCTCCGGTGGCCGCCATCAGGGCCAAGGTCGCCGACATCACCGCCCGCGACCTGCACCAGCGCGTCCCCGTACCCGGCTCGAAGGACGAGATCGCCGCGCTGGCCACCACGGTGAACGGCACGCTCGACCGCCTGGAGACGGCCGTGGGGACGCACAAGAGGTTCGTCGCCGACGCGGCGCACGAGCTGCGCAGTCCCATCGCCACCCTGCGCGCGCGGCTGGAGCTGGCCGAGCCCAGTGAGCTCACCAAGGAGGCACTGGCCGACGTCGAGCGCCTGCAGGCCCTGGCCGCCGACCTGCTCATGCTGGCCAAGCTGGACGCGGGCGAGCCGCTGCGCGCCACCGAGCTGGATCTCGGCCAGGTGGCGGCCGAAGAGTCCCTGCGAGCCAGGCGGCGGCCCGAGGTGCGGGTGGAGCTGGACATCGAGCCCGACGTGGTGATGAAGGGCTCCCGGGCGCATCTCGACCGCCTGGTGACGAACCTGGCCGACAACGCGGTACGGCACGCCGCCTCGACCGTACGGGTCCGCGTACACGCGGAGGACGATCAGGCCGTGCTGGAGGTGCTCGACGACGGCCCGGGGATCCCGTTCGAGCAGCGGGAGGCGGTGTTCGACCGGTTCACCAGGCTGGACGAGGCGCGGGCCAGGGACGCGGGCGGCGCCGGGCTCGGGCTGCCGATCGCGCGGGACATCGCGACCCTGCACGACGGGTCGCTCGTGTACGCGGGCGGCGGTTTCGTCGCCAGATTTCCCTTGGGCACCCCCTGAACCCAATCCGTGATCTCCATACGTGAGGATTGGTTGAAGGAGGCAACTATGCTCACACGCCGTGCATTGATCGTCCGAGGTGGTACCGCGAGCGCGGGAGTGGTCTTCCTGTGGCCCGGCCAGGCGGAAGCGGAGGCGGCCGGCCCTCTGCTGGCCACGACCAAGAGCATCCCGCTCGGCGGCGGCCGGGTCATCAAGGGCAAGTACGTGATCACCCATCCGAAGAAGGGTGTCTACCGGTGCTTCAGCGCCATCTGCACCCATCAGGGCTGCGCGGTGGCGAGTGTGAGCCGTGGCACGATCAACTGCCCGTGCCACGGCAGCAAGTTCAGCGCCTCGACCGGGGCGGTGGTGAACGGCCCCGCCAAGCGGCCGCTCGCCCGCAAGAAGATCAAGGTCTCGAAGGGGAAGATCAGGCTCGCCTGATCTGCAGGGCGTACGTCGTGCTGCGCTCGGGCACTGACCCTAGGTGAGCCGCGCGGAGCAGCCCAACTGGTTCGCGATGCGGGCGATGCCCTTGGCGAACGATTCGCGCGTGCGCTCGCCGAAGCCGATGAACAGGTTGTTGGCCAGCGCCACGGCCCAGTACGGGCCGGCCACGCTGTAGACGCGATGGTCCACGCGTGCGCCCTCGGGGTGGCGGGTGACCGACCATTCGCCGCGGTACCACCAGCCACCCTGGTAGGCCACGGTGTGGTCGCCGAGCTCGGTCTTCATCTCGTAGGCGGGCCGATCCTTCAGCAGGGCCTGCCACACCTGCTCGACGGGTGCGCCGATCACCCCGGCGACCTCGGTGATGAGCCGCTTCCTCATGGCCGGCCCACCCGGGTGTTCTGGAAGGAGGCGAAGCGCCAGCCCTCGGGCGTGAACAGCTCGGCGTACGCCCTGGCGTCGCCGGCGTTCCACGTCTCCGTCATTCGCGCGAGCAGGCGGACGATCTCTGCGGACATGGCACAGCTCCCTTGGTCGCGGCGCCTATCCTGTGAATGCGAGTTCGGGCAGGGCAGGCGCCTTGTTCGGATGTCCGGCCGCCGGGGTGTTGGCGCACCCCGGCGGCCTCTTACATTTCGATCGAGGGAGCCCAGTCGAGCTCCCCCTTGTCGAGCCGGTCGAGCAGGTCTCTGACCCAGTCGAGCTCGGCCTTGTGCAGCGCCTGCTCGTACCCGACCTCGAGCATGAGGATCGCGGGCAGGCCGCTGTCGGCCATGGCCCGTATGTGGGCGTCCATCCCGGCCAGGACGCCCTCGATCGTGGCCGCCCGGGTGCGCAGCGCCCGCTGCGCGTCGGGCAGCCGCATGCAGGCGATGAGTGAGACGGCCGCGACGAACGCGCGCCGGTCGGGGTCTGGTTTCTCCAGCAGCTGCCGCAGCCGGGTGACCAGCTCTTCGCGGCCCTCCTCGGTGATCTCGTAGACCGTGCGCTCCGGCCTGCGGCCCTCGCGGTCGGTCTTGGCGGGCACGATCAGCTCGTCCCCGGCCAGCCGCTCGACCGCGTGGTAGAGGCTGCGCGGCAGGCCGGTGATGTAGTCCTTGTGCGTCTCGATGATGAAGCGATGCAGCTCGTACGGGTGGGCGGCGCGCACCGTGAGCAGTGCCAGCACGGTCAGGCCGACCAAGTCGTGGCGTCGCGCCATGATGCCTCCCTCTATATTGCAAGTTGCAATATAGCGTGGCAACGGGTCAGGCGTCGAGCTGCATGAAGGCGCGGGCGATGGCCTTGCTGGTCACGTCCTCGGGATAGGGGAAGAGCTTGATCACGTCGCGCAGGCCCTCCACGTGCGCCCGCCTGGCCAGCTCCGCCACGAGGGCCAGCTCGGCCCGCTGGGCCTGCACGAACTCCCGGTCCACCACCGCGCCGTGCCCCGGCACGAACACCTGCTCGGGCATCTCGTCCAGCATCGCCGCCGTGGTGGCCGGCCAGTCGAGCGGGTACGAGTCCCCGAATGCCGGCGGCGCCCCCTCCTCCACCAGGTCACCGGCGAACACCACACCGGCGTCAGGAACGTGGACGACGACGTCGTTGCTGGTGTGCCCGAGCCCGAAGTGCCGCAGGTGCACGATGCGCCCGCCGATGTCCAGGCTGGCCGCGACCGTGAACGTGTGGTCGGGGGGCACGATCGTGACCTCCTCCAGCTCCTCGCGCCGCTCGGGCAGCCGCCCGATGACCTTCGCGCGGTGCTGCTCGCCGTGCCGCTCGATCTCCTCCGCGCACCTGATGTGACCCCAGATCTCGGCGGGACGGAAGAGCGCGTTGCCGAAGTAGTGATCGTAGTGGGAGTGGCTGTTGACCACCGTCCACGGACCGGCGGTGATCCTCCTGACCGCCTCGATCAGGTCCGCCGCCTCCCGGTGTGAGGTACGCGTGTCGAGCACCAGGCAGTGCCCGTCGTCGCCCACGATCAGGCCCGAGTTCATGTCGAAGGACTCGTGACGCCGGACATAGACCCGGTCGCCGATCTCCTGCCACTGCTCGTTCATGGCACCGAACCCTAACTTTATGATCGGCACATGGCATATGACTTCCAGGTCGTCATCGACACGAACGACCCGCACGCGCTGGCCGACTGGTGGGCCGACGCGCTCGGATGGCAGGTGGAGCCCCAGGACGAGACGTTCATCCGCCAGATGATCGAGAAGGGCTACGCCACCGACGACGACACGACCACCCACCGCGGCGCGCTCGTGTGGAAGTCCGGCACGGCCATCAGGCACCCCGACGGCCTCGAACGCGCGCCACGTGTGCTGTTCCAGCAGGTGCCCGAGCCCAAGACGGTCAAGAACCGGGTGCACCTGGACATCCGGGTGGGCGCCGACAACATCGAGTCCGTGGTCGAGAAGCTGACCGCCAAGGGCGCGAAGGTGCTGCACCGCGGCCGCCAGGGGCCCAACTGGTGGATCACCATCGCCGACCCGGAGGGCAACGAGCTCTGCATCACCTGATCACCCCTGGCGCAGGTACGCCAGCACCGCCAGCACCCTCCTGTGCCCGTCGGCGGCCGGCGGCAGGTCGAGCTTGGCGAAGATGTTCGCGATGTGCTTGGCCACGGCCGCCTCGGTGACGAACAGCTCCTTCGCGATCGACGCGTTCGAGCGTCCCTCCGCGATCAGCCCGAGCACCTCCTGCTCGCGCGGGGTGAGCCGGTCCAGGGGATCGCGTCGCCGTCTCAGGAGCTGCCGCACCACTTCGGGGTCCACGACCGTGCCGCCCGCGGCCACCCGGTCGAGCGCGTCGACGAACTCGCGCACGTCGCCGATGCGGTCCTTCAGCAGGTAGCCGATGCCGGCTCCGGCGCCGGAGTCGAGCAGCTCGACCGCGTACGTCTGCTCGACGTACTGGCTGAGCACCAGCACGGCCAGCTCGGGATATCGCGCGCGGAGCTGCAGCGCGGCCCGCAGCCCCTCGTCGGTGAAGCCGGGCGGCATCCGCACGTCGGTCACCACGGCCTCGGGCCGGTGCTCGTCGACGGCGGCGAGCAGTCCTGGCGCGTCGCCGACCGAGGCGACCACGGTGTGGCCGAAGCGTTCGAGCAGCCCGGCCAGGCCCTCCCTGAGCAGCACGGCATCTTCAGCGATCACTACGCGCACCGGATCTCCACACGGGTCGTCTCCATGAGCACTGCGTCTATGAGCACAGGATCTCCACGCGGGTCGTCTCCGTGAACACTACGCGCACGGGATCTCCACGCGGACCAGGGTAGGCCCGCCGACCGGGCTGAACAGCGACAATCTTCCTCCCACCACGGACAGCCGGTCGGCCAGGCCGGTCAGTCCCGTGCCCTTCGCCGGGTCGGCGCCGCCGGCGCCGTCGTCTCGTACCTCGACGACCAGATGGCCGCGCTCGACCCGGCCGGTGACGGCGCCCCTGGTGGCCCCGCTGTGCTTGGCCAGGTTCGCGAGTGCCTCGCTGACCACGTAGTACGCGGTGACCTCCACGGGCACCGGCAGCCGCCCCGGCACCTCGATGTCGACGTCGACCGGCACGGGGGAGCGCCCGGCCACGTCGCGTACGGCGGCCGCCAGCCCCCGGTCGGTGAGGATCGGCGAGTGCACCCCGCGGATCAGCTCGCGCAGCTCGGCCAGCGCCTGCTTGGCCTCGTCGTGGGCCAGCCCGATCAGCCGGCTCGCATCCGAGCTCTCGGGCAGGTCGAGCCTGGCCATGCCGAGCGTCATCGACAGCGCGACCAGCCGCTGCTGTGCGCCGTCGTGCAGGTCCCGCTCGATCCTGCGGCGCTCCATCTCGAACGCGTCCACCAGCCGCGCCCGCGACCGCAGCACCTCGCTCAATTCCGACCCCTGGGGCGCCAGGACCGCTCTGACCATGGCGCCCCTGGCGCCGCCCCAGGCGGTGACCGTGTACGCGGCGACCGGGACCAGCAGCACCCCGACCACGCTCGCCGCGGCGCCGGCGAACGGCGTCACTGTCGGCTGGACGACAGGCGTGAGGACCAGCAACAGGGGTCCTGCGACGGTGAACGCGACCATGAGCAGGTCGATCCACCACATCGCGAGCAGCGTCATGACCGCCAGCCCGGCCTCCCGCCTGCGCCGGTCCGGCACCTCAGGCAGGGGTACACCGTCGACGAGCCGCAGCCGCCATCGTTCGAACCAGGCGACGGGCAGGACGCACACCGCCAGGGCCGCCGGCCCCGTGAGGACGCGGAGCGGCTCGGGGACGAGCAGCGTGGCCGCGGCGACGAACCCGACGGCCGCGCCGGGGACGACGCTGGCCAGCAGGTACGCCACGCACCGCCACGGCCAGGCCGAGCCGAGGAACGGCAGCGGCCGCCGGGTGAGCGCCTCCAGCGCGGTCCTGTTGAGCACTTTGTGACCGTATCCGCCGGTAGGAGGGCGAGGCAGTAGTGCTGGGTTTACCTTTGGGGCCGTTTTGAGGGCCGGCCACCGATCAGGGGCGGAACTCGAGCCCTTCGAACGCGTTCGAGGACCGCCACTCGTCGATATAGGCGAAATACGCCATCGCGCCCTGCGGATAGCCCACATTGAGCCAGCTCCGCAGCCCGAGATCCTGGCGGCCCTCGTTGTTGTAGTAGCCGGGCGTGCAGTCCGGCGAGCCCAGCAGCGTGCCGGGGCCCGACAGCAGCAGCTCGACCCACGCGTCCTCGGCGGCCTTGGTGACCTCGACCTCCGCGAAGCCGTGGTCGAGGGCGTGCTTGACGATCACGGCGATGGTCCGGCCCGCCTCGGTGAGGTTGTGCGGGATGTTGGAGATGAGGTTCGCGCCCTGGGCCGGCTGGACGAGGAAGGCGTTCGGGAAGCCGTGCACGTGGATGCCGTGCAGCGTGCGCATGCCGTCCGCCCAGCGCTCCGACAGCCTGGCCCCGTCGCGCCCGGCCAGGTCGTAGCCGGCCCGGCGAGTGTAGTCGGTGCCGACCTCGAAGCCGGAGGCGTAGATGACGCAGTCGGCCTCGTACTCCCTGCCCGCGACGACGACGCCGGTCTCGGTGATCCGCTCGACGCCCTTGCCGTCGGTGTCCACGAGGTGCGTGCCGGGGACGTTGAAGGCCTGCAGGTACTCGTCGTGGAAGCAGGGGCGTTTGCAGAGCTGGCGGTACCACGCCTTGAGCTTCCGCGCGGTCTCCCGGTGCTCGACGACGGCGTCGACGCGGGCGCGGATCTCCTCCATCTTCTCGAAGTCGGAGTCCTCGAACGCGGCCAGCAGCTTCTCCGGGGTGAGCTCGTCGAGTTCCTTGATCTTGGCGCGGACCCGGCGGGCGATGTCGGTCCAGCCGTCCATCACCAGGTCCTCCTCGGCCAGGCCGCCGGTCTGCACGGCCGTGAAGTTCTCCAGCCAGCGCTGCTGCCAGCCCGGCGTGGCGATCCGCGCGAACCACTCGGGGTCGGTCGGCCGGTTGTCCCGCACGTCCACGGACGACGGGGTGCGCTGGAACACGTACAGCTCCTTGCACGCCCGCGCCAGGTGGGGCACGCACTGTACGGCCGTCGCGCCCGTGCCGATGACGGCCACCCGCCGGTCCGCCAGCCGGTCCATGGGCGCGCCCGACGGGTCGCCGCCGGTGTAGGCGTAGTCCCAGCGGCTCGTGTGGAAGGAATGACCGCGGAAGGATTGGATTCCGGGGATGCCGGGGAGTTTGGGCACATGGAGCGGGCCGACGCCCATGGTGACGAACTGCGCGGTGAAGTGGTCGCCCCGGTCGGTGTACAGGTGCCAGCGCGATCGGGCCGCGTCCCATTCGAGCTGCCGGACCTCCGTGTGGAACAGCGCGTTGTCGTACAGGCCGTAGTGCTTGCCGATGCGGCGGCAGTGCTCCAAGATCTCGGGCGCGTGCGCGTACTTCTCGGTCGGCATGTGGCCGGTCTCCTCGAGCAGCGGCATGTACACGAACGACGCCGTGTCGCACTGCGCTCCGGGGTAGCGGTTCCAGTACCAGGTGCCGCCGAAGTCGCCGGCCTTGTCGATGAGGCGTACGTCCCCGACCCCGGCCTCCCTCAGCCGCGCACCGGTCACGAGTCCGGCGAAGCCGCCGCCGATGACCGCGACCGTCACGTGGTCGGCCTTCGGCTCGCGCTCCATCCTCGGCGTGTACGGGTCGGCGAGGTAGTGCGCGAAGCGGCCGGTGAGGCGCAGGTACTGGTCGTTGCCGTCGGGGCGGAGCCGCTTGTCGCGCTCCTCGCGGTATTTCCGGTACAGGGCCTCTTTGTCGATGACGGCTGTCATGTGTCCTCCGGAGGGGCCGCATGGGTGACCGGGGCAATTCCAGAATGTCATTCGGAAATGGCCTCCGACAAGCCCCGTACCCTCCGGAGGGCGGGTTTACCTGATCACCGGATGCTCAGCCCCACGCCGATCAGCCCGTCGCCGAGGTCCCCGAGATCGGCCGGTTCGGACGGTGTGGGCCCGCAGCAGGTCCTCGGTGTCCTCGTCGGACCCGCACGTGAGGTACGCGAACCGCAGCAACGCGGTGCCCCGCGCCGCCACGAAATCCGCGCCCGTGACCGAAGCGGCTATGGTGAGAATCCCGCACACGAGGAAGCAGAACCGCCTTGGCTCACCGCGCCCTGGTCATCGCCATGTTGCCCGCCATCGGGCTGCGCGTGCTGGCCGTGCTCGGCTACCCGCCCGCGCTGCTCTTCTACGGCGACTCGTTCGCTTTCCTGCGCGAGGAGCTGACGCCGGGGACGACCCGGCCGTCCGGATACTCCCTGCTGCTGGCGGTGCTCCGCCCCGCCCACAGCCTCACGCTGGTGACGGTCCTGCAGCACCTGCTGATGCTGGCGCTCGCGGTGGGGGTGTACGCGCTGCTCAGGCGGCGCGGCCTGCCCGGCTGGGGCGCCACGCTGCTGGTCACCCCGCTGCTGTACGACGAGTTCCTCATCCTCCTCGAGCACATGATCATGGCGGACGCGATCTTCATCGTGCTGGTCACGGCCGCCGTCGCGCTCATCGTGTGGCGCGTCACCCCCGCCACGGCCGCCGTCGGCGGGGCGCTGCTCGGCCTGGCCGGCATCACCAGGACGATCGGCCTGCCGCTGCTGCTGCTGACGGCCGCCTACCTGCTGATCAGGCGCTACGGCTGGCGCCCGCTGCTGGCTCTGGTCGTGGCCGGGGTGATTCCCCTGGGCGCGTACGCCACCTGGACGAAGGTCGAGAAGGGCAAGTTCGCCCTCACCGAGGCGGACGGGAACTTCCTGTGGTCCAGGACCATGAGCTTCGCCGACTGCGACGTGATCAAGCCGCCGGAGCGCCTGGCCGTGCTCTGCCCCCAGATGCCCGTCGAGCAGCGCCCCTACCCGCCCCACTGGCTGTGGGAGAGCTTCTCGCCGCTGCTCAAGGTGCCGGGGACGGCCAATCGCAACAAGCTGGCCGGGGAGTTCGCCAGGGAGGCCATCCTCGCGCAGCCCGGCGGCTATCTGAGCGCTGTCGCGACCGACCTCGGGCAGTTGCTGCGCTGGGAGCGCACGGCCGTGGACGAGAAGACGCCGTACAAGCTGCCGGCGGCCGAGCGGCCGATCAGCGGGTCGGTGCGGGGCATCGCGGAGGCGTACGAGGCGGGGCCGGCCGCCACGCGCGTCGTCGAGCCGTTCGCCGGGTGGCTGCGCGCCTATCAGCGGTTCGGGTACGCGCCGTTCCCGCTGCTCGTGCTGGCCCTGGCGGGCGCGCTGGCGCTGGCCCTGGTGCGACGGCGATGGGACGCCCTGCTGCCCGCGCTGGCGGCGCTCGCGCTCATCGCGGCTCCGCCGTTCCTGGCGGCCTACGACGTGCGGTACGTGATCCCGGCGATCCCGCTGATCTGCCTGGCGCTGGGGCTGACCTTGGGCGCCCGCCCGGCTGACGCCGCCACCGGCCGGCCCGCGCGGGCGCCGGAGGCCGTAGCCGGTCGCGCGAGCTGACGTCGCGGTGGCCGGTCGCGCGAGCTGACCGTCGCCGTTGCCGTCGCACGTGCCGAATGCTACGGTTCCCCCTGTAAAGAAATTCTTACACCTGACGGGGCCTTATGACTGCGGCCGGGCCGACCGGCGACGATCTGGTCGAGATGCTGGCGGCGCTGGCCAATCCATTGCGGTTGCGCATCGTCGCGCGGCTGGCCGACGGCCGTGACTACGTGAGCCATCTGGCCCGCGAGATCGGGGTGAGCCGCCCGCTCCTCCACATGCACCTGCGGCGGCTCGAGGCGGCAGGCTTGATCGCCGGCAGCCTGGAGCTGTCGGAGGACGGCAAGGCCATGAAGTACTACGAAGTCACGGACTTCAGCCTGCACCTGACCGCGTCGGCGCTGGCCGAGGCGGCGAAGACACTGACCAGGTCGGACCCGGGAAAGGGTCCTGGAGCCGAGGAGCACTCCTGATGCTGGATGGGGCAATGTCCTGGCCCGAGGCCATCTTCTACCTCGGCGTGCTGGTCCTGGTCGCCTTCCTGATCGCCCTCTTCGTCGTGGGCACGTTCGAGATGCGGAAGGCGAAGCTCGAGGCCTCCCAGGCCGAGGATCTGCGCCGGCTCGTGCGCCGGTTCGAGCAGCTCTCCGAGAACACCATGGACGCCCAGCAGCGGGTGGCCGCCGACCTGGCCGAGCTGCGGGCGCGTACGACGTCGATCGAGCAGATCCTGCGCACCGTCGAGTAATCACGTGCCCCCACCGGCTGAGGGCCCTGGCGACGAGCGGCCGGGTGGCGGAGAACCTGCCCGCCAGGCACCAGACGGCGACGATGCGCCAGCGCCGACCGCTTCGGAAGAGTGCCCGGTCTTGGCGCCCCAACGGCGGCATAATGGCGGCCGATGCCGAAATTTCAGGACTTGTCCGAATACGCGGCGGCGATCGCCCCGGTCATCAACGCGGCCCACGTCGACGTGCACGCCTCGGCCCGGCGGGCGGTCACCGAGCTCGCCGAGGCGTCCGGCGTGACCCCCGGGTTGCTAGCCGACCTGCGGTTCATGCTCCCCCTGCACCCCGTGACCCGGGCGCAGCTCGGCGCGATCTACCGGTACGCCGACGCGGCCGAGCAGGACGACATCCAGGGGCACCTGCGCGAGGCCACGCTGACCGAGGACGGCGACGGCGTGCTCAGGGTTACGGAGAAAGGGCTGGCGTTCATCCACCGCCTGTACGAGCTGCACGAAGCCACGACCGAGCGCGTCTGGGCCGGGCACGACCTGCCGGGGCTGGCCGGCCTGGCAGGCAGGGTGCTGGGCCGGGCCACAGCGGAGCGCGTGCCGGGCGGCGCGCTGGAGCTGGTGGCGCCACCGTACGAGCCGGGCGGGGCGGCGCCCGGGTTGGTGCTGTTCAACCGGCTGGCCGTGCTCCGATACCACCGCGCGGACGCGCACGCCGCGGCATGGCGGGCAGCGGGCCTGTCCGCGGCCGAGATCGTCGGCCTGGCGGACGGGCTGCTGCGTGCCGTGGTCGAGGCGGACACGAACGTGCGGGCCGGGACGCCGTACAAGGTGCTCTCCGAGAGCGAGCGGGAGATCCTCTACGACGGCCTGCTCGGACTCATCTGAGGCGCGCGGTCAGAGCGCCGCGAGCAGGCGGCCGACCTGGGTGCGGTCGTTGACGCCGAGCTTGTCGTAGGCGGCCTGCAGGTGGTTGGCCGCCGTACGGGCGGACAGCGTCAGCCGGTCGGCGATCTCCCGGTTCGTCAGCCCGGCGGCGGCGAGCTGGACGATCTCCCGCTGCCGCGGCGTCAGCTCCGGCGTGGCCAGCTCCACCAGCGCGGGCGTCGTGACGCCCGGGCAGCGCCTGGCCAGCGCCCACGCCCTGGCCTGCGCGCCCCTGGCCAGGGTGCCCCGGCCGGCGTCCCGGTAGGCGGCCGACTCCTGCGCGGTGGCCTCGGCCGCGTACAGCACCAGGCCGAGCCCCTCGAACTCCCCGGCCACCGCCCGCAGCTCGTCCGGGTCCCCCGCGGCCCGAGCGTGCCTGGCCAGGAGCCCTACCAGCGGCCCGTCCATGCGTTCCGCCAGTGCGGAGAGCCGGTCGGCGGCGAGCAGGGGCACGCCGAGCCGCACCAGGTCGTGCAGCGCGAACATCAGCGGGCCGAGCTGCTCGTGCTTCTCCGCGAGGTCGGCCGCCGACAGGCACAGGCTCACCGCCTCGTCCAGGGCGCCTCCCGCCGCCGCCACCCAGACCGCCGCCTGCAGCACCGGCTGCCGGGTGAACGGCCAGCGCGCCGCGAGCTCCTCCGCCTCCGCGAGCGTGGCGCGGGCCTGAGCCGTCCGGCCCAGCAACGCCAGCGCGTGGGCCAGCTCGCCCAGGCACCTGCCCAGGTACGGCGTGCGCGCCGGCAGCCTGACGGCGTCGTCGCGGCACCATCTGACGGCCCCCGCCGCGTCCCCGCGTAACCTGCTGACCAGCGCCCGGTAGGCCCCGAACCCGGACACCGACAGCTCGGCGGCGGCCAGCTCCATGCCCTCCTCCGCCGAGCGCGCGGCCGCCTCCAGCCTCCCGGAGAACACCTGCGCGGCGCAGCGTGCGTCCAGCAGCGTCGGCAGCGCGTGCGGCGCCTCGTCCCCCCAGCCGGCCACGCCCGCCAGCGCTTCCTCGGCCACCACGAGGCTGTGCTCGAAGCGCCCCGAGTAAGCGCCGATCCACGCCTCCAGGCCGGCCGCGTGCGCCGCGCCCCTGACCGTCATCGGCGTGCACGCGAGGGCCCGGGCCAGCGACCCGGCGGCCCCGGTCAGGCGGCCGGCCAGGAAGTCGGCCACGCCGCGGTAGATGTGCGCCTCCTGCTGCCAGGCCGGCTCCGTCAGCGCCTCCGCCACCGCGTCCAGCACCCGGCACGCCTCCGCGTCCGCGCCCGCCCAGGCCAGGTTGATGCCCAGGCTGAACGCGTGCTGCGCGCGCTCGCTCTCGGTCACCGCGTTCCTGGCGGCCTGCCGCAGCGCCGCCAGCGCGGAGTCCGCGTCGCCCAGCACCATGAGCACCTGGCCGAGCAGCGCCACCGCCGCCACCCCGGCCCCCGCGTCGAGCGCGGCCCTGGCCAGCCGCGCGGCCAGCCGGGGATCACGCCTGGCCCAGGCCAGGTTCGCGGCGGACAGCAGCATCTCGGGTTCGGCGCCCGAACCGGCGGCCGAGCCGCTGTCCAGCCGCCACACGGCCGCCCGCAGCTGGTCCTCGCGCCGCCGCAGCCCCGTGGCCTCCAGCGCCTCGGCCAGCATCCGCTGCCGGCGCCGGGCCCGTAGCACGCCGCAGTCGGCGCGTACCACCTCGCCGTAGAGGGGGTGGCCGAGCCGCACGTGCTCCCGCCGGCCCTCACCCACGGTCACGACCAGGCCGCGGTCCTCCACCCGCTCCACCGCCCGCGCCGAGGTCAGCGACGCCAGCAGCTCGGTGCCCAGTGGCTCGCCGAACGCCACCAGCTCCAGTACCTCGCGCTCGTCCGCGTCGAGATGGCCGATCCGGTCGCTCACCAGCTCGTGCAGCCGCGTGGTCATGGACAGCTCGCCCCGCCAGCGCCACTGCCCGTCCCGCTCGGCCAGGCACCCCGAAGTGCGGCCCGCGTGCACCATCTCGCGCAGGTAGAGCACGTTGCCCCCGCTGACCCCGGCCAGATGACGTACGGTGTCCGCGGCCACCTCGCCGCCGAGCGCGCCCGCGAGCACCTCCCCGACCTCGTTCGAGGTCAGCGGCGGCAGCTCGATCCTGGCGATCAGCTCGTCCTTCCACAGCGCGGCCACCGCGGCCGGCTGCGGCTCGCCACTGCGTACCGTCACCAGCAGGCTCGCCTCGCCGCTCTCGGCCAGGTAGTGCAGCAGCGCCGCCGAGGCCGGGTCGAGCCGGTGCGCGTCGTCCACGCTCACCAGCAGCCGGCCCCGCCCCGAGCCGTGCAGCAGGCGGGCGGCCCAGCGCAGCAGGTTCTCGCCGCCCTCCGGCGGGCCGGTCAGCACGTGCGCGAACGCGCCGAACGGGATCATCGACGCGGTCTCCGTGCCGAGCGCGCGCACGACCGCGTACTCCTTCAGCCCGGCCAGCGCCTGCGCCGCCAGCCTGCTCTTGCCTACCCCTGCCTCGCCGGCGATCATCACGCCTGCTCCCGACCGCAGCGTCTCCCGCACGGTCGTCAGCGGCCCCCCTCGCCCGACGAACGGCCATCCGCTCCCCAGCTGCTCGCTCATCGCGCCTCCTCTCACTTGCGTCATGGTGCTGCAAGGAGGTTCGCGGGAGGTTCAGGCCGGATCCTGCTCGATTCCGGCGGCGGCGGTCAGCAGGCCGAGCAGCGCCTCGGTCCCGCTGAAGGCGACCTGCTCGCCCCCGACCTCTTCGAGCAGCCCGCGGAGCTGGCCGCCGGATTGCTCGGGCTCGACCAGCCGAACGATGACCGTTCTCATATGGAGCACCATCTCGCCGACCGGTTCAGGTCTGGTTCAGGTGGGGTACGGGGCGGGCTCGACCTCCAGCTCGCGCATGCGTTCCGCGTACAGGTGGTAGCGCCTGCGAGCGTCGCCGCGGCGGCCCGCCAGGTCGAGCACCCGCACCAGGCCGAGGTGGGCGCGCTCGTCGTAGCGGTCGCGCTCCAGCAGCCGCAGCCAGTAACGCGC
This sequence comes from Nonomuraea basaltis, assembly GCF_005893125.1. Lineage (GTDB taxonomy): Bacteria > Actinomycetota > Actinomycetes > Streptosporangiales > Streptosporangiaceae > Nonomuraea > Nonomuraea basaltis. Next base: position 37,443 of record NZ_VCJS01000011.1, on the reverse strand, counting down.
GGCCTCGTCGTGGCGCCGCTCGCTCGCGCGGGCGGTGGCGAGCCTGGCCGCGGCCTGCACGTACGCCAGCCTGGCCTGCTCGCGCAGGCCCACGGCCCAGTCCGCGTACGGGTCCTCCTCGCAGAACTCGCCACTGTACGCGCTCTCGGCGGCCGCCCACCGCTCCAGCGCCTCGGCCGTCCGGCCGGCCTGGTCGAGCCGTACGGCGGCGGCCACCAGCTCCAGGAATCTCTCGACGTCGACGTCGACGTTGGACAGGTCCAGCCGCAGCGCGCCCTCGTCCGAGACCACGATCTCGTCGGCCGGCCGTTCGTGCTCGGGGTCGAGGACGGCGCGCAGCGTGGAGACCATGACGTTCAGCCGCCGCAGCCCGACCGCCTCGTCCTCCTGCTCCGGCCAGAGGATCTCGACCAGGCGCTCCCTGCTGATCCCGCTCCCCCTCCGGCTGACCAGGATCTTCAGCAGGTCGCGGGCCTTGCGCGACTGCCACGCGGTACGCGCGACGGGCGCGCCGCCCCGCAGCACCCGGAACGTTCCCATGGTCTCGACGACCACCCGCGCCCCCGGCTCGGGCGCGGCGCGGGCGATCAGCGCGTCGATCCGATCGTCGAGCGCCCGGCAGCCGATCGCGTGCATGCGCTCGCGCACCCTCGCGGCGGTGTCCCGGCCGGTCGCGGGATCGGCCAGAGCGGCCCTGACGAGCTCGGCCCTGGCCTGCCCGATCGGGTCGCCGAGCATCGCCCACTTGCGCACGGCCTCGTCGGCGAGCTTGGGATCGCCGTCGAGCCGGGCGCGCAGCTCGGCGATGGCGGCCTGGGCGGCGTGACCCCGGCGCGCGACCGCGATGGGCTCGGTCTCGTCGAGCATCGCCCGGGCCTCGCCGGGCCGCCCGGCGGCCAGCGCCACGCGGGCGCTCACGACCCGGGCCGTCACTCCGGCGATGCCCTCGGCGTGCTCCAGCGCCTGCTCGGCGACATGGACCGCCTCGTCGGGGTCGTCGTGGGCGAGCAGCTCGGCCAGCGCGTTGAGCGCGTTGGACAGGTTCTGCACGTCGTCCGGCGGCGCCTCGGCGATGATCCGCCGGTAGATCGCGGCCGCCGCCGCGCGGTCGCCGCGCAGCGCGTGGATCTCGGCCAGCCGGCCCAGCCCGTAGCCGACCAGCCTGGAGCCCATCGCCTCCCACCCGGCCACCGCGGCGGCGGCCTCGGTGGCGGCCTCCTCCAGGCGGCCGAGCCCGATCAGCGCCTTGGCCCGGTTGGCGGCGTTGAGTGCGGCGTAGGGGGCGAACGACACCAGGTCCGTCAGCCTGGCGGCGAGGTCCGTCTCGGCCAGGGCCTCGGCGTAGGCGCCCTCGTCCAGGTGACGGGAGGCCCGGTTGGCGCGGATGCGGATGAGCTGGAAGACGTCGCCGGCGCGGTCGGCGTACTCCAGGGCCCGCAGGTAGTGGGCGTCGTTGGCGCGGCGGTCGCCGTCGAGGGCGGCGAGCATGGCCAGCACCGTGTTCGCCATCGCCAGGGCGCCCGGGTCACCCAGGCTCCTGGCCTGCTCCAGCGCCCGGTCGGCCAGCTCGGCGCAGCCCGCCCGGTCGCCCTTCATCCACAGCACGGAGGCCCTGGAGGCGGCGCACATGGCGGCGTCGGCGGGCGGGAAGCCGTACTCGTCTCCCCTGCGGTACATGGCGATCGCCGCGTCGTAGTCGCCGCGCAGGTGGTCGATCAGGCCCAGCCGCCTGGCCACGAACGCGTCGAACGCGGGGCCCTCGGCGGCCCGGGCGAGCAGGTCGCGGGCGCGGGTCCAGTGGCCGCGGTTCTGCTCGGCGACGCCGGCCAGCTTGAGCATCGGGGGCGAGCTCCTGGCGGCCTCGGGTAACAGGTCCAGGGCGGCGACCACGTCACCGCGTTCGGCCAGGCGCAGGCCGTACGAGTCGAGGAGGGAGGCGGCGAGACCGGGGTGTGCGGTCGCGACGGCGGCGCGGAGGGCGAGCTCGGGCTGGTCGTTCTCGGCGTACCAGCGGGCGGCGACGGCCGCCACGTCGTGGGCCTCGTGCCGGTCGAGCGGGGCGTGCCTGGCCAGGATGTGCGCGCTGGTCTGGGTGAGGCGGTGGCCGTCCTGCCAGGCCTCCAGGAACAGGCCGCGGCTGGTCAGCGAGTCGAGCGTGTCGGGCGGCGCGCCGAGCACCGCGGCCAGGCCGCCGGTCAGCACGGGCAGGACGGTGGCGGCGCGCAGCAGCTCCCGCATGGTCGCGGGCAGGTCCTTGAACGCGTCGAGCGTGAGGCGTTCGAGCGTGGCGGAGGTCGCGGCCAGGCCAGCGGCGGTACGAGGCCACGTCGCGGGATCCTCCCGGGCCAGCGCGTCGAGCGCGGCCTGGACGGCGGCGGGCCAGCCGCCGCAGGCGTCGTGCAGCGTGGCGGCCACGGCCGCGCCGGCCTCCCCCAGCCGGTCGCGGGCCCAGGCGGCGGTCTCCTCGGGGCTGAGCGCCAGGCCGGTCGCGTCGAAGTCGAGCACCTCGTGGTCCTGGCGCAGCCGCGCGGTCGGGAACGGCAGCGGCACCCGCGACGCGGTGACCAGGTGCAGGTGCCGGGGCGCGGCCCGGACCAGAGTCTCCACGTAACGCACGGCCCCGGGCGCGTCCGAGATCGCCTCGACGCCGTCGAAGACCAGGGCGAGCCCCCGCCGCAGCCGCCTGGACAGCGCCTCGGCCAGCGCACCTGCCAGCGCCGCAGCCCTGGACAGCTCGTCGGCGTCGGGACCGAGCGGCGCCTGCGCTGTCGTCACCAGGTCGGCGGGCAGCCCGGGCACCGCCTCCGACAGCGCCGCGGCCACCGCCCCGGCCAGCGTCGGGAGGTCGCGGTCGGCGGGGCCGAGCCGGTGCAACACCGCGCCGACGGCCTGGCTCCACCCGGCCAGCGCGATGGATTTCCCGTAACCTGTTGTCGCCACGAGCGAGGTGAGCCTGTGCGTCAGCGCCCCGTCGAGCCGCCGGTCGAGGGCGGGACGGGGTTGCACCCACCCTCGTTCCACCCCCGCATGCTACGCCTGCGTTCGTTGGCGACTCCAGAATTCCGTTGAGGACTCCAGAGTTCGCAATTGGCACCTCCCGGTAACCAGTGGGTAGGCGCACTATGGTCGTATTCCTACAGGAGGCACCGTGGAACAGGATCTGCCCGGCGGTGCGAGGCTGATCGTGGGGGTGGACGAGTCCCCGGCCTCGCGCTGGGCGCTGGCCTGGGCCATCGGGGTGGCCAGGCTCCACCGGATGGCCCTGGTCGCCGTGCACGTCAGCCGCGCACCCGTGCACCCCTTCCCTGAGGCGCTGCCCGTGCAGCACGCCGTCAGGCTGGGTGAGGAGGCCCGCTGCGCCGAGGTCATCGCCGCAGCTTTCGACGAGGTCGCGGGCGGGGTGCCCGACGATCTCAAGACGGCGGTGGCCGGCCGGGTCGGCGATCCCGGCTACCATCTCGTCGACCTGGCCCGGGAGGGCGATCTGCTGGTGCTCGGCCGGAGCCGGCGCGGGCTGCTCAGCCGGATCTTCCTGCCGTCCACCAGCATGTACTGCGCCCGGCACGCGCGGACCACGGTCGTGATCGTGCAGCAGCCGTCGGCGCCGGACGACCAGGAGATCTCAGGGGAGCGGAATCGGGGGTTCTGGAGCCGGCGACATCATTAGCGATCTTCTGAGGAGTCGCAGGCCCTCGGGGATCCGCTCCTTGCTGATGGCGCCGTAGCCCAGGACCAGGCCCGGCTGGGCCGGGGTCTCGCCGCAGTACGCCTCCAGCCGCTCCAGCGCCAGGCCGGGCGCGGGGCGTACGGACACGCCGGGCGCGAGGCGGGCGCACAGGTGCAGGCCCGCGGTGGACGGGATCGGGCGCAGGCGCTCGTCTTCCTTGAGTGTTTCCGCGATCAGGGCGTGCCGGGCGGCGTACTCGCGGGTGGCCTTCCTGATGTGCCTGGCCAGGAGCCCTTCGTCGATGAAGCGGGCCAGGGCCGCCTGCGTCGGCAGCTCGCTGTGCCAGTCGGACAGCCGCCTGGCGGCGCGCAGCGCCGGGGCGAGCGAGGCGGGGGCGACGAGGAAACCGAGCCTGAGCATGGGGAGCAGGGTCTTGGAGAACGAACCCACGTAGATCACCCGGCCGGCGCGGTCGAGGCTCTGGAGGGGTTCGAGCGGCCGCTCGCCGAAGCGGAACTCGCTGTCGTAGTCATCCTCGATCACCACCGCCCGGCGGCGCTCGGCCCAGGACAGGAGGGCGGCGCGGCGGGCCAGCGACATGGGCGTGCCCAGGGGGAACTGGTGCGACGGGGTGACGTACACGATGCGGGCGGTTTTGGGGATGGCCCGGACGTCTATGCCCTCGGCGTCGACCGGCACCCCGGCCACGCGGGCGCCGAGGGAGCGGAACAGCAGGCGGGCAGGCGGGTAGCCGGGCTCCTCGACGGCAACGCAGGCGCCCGGCTCGATCAGGACGCGGCCGATGAGGTCCAGCGCCTGCTGGGCGCCGTTCGTGATCAGCACGTCGCCGGCGCCGGCGTGGACCGAGCGGCTGATGCCGATGTGCCGGGAAATGGCCTCCCTCAGCGGCTCGTGCCCGGCAGGGTCGCCGTAACCGGCGGGGCCGGCGCGCAGCTCGCGGGCCACCAGCCGGCGCCACGTCTCCATCGGGAACAGGCGGGGATCGGGCGCGCCGACGCGGAAGTCGTACGGGGCGTCCGGCGTGGGCACGGGTGTCCCGATCCCCCGCCAGATCGCCCGGGGCAGGACGACGCCCTTGGGCGCGGCCCTGCCGCGAACCGGCTCCGCCGACACGAACGTGCCCGCGCCCGCCCGGCCCACCAGGAACCCGTCGGCGACGAGGCGGTCGTAGGCGAGCGCGACCGTGTTCCTGGAGATCTCCAGCCGGCGGGCCAGCTCCCTGGTCGGGGGGAGCCGCTCGCCCGACCTGAGTCTGCCGTCGAGTATCGCGTCGAGCAGTTGCCGGTAGACCTGTGCGGCCAGGTCGCCCCGGCTTTCGAGGGTGACGTGGACGTCCATCTTGGCCCAATCAGTTTGCCGGAAATTGGATCTTATCTCGGGACAAGTTGGGTTCCAAGATGGGTGCATGACCGAGCGGGCGTCGGCACGCGGAGGACGCCGGAGTCGTACAAATCATGAAAAGTGTGGAAAGGCACCAGCCATGAACAGTCGGCGCATCCTGGCTCAGGCCCAGTTCGCGAACTCCGTCGGCGACGGCGTCTACCTCGTCACCTCCGCGTTCTACTTCGCCAGGATCGTGGGCCTGCCGGCCACCGAGATCGGCCTCGGCCTCACGCTGGGCTGGGCCGTCGGCTCGGTGGCCGGCGTCCCGCTCGGCCACCTGGCCGACCGGCGCGGCCCGCGCGGCGTCGCCGTGCTGCTGGCGATCGCCACGGCCGTGGCGGTGGCATCGTTCATGTTCGTCCGGTCGTTCGCACCGTTCGTGCTGGTGGCCTGCCTGTACGGGACGGCGCAGACCGGCCTGTCGGCCGCCCGCCAGGCGCTGCTCGCCGGGCTGGTCGAGCCCGCGGAGCGGACCGTGACGCGGGCGGTCCTGCAGGCCACGCTGAACGGCGGCCTGGGGGCCGGGGCCGCGCTGGGCGGGGTCGCCCTGTACCTCGGGACGCCGTCCGCGTATCTGACGCTGTTCGCGCTCGACGCGGTGAGCTTCCTCGTGGCCGCGGCCCTGCTGCTCAGGCTGCCCGCCGTCCGGCCCGCACCGGTTGCCGCCGCCGGACCCCGGCTGGCGGTGCTGAGGGATCGTCCGTACGCGGCCGTCACGCTGATCAACGCGGTGCTGCTCTTCTACATGCCGCTGCTGAGCGTGGTCGTGCCGCTCTGGATCGCCGAGCGCACCGCCGCGCCCACCTGGGTGGTGTCCGCGCTGCTGCTGATCAACACGGGCAGCGTGCTGCTCTTCCAGGTGCGGATGGCCCGGCGCGTGAAGGGGCTGCGGGGAGCGTCCTCGTCGGTGCGGCAGGCCGGGATGGTGATGCTGGCGGCGTGCGCGGTGTTCGCGCTCAGCGCGTACGGGTGGGCGTTCCTGCTGGTGGCGGCTGTCCTGCTGGTCGTCGGCGAGATGCTGCTGGCCGCCGGGGCCTGGGAGATCAGCTTCGGGCTGGCCCCCGACGACCGGCAGGGCCAGTACCAGGGCTTCTTCGGCACCGGCGTGGCGGTGGCCCGGATGCTCGGGCCCGTCGCGCTCACCACGCTCGTGCTCGGCGGCGGGACGATCGGCTGGCTGCTGCTCGGCGTGATATTCCTGACGGCCGGCGCCACGATGGCACCGGCCGTCAGGTGGTCGGCTCGCTCACGGGAATCAGCTCGCTCATCGGCGAGCTCACTTGAAGCGGCGTAGCCGCAGGCTGTTGCTCACCACGAACACGCTGGAGAACGCCATCGCGGCCCCCGCGATCATCGGGTTGAGCAGGCCGAGCGCGGCCAGCGGCAGGGCGGCCACGTTGTAGGCGAACGCCCAGAACAGGTTGCCCTTGATCGTGGACAGCGTGCGACGCGACAGCCGCAGCGCGTCGGCGGCCACCCGCAGATCACCCCGAACGAGCGTCAGGTCGGACGCCTCGATGGCGGCGTCGGTACCGGTGCCCATCGCCAGACCGAGATCGGCCTGGGCCAGCGCGGCGGCGTCGTTGACCCCGTCGCCCACCATGGCCACCACCCTGCCCTCGCCCTGCAAGCGCTTGACCACCTCCACCTTGCCGACCGGCAGCACCTCGGCGATCACCTCGTCGATACCCACCTCGGCCGCCACCGCCCGGGCCACCGCCTCGTTGTCGCCGGTCAGCAGCACCGGCGCCAGCCCCAGCGCCCGCAACTGCTCGATGGCCTCCCGGCTGCTCGCCTTGACCACATCGGCCACCACCAGCACCGCGCGGGCCTGGCCGTCCCAGCCGACCGCCACCGCGGTACGACCCTCGGCCTGCTCCGCCTCCAGCTTGCGCTCCAACTCGACGGGCAGATGCTGCGACCATTCGGCCAGCAGCCGCGGACGGCCGACCAGCACCGCGTGACCGTCCACGAGGCCCTGCACGCCCAGCCCCTCGACGTTGGCGAAGTCCTCCACCTTCGCCTCCGAATTCGCCGCCCGGGCGATGGCCTGGGCGATCGGATGCTCCGAGGCGTGCTCCAGCGCGCCCGCCAGCCGGAGCACCTCCTCACGGCTCTCCCCCTCGGCCAGGTGAACGGCGCTGAGGGTCATCTTGCCCTCGGTGACCGTGCCGGTCTTGTCCAGCACAATGGTGTCGACCCTGCGGGTGGACTCCAGCACCTCCGGACCCTTGATCAAGATGCCCAGCTGCGCGCCCCGCCCCGTACCGACCAGCAACGCGGTCGGCGTGGCCAGACCCAGCGCACACGGGCAAGCGATGATCAACACCGCCACCGCGGCCGTGAACGCGGCCCCCACACCATCACCGGTGCCGAGCCAGAACCCCAGCGTCCCGACCGCCAACGCGATCACGATCGGCACGAAAACGCCCGAGATCCGGTCGGCCAGCCGCTGCACCGCGGCCTTGCCGGTCTGCGCCTCCTCCACCAGCCTGGCCATCTGCGCCAGCTGCGTGTCAGCGCCCACCCGGGTCGCCCGGACGATCAGCCGGCCGCCCGCGTTCACGGTGGCACCGGTGACCGCGTCCCCCGGCCGGACCTCGACCGGCACCGACTCGCCGGTCAGCAGCGAGGCGTCGACCGCCGAACTGCCCTCGACGATCACGCCGTCGGTGGCGATCTTCTCGCCAGGACGGACGATGAACCGGTCCCCGGCTGCAAGCTCCTCGACCGGCACCCGCCGGCCGTCGGCCAGCTCCACGTCCTTGGAGCCCAGCTCCATCAGCGCCCGCAACGCCGCACCCGCCCGCCGCTTGGAACGGGCCTCGAAGTAACGCCCGGCCAGGATGAACGCGGTCACCCCCGCCGCGGCCTCCAGGTAAATGTTGCCCGAACCGTCGCTGCGTTCGATGGTGAACGCGAACGGGTGGGTCATGCCGGGCGTGCCCGCGGTGCCGAAGAACAGCGCCCACAGCGACCAGCCCAGCGCGGCAATGGTGCCGATCGAGATCAGCGTGTCCATCGTCGCCGCGCCATGCCGCAGGTTCGTCCAGGCCGCCTTGTGGAACGGCCAGCCCGCATACGCCACCACCGGCGCCGCCAGCGTCAGCGACAACCACTGCCAGTAGGTGAACTGCAGCGGCGGGATCATCGCCATCGCGATCACCGGCACACTCAACACGATCGAGGCGACCAGCCGATTACGCAGCGGCCGCAACTCATCGTCCTCAAGCTCATCCCCGGCCTCCGTGACCGGCGGAGCGGGCAACACGGCCGAATAACCGGCCTTCTCCACCTCACTGATCAAGTCCTGCGGGTCGACGCCCTCGGGAAAGGTGACCTTCGCCTTCTCCGTCGCATAGTTGACCGTCGCGGTCACGCCCTCGAGCTTGTTCAGCTTGCGCTCGATCCGGTTCGCGCAGGACGCGCACGTCATGCCGCCGATCGTGAGTTCGACGGAGCTTTCCTCGGTGAGGGAAGACATCACCTCTCCTTTCTTCGCGTCCTGTGCGTTCAGTGGGCGTGGTCGTGGGTGGCTGACGGTACGTGCCCGTCGGACAGGGTGGCCGCGACCGTGAAGCTCGCCGTACGGACCTTGCCGCCGTGCTGGAAGTCGAGGAACAACCGGTAGTCGCCGCCACTCGGCACCTCGGCGTAGAAGGTGATCTCCGGTCCGGCCTTCTTGCTGTCTTCAGGATGGACGTGCAGGTAGGCCAGGTCACCGGCGCGCAGGGCGACCAGGTGACCGTACGCGCCCAGGTAGGGCTGCAGGTCCGTGACCGGCTCGCCGCCCTTGCTGACCGTGAGGGTGAGCCTGCTGGACTGGCCGGGGACCAGGTTCCCGGCGAGGTTCACAGTGTAGTCGTCGACGGTGGCCGTGCCGCTGACGTGCGGGAGTGGCTCGGGCTGGTAGTCGCCGGCGGCGTGCAGGTCGGCGCCGAGCGTGAGTTTCTCGCCGCCCTTGGGGACGAAGTCGGCGAAGGCGCGGTATGCGCCCGCCTCAGGGAGCGTCAGCTTGACCGACCACGTGCCGTCGGGGGTCATGTCCGGGTGCACGTGCTGGAAGTTCGCCAGGTCGCGGGAGACGACGATGAAGTGCATCTTCTTGTCGTGCTCGACCTGGTAGTCGGTGACCGGCTTGCCGTTGGGGCCGATCACGGTGAACTTGAAGTCCATCGGCTGACCGGTCACGGCCGTGGTGAGCGGGTTGAGGGTGTAGCCGTCCTGCGACACTTGAAGCCCCCCAGGAGTGTCGCTCTTGGTCTGCTGCGTGGCTGTGGTGGTGGGCGTGCCATGCTCGTCGCCATGCCCTTCGGCCTGCTCGGTTTCGCTGCCGTCACCCGCAGCCTCCGCGTCGCCGTGGCCCGCGGGCTGTCCGGTCTGTCCCGTTGCCGGAGCCATGGCGCTGTGGTCCCCGGCCGGCGCCGGGGTGGCGGCCGGACCCACCACACGCCCTGCGCCCAGGGCACCGCCGAAGACGATGACCAGCCCCACGACGTAGGCGCCGAGCTTGGCGGCCGTATTCACGAGCGGCCCGCCAGCTCGTACCCGGCCTCTTCCACCGCGGCGGCGATCTCCGCCTCGTCGACGGGCTCTTCGCTGCCGACCCTCAGCAGGCCACTGGCCAGGTCGACCTCCACGGAGGTGACCCCGGCGACCTCGCCGACCTCCTCCTTCACCGAGCTGACGCAGTGGCCGCAGGTCATGCCCTTGACGGTGTAGGTGGCGGTGCTCATCACGGTCTCCTTAGCATGTGCGTCTTCGGTCCGGTGCGTCGCTTCATCGCAGCCTAACACCTTACCCCCCTAGGGTATTTCAGTAAGTTTCCAGGGCTCATATTGGCGTACGGATTCCTGCGCCCGTACGACTGCTTGTTCGCTCAGGGCTTCGCGGGCGCGGAGCAGGGCTTATCTGGTACGGAAGAAACTTCGACGCGGGGGAGATGCGCACCGAAGCGGGATATGCGGCATGATCGAGTCGTCGTCCAAGTCCCTACGGCGAGTCGTTGCGCGATGCCTTACGGCAAGCCGTCGGGGACAGGCCGTCACGGCCAGCCGTGACGCGCCGGGCGAGTCGCTTGATCCGGACCCGATCTGGACCAGATGGAGCGATCTGGACCTGATCCGGACCGCCACGACTCACCCTTGACTCTGAACCGTTACATAAGCATCGCACTGAGTAGTTACGATCGGATCGTTGTCCGAGATGGGACGGGTATGGTGGCCCCCACCAGGGCCTGAACACTTGCTCTTCGCACATTCCGCACATCTGGTCCGTGCGCAACACAGGGACCGCAGCCATCCCTTGCTAGGCTGCTTGTCAACCGTTGGGTCTCACCCCCGGCAGGTGAGGCCGTCGAAGAAGTGGGGTCACACCGTGAAGAAGCTGCTCGTTCTGGCGCTGATCGCCCTTGGGGGGTTGCTGATCTGGCGCAAGGTGCAGGCCGACCGCGCAGAGCTAGATCTCTGGACCGAGGCGACCGGCAGCGAGAACTAACCGACCGGCGAGGCGATGAGTGACATCGTCCCTATAAAGCTGGCGTGCCTGGATCTTGCAGGCGCCACGGTCGGTGACATCGCCATGGTCGAGCGCGCCTTTGCCGAGGCGATCGCGACCCAGGGCATAGTGCCCGGGACCGGAGCGTACGCGCGTGCCATGGTTCACGTGCACCGGTCCCGGGGCTGTCCCAAGATCGATGTCTTCCGCGGGATCTTCCCCGGTAACGAGGCCCAGGCACAGGCGGCGAACCTGACGTTCGAGCGCTCCTATGAGGGAGCGATGGAGCGGGCAGGTCTCGTCCCCATGCCCGGGGTCATGGAGGTCCTCGACAAGCTCCGCGGCACCGGAATCAAGCTCGCCTTGATCACCGGCTTCAGCCGCAAGACCCTGAGCCGCATCCTGAGCATGCTCGGCTGGCACGACAAGATCGACCTGGCCATCTCCCCCGAAGACGTCGGCGGCCGCGGCCGCCCCTGGCCGGACATGGTGCTACATGCGGTCCTCCGCCTGGGCATGGAGGACGTACGGCACGTGGCCGTCATCGGGGACTCGGAGAACGACATGCTGTGCGGCAAACGAGCCGGCGCATCGATCGTGGCCGGGCTGATGACCGGCGTCCACAGCCGAGAACGACTCTTGAAGGGCGGCGCAACCCACATCCTGGACTCGATCGTCGACTTCCCTGGTTTGGTGCTGAGCGATGACCTTGGTACGACGCAGGTGGCTTCGTCCGCCCGGTAAGCTATCTTCGTCGAAGGGGCCTTAGCTCAGTTGGCAGAGCGCCTGCTTTGCAAGCAGGAAGTCAGGAGTTCGAATCTCCTAGGCTCCACAAGATCAGAATGGCGATGACCAGGCTAAACGGCCTGGTCATTTCTCATTTCTATGATCTCCGCGCCGCCGATGGGAGGAATTTGGGAGGACACCACCCAGGGGCGCAGGTACGGCCGCAGAAGCTCCTGCAATATCGGAAGCCTCGAAGGGCCGGTTTTGGCCCTCCGGCGCAGCGAGACCTCCCACCGCTTTTGCAGTGCCGCCACGAGCTGCTGGCGCATCGGCTCCGACACGTGCGAGTAGCGGTCCGAGATGTGCGTGGCCCTGCCCTTGATCGACGCGATGGAGTGGGCAAGTCGCTCCGCCTGCGCCACGTCCGGGATCAGGTCCTCGTCCATCCACACCTTGTGCGAGTGCTTCAGGTCATGGGGCGTCAGGCCGTCGACGACCGGTAGCCACACCTCCGCCGCCCGGTCCTCCAGTGCCTGTATCGTCCGCCTACCGCGGCGCACCACCTGGCGGCCGTCAACGTCCAGCATGATCCTGTGTCGGACTCGTGGCCCCTTCGCCACCAGCTGCCCGTCCGTCGCCGGGCGGAACAGCCGGTTGGCGAAGTTGCTGCGACCCCAGTGGAAGCCGCCCGGTGGCCGGAACACATAGTCGCCGCGGTGCGTTCCGCAGTCGCACATCTTCCGGTCGACTCTCTTGAGCTGATCGGACATGAGTGCCGTCAGGAACGGCGGGATGGGCAGGCTCCGTCGGCCGTTGTGCTTCGGTGGCGCCTGGGTGAACTTGCCCTGAGCCTCGCGCAACTGCCACTGCACCCGTACCTGACCGAGCTTGGCGTACTTGCGCTCGAGGCCGCGCACCTCTCCGAACCGCATCCCCGTGTACGCGGCCAGCAGCACCATCACGAACTCGTCGGGCCGGCCGGAGAGCAGGCCGACCCTCTCGGCGATGACGAGCGCCTGGAACGGGTCACACCACAGGCTTTCCTCTTCGTCCTTGCTGACGTAGATGTCCTGGCGGCCACGCTGGCGCCGCTTGAACGCCGGATTGGGCACCGCCGCAAGCTGTCCCGATCGCGCCTATTCGCACATCTTGAACTGACGAAAGCCGTCTCGGTCCTCCGCGTCGGTTCGCTCCGCGGCAACCCCCACTGCGCTACGGACCATGGCCCGGGCGCTTCCCAGGTAACCGGCGGGGTGGCAGAGCGCGTCGATCCGGTCGTCGCCGAGGATTGCCGCGACATCCGGGTCCTTTCGCAGTTCGACGGCCAGCTCAGTGCCGGTATCTCGTACTCGACTGCAGGCAGCGTAGACGAGTTTATGGGCGTGCTGACGGCCGATTTCGGGTGCGAGTGCCATCATCACGGCTTCCGCGGCGATGAGCCCGCCAGTCAAGCCCAGGTTGGCTCGCATTCGCTCCGCATCGACATGCAGACCGGCCATCGCCTGCTCAGCCTGAGAAAGCGATGAGGCGAGCAGGAGGAATGCCTCGGAGATCACGGCCCATTCGACGTGCCAGGGCCCGGTGGCGCGCTCGAAGTCCTGCATCATCGCGTCGAGCATGGCGGAGGACTTGTCACGAAGCAGCTTCGCCGCTGCCACCATGAGCTCGCTGGAGATGGGGTTGCGTTTCTGGGGCATGGTGGAACTTGTCCCCCGACCCGGCACGAATGGTTCGGCAAGTTCGCCGAACTCCGTCGAGCACATCAACGCGACATCGGTGCCGATCTTGCCGACCGAAGCACCGATCGCCGCGAGCTGTCCGACAATCTCAGCAAGGCCGTCCCGCGCGACGTGCCACGTGATTTCGGGGTCGCGAAGGCCGAGTTCCGCGGCCAGTTCGGCCCGTACCCGAAGGCCGGCCGGGCCTGGGCCGAGAGAAGCCAGGGTTCCTGCTGCTCCTCCGAACTGCACCATCAGGTCCCGCTCCTGCACAGCGGTCAGCCGATCGGCATGGCGGTCCAGCGCGGACAACCAGACGGCCACCCGGTAGCCGAAGGTGACGGGCAGGGCGTGTTGGAGATGAGTCCGGCCGGCGGTGACCGTGTCGATATGCTCCGCGGCCAGATGGCGCAAGTGCGCGCGCAGGCGATCGAGCGCATCCGAGACCAGGGTCAAGCCCTCGGCGCACTGGAGAACTGTCGCCGTGTCCATGATGTCCTGGGTGGTGGCTCCCCAATGCACATATCCGCCGACGTCACCACATTGCTCAGCGAGTTGTTCGACGATGGGCAGGATCGGGTATCCGACCGTCTCTGTGTCGCGGCGAAGCCGATCACGGTCGAGTCGCGCCGGGTCGCACGATGCCGCGATCACGTCCGCACTATGGCGCGGTATGACACCGACTCGTGCCTCTGCCTGCGCCAAGGCGACTTCGACGCGAACAACCTGGTCCACGTAGGCCCGGTCACAGAAGACAGCCCGCATCTCGGCTGTCCCGAACAAGTCCCGGAACAAGAACGAGTCGAAAACGGTGCTGCCGGTCATCGCCCGCCCTCCGGCCCACCGACGCCGGATCGGATCGGCGCTGCCGCGGAGAGGGCACCGTTGTCCCCGCACTGGGGAGTACCCATGTGGATGGCTACGTACTTCTGCTCCAGGTATTCGTCGATCCCGGTGTTACCACCTTCCCGGCCGATGCCGGACTGCTTCATGCCACCGAAGGGAGCGCTCGGGTCGGACACGTAGCCGCGGTTCAGACCCACCATGCCCGTTTCGAGCTGTTCGCTCATCCGGAGCGCCTGACCCAGATCCTGGGTGTAGAGGTAGCTCACGAGACCGAACTCGGTGTTGTTGGCGTCGTGCAGGGCTTCGGCTTCGGTGATGAAGGTTTGGATGGCCGCGACCGGGCCGAAGATTTCCTCGCGTGTGATGCGAGTGCCAGCGGGGACGTTGGTGAGTACGGTGGGCGGGTAGAAGTAGCCCGGTCCCTCGGGAACCCGAGCGCCGGTGCGCACCCGGGCGCCCGCGTCGACTGTTTCGTCGACCAGGTCCGCGACCCTGCGTCGCTGGCGCGCGTCGATCATCGGCCCGAGGTCGGAGGCAGGGTCCGTGCCGGGTCCGACGGTGATGGTGCTCATGCGCGCGACGAGCTTCTCACTGAACTCGTCGACGACGTCGGCGTGTACGTGGAAGCGATTGGCGGCGATACAGGCCTCACCGACGTTCCGGAGCTTGGCGGTCATCGCACCCTCGACTGCGGCGTCGATGTCGGCGTCGCGGCAGACGATGAACGGAGCATTGCCCCCCAGCTCCATCGAGGTCCGCAAGACGGTGTCGGCTGCCTGGGACAGCAACGTGCGGCCGACGGGCGTGGAGCCGGTGAACGACAACTTGCGCAGCCGGCCGTCCAGGAGGAGGGACTCGGTGATCGCGGCGGCTCGTGTGGTGGGAACGATGTTGAGCACGCCACTGGGCAGGCCGGCTTCGGTCAGAAGCGCCGCCAACGCAGCCGTCGTCAGGGGTGTCTGCTGCGCGGGTTTGACAACCATGGTGCAGCCGGCGGCCACGGCCGGGCCGATCTTGCGGGCCGGCATGGCCAGCGGCGCGTTCCAAGGCGTGATCAGCAGGCAGGGCCCGACCGGCTGACGGGTGACCAGTACTCGGGCGGTGCCGTCCTCGCTGACCTTCCAGCTTCCGTCGATCCGGACGGCTTCCTCACCGAACCAGCGCAAGTAGTTCGCGCCGTACTCGACCTCCGCCCGGGACTCGGCCAGTGACTTGCCCATCTCCAGGGTGATCAGCAACGCGAACTCGTCAATGCGCTCGATCAGCAGATCGTGGGCACGCCGAAGGATCTCGCCCCGCCGGCGCGGGGGTACCGCAGCCCACTTCGTCTGTGCGGCACTTGCGGCGTCAAGGGCGGCCAGCGCATCCGTCGGGGTCGCTTCCGACACCTCGCACAGTGTCCGCCCGGTGGCCGGATCCTCCACCGAGAAGCTACCCCCGCCGGATGCCGATCGCCATCGACCGCCGATGAACAAGCCCTTCTCGACACGTTCAACGGCATCGGGTTGAGGCAGAGATGTGACCACGTTTTCCACGCTTCTTCCTGAGCGATCGTGATGGGGATCATCAGCCGACGGATGGGGTTGGTGGCGCCGCTCCCGGACCAGTGGGGCGGGCAGCACAAACTGCGGCAGCTGGGGAAAGACCGAGTGGCGGGCAGGCTGTCGGCTTCCCGGCTAGCTGGTGAGCACTGCTACTTGAGCGCGCCGATCATGGCCTCGGCCATGGGGGCGCTGGAGGCCGGGTTCTGGCCGGTGAAGAGGTTCCGGTCCTGCATGTTGTACGCCTGGTACGCCGGTCCCCCGGAGTGCTTCGCACCCTTCTGACGCAGCGTGCTGGCCAGCAGCCACGGAGCGCCTTCCGCAGTGCCGAAGCTCTGCTCCTCCTCGTCGGTGAAGGCCGTCATCTCCCGACCTGCGAACAGCCACTTGCCGTTCTCGTCCACGGCGGACAGAAGGCCGGCCGGGCCGTGGCAAACGGCCCCGATGATCTTCCCGGCCGCGTCCGCCTCGGTGAGCAGGCGGCCGAGGTCACGGTCTTGGTAGAGGTCGACCACAGGACCGTGCCCGCCGGGGATGACCACAGCGACGTAGTGGTTGATGTCGATTTCGTCCAGCTTGAGCAGCGGACCGAACTCACTCAGGGCCCGCGCGGCGTGCTCCACGTAGTGCGCACAGTCCGGGCCGGCGATCTCCGGGTCGGCACTGTGGGCGTCGAGCGGCTGCAGAACGCCGCCCGGGGAAGCGAAGTCGACCGTGAAGCCGGCCTGCACGAACTTCTCGTGGGGCGCAGCGAGCTCTTCGGCCCAGTACCCGGTCGGGTATTCCGAGCCGTCGTTGCGTTCCCAGATGCCGGCGGCGGACATGACGATCAGAATTTTGCGCACGATTTGTCCTTTCTGTGACAAACGGCGAATTCTCAGGCATCGGCGAAGTCAGTGGCGTCGGCGGTCTGCGCGGTGGCCTCGAGGTTCGCGCGCAGGGCATCGACCTTCGCGGTGGCGTAGGCGTGGGCGTCCGAGCCGAGCAGCTGGCGCAGCGGGCCCTCGCCGCTGGCAACCTGGCGGATGATCGCCTCCGCGCCCTTGACCGGGTTGCCCAGCTGGTTGCCCTGGAGCTTCAGGTGGTTCTCGGTCATCTCACGCAGACCCGGGTACGCATCCGTCGTCGAGGCGGGCAGCGCGAGCGAGTCGGTGGTGAGGAAATCGGTGCGGAAGTAGCCGGGCTCGACGATGGTGACCTTGACGTCGAAGTCGGCCATCTCCTGGGCCAGCGCTTCGGTGAGACCCTCGAGCGCGAACTTGCCCGCGCAGTAGAGGCCCCAGCCCGGAACCGCGGTCAGCCCGAGAATCGACGACACGTTGACTACATGACCGCTCTTCTGCTCGCGAAGGACCGGCAGCGTGGCACGCAATACGTTCCACACCCCGACGACCTGGACGTCGAGCATGTCGCGAACCTCGCGGGCACTCGTCTCCTCCACGGCGGCCAGGTAGCCGTAGCCAGCGTTGTTGACGACCACGTCGAGCCCGCCGAACCGCTCCGTGGCTTGGCGGACAGCCTGCCGGACCTGCTCGTCATCACGCAGGTCGACGGTCAGCGGCAGCAGCCGCGAAGTGTCGACGCGGTCACCGAGGGCTGCCAGCAGCCGCTCCGTGGAACGGGTCGTCGCGGCGACCTGGTCGCCCCGCTGGAGCAGCTGCGTGACCAGCTCCAGGCCCAGACCGCGGGAGGTACCGGTCACGAACCAGGTCGCGGGTCGATCCGTCGGGAAACTCATGGTCGTCCTTTGCTCACGATTTCGGTGATGCGCCTCCGGGCTGTTCCCGTGGTGGCGTGCTTCAAGAGTGACCCGCCGCGAACCCCATTGGGGGCCTATCTCGCGCCCTGTGGAGGCGCGGTCTTCGGAACCTAGGACTCGCCGGTCCACCCAGGACCGCGCCAGCTCAGGGATACTCGAACCCGTGAACAGAACCAACCAAGAACTCGCCGATTTCCTACGGCGCGCCCGCAGCGAGATCGACCCCGCGCGCGCCGGCCTGCCCCCCGACGGACGCGTCCGCCGCGTACCCGGCCTCCGCCGCGAAGAAGTCGCCCGCCTCGCCGGCGTATCCACCGACTACTACGCCCGCCTCGAACAAGGCCGCCGCATCACTCCCTCCGCCGCCGTCGTCGAAGCCATCGGCCGCGCCCTCGGCCTCGACGCCGCCGGACGTGCCCACCTCAAAGACCTCATCGGCCTGACCTCGACACCCACCCCCCGCCGAGCCCACGACGTCCAGCGCGTCCGCCCCGGCCTTTACCAGCTCCTCGACGCCCTCGACGGCGAACCCGCCCTCATCCTCGGCCGCCGCACCGACATCCTCGCCGCCAACCGCATGGCCAAAGCCCTCTTCACCGACTTCGACCAGCTCCCCGCCGCCCACCGCAACTACGCCCGCTGGATGTTCCTCGACGGCGACGCCCGAGCCCTCTTCCTCGACTGGCCCGACCAAGCCCGCGCCGCCGTCGAAAGCCTCCGGTTCGAAGTCGGCCGCCACCCCGACGACCGCGTCACCACCGACCTCGTCACCGAACTACGCGAACACAGCCGCGAATTCGACCAATGGTGGGAACAACACCGCGTCCACCAGCGCACCCACGGCTCCAAACGCCTCCGCCACAACCTCGTCGGAGACCTCACCGTCGAATACGAAACCCTCGCCCTTCCCGGCGACCCCGAGACCACCCTGTTCATCTACACCACCGAACCGGAATCACCCTCACGACGAGCCATCGACATCCTCGCCAGCTGGACCGCAACCACCCCCATCCTCGAACCGAACCCCAACATCACCGAGCAGTGACGCCCATCCGAGTTCGCCGGCAACAGCAGCATCGCGGGGCGATATCGACCTGCGACAGGCCGCCGCATCGGCCCGTTCGTCGTTCGCCGACCAGCTGCTGATCATGCGCAGCGCCCTGTAACCGCCCCGGAACCACAAGGGTGTTGTTCACTCACATGGTCAACGACTATGGACCGCGCCCAAGTCTGGGCAGCCCTGATCGTGGACACAACAGATGCGTTGGCGACTATGAAGTTCTCCACGCTGTTCACCGCAAGCTCCGGCCTTACCACCGTCTGCGGATCATTATCGATGCGGCAGGTGCCGACCGGCTGCCACTGCGTCTGCGCGCACGCTCAGCCGCAGGCCCGTACCGCCAAGAACTTCGCCGACGACCGGTTTTCCGGATTCCCTTGTCGCCGTCGCGGGGTTCCTCGTCGTGCGGCAAGGTCGATGCTGGCTGATGCCGCCGGTCGGCGACGCTGTTCCTCCGACTGCCGGCGAAGCGGTGTTCCTGCCCAGGGCTTCTGCGCACGGCCTCGCCGATGCTCCCGCGACCTCGAACACAAGCGATCGAGCGTCTCGCACATTGCCCGTGTCTGACGGAGTCCTCAGATGAGTTCCACTCCGGCCGCCCGGTCGAGCCTTACCGCACTTGCCCCGTAGGAAAGGAACACCGCCAGGGCGGTCATCGACTTCCAGCAGGTCTTGCAGTACGACTCTGCGGCGATACACGCGCGAACTGGCCGAGAACGTGAGCGAGGCGTGGACCTCGAATCGTGGAACCGCGACCGCCCGTCGATCGCGCGGCAAAAGGTGTTGGAGGCGTCGCCAGCAGATGATCGAGCAGGCGAGGCTGAGGAAGGCTTTGTGAATGTCGTCGCGGATCTCCCGGCGGATCCGCAGGCGCGGAACCAGTGCAGCAGAGCCAGGGGCTGCTCGACGACCCATCGGTGCACGCCGAATCCGGAGCCGTGGTCGACGCCGCGGCGGGCGATGAGCGGCCGGATACCCCTTGGTGCAGGCCTGTCTGCGGCCGCAGTACGGGAGGCGGACGCTCACTCCTCGACGCATCCGCGATGTCGACTTGCGACGAGCCGGACGCCCGCCGGTATCGCAGCAGTGCCCGGCCGAACCCGGCGGGTTCCCGCTTCTTCTCCTGGCGCCCGCCGGAGGATCGTCTACCACCGCCGGCAGGTGCCGGCCGGCGAACCGGGCTGCGAGCACGTCGCCGCCCTGCCGTCCATCCTCCGATCGGAGGATGGAGGGGTCCACCGCGTCCGCGGTGATCCCCGCCCGCGTGGTCGATCCGGCGCGCCCCCGCGGGCGGCAGGCTCTTGCACATGGCGATCATCGAGGTACACGGCCTCATCAAGCGCTACGGCGACCACACCGCGGTGCACGGGGTTGGCTTCGCCGTCGAGCAGGGCGAGATCTTCGGATTTGACACGGGAGCCGCTCTCGCTATCCCGGGGTGCCCGTCGCGGCTCCAGTTCTCCCAGGTCGAGCTGACGGGATGTACTGCCCTGTGAGAACACAACCTGACGTCGTCCGCACTTCGCGCCCGGCACGCATCTTCTACATCGACAACCTCCGCATCTTCCTGACCTTCCTGGTGGTCGCGCACCACTCTGCGGCCCCCTACAGCAATCTCGACCTCTGGCCCAACTGGCAACAGCCTGCTTCGTCGACCGCCGCGCTGCCGTTGGACCTGCTGCTCCTGGTCAACCAGACGTTCTTCATGGGGTTCTTCTTCCTGCTGTCCGGATATTTCGTACCCGGCGCGGCCGACCGGAAAGGGCCGGGCAAGTTCGCGGTCGAGCGCCTGAAGCGGCTCGGGATTCCTTTCCTCGGGTTCATCGTGCTGCTGCGGCCGTTCTTCATCCTGCCGACCTACCTCGACCTGCCGGCCGCGACCCGGCCATCTTTCGCGGTCTACTACTTCACCTCCTGGGAGGTCGGGCCCGCCTGGTTCCTCGAAATGCTGCTGATCTTCTCGCTCGCGTATGCGTTGTCACGGCACCTACGCACGACTGCGGAGCCAGTGCGGTCACGACCGTTGCGGCGGCGGGATCTGCTCGCCTTCGTGCTCGTCCTCGCCGTGGTTACCTATGCGTGGCGGATTTTTGTCCCTCTCAGCACCTATGAACCGGTGCTCGGACTGCCCGACGCCGCCTACATGCCCCAGTACGTGCTGCTCTTCGCCGCCGGTGTCGCGGCCTACCGCCGCCGCTGGTTCGCGACGCTTCCGCGGAGATCGGGCTGGTTCGGCGTGCTCTTCGTGGTGGTGTCGTTCGTGCCGATGGCGCTGGGCGGCTACCGGGGCTTCGGGTCGTCCGGCGCCC
Organism: Nonomuraea basaltis; assembly: GCF_005893125.1. GTDB lineage: Bacteria > Actinomycetota > Actinomycetes > Streptosporangiales > Streptosporangiaceae > Nonomuraea > Nonomuraea basaltis. The sequence goes on along the minus strand of NZ_VCJS01000011.1, from coordinate 16,917 downwards.
TGGCCAGTCACGACCTCGCCCACCTGGCTCTCGCCCTGTGGGAGTCGCTGTTCGCGGTCGGCGTCATCCTGGTCCTGCTGCGCGTGTTCGAACGCTTCGTCGCCGGTACGTCGCGGTTCAGCCGCTACCTCGCCGACAACGCCTTCACCGTGTACCTCGTGCACGCGCCGGTCATCGTCGGAGCTGTGGCGGTGCTTCAATCACTCGACGCGGCACCCGTGCCGACGTTCCTGCTGACCCTGGTGCTCGCCGCGGCCGGGAGCTGGGCGATCTCGGGCGCTCTGCGCCGTATGCCCGCCGTACGGGCAGTGGTGTAGCACAACTTCAGGTTGCGGCTGCCCCGCGTGACGGTGTACCCGATCTCGCTGCGGTGAGCCGACTGCGAAGGTCAACAGTCGAGCGGCTGGTATTCGCAGACACCCGACGGGTGCGAGTACCAGCCGTTCACCCCGCTGGGCGCGGGCGTGCAATCATTGCAGGACGCCACGGCCGGTCACTGGCCGCAGCCGCTGCACTTGGCCGTGGCGCTGGGGTGGGCGATCCTCGCCGGTATCCCGGCCAGGAGGTAGTTCCGCTGGGAGCAGATCGTGAGTGTCGAGGCCGAGTTGCGCGAGGAGTTCGACTGCTGGGAGCGCAAGCAGACCACGGTCCTGAAAGTGCTCCCGTACCCGCTGCTCGCGGTCAGCGTCGTGTTCACTCTGCTGCAGCCGCTCTGGAACGCGGAGGTACACCTCCCCGGGGTGCTCGGGCTCTCCACCCTGCTCACCGCGTGGGTGATGTGGTTCCACACGTTCCATCCGGAGTTGCACGGCAACGGCCCGCTGATGGGCCTGTACTACACGGGGCTCGTGGCGGTGACCGCCTGCCTGGTGTTGCTCACGCCCTGGTTCGGCTTCTTCGCCTTCATCGGCTACGTGCACGCCTTCCAGTACCTGAGGGGCCGGTGGCGGTACGTTGGCGTGGCCGTCACGTCCGCGGTCTCGGCGGTCTCCTACGTGGGAGGGTCGGCCAACATCACGGCCGACCAGTGGTGGAAGTGGCCCGCCGTCAGCGCGCTCACCACGGTGATGGCCACGGCGGGCTTCTACGCCGACGTGATGTCCGACCGGCGCAATCACCGGCAGAAGCGGGCGCTGGTCGAGTTGCACAAGGCCAACGCCCAGCTGGAGACCGCACTGGCGGAGAACGCGGGCCTGCACGCTCAACTGCTGGTGCAGGCCCGCGAGGCCGGCGTGCTCGACGAGCGGCAGCGGATGGCGCGGGAGATCCACGACACTCTCGCTCAGGGGCTGGCCGGCATCCTCACCCAGCTCCAGGCCGCCGAGCAGGCGTCGAACGAACCGGCGGTGTCGCGCCGGCACGTGGCGAACGCGATGGACCTGGCCCGCGAGAGCCTCACCGAGGCCCGCCGGACGGTGCACGCGGTGGGGCCGTCCGCACTGGCGGAGGCGCGCCTCCCGGACGCGATCGGCGACGTGGCCAAGCGCTGGTCGGAGGTGAACCGCGTCGAGGCGGTGCTCATCACGACCGGCGACGCCCGGCCGATGCACACCGACGTCGAGGTGGCACTGCTGCGGACCGCGCAGGAGGCTCTCGCCAACGTCGCCAAGCACGCACGAGCCAATCGGGTCTCCCTGACCCTGTCGTACATGGAGGACCTGGTGACGCTCGACGTGCTGGACGACGGAGTGGGTTTCCTGCCCGACACCAAGCGCGCCGGCCGCTCCGCGGACGGGGGCTTCGGGCTCGCCGGCATGCGGCAGCGGGTGCAGCTCCTCGCGGGGCAGCTGGACGTCGAGTCCGAGCCGGGCGGGGGCACCGCGATCACGGTGACGGTGCCGGCGATCCCTGTCGGGAGCGGGAGTTGATCTCGCTGCTGATCGTCGACGACCACCCGGTGGTGCGGGACGGGCTGCGGGGCATGTTCGGCGCCGATCCGCGCTTCGAGGTGGTCGGCGAAGCCGCTGACGGTGCGGAAGCGGTCGCGGCCGGGGAGCGCCTACGCCCCGACGTGATCCTCATGGACCTGCGGATGCCCGGGACTGACGGGGTCGCCGCCATCAGGGAGTTGGCGAAGCGCGGGGTGCCGTCACGGGTGCTGGTGCTCACCACGTACGACACGGACAGCCACGTGCTGCCGGCCATCGAAGCCGGCGCCACCGGCTACCTGCTCAAGGAGGCGCCGAGGGCGGAACTCGTCCGCGCGGTGGAGGCTGCGGCACGCGGGCAGGCGGTGCTTTCCCCCACCGTCGCGACCCGGCTCTTGGGACAGGTGCGCAAACCGGCCCCGGCACCGCTGTCACAGCGCGAACTGGAGGTGTTGGAGCTGATCGCCCAGGGCTCGACGAACCGCGAGGCGGCGAAGCGACTCTTCATCAGCGAGACGACGGTCAAAACGCACCTGCTGCACGTGTACGCGAAGCTGGGCGTCAACGACCGCGCAGCCGCCGTGGCCGCCGCGTTCTCCCGCGGCTACCTGGCGCCGCGGGACTGACGGCCGATCACAGGCAATGCCGAGTTCGGCTACAAGACCGGTCACCAGGGTGAGCATGAGGATCTTCTGCTCGCGAGCGAAGGCGTGCACCCGGCTGGTGGGGTCCGGGTGCTCGGTCGCGGCGTGGATGGACGGGCAGCCATGGACGGTGCCGTCCGGCCACGACCGCACGGTGTCCCTGCACCAGCACGCTGGCACCGTTCGATAACATCACGGTCCGACCGTCCACAACGGACGACACGGTGATCGGCGGCGGAGTGGTGGTAGTGCTCGAACTCGCAGAAGTCGCGAGACCGGCGGACGGCTGTCCACAACCGGCGACGACCGCCAGCGACGCCATCGCCGCACTGAGGAGTGCCGCACATCGAACGTTCCGAGGAAGAACAGATGCAGTCACGAGCAGCACATCACAACACCGCCGGAGCAGTGTTACCCGTGCGGAGGGACAACTGAGGCCGTTGAGCTCAGCCGGTTCCCTCGCGCGGTTGCTGAACGATCGACGTGCGGAGCGGACATGGCAGGGCCTCGAAGGCCGCGACGTCGGTGCCGCTATTGCCTCAGCGGCTCTCCGCGCCGTCAGCCGCTGCTCAAACCAGCCCCTGATCGATTGCCCTCTATTCGACGAAGATCACGGCGTGGAGGGTGGGAGGTTTTTGGGAGGAGTGAGCCACGATCAACACCGATCGGTCAACATCATTTTTCCCATTTCCCCAGGTCAAACAGGTTTGGCCCAGGTAGGTGGATTGACCTAACGTTGTTTGCAAGCAGGAAGTCAGGAGTTCGAATCTCCTAGGCTCCACTCCAAGCCAAAGGCCACTACCCATGATCGGGAAGTGGCCTTTGCGATCTTGCACAGCTGCCACAAGGCCCCTCTGCGGCATTCACTGGGGGCGAGTGACCGGAACTACCGTAATCAGGTGGTCCAGACCTTTGAAATCCTTGGGATTGCAGGTGTACAGAGGGAGCCGGTTCGCGATTGCCACACAGGCAATCATCAGATCTGCAGCGCGGGGGCGTGGTTTGCGCCCTGAGGCGATGACGGCCGTCCACAACTGGCCGTACTCGCGGGCTGCAGTGTCGTCGAAGGGAAGTGGATCGAATTCGGCTTCGGCGGTCTGCAGGATCTTCATTCGCTGAGCGAGTTCCTGCGGCCCTGTCGCCACCAAGACGCCGACCGAGAGCTCCGCGGTGGTGATGGCACTGATCATCATCTCATCGGGGAGCTCGTCGGGATCGATGCCGGCGCGCAGGATGAGGATGTTGGTGTCGAGCAGCCCTAGGGCGTGGGTCATCCCTCGTCCTCAGCGAATTCGCGTCTGCCGTATGCACGATCGTAAGGATCGTAGAGATCATCGTTGACGTGGCGGTCCATGTCCTCGCGGTATTTACGGTCGTCCAGCCGGGGCATGCCACGCGACACGGCGGCGAACTCGGCACGCGAAACCGCCCGGCGTCGGCGGCGGAGAGGGACCAGATCACCGATGTGATGGCCATTACGGGTAACGGCGTACCGCTCTCCACGTTCCAGGCCATCCATGATCTCCGCTGACCGGTTACGCAGGTCGCGTTGAGATATCTCATGGGAGCGGTCAGGCTCAGGAGTGCTCACATCTGAAGTCTACTGCCTTGTGCCATTCGGTGCTACCGAGTGGCACTCCTGGACACTTATTGAGCCCGAAGGGGCAGTAGTGAGTGGGGAGCGACCGGATGCGGGGGCGAGATCACTTCCCGGGCCGACATAGAGGTTGCTGTACAGCAGAGAAGTACAGCAACGGGGCTGCACTGTGGCTCACCCTGACGTCCCTCCAGCACATGCCTGAGCAGGGCCGAAGCCTCTCCGGGTCGTGACCGGCTCCCGTTTGCAAGCAGGAAGTCAGGAGTTCGAATCTCCTAGGCTCCACAAGATCAGAAGGGCGATGACCAGGCTAAACGGCCTGGTCATTTCTCATTTCTATGATCTCCGCGCCGCCGATGGGAGGAATTTGGGAGGACACCACCCACGGGCGCAGGTACGGCCGCAGAAGCTCCTGCAATATCGGAAGCCTCGAAGGGCCGGTTTTGGCCCTCCGACGCAGCGAGCCCTCCCACCGCTTTTGCAGCACCGCCACGAGCTGCTGGCGCATCGGCTCCGACACGTGCGAGTAGCGGTCCGAGATGTGCGTGGCCCTGCCCTTGATCGACGCGATGGAGTGGGCAAGTCGCTTCGCCTGCGCCACGTCCGGGATCAGGTCCTCGTCCATCCACACCTTGTGCGAGTGCTTCAGGTCATGGGGCGTCAGGCCCTCGACGACCGGTAGCCACGCCTCCGCCGCCCGGTCCTCCAGTGCCTGTATCGTCTGCCTACCGCGGCGCACCGCCTGACGGCCGTCAACGTCCAGCATGATCCTGTGTCGGACTCGTGGCCCCTTCGCCACCAGCTGCCCGTCCGTCGCCGGACGGAACAGCCGGTTGGCGAAGTTGCTGCGACCCCAGGACGGCTCTGGGGACGATGATGCGGTCCCAGTCCCAGTCCCAGTCCCAGTCCCGTTGCCAGGTGCGGGCGTCGGCGGGAGTTTCGTGGGTGTCGGCGGCCGCGGTGAGCAGGCGGTTGATGGGTGCACTTGTGCGCAGGTAGAGCGGCACCCAGACCACCAGCAGCAGGTTTGCTGCTCCCGCGGTCCCTGATGCGGCGGGGGGGCTGGCCACCGCGGCGAGCACGGATGCGGCGGCGGTGACGCTGAGGACTTCGGGAACCGGCATTCGCCGGTCGGCGAAGCGGGATCCTGGGGTCGCCTACGAGTTGCCTTGTGCCGCTTCGACCGCTCGCACGCAGCGCGCAAGGGCGGCGACCATGTATCGGCGCCACAGGGGCGCGAACGGGCCGGCGAGAATCCAGCGACGTCCCGGAAGCGGCTTGAACTCGTAAGTCCATCGGAGGAGCGTGCCATCGCCGTCGGGATTGAAGTTCCATTCACCTCTGACGCCGGCGGCGAGGCGGGAAAGGACATTAGTGAACCCCGTCAGTTGATATGCGAAACTTGAACCTTCGGTGTATTCGGTCAACTGTTCGTCGACTTGCGATCCGTCGTCGAACTGAGGGTTCCTGGTCGGACCGACGTGATCCCATTCTTCGGTCTGGTTCGCCACGCTCTTGACACCGGGGAATGGTGCCACCCGGTGGAAGACGGACGTGAGGTCGATTGGGACGATCATTCGGAAAGCTTTGCTGGGGGCCACTGAGCTTCGCTGTTGGACCGTGATCGAGACGGTGTCGTCCGTTGAGCTGATAAGTATTGGCGTCCTCATGTCGATATCCTTTGGTGTCGCGATGCGTGATTAATCATTTGTGCCGTATGCGCTGCGCTCGTCACGACGAGGATGAGGCTGCCGGGGTCGCGCGGACCGCGCGGTGGCGACGGCGCGGACGACGTCGTCGATCGAGCGGGCGGTGAACGCCCCGGCCGGGTCGACCGGCGCCGCGAGCTGGAAGGAGGCGCCCGCCTGCGCATAGTTGGCGGTTCCGGGCGGGCGGACGGGGTGAGGTCGGTGCTGGTCATCGGGGCTCCTCCGAGTCGCCAGGAAGTCGGTCAGGCCGCGAGTTCGGCACGATGCGCGGCCAGGAAGTCGGTCAGGGTGAGCGGATCGGGGTTGAACGCGCGTGCGATGTCGAGGTCGCGGCGGCCGAGATAGGACCCGGGAAACTCGGTGTAGTACTGGAACATGTTTCCCAGCTCGTCCGCGCCGGGGAAGCCGACGCTGCGGAACTGGTCGTGGGTGGGTGGGCGGTAGGCCACCGGCTCACCGAGGACCGTGCTGAGCGCCGCCGCCATCTGCTCGCCGGTCAGGTACTCGCCGACCACGGGAACCGTGGCGCCGATCGTCTGCGACGGCTGGCGCAGCACGCGCAGCGCCAGCCGGCCGATGTCGTCGGAGGCGACGCCCGCGATGGCCGTGTCGCCGAGCGGGAGATGGAAGGCCAGCGTCCCGTCCGGGTCGCGTTGTGGCTTGGCCAGGCCGAGCAGGTTGTCCCAGTAGAAGGACATCAGCATGTACGTCGTGGGCAGGCCGGACTTGGCGAACAGGGCGTCGGCGGCCCCTCCCTTCAAGTCGAAGTGCGGCACCCGGTAGCCGTCGCCGATGAACGGCATCCGGGTGTCGTCGGGCGCGATCGCCTCGCGGGTGTCCTCGAGCGTCGACCACACGACGTGCCGCAGGGCGGCGGCCTGGGCCGCGCTGATGAGGTTCTCCACCTCGGCCAGTTCCCGGGTGGGCGAACGGTGCTCCCAGTACGGCGTAACCAGGAACGCGCCGTATGCCCCGTCGAATGCCCGGCGAAGGCTGCCCTCGTCGGTGAGGGTCGCCTCCACCACGTGGGCGCCGAGCCCGGCCAGAGTCTGCGCCTTGGGCGACGCGGCGTTGCGCGTCACCGCCCGTACCGTGAATTCGCCGTCGGTCAGCAGCGCCCGCGCGACCGCGCCGCCTTGCGTGCCGGTCGCGCCGAGCACCGTGATCACATTGTCGTGAGACATCGAGGTTTCTCCTGTCATGGGTTGTGCTTCGAAGGTGGCCCGGGTCGGCCTCATTGGGCGGCGTCAGGCGGTGGGGGCGACGATGACGGTCTTCCCGGGCAGTGCACCCGCGGCGGCCTGGGCGTGCACGGCCGGCAGCTCCGGGAGGGGGACCTGCTGGGCGACGTCGACGTGCAGCTCGCCGGAGTCGATTAGCGCGACCAGGTGGGACAGCTGGGTGGCGTCGCTGCGGACGAACAGGTCGATACCGCGTACGCCGCGCTGCTCGTCGCTGGGGGCGGGCATCCACACCGTGGTGTTCACCAGCACTCCGCCGGGACGGATCAGGGTGAGCAGCGCGGCCAACTGCGCCGGGTTGATCGGGGCGAGGTTGAGCACGACGTCAACCGGCTCGCTCACCACCGCGGCCACCTCGGTGGTGGTGTGGTCGATGACCTCATCGGCACCCGTGGCCTTGACCTGCTCGATGCTGCGGGGGCTGGCCGTGGCGATCACGTACGCGCCGGCGTTCTTGGCCAGCTGAACGGCGTGGCCCCCGACGGCGCCGCCCGCGCCGTTGATCAGCACGCGCTGGCCGGCCGCCAGCTTCGCATGGTCGAACAGCGCCTGCCACGCGGTGAGACCCACGATGGGTAGCGCGGCGGCGTCGGCCAAGGAGATGCTGGTCGGCGCCGGAGCGAGAATCTCGGCCGGAGCGACGACGTACTCCGCGGCCGCGCCATCGGTCACCATCGGCAGGAACCCTACGACCTGGTCACCGAACTGGATGCCGGTCACGCCCTCGCCCAGCGCCGCGATCGTGCCGGACACGTCGATGCCCGGCGTGTGCGGCAGCGTCACCGGGATCGGACCCTGCATGAAACCGGCGCGGATGTTGCCGTCGACCCCATTGAACGACGTCGCGGCGACCCGGATCAACACCTGCCCGGCGCCGGGGACGGGCTGCTCGACGTCCTCGTAACGCAGGACGCTCGGGTCGCCGTACTCGTGGAAACGCACTGCCTTCATCACAAGCCCTCGTCTCTTCCATCGTGATGTGCTTCGTTTTCGAAGCACATCGTGACCATAGCACGCTTCGAATTCGAAGCAACTCTTGTACGGTGTGAGCCGGCCGACAGTCGCCGGGGCCTAGTCGCCCGCGACCGTCAGGCGGCGAAGCTTCTCGTCGCTTGGAGAGCCCGGGACGGCCATGAAGACCAGCAGCATCTGGTGCTCCACGGGATCCACCAGAAGCTGTCGGCATAGCTCCAGTTCTCCCAGGTCGGCATGCCGGTAGCGTCGGAGGTGCCAGTGACCGGTGACGCCCACCTCGACGAGGTAGCGCTCGCGCGCCGCCGGGTCGGCGAACCAGCGGTCGACCAAATAGCGCGACGTTCCGCCGAACCGGGTGTAATCGCCGAACAGAACAATCGCCGGACGAGTCTGCAACAGCACCTCGCCGCACCGGGAGAACACCATCGCGGGATAGTCCGGCAGACGCTCGACGATGCGCGTCATGACCGGGCCGGCATGATCGCCCCCAACCTCATTGTGGCGCGCCCGGAGAAAGTGCTCCAGAAGTTCCCGGTCCACGTTGCTCACCACCTTCCCGGTCCGACCGATCAAGCATGGCGCGAACCGGAAGCCGGGTGAATGTCACCGTTATCCACGGACAAACAGTCCGTGGATAACGAGGCGGGCTCAGCTCATCGTGATCAGGCGCTGGAGCTTCTCGTCGCTCGGTGAGCCGGGCTGCGCCAGGAAGACCAGCAACTCCTGGCCCTCGTCGGGATCCACCAGCCGCTGGCCGTAGAGCTCCAGCTCGCCCAGTTCCGGATGCCGGTAGCGCTTCAGATCGTGGTGGTGGGTGACATCCACCTCGTGCCGCCGCCAGACCTCGGCGAACTCGGGGCTGACCGCCAGCAGCGCGTCGACGATCTCGCCGGCTGTGCCCGTAGGGTCGGCGGTGTACGCCGCCCGGATCTCCGCGGTGAAGACCCGGCTGCGGAGGGCATGGTCCTCGGGGGGATAGAGGGCGCGCTGCGCCGGGTCGGTGAACCAGCGGTAGACCAGGTAGCGGGACATGCCGTTGAACCGGGTGTAGTCGCCGAGCAGGGCAACCGCCGACTGGTTCTGCAACAGCGTCTCGCCGAACCGGGACAACACGATCGCAGGCGTGCCTGAGAGACGCTCGACGATGCGCCTCATGGCCGGACTGACCTGCTCGTCGCGCAAGGAGCGCCGCGGAGCCGAGTGCCCGCCGAGGGCGAACAAGTGCTCCCGCTCACTCGGGCTGAGGTTCAGCGCCCGCGCCAGGGCGGCGAGCATCTGCTCGGACGGCATCGGACCGCGCTGCTGCTCGAGCCGGCTGTAGTAATCGGCCGACATGCCGGCCAGCACCGCGATCTCCTCGCGCCGCAGTCCGCCCGTACGACGCCGTGAGCCACGGGGCAGCCCGACGTCCTCCGGCTGCAGCCTCTCCCGCCGTGCCCGGAGAAAGTCCGCCAGCAGTGCTCGGTCCATCCCTCTCTCCGCCCTTCAGTCGGTTCGGTTGCGTCCGGCGCGGGGTTTGGCGGACCGTGGCGGGGTGGCCCGCATGTGGTCGCGGACACGACCGAGAACGGTGCTGAGGGCGGTGAGGTCGTTGCCGGTCATCGGTTCGAACAGCAACTGCCGGACGCGGTCGACATGCCCGGGAAGCACGTGGGCGATCAGGTCCCGGCCGGCGTCGGTGACAGTCACCACGACACTGCGCTCGTCGTCTGGCGACGGTGAGCGGGTGATCAGGCCGCGTTTGTCCAGCAATCCCGCCTGGTAGGTGAGCCCGCTGCGGCTGTACACGACACCGTCGGCCAGATCCGTCATCCGCAGCCTGCCCTCGGGAGCGTCCACCAGCCGCGCCAGGATCTGGAACTGCACGTAACTGAGGTCACCGTCGGCGCGCAGGTGCTCGTCCACCGCGTACTGAAGAAGGCTGCTGACCTCCATCAGAGCGAAGTACGCACCGAGTTGCTCCGAATTCAGGCCAGGTGCCGGGTCACTCACCCCATGATCCTACTTGCTTTGAATTCGAAGTGCATCTCGCGTCTGCCGCCCACGCCTGACGACTCGATGCAATCGTGATCGTCACTGCGGCGCGACCACCCGCTCGGCAAGCCGCCCTTCGGGGGCGGGTAAGGCACTCGCGTTGCACATATCCACACCGCAAGCATCTGATCCGACCGTCTCGCGATGCACACGCATTGATCACGATTCAAGTGGGGGCGCAGCCGGTAATACGCCACGCCGCTGACCATGCTACGGATCAGTTGTGGGCGTCCTGCCGTGTGCTCAGCGCTGTACAGCAGAGAAGTACAGCAACGAGGTCTTACACGATCACACTCGGGAACTGCTCTCTGAACTGGGCAACGCGGGCTTCAGGTGGTACCTGGCTCCCATTTGCAAGCAGGAAGTCAGGAGTTCGAATCTCCTAGGCTCCACTCATACGAAAGCCCAGGTCAACGGCCTGGGCTTTCGATCTTTCTGGGGCCTGTGATTGGGCCCGTGCCCGTTACGTGCCCGATGGCTTCTTGGTGAGCGCGCCGCGTGCGAGGGCGTCAAGCCTGCGTGCGACCTCGCGCTGACGCTCGTCGGTGGAGTGCTGGTAGATGAGCGCGGCCCGAGTGCTGGAGTGGCCCATGCGGGTCATCAGTTCCCGCGTGGATGCGCCCGTGCTGGCGGCCAGGGTGTTCCCGGTGTGTCGGAGATCGTGGAAATGGATCTTCGGCACGCCCGCGTCCTGGAGCGCCTTGGCCCAGACGCGGCGGTGGAAGTTGGTGTTGCGTAGCGCTCCGTTGTCTGGTCCGGCGAAGATCAAGCCTTCCGGCGACCTGGGAAATGGCTGGTGGTGGGTGGAGTAAGCCTCAGAGCCGGAAGTAGAGCGCGGTGGCGTCGTCGAAGGCCTTGCCCCGTGGCCAGCGCGTGCCCTGCGGGTCAGACTGCTCGGCTGCGCGGACCTGACGGAGGACATCGTCCGGGCCGGACTCATCGAGGGTGTCGAGGACGTGGCGCCAGGTGCCCAGGTGGAAGCGGTCGACCAGGCGAGACGCGCCATCGCTGAGGAGCGCAGCGGCTCGGATCTGATCGGCGGGCATGCTGCCGGTCAATGCCTGGTCGGCCGCGAGAGGATCAGTGGCAGCCACCCAGAAGCCGCCGTCCCGGTTCCGGTACGACCGCAGGGTCTCGACATAGCGCCGGTGAGCCGAGACATGTTCGACGCTGCCAGAGTCGAGAGCGTCCATTTCGGCGCGATGGAGCGCCCCAACCTGGGCCTCGCGATCGTCGCAGACGACCACGGGCTCTGCCGCCTCGACGACGTCCAAGAGGAGCACGGAGTCTGCCAAGACCAGCCACTCCAGGGTGTCGTTGACACGGCGCAGCATGATCACTGTGGCCGAGGGTGACCCGGGGTGAGCCAGATCGCAGGTCCCGTCATGGAGCGACGAGACCGACTTGATCCCCACGGACAGCAATTCGGCCAAGGTGCCGGCGCTCTGCGACATGGCGGTCAAGAGGGTGGAGCCGAGAGTGCGGGAGTACCAGGCCACGCCGTGCGAGCACCCGGAGTCCGAGCCTGGCGGAGTGCCGGCGCCGTCGAGGAGGACGACCGCATCAGGAGCCGCAGCAACGAAGTCCTCATTCGGCCAACCGGGTGCCGCTTCCGTGGCGAAGGTGACCCGCACGCCTCAGTCCTCCTCATGCCGGTACAGCGGACTGGCAAGCTCCGCCTTCACCGGTTCCCCAGTGGCTGGGTCGTATTCAACGCCCACGACGGTGGAGAAGCGCTTGTCGCCTACCTGTCCCCACAGCGTCGCGACCTCGGTTTGGAGGAGCTGCACCACGCCGAGCGTGCCTTGAGGATGGATGCCGGTGAACACCAGGAGGTTGCCCTTGCCGTCCGGACGCCCGAGCCGACCGAGGTAGGCGTAATCCACGGCCCGAGCCGGTTCGCTGTCCGAACCGGAGCGGTAGACCGTGCCGGTACGGCTGTCACGCAACGTCCAGACGTCGTCCTTGACCCACTCCAGAACAGGATCCGACTCGTACAGCGCGCCCATGACGGTCGAGAGTCTGGGACCGCAGATCACGATAAGGTTCGGCCGGTTGATGTCGATCTCTCCGCCAAGCGGGACGTGCTGCAACTCCACTGGCAGGTCGAAGCCGCGGGCAAGGTCCTCCAGTCGCTTGGCCGCAGTGACATCCTCCATCGCGACAACAGGCCGGGCGTTGGTGGCCTCGCGCTTGAGCGGCGTAACCAGGATGATCGTGCCCGTGCCGAGGAAGGCCCCTTCGGGGGCCGGACCGGTGTGCCGGATCTGGTGAATCCGCCCCCTGGTGAGGCCGGCTTCCTTAGCGATCTGTGCGTACGAGAGCCCTTGGGCATGCAGTTCTTGGATCACCCTTCTCCGTAGCCGTGAGAGCTCGGCGACCTCCTGCTGAGCAGCGTTGAGACGCTCCGTAGCGACCCGTAGCAGTTGGAACGGGTCTTCTATCGCGGCAATGCGCTCGACGTCACCCGGCGGCATGGATCCCCCTCTGATCGCTGAGGGCGAGTCTAGGCCCCTAGACAGTATGCCGTCTATCCCCCTTGACAGTACAATTTCGACCGGTTCGCCGCTTTTTGAACTAACTGCACGAATCGCCGACCGCCGATTGGGGACACCCCGCGGGCTCATCGAGCCATGCCCGAAAGTAGCGCAACCCACAAGGCCTGAGCTTCGCCGACCCGTACCCGATGAGTCTCGACGACGATCCGCCGTCGCTCCTTCGCGACGCGCCGAATGAAGCCCAAGCCGCCAGACTCGCACAGTTCGTAATAGACGTCCGGACAGTCGCACGTCCAGGCGACCGTCCGAGGCCGTTCGCCCGTACGAGCGGGGTACCAGTCGAGCTTCACGCACGATGGCTGCGGCGGAGGAACATGAGGCGACAGACAGCGGGTCATACGCACGACGCCGCCTGCGATCCCGCCTTCAGCACGGCCCACACCGTTCGGCCGTGTTCGTCACCCCACACACCCCAGTCGACCGCCAGGCTGGCGACGAGCAGCAGGCCGCGCCCACCTTCGCCCTCCGGGCACGGTCGGAAAACCTTGGGTGAGGACTGGCCGCCCTCATCGAGTACGCCAAGCCAGAGGCGATCCGGATGAGCTTGGACGCTCACTAGGAACCGTCCTCCGAAACGCCCGCTGGCGGAGTGACGTATCGCGTTGGTGGCCAGCTCGCTGACGATGAGTTCGGCCTCATCGACTACGGGCCAGCCTCGCAGAAGTGCGACTACGAAGCGTCGCGCCTCAGTGATGGACGGGGCGGAGCCGAGGAAGTAGCGGGAGAAGCGCCAGGCCGACATGGGCAAGCTCCGTCGTCTAGGGGGCTATACATCGGATGGCGCCAGCGTATGAGCGACACTAGAAGAAGCTCAAGCTATTCGACGCATAAATGCGTCACTTTTCTGGACGGCTCGTCAGCTCTCGATAGTCGTCGGCCACCGACCCGAGCAGTCGGCGCAGCGCAGCGCCGTACACCGCCACAGCCGCGAATGCCTCGAAGGTCTCCATGTGCGTGGCCATCTCATCGGCCTCGCTGAAGCTGAGGTCACCCGTCAAGGTTTCGACCACGCTTACCGAACCGTCGTAGATCGTGAATCCGTGCAGAGGGAACGCCGGCACCCGAACAGACCAGGGCACGACACCGAGGGTCACGTGCGACAGTGTGGCCACCATGGCCAGCCGATCGAGCTGAGCCAACATCAACGAGGGTGGGCCTGGCCAGGTGCGCACCGCGCCCTCGGTCAACAGGAACGAGAACTCTCGCGCCGAGTCGAACAAGACCGTTTGCGCCTCCACACGCACCGCCGCAGCCTTGGCCGCGTCACCCTCGTCGACATCACGACCAACCGCAAGCGCCAGCCGGGCGTACTCGGCGGTCTGCAAGAGGGCCGGCACCATTGCCGACTGGAACGACACCACCCGTCGCCCCGCCCGGCCCCGAGCTGCGTTGGCCGCTTCTCGGCCGGCAAGGCCACCCTTTAGCCGAGACACCTCATCCCGGAGCCGCACGAGAAGAGCGTCCAACTCGGCCCGACCCGCCTCATTGAGACCCAGTGCAGAGACCAGCCGCTCAACGGTCTCCGGCGTGGGTAGGAGCTGACCTGTCTCGATCCGAGAGATCGTAGGTTGCGCCACCTGTGCCCGTTGCGCGAGATCCTTACCGGTCAGACCCGCACCCTTGCGCAGCCGCCGCAGCAACTCGCCCAGCGCCCTCAGCCGATCCCGTCGCTCCGCCACACCGAGCGTTCTACCACCAGACCATGCTGAGCATTGCCGAATTGTTCTTATAGGAGATCAAGCCGCGGCGCGGCGCGCCGCCGTACCCCCGGCCCTCCGCCCGCCCGCCGTCCGGGCGTGCGGCCTGGGGGCCGGTCCGGTCCCGGACGGCGGCGGGACACCGGGCCGGGCACCGCACGCCGGCCCCGCCGTACCAACCGAACGCCCCGACCGGGGTTGCCGCACCGCCGCACAAATGCAGCCCTACGATCGCCACGGCATGGCTGGACGCCGTACGTGCTGGGGGGCGATCGACGATCCAGGGTTCGTTCCTCACCCTGGATCACCGGAGAACGTGGCTCCCGCTCCCTCCGGCCGTGCCCATTGTCACTCACGCCCATGTCTTCGAGGTGCTGCGAGCAATGCTGCCCCTGTCGGTGACGGCTGCCATCATGCATGTAGCTGATCACGGGAGTTAAGGTGACGGACTCGCACGAAGAATTTGGCTGGCTCGCAAAGTACGGCCCGTTCTATGACGTCTCCTGTGTAACCTTCGCCCGACCCCTCAGCCCTCGTGAGGCGTTGACGCGTCTCGGTGCAGACAGCAACGGGATTGAGGAGGTGACCTTTGAAGAACACCAGGAACGAACAATGACGTACATCGACTCGGACAACATGCGCACCAGCTACGTGGGCGCCCTCGAGACAAACGGCTGGACCGTGCTGATCCAGCTCTGGACTGGATCGATCGGCCTCAACAGGCTCCTACTGCGCAGCCTTTCTCAGTCGACTGAGGTCGTGTCGATCCATCGCAACCTCCATGCCACGGACTATTTCGTCTACGCGGTCGACAGCGAAGAGGTCATACGCTTCGATCAATTGGTTCCCGATACACGCTGGGGCAGTGATCCCGACCGCCTGGTCAGCGAGATGCGCGAAGTCGGCCTGTCCTGGGAGGGGCCCGGCATCGACGCCCCCTTCCCACGGTCGTTTGCCCTGGCAAAGAAGATCACCGGCTTCTCTTTTTCCGAGGACATGCTGAGCGCACGATTCCTCGGTGCCGCAATCCGTGACTGGTGACCGGATCCAACGCCCATCGGCGCTGTCTTGGTGACGATGGTGACGATCACTTGAGTACCTACTGGTCACGAGGTTCATGCAGGGGTCAGCAGCCACCGGGCGAAACAGCCCTCTTCGTCTAGCTGGGTGTACCAGCGCACCTTGAACGTGAACGTTGTGTACGTCGTCGATATCAGAAGGCCTGGATCGTCCTCGTGCGATGGTCGTCCGTGCACCGGCGGCACTGGTCCTGGTCGGGCAGGCACCAGGGGTTGCGAGTGTGGTCCGGCGCCGTCGCACGCGGCGCTGAACAAGGCGATCTCGCCGCTGTGCACGATGAGCGGAGCACCGTCTTCATCATCGGTGTCCGGATAGCGGAGGGCCTCAGTCAGCGCACGCGGGTAGTCGGGACCGGATGCCTGTACGACGGCGATGCCGCCGTCTTCTGCTTGGAAGACCTCCATCCAGCTGTCATCGCGGACGACTCCGTCCGCGCCCACGAGGGCTGCCCAGCCGGCTCCGACCGGGATGCTGGTGTCCTCCGGGCCAAGATCCACAATGTCGTCGTATTGGTTGTCGCTGAACCCATGCCACGCGCCGCGCAATGAAGCGTCGACAGCGAGAAACGGATCGCCGTTCGTCCAGAGTCGGCCAGCATGCACCCAGGGTCCTCGCACTGGTCCATTGTGGACGAAAGCTCGGCGAAAGCCGCGAAGAGTAAGCGGCGGGGCCGAGGGCTCGTGCAATATGCGTGTAATGATCTTGCTGACTGTGGCGGGCGAACAAGAAGGCACCGCAGGTCAGGTGCATTGCATGGGCAGGAACGGTCACGCGCTGTAAAACCGTCGGCTCAGCCTACGCAAGTTCGAACCTTGCACCTGCCACACCATGAGGGATGGCCTCTGACCAGCTAGAACGCGGTCGGGGGCCATTCGTCGTTACTGCCACGATTCCCCGCGACTCCCCTTGCGTCCCCGTCGCGTAGGGCACGTGTAGGGCACGTGATCTCCTTCACGTCCTCCCCTGCCTGATCTGACCCTTCGCGATCACCCCGGAGCCGAGTCCCCGCCGGAGGCGCAAAGACATCAGCCCCGTAGGATCGGGCAACCCACTATCTCCTGAACGCGTTGCGCGAGTGCGGGGGCGAGCTCGTCATAGTTGTGATCAGGCACTTCGATCACGATGCCGGGTCCGGAATGCACATGGCACCGGGTCGCCGGAATGAACTCGAGAAGCCAGTACTGGATCTTTAGTACTACAACCTGATTTTGTGATGTTTAAGCCAGCGTTTCCAGTAGTGGCTGCTGCGGGCGCGGGTCTGGTCCTGGCGTCGGCGAGCGGACCAGGCAAGGGCGAAGTCGAGCGGTCTGATGATCGTCGTGGTCAGGTGTGCCAGGAGACGGCGGATCTCGGCGGGTGTGAGACGGACCAGGCCGCTTGGGCTTTCGGGGCGTGAGCTGCGGTGACGGCCAGATAGGCGTGGGCGAGCATCGCGAGGGTGATGTGCCGATGCCAGGCGTCGAACCGGCGGACCTGGTAGTGGTCCAGGCCGGTCTCGTTCTTGGCCGCTTGGA
>NZ_VCJS01000119.1 GCF_005893125.1 Nonomuraea basaltis | reverse complement strand
GCGTCAGCGCATAGACCTTGCGCTCCGGCCGCTCGGGCAGGCCGTCCGCCCGCTCACAGACAACGAGCCCCGCTCGCTCCAACCGGGCCAACGTCACATAGATCTGACCACGGTTCATCGACTCGCCCAGCGGACCGAGACTACGCCGCAGCCGAGCATGCAAGTGGTACCCGTGCGACGGCTCCTTGGCGAGCATCGCCAGCACTGCGTCCTGCACTCCACCCCCCTAACGGTTAGCCAATAGGTAGCGGTTACCCGTGGGAGATGTCAAAACGCTACATCTGGCGATCTCCTGGCCTGGCCCGCCATCAACTGAGGGATGGAGGAAAAGGCAGAGGTAATGGGCGGGCCGGTGGACCTGTCCCGGCGAGGACGGTTCACTGCGCCGCCGCGCCGCCGGCGAGTCCGTTGAGCAGACCCGGCCCGACGTGATCATCCCCACAGGCCGACGCAAGGGGCCACAACCCCAGCCTGGCCGGCATCTACCGGGCCTTGGCAGGGCACGACAAGCGAGCAGGCCCCGAACTCCAGGCCTGCCACACCTTCCTCGCCGAGGGCGACACTCTCGTCGTCCCCAGCCTTGACCGGTACGGGCGCACCATGAAAGACCTCATCGCCATGGTCTCCGAGCTCCAACGCCGCGAGATCGGCTTCACTTCTCTGCACGAGAAGCTCGACACCACCACCCCCGGCGGACGGCTCATCGTCCACGTCTTCGCCGCCCTCGCCGAGTTCATCCGCGAACTCATCGTCATCGGCACCCACGAAGGACTCGCCGCCGCCCGCGCACGCGGCCGCACCGGCGGACGCCCCACCGTCGTCGACACCGAACTCCTCAAAGCAGCCCGCGACCTGCTCCCCGACCCAGAACGCTCCGTCACCTCCATCGCCCGCCTCCTCGGCATCTGCGTCGGCACCCTCTACAACCACATCCCCGACCTCCAGGAACTACGCGCCGCCGGAGCCGAAGCAGCAGCCCTCACCCAAAGCACCACCCGATGAACCTCGACACCGTGAAGGCCCGGTGGGCGGATCACATGAGCGAGCCCTTCCCTGACGGGCTGCGCTGGATTGATGCGCCCAGCGGCGAGTCGGTCCCCGCGCTGGACTCCTACATCGCCGGCTGCGTCACCACGTACCTGTCCGGCCAGGGACCACTGGATCCCCAACGTCGGCAGATCCTCTGCGACTGCGCGGCAGAACTCGCCGCGGTTCTGCCCTCGTTGCCCGAAAGCGACGCGCCGTACGTCACCCGGCTGATCCAGATCGCCGACCTCGTCACGGCCCAGAACTAGGCCCGCATCCGCAGGCGTTCACGCTGCCCGCTCGACAAGCGCCGACCCGGGCGATCGTCAACGCGTGTACTTCATGACAGCTTCGTTACCGACACCCCACGTCCCGGTGATCCAGCGCGCTTGGATGACAAGGCGGCCGATGCCGCCGGTCGCGCCGAAGACGGTGACACGCATCAGGGGGTTCCTTGCGGTGAGGGTCAGAAGCTGTAGGGGCCGAAGCGTCCCCAGGCCACCAAGGCAGCCAGGATCAGCAGGACGGCGTTGAAGGCGATCGCGCCGGGTTCCTTGCGGCGGGCATGGGTGATCGCGGCCAGCACCATCACCACGACCAGGCCGGTCGCGGCCAGCGGGGTCAGCACGGGGGCGATGCCGGTGGCCGCGGGCAGGATCAGCCCGAGCGCGGCGGCGAACTCCACGATGCCGATGAGGCGGACGGTGGCCTGCGAGAAGTCGGCCGTCCAGGGCAGCTGGCCGACCAGCTTCTCCTTGGGCTGGGTGGACTTCATGACGCCGGCCATGGCGAACATGGCGGCCAGCACGGCCTGCAGGATCCACAAGAAGACGTTCACGTACGGATTCCTTGGCAGAGGGGGACGGGGTAGGGAGGGAGCGGATGCCCCCTCCCGGGACCGGGGTGGGCCGGCCGGTCAGGCGTTGAAGATGGCCTCGGATCGGCCGCGGTTTTCGTGCAGGTCCCAGTACAGGGGGGCGATCTGCTCGGGCATGGCCGCCGGAAATCCCGCCGGGCCGCCCCCGCCGATCCAGACGTTGATCGCCACGTGGGCGGCGTACACGCCGCTGCCGCCCAGTTCCTTGTTCAGGTTGATCGCCCAGTTGCGCAGAGCTGCTGCGGCCGCGTTGACGTTGCCGAGCATCGGCACCGGGTCCACGGAACCGCCGCCGGTGGTGAACAGCAGGGTCCCGGCGCCGGCCTCCCGCATGGCGGGCAGTACCGCCTGGGCCGCCGTGACGGCGCCGTAGAAGTTGTACTCGATCTGCGGCTGCAGATTGTCCACCGTGACCTCCGAGGGAGCGGCCAGAGTGAAGCCGGGCACCGGGAAGTGCGGGGCCGGGGAGTACTCCAGTACGTCGATGCCGCCGAAGCGGGCCTTGGCCGCATCCAGGGCATCGGTCAGTGAGGCGCGGTCGAGGATGTCGGCGGGGAACGCGGCGGCCGTGATGCCTTCCTGGCCGAGCTGGGCGACCAGCGTTTCCAGCTTCTCCTTGGTGCGGGCGATCAGGGCGACGTCGAAGCCGCGGCTGCCGAAGGTGCGGGCGATGGCCAGGCCCATGCCGGGGCCGGCGCCGACGATGGCGATGGTGGGCACGATCAAATCTCTTTCCGTGAAGCGATGGATGTCAGGAGCAGGCGATGGCGATCTTGCCCGGCGTGCTCGCGCCGAAGGCGGCGAACGCGTCCGTGACCTTCTCCAGCGGGTAGCTGGCGGTGACCGGCACCCGCAGCGCACCGGAGACGACCTGCCCAGCCAGGGCGGTCAGAGCCGGAGCGGTCGGGTCGGCCATGATCGTGTGGACGGTGACGTCCTGGCCCTTGACGGCATCCTGGGTCAGGCCGGTGGCGGAAGCGATCCGGCCGCCGGGCCGCACCAGTTCGGCGAGCTGGACGCCGTCGCCCGCCAGGTGCAGCACCGCGTCCACGCCGTCCGGGGCGATTCGGCGGACCTGGGCCTGAAGGTCACCGGTGAAGTCGACCACGTGGACCTCGGCGCCGGTCAGGCCGGTGACGAAGTCGGTCTGCGTACCGGGGCGGGCGGTCGCGATCACCTTCGCGCCGCGGGCGGCGGCGAGCTGCACGGCCAGCGAACCCACCCCACCGGCGGCCCCCGAGATCAGCACCGTCTCGCCCTCGGCCAGGGCCACCGCGTTCAGGCTGTCCACGGCGGTCGCCCCGGCCACGCCCAGCGCGGCCGCATCCTCCACCTCAAGGCCTGCGGGGATCGGGGCGACACCGTGTCCGGCGGGCACCGTGACGTACTCGGCCAGCGACCCGGCGCCCAGGTACGACCTCATCACCACACCGAACACCGCGTCGCCGACCGCGAAGCCCTCCACGCCCTCACCGAGCCCCTCGACGGTGCCCGCGAAGTCCTTGCCGAGCACCAGCGGGAACCGATGCTCCATCAACCCCTGCAGATAGCCGGCGGCGGTGGAGACGTCGATCCCGTTCAACGAGGCGGCGGCCACCTTCACCAACAGTTCCCCCGCCTCCGGGCGGGGAGTGTCCACCTCGGCCACGGCCGGGGCCTCGGGGACGGAGTTCAGCGTTACAGCACGCATGAGCTGCACCTTTCATAAAATGGAACGGCCTACCCGGTTCCATGGTGACAGCCTACAGCGAAAGTGGGCAGCCTGTTCCAGTTGGATAGAGTGAGATCGTGACACCCACCGCAGAGCCCGACTCCCCCGCCGACCGCCAACCCGAACCGGGACTGCGCGCCGACGCCGAACGCAACCGCGAACGCATCCTGGCCGCCGCCCGCCGCCTATACGCCAGCCACGGGCTCGAGGTCTCCATGGCCTGCATCGCCCGCGAGGCAGGCGTCGGCAAAGCTACTCTGTCGCGCCGCTTCGCCACCCGCGAAGACCTCATCAACGCCGTCTTCGCCGACCGCATGGACGCCTACGCCGCCGCCACCGCCACCGCCCTCGCCGATCCCGACCCCTGGCACGGCTTCATCGGCTTCATCCAGGCCGTGTGCGCCATGCAGGCCGCCGACCGCGGCTTCGCCGACGTGCTGGCCATGACCTTTCCCGCCGCCAAGGCGCTGGAAGAGCGCCGCGCCGAGGCCTACCAGGGCTTCCTCGAACTCATCGCCCGCGCCAAGGCCACCGGCCGCCTGCGCGAGGACTTCACCGACCAGGACATGGTCATCTTGCTGATGGCCAACGCCGGCGTCGTCGCCGCCACCGGCGACGCCGCCCCCGGCACCTGGCGCCGCCTGGTCGGCCAGATGCTGCGCGCCTACGCGGCCCCCGGCGCCGACCTCCCGCCTCTGGAGCAGGCTCCTGCACCCACCGCGCTGTATCGGGCGATGGTCCGCCTCACCCGCCCCGCCACCGGAGGGGACACCGAGCGAACAGACAGCCGCTGACGATGCCAACGATCATGATGGATGTCCCATGCCCATGTGCCGGACTCGGACAACGCGCCGGTCATCCCTTGCCCCCGCCTCATCATCGGCGCTCTGCGGGGTCGCCGTAACAGGGGGTGTTGTCAGGACGCCGTCACAGGTCCCAAACCGGGATGATTTTACCTTTCTTGAGGCAGCCCAGAGCGGGATGTCGCGGCGCGACAGCAGCCGGTGCAGGGTCGCCTTGGCGACCGCGCGGGTCTCGTCCGCGGTTTCCTTGCGACGTTCGGCGTAGGCCGGGACCGACGGCGCCGGCCCAGTGCATCTTGGTGCGGCACCAGGCGAGCCAGGAGGCGACGGCGGCGCGGTTGCGGTTCCACGTCGCCGGTGAGCTCGCCCCCCACAGCTCGCCCAGCGCCTGGCCGATCTCGGTGTCGATAACCTCGGCCAGCGGCCGGTCGCGGCCCAGCCGGGCGACGGCGCGGTCGATGGCCGAGGCGTAGGCGCGGTGGGTGTTGGTGTTGGCCGTGCGCGTCCAGCACCTCGGCGGTATGGGCTGTGGATGCGCGGTGCAAGGCGACGGCCACACCGTTCCAGGTCATTCCATGTGCTGATGCTACCGGCGCGTTCGTGACGCCGGCCTGCGCCTGCTGCATGCCGCGCTGCACACCGCCGGCCACCTCGTCGAAGCGGCGGGCCGGGCCGAAGGCTGGACGCTGGCTGGCAACAACCACTTCCCCGGCCAGGCCCGCATCGAGCTCACCCCACCCGAGACCGGCGCGCACCTCGCCGAGGCCGAGGAGAGGGAGAAGGCCGCCGTCCGGATGCGCGCGTTCATAGCCGCGGCCATCGCCGACGACCTGCCGGTCGCTGCCGAACATGACGACGAGGGACGCCGCCGCGTCGTACGGCTCGGCGACGTGCACGCCGCCCCGTGCGGCGGCACTCACGTGCGCAGCCTCGCCGACCTGCAACAGGTGACGATCTCCGCCGTGAAGTTGAAGAAGGGCCGCGTCCGCGTCTCCTACACCGCCGCCCACGAGCCGTTGCAATGAGCGCCCCCGGCCGGGACCGCCGTCCCGCCAGCAGCGCCGCCGCCGCGGCCGGCGCCCAAATCCAGCGCCGCCGACAGCAGCGCGGGATGAGCCAGGCCGAGCTGGCCCGCCGGACCGGGCTGAGCAAGGCGACGCTGTCGCAACTGGAGGCGGGCCTGGGCAATCCCACCATCGACACCCTGGACGCCATCGCCGTCGCCCTGGCCGTCCCCCTCACTGACCTGCTCATCCGCCACGGCGACCCCGGCACCATGCACCTCGCCTCGACAATCGCCAGCCCGGACGAACCCACCCGCGAACTGCTGCGCCGCATCAGCGGCGGCCACAGCCTGGAGATCTGGCGACTGCGCCTCCCGCCGAACACCGCCGTCGACGGCATTCCCCACGCCCCCGGCACGACCGAGCACCTTCTGCTCGCCTCGGGTAGCCTCCTCGCGGGTCCGGCCGACGATCTCCGCCGCCTGGAGGCCGGCGACATGCTGGCCTTCGCCGGCGACGCCCCGCACCGCTATCGCACCGACGGCACACCCGCCGACGTCACCGTCGTCATCGCCTCTCCGGTCGCCGGCTGAAAAGGCGCCCGTTCGTTCGGATGCTCCTCAGCCCCCTGCTCCTGCCGGTGAAGATGCTGAGCTGCTCGTAGAGGTTCGAGGTGCGGTCGACCGTTGCAGTTATTCCGTGGGCCGGCGTGCCTGTCTTACTTCGCGGTCGATTGCCCAGGCGTCCGCTACCGGGCCCACGTGCCCGAGCTTGTCGGGGTTGATCATCAAGCGGATCGTCTGGATCTGCCCGTCGAGCACATCGAGCGCCAGGGTGTGGAGCACCTTGCCGTCCCGGTCGCGGAAGATCGCGCCCGGCTGGCCGTTGACCTCGTGCGGCTCGAACGTCACGTCGATCCGGGCCATCCAGGGGAAGACGGAGGCAAGCAGCCGGGCCACTTTCTCGGCGCCGATGACGGCCCTGGCCAGCTGCGGGGCCTTGCCGCCGCCGTCGCCGACCATCGATACGTCGGCGGCGAGCAGATCCTGCAGGCCGGCGACGTCGCCTTCGCGGAGAGCGTCGAAGAACCGCGACGCCAGTTCCTCCCGCTCTTTGCGGTCCGCTTCGAAGCGGGGCCGGCCCGCGGCCATATGGCGCCGCGCCCGCACCGCCAGCTGGCGGCACGCCGCCTCCGAGCGCCCCACCGCCGACGCGACCTCGGGAAAGCCGAAGTCGAACACCTCCCGCAGTACGAAGACCGCCCGTTCGAGCGGGCTGAGCCGCTCGAGCAGGAGCAGGGCCGCCATCGAGACCGAGTCGGCCAGTTCTGCCGACCGCTCGGGGTCCTGGTAGGGGTCGGCGAGCAGCGGCTCGGGGAACCACGGCCCGACGTACTCCTCGCGCCGGACGCGGGCCGAGCGCAGCACGTCGATCGAGATCCGGGTGACCGTGGCCGACAGGAACGCCTTGACCGACCTGGGCTCGGTCGGAGAGGCCTCGTAGCGCAGCCAGGTCTCCTGGACCGCGTCCTCGGCCTCGCTCACGCTGCCCAGGATCCGGTAGGCGATCGAGAACAGCAGTGGCCGCAGCTCCTGGAACTCCTCGGTCCTGCTCATGCCAGCTCCTCCTTGAAGCCCTGGCGCCACGAGGGGTAGCGCAGCTGCCAGCCGAGTTCCCGCTTGGCCTTGGCATTGGAGAAGCCGAGCCCCTCCGTCATCATCGTCACCGCCATGTCACCGGCCAGTAGCCGGGCCAGCCACGCGGGGATGCGTATCGGCCGCTTCGCCCCTGCGTACGCAGCCAGATACGGCAGCCACTCGCTGACCGGGGCGGGCTCGTCGTCGACGATGTTGAACACGCCCGTCGCCTTCTGCTCCACGGCCAGGACGGTAGCACTCGCCGCGTCGTCGAGATGAACCCACGAGAAGTGGCCGCTGCCGCCCCCGACAAGCGGGAACTTCCGCTGGCGCACGAGCTCGACCTGATCACCGGTGGCGCCCGGCCCGTAGAACGGCCCGTAGCGCAGTGCCGCGCCGCCGGCCTTGACGACCACGTCCTCGACATAGCGCAGCGCCTCCGCCGACATGCGTAACTTCTCCGACAGCTCCTGGGCGGCAGCAGGTCGTCATCGCCTTCCATCTGACAATCGACTCTCAATCCCCGAGACGAGACAGCCCAGCCGTCTCAGGGTGTTTTGAACCCCTGGTCCTGAGCGGGACGGAGCTGGATGATCGGGAACTGCGTGTTGCCGCCGGTCAGCCGGTGAAGGCGGATACTGGTTCCGGTTCAGACCAAAAGTCATTCCATATCGAGATTCTCGGGCTAGAGTGGCCAAGCGTTTACATCCAGACGATTACGGATGGGGCCGAAAACTTCACCATGAAGATACGCAACTTAGCGTGCGCGATCATGCTTGCCCTCCTCGCCTCCCTGCTGGTGTCCGCCGCCCCTGCCCAGGCTGCGGTGCTGCCCGGCGGGAAGGCGAACTGGGTTGTCGCCATCGGCGGGCTTGAGGAGTTCAACAACGCCAGAAACTGGGTCCGTCTCGGCACCTACGAGTTCTCCATCAACGGCACGGTGAAGACCACCTACTGGTCGTGGAACCAGAGGGATCGCCCGATGCGCGTCAATGCCATGCGGGCCAACTGCCCGGGGGCGGTGCCCGACTGCCCGATCAGGACGGTCGATGGCTTCACCGGCGCACCCACGGGAAGCTTCACCGGCACTTTCACCTACACGCCCGGCCATGCCACCGTCACCTGGGACGGCGGCAAGGTAGAACGCTGGACCGTGGTGGACGGGCTGGCCGGCGGCAAAGTGGCCCGCATGTTCAGCACGACCTACTACGGTGACGACCAGAATGCGCCCATTCCGAAGGACTTCTCCAACTACGGAGCGACGTTCGGCGTCGGATACGGCAGCAACGCCTCGCTGAACACTCGGATCAGCACGGACCAGCTGTTGGATGACAGCCACTACAACGCGGAAGCGTACAAGGGAGCATTCGTACGCTACACCAGTGACATGGTGCGACGAGAAGCCGCTGGCGGCGACTGGCACTACGGCGACTGGTCCAGGTGTGACGGGGCGCCCTGCGCCGGATACCTCCAGTACAGCGACACCTGCAAGAAGAACCTCACGACCCCCACCAACCCCAACCCGAGCCCCCACCGCGTCCGCTACATCGGGCAGATCGGGCAGCAGGACCGGCGCGACACCGAGGAGTACTGGTGCCAGGGGCTCGCGAGAGAGGGCAGCACCTGTTACATCTGGAACTCCCACCCCCGCCCAATGCTCCAGGTGATCGATGATGCCGGCGAGTTTCAGGGCTGGGTCGGCGTGGAGGCGTTCACCCATGTGGAAACCAGCGACCCGCCCACGCCGAGCTACCAATACGCCTCCGACTACTGGGGCGTCTTCGACATGGTCTCAGTCCCTGCGCTGAATCCGCTCGTCCCAGCGGGCTCCGCCGTTTCCAAGTTCCGGGGGGACTACGGCAACAGTTACACCCAAGGCAAGGTCGAGTGGGACAAGGAGGCGCCGCGAGGCTTCGTCAACGGCATCAACCATGTGGAGAGCGGCTGCCGTTACGTCGAGGCCGTCGCGCTGTCCGATAAGGCAGCGACGGACCGCATGACCTCCAGCCCGCTCTGTGCCGGCATGGAGCCCGACGGCACCCGGCCGTTCGAGGGAGTGCTCAGCGTGAACCCGGACAGCACCATACGAGTCTTCTACTGGGTCTCCGACGACGGGGGCCAGAACTACGCGATAAAGGACGTGGCCATCTGCACGCGCACGCAGATGATCTGCGTGGACACCGATCTCACCGAGTTCCGCGCCACCCACGGAGCCAGCGTGGCCTCGGGCAAACTGATCTGGAAGAACCGCAGCATCGAGGTTACCGGCCTCAACCATGTGGAGAGCGGCTGCCGTTACGTCGAGGTCGCCGCGTTCGCGGTGGGCGCTCCCCCGGACCGGATGACCTCCAGCCCGCTCTGCGCCGGCATGGAGCCCGACGGCACCCGGCCGTTCAGTGGTGACCTCGTGGCCGACGTGGAGGGCGGACCCGGATCCGTACTGATCACCTACTGGGCGTCCGACGGCGGCGGCTACGTCGTAGCCGACACCGTCACCTGCACCAGGAGAGGCTGCGCTTAGGCGAGTTTTCGCCGGTTGGCTCAGGACCGGTCCAGCGGCGCGGTGGGCTTCTTGTGGCCGGGCAGCTTGGCCACGACTCCCCCGCGGTCCGGCCAGGGCGTGCACGCCCTGGCCGCACTTTTTATAGGTGGGGCGCCATAGATAGGTGCAGCCCAGGCGGCATGACCGGAGGGACGGCTCATGCCAAGCTGTCCCTCCACGATTTGAGGGCTCCGAGACAACTGCTCAGTCCTGCGGCTTGCGCCACGTGATGCTGTAGCGCAACAGGAGGTGACGGCGATACTGGGAGCCGGGCAGGATCTCGGCGGCCAAGGCTCGCATCTGCGGGTACGTCACCGGCGGCGGCCACACCGTGGGGGATGGATGCTCCCAGTGGCCCTTCGTGGTGCGGTGAATGGTGCTGACGGCGACGCCGGCCAGGTCGCGCGGCAGGTCGTTGGGCATGGTGCTACGGGCCAAGCCGACGATGGCCAGGACGCCACCGGGGCGCAGCAGATCGCGCATACGGGCCAGCCCGGTGGCGGCGTCCATGTGGTGCAGGGTGGCCACCGACGCGACGACGTCGAACGAGGCGGGCTCGAAGGGGTGGGTGAGGAAATCGCCGAGGATGTAGTCGACGTCGTCCGGGTGCTCACGGGCTTGGTCGATGCTGGGCGCGTCGAGATCGATACCGGTGACGCGCGGCACGGCCCGCCGTAGTTCACGGGCGAGCATGCCCTCGCCGCAGCCGACGTCGAGGCCGCGCCGGGCACCATCGGGGACCGCGCGCAGGATGCGGGGGTGGTAATGAATGTTGTGGTTCCATCGCCTGCCGTTCTTCACTGTCATGTGATCATCCTGCCGGACACACGCTCGCCGGAGCCGTCGATGCGGAACCTGCCAGTATCGCAAGACATGTGCCGGTCACCAGTCGCGTTCTTCGGGCCTAGCTGAGCATCTGCAGGAATTCCCAGTGGCCGCGGATCAGGGTGGCGACGTGGGCGCGGGTGGCCCCGCGCCCACCGCACCACGCGGCTTCACTCAGGTGCAGGCTCGGTGATTCACTCTGCAGATGCATGTGCCGCCGGAGCGCGAGTAGTAGTCACAGCAGTCGAACCGGTACAGCGTGCTGCCCAAGTAGGCACACGTCGTCCAGCAGTACTTGCCGCTGCACGTGTTGGTCCTGGTGCAGTTTGCCACGCAGCAGGACGTGGCTGAGCAGCAGGTACAGGTCGGATAGCCCGAGCAGCCCGCCGGCGCCGCCTCGGCTCGTCCGGGGAACCACGCGTGGGTGGCCACACCGACGAGTGTCGCCCCGGCGGCGGCGAGGAACCTGTTCCTCGTCAACCGCGTCTTCTTCACGTGCTCGACGATCATGCTTTCGTCCCCTCTGGTACGTCCGCTCTCTGTTCCCACAGCACTTCGAGGTCCGCGGCGCTGTCGGCGTTGCTGCCCGTCGCGAAGGCGACCAGGAACCCGTCCCGCTGCAGGACGACAGTGGGCCACATCGCCATGGGCAGGTCGGCGTCGACGGCCTTGGCCTGCTCGCTGTCGAAGGCCTTGACGTGCGGCGGGAGCATCGCGAGCAGCTCCGTGGTGGAGTCGCCGGCGATGATCGCCACCGTTTGACGGCCCGCGAACCTGTCCAGATCGGCCGCGAGGCCGTGACAGGTGCCGCAGGTGCTGGACATGAAGAGCAGCAACGCGTCCTGCGTCGTGTCAGGGATCAGCCGGACCAGGCTGTCCGGAAGCTTCCTCCCGATGATCAGCTGGGTGCTGGGATCCACGCCGCGCCCGGTGAGGCGCAGGCGAAGCTCCGCGATTCCCCGCAGACAGGCCAGGAAGGCCACCGTGAGGACGACGCACGCCACCACCAGCACGACGGCGAGAACACGTTCCATCAGGCGGCCTGCTTCAGGCGCCGCATGAAGTGGACGGTCAGGGTGCCGTCCACGCGGTTGTCGAAGCACTCCAGCACGACGGTGTCTCCGGCCTTCAGCGGCTTGGCCAGCGGCTTGGCGGACGGTTCGACCGCCATGCCCTCGTAGTGCACCGTCCGCGGGTCGAGCAGGCACTCCTGACCGTTCACCGTGATGCGGTCGGCGGTGACCTTCGTCACGGTCCCGTTGACGTTGCGGTGCAGGGTGACCGCGACGCGCTCCCCAGGGGTGACCTCGTCGATCACGACGAGGTCACCGGTCCTGAGCGTCCAGCCGTAGGGCAGTTCCTCGGCCTTGGCCGTGACGGGTGCGGCGGTCGCGAGGCCGGCCGAGCCGCCGAAGCGCACGGTCACGTCCTGCCCCGAACCGCTCGCCAGGACGCCGATGGGGGCGTCGGACGGGGGCAGCGGCGAGTCGCCGGCCGGATCTCTGAGGATTCCGGCGAACAGCCCGCGTCTGGTCCTTTTCTCCTTCATCACCACTTCCTCTCTCTGTTGGTTACAGCAAGGGCGTCAGAATGGGATACAGGGCGCCGAGTGCGGCGAGGGCCAGCGGGTCGGTGACCATGCGGGCTCGGGCGATCCCGCCGGTGACGTAGACGTCCACCGAGGTGAGCAGCGCGGACAGGCCCACCCGCGTCAACGCGAAGACCGTGTGGCCGGCCGCTCCGAGCACCGGGTCGGCGGCGACGAAGGCGGCCAGCGGGACCACGTACCAGAGCCAGAAACCGATGCGCGTGGTGAAGCCGAGGCCGAGCGCGAAGCCGTTGTACGCGGCGGTGCGCCAGTCGTTGTACCCGAGCCAGCGGGTGTCGGTCTCCCGGTCCAGTTGCCAGGGAACCGGCCTGAGCGCCGCTCCGACGATGACGGCCGACACAGCGGTCACGGCGAGCAGAGCCCGCGTCGGGGGCTCCACTGCCGCGCCGAGGAGCCCGGCGAAAGCCCCGGTGAGCGCTGCTCCGGCCATTGCCGACAGGATGAGGACGGCACCGGCCACCACCGAGGAACCGAAGCACCCGGACACGCGGGCGCGCGTGATCATGATGATCACGTTGGGGCCTCAAGGGAGGGTCTGCTGCGCGATCCCCACGATCAGGGCAGCCATGAGGAGCAGCGTCCAGGACTGGAGACCCGCGAGGTAGCCGGCCAGCACGCCGGCCGCGGCCGGCGGTATCGCCAGCGCCGGCCTGATACGGGAACTGGTGAGGTCGTTGCCCATCGTCGTCTCCCTCACGTGCCGACCGAGGCCGCGCCGTAGGCGGCACGATGGAGATGCTCCAGGTCGTCGGCGGACCGCAGGACGCCCTTGGCCACCACCAGGCCGTTGGACACCGCCACGCCGAAGGGGCCGGAGTGCACCTTGTACCGCTCTCTCACGGCGCCGGCCTCATCGCCCGTGAGCACGCGCGCGTCGTCGGGCAGAATGCGCGCAAAACCGGCCGAAGACCCGGCCATGGTGCCGTCGCTGACCACGCAGGCGAACGCACCCGGTTCGGCGGACCCCGCCACCTGCGTCGCCACCTCGTGGCAGGGCTCGCAGTCCCCGAAGAAGAACAGGACCACGTCGTCGGGCCGCAGGCCGGGGAACGGCGGGGCGAGCGCGCCGACGGCGAGCCCGTCGGCGGGCGCGGCCCCGCTCACCGCGACCCGGTCCTGAAGAATCGACAGTTCGCGGCGCACGATCAGCAGCCCGAGGGTGAGGAGAAGCAACCAGACGGAAGACACGACCAATAACGCGGTGTAGCTCATGATGCCTCATTCACCCGTCGAGCCGGACGCTGAAAGGCTTGACCACGGCCAATGTGGATATCAGCAGATATCCGCAGGCGATGACCGTGCCGATGAGCAGTCCTGAAATGCGCTGGTCCATGGTGGGCACCGCCGGCGTCGCGGCGACGAACGCCGCGACGCCGATCAGGACGAGGTTCCTCACCACGGTCGCCCACGAGGTCGTCTCGCCCGTGCCGAAGCAGGCGCACTCCACGCTCTGCCCGGCCAGGACCGACCGTACGACCACCGCGGTGAAGGCGACCAGGAGCACAAGGGCACAGGCCGCGGCCGGGAGCAGGGCCGGGCTGAACACCACGGCGATGCCGGCCGCGACCTCCAAGGCTCCAAGGAGCCGGCCCAGGCCGGGCCGTACGCGTCTGACGACGCCGAAGCGCACCAGCGCGAGCGCGAGCCCGAACGGCCGTCTGATTTTGGGAACGCCACTGGCAATGAAGAGAGCGGCAAGAAGACCACAGCCCGCCCCCGCTAGATCGGCGAGGTCCATGGGACATGATCGTAAACGGCGACGATACATTGATCAATGAGAAATCGACATTTTCTCCGATCTCGGTGTCAGCGGTGCTGTTAAGTACTCAAACGGCCTATTCAGCGGGCCAGGCGGAGATGGAACAGCCGCCCAGCACGCTGGACCGGACGACTCCTGTCTCGCCGCCCGGCAGACTGGGAGGACTCCTTGAAATGCCCGCACCTACCGGCGCCACGCTGTGCGCGCGACGGCGGGGATGCCGTCGTGCCTGGCGAAGCAGGTGACCGAACCGATCAGGAATCGAGAAGCGCCGGCCCCCGAGCCGCACCTAGCCTGACCGTCATGGACATCACCACCACGACTTCGGGAGTGAACATGACCGGCTCTTCCACCCAGGGAATCAAGACCGTGCTGCATCCCGTGTCCGACCTGGCGACGGCCAAGGCGGTGTACGCCGCCCTGCTCGGCGTACCGCCGCAGACCGACGGCTCCTACTACGTCGGCTTCGAGGCCGCCGGTCAGCACATCGGGCTGGTGCCGGGCGGTGGATCGCAGGGCATGACCTCTCCGGTGGCCTACTGGCACGTGCCGGACATCGAGGCGAAGCTGGCCGAGGTGACCGCCGCGGGTGCCACCGTGAATGAGCCCGCGCACGACGTCGGTGGCGGCCGCCTGGTGGCCACCGTCATCGACCCCGATGGTAACGTCCTCGGGCTGCTTCAGGACCGATGAGTGCCGACCCCCGCTCCCGCGAGGCGCTGCTGTGGTCAGATCGAGCCAGGCGACGCCGACGGAGACCGCGAAGGCGGTCCCGCGTAAAAGATGGAGACACGATGAGCATGGCCGCGAGGACGGACACGCAGTCGCCTGCGCTGCACGTTGCCGACAGCCACGATTTGATCCGCGTGCATGGCGCGCGCGTGAACAACCTCAAAGACGTCAGCGTCGAGATCCCGAAGCGCCGGCTGACGGTGTTCACCGGCATCTCTGGCTCGGGCAAGAGCTCGCTGGTGTTCGGCACGATCGCCGCGGAGTCGCAGCGGATGATCAACGAGACCTACAGCGCCTTCGTGCAGGGCTTCATGCCGACGCTGGCGAGGCCCGAGGTCGACGTACTCGAAGGGCTGACGACCGCGATCATCGTCGACCAGCAGCGGATGGGTGCCGACCCCCGCTCCACGGTCGGCACCGCCACTGACGCCAACGCGATGCTGCGCATCCTCTTCAGCCGGCTCGGGCAACCGCACATCGGCTCGCCCAGCGCGTTCGCCTTCAATGTCCCCTCGGTTCGAGCGAGCGGTGCGATCACGGTCGAACGCGGTGACGGCAAGACCAAGGCCGTGAAACAGACCTTCACCCGCACCGGCGGCATGTGTACGCGCTGCGAAGGCCGGGGCACGGTCTCCGACATCGACCTCACCCAGCTCTACGACGACTCCAAGTCGCTCGCCGAGGGCGCGTTCACCATCCCCGGCTGGAAGTCGGACAGCTTCTGGACGGTGCGGGTCTACGCCGAGTCGGGCTTCGTCGACCCGAACAAGCCGATCCGCAAGTACACCAAGAAGGAGCTCCACGACTTCCTCTACAAGGAGCCGGTCAAGGTGAAGGTCGACGGCGTCAACCTCACCTACGAGGGGCTGATCCCCAAGGTCCAGAAGTCGTTCCTCTCCAAGGACAAGGAAGCACTGCAGCCGCACATCCGGGCGTTCGTGGACCGGGCGGTCACCTTCACCGCCTGTCCCGAGTGCGGTGGCACCCGGCTCAGCGAGGCGGCCCGTTCCTCGCGGATCGGCGGGATCAATATCGCCGACGCCTGCGCGATGCAGATCAGCGACCTCGCCGGATGGGTCCGCGGCCTCGACGAGCCGTCGGTCGCGCCGTTGCTCGCCGCGCTGTTGCAGACCCTCGACTCGTTCGTGGAGATCGGGCTGGGCTACCTCTCGCTCGACCGGCCGGCGGGCACGCTGTCGGGCGGCGAGGCGCAGCGCGTCAAGATGATCCGCCACCTCGGCTCCTCGCTCACCGACACGACCTACGTCTTCGACGAGCCCACCGCGGGCCTGCACCCCCATGACATCCAGCGGATGAACGACCTGCTGCTGCGGCTGCGGGACAAGGGCAACACGGTGCTCGTCGTGGAGCACGAGCCGGAGACGATCGCGATCGCCGACCACGTCGTCGACCTCGGCCCCGGCGCCGGTACGACGGGCGGCACCATCTGTTTCGAGGGCACCGTCGAGGGGCTGCGGGCCAGCGGTACCGTCACCGGCCGCCATCTCGACGACCGGGCCGCCCTCAAGCCCACAGTGCGCACACCCACCGGCACGCTGGAGATCCGCGGCGCCACCTCACACAACCTGCAGGACGTCGACGTCGACATCCCGCTCGGGGTGCTTGTCGTCATCACCGGCGTCGCCGGCTCCGGCAAGAGCTCGCTCGTGCACGGGTCGATCCCCGCCGGCGCGGGTGTGGTCTCGATCGACCAGGGCGCGATCCGCGGCTCGCGACGGAGCAATCCGGCGACGTACACCGGACTGCTCGACCCGATCCGCAAGGCGTTCGCGAAGGCCAACGGCGTGAAGCCGGCGCTGTTCAGCGCCAACTCCGAGGGTGCCTGCCCCAACTGCAACGGCGCGGGCGTCATCTACACCGACCTGGCGATGATGGCCGGCGTCGCCACCACCTGCGAGGAGTGCGAGGGGAAGCGGTTCCAGGCATCGGTGCTGGACCACCACCTCGGCGGCCGCGACATCAGCGAGGTGCTCGCGATGTCGGTGACCGAGGCCGAGGAGTTCTTCGGCGCCGGCGAGGCGCGCACGCCGGCCGCGCACGCCATCCTCCACCGGCTCGCCGACGTCGGGCTCGGCTACCTCAGCCTCGGCCAGCCGCTCACCACGCTGTCCGGCGGCGAGCGGCAGCGGCTCAAGCTGGCCACCCACATGACCGAGAAGGGCGGCGTCTACGTCCTCGACGAGCCGACCACCGGCCTCCACCTCGCCGACGTCGAGCAGCTGCTCGGCCTGCTCGACCGGCTCGTCGACTCCGGCAAGTCGGTCATCGTCATCGAGCACCACCAGGCGGTCATGGCGCACGCCGACTGGATCATCGACCTCGGCCCCGGCGCCGGCCACGACGGCGGCCGGATCGTCTTCGAGGGCACACCCGCCGACATCGTCGCCGCCCGCTCCACCCTCACCGGCGAGCACCTCGCGGCCTACGTCGGCACCTGACCGAGGCCCTCGCGGTGTCGAAGCCCCGTGGAGTCCAGCGCAAGACCCGCACCGCCCGAACCAGCCGCACGGCAGGGACCGACTACGGATTCGGCAACGGCCACATCAGCGGAGGTCGGCGGGGTCGACGGCGTGAGCCGTCGCGCGATAGCCGGCGTCGTTGAGGTGCAGGTGGTCGCCTGAGTCGTAGGCGGGGTCGAGCTGGTCCTCGTCGGAGGGTGAGGCCAGGGTGCGGTCGAGGTCGACCACCGCGTCGTACTCGCCCGATGTGCGGATCCAGGTGTTGACCTCATCCCGCTTGCTCTCGCTGTGCGCGCTGTAATACCGCGAGCCCTTCATCGGCGGCAGGGTGGCGCCGATGACCCGCAGTCGCTTGGCGCGGGCCTGCCGGATCAGGTCGCGGTGCCCGGCGATGATCTGCTGGGCGGAGACGTCGGTGGGTGGTGCGCCGATCGGGGAGGGGGCCTGGCTCATCCCGATGTCGTTGATGCCCTCCAGGATGATGACCGTGCCCACGCCGGGCTGGCTGAGGACGTCGCGCCGGAAGCGGGAGGTGCCCTTGTCGCCGAGCCACATGGAGTCGACCGTCACCCGGTTTCCGCCGATGCCCTGGTTCAGTACGGCGCGAGGCCGGCCGGCGGCGGCCAGGCGCTCGGCGAGCTCGTCGGGGTAGCGGTTGTCGGTGTCCGGGCTGGACCCGTAGCCGTCTGTGAGGGAATCTCCGAAGGCCACCACGCCCTCACGTCGCGTGCCGCCGATGACATCGACTCCGCTCAGGTAGTACCACGACTGGGAGGTCTCGGTGAACGCCGTGCCGCCGATGTCGGCCCGGTGGTCGCCGGTGGACCGGTAGCTGGTCGCCATGGCCTGGGCATGGTAGGTCGCCGGGCCGGTCGGTGTGGCGAGGTAGAGCGTGATCGTGACCGAGTCCAGGGCGTCCAGCGGCAGCGGCACCGGATCGCTGGCGATTTCGGCGCCGGCCGGGACGGTGAAGGTCCGCGCCCGGTTGACGGTGAGATGCCGGAGCGACCCGCGCCGGATGGCGGCGCCGGCGGCGGTGCGGGCGATGGTGGCCCCGGCGACCTTCAGCGGGGTGGCGCCGTAGGTGTTGGACAGGCGGATCCGGGCCGCCGCGCCGCCGGCGCTGATCCTGACCACCTGGTGGATCGTCTGATGGGCGAAGCCCTGCTCGCTGGCCGCCCGCGAGGGGCGCTTCGCCGGTCTGCTGTGCACGGTGGACCTGCGCAACGATCCGGTCGAGGCCTACGAGGACCTGATCCGCCTCCGGCCGCCGGCCGTCGACTTCCTGCTCCCCCACGGCAACTGGTCCCGGCCACCGCCCGGACGCGTGCCCGGGGGCGGCACGCCGTACGCGGACTGGCTGATCGCCGTCTTCGACAGGTGGTACGGCGCGGCCGCGGCGGAGACGGCGGTGCGGATCCTCGAGGGGATCCTCGTGCTGGTGCTGGGCGGCCGGTCGGGAACCGAGGGCATCGGGCCGGAGCCGGCAGCCGTCGTGGTGGTGGAGAGCGACGGCTCGATCGAGCTGAGCGACGCGCTGAAGTCCGCCTACCACGGCGCGCCCCGTACCGGGCTGCACGTCACCACAGACCCCTTCGGCGCCGTCTTCGACGTGCCGGGCGTGGCGGTCCGGCGCCCACCGCCGGCCGCCTGCCGTCCCTGCCCGCATCTGCGGGTGTGCGGTGGCGGGCACGTCGCGCACCGCTACCGCGCCGGGGCCGGTTTCGACCACCCCAGCGTCTACTGCCCCGATCTCTACCGCCTGATCGAGCACATCGGCGGCAGGGTGGCCAGCGACCTCGTACGGCTCCGCGCATGATCTCCGGGTTCGGGGTCTCCCCCGCTGCCCTCGACGACCTCGCGCGCGGCGGCGCCGCGCCGGCCAGCCTGGCCGACGTGGAGCGCAGCAAGAACGTGCTCCTTCTGCGCGCGGTCGTGGCCCGCAGCCGCGCGCTCGGCCATCCCGGCGCGCGGGCCGCCGCGGACGGGTACCGGCTGCTCTCCCGCGTCCAGCGCGCCAGCCCCGCGGCGGCGGCCGAGGTGCTGGGTTATCCGCTGCTCGGCACGTGGGCCTCGGCCACGCTGGCGGCCCTGGGCCGCCGGGAGGACGCGGCCCCGCAGCGGCTGGCGGCCGTCGCGGGCAGCGTCGTGCTGCTGGCGCGGCTGCCGATCACGGCGCGGTTCCCCGCCGAGGCGGGGGCGGTCGCGCTGCCGGGCGTGGGGCGGCTCGTGCTGCCGGGCGTGGCCGAGGGTCAGCCCGTCACGCTGACCCCTCCCTACCTCGACGTGGGCGGGGAGCGCGTCCGGCTGCCCGCCGAGCTGCGCTCGGACGACGGGCGCTGGGAGGGCGTACGCGACATTGGGTTGCTGCTCGACGACGTGGACCCCTGGCGGTTCCCCGGCCCCATTCCGCCTCTGGGCCGGCTGACCGGAACGGAGGCGACGGCCTGGGAACGGCTGGTCGGGCAGGCCAGGGGCATCCTGGAGGCCAACCATCCCGCCGTCGCGCGAGCACTGGACGCGATCACCAAGGTCCTGGTGCCCATCTCACCACCGCAGGCGGGCACACGCAGCGCGACGGCCAGGACGGCGTACGGCAGCGTCGCGATGTCGTGGCCGCACGACGCCAGGTCCGCCGCGCTCGCGCTGGCCCACGAGGTGCACCACGCCAAACTGGCCATGCTGATGGACCTGTTCGACCTGGTGCGGCCGGGGGCGCGGGGGCGCTTCTACGCGCCGTGGCGCGACGACCCGCGACCGGCGGCGGCGCTGCTGCAGGGCGCCTACGCGCATATGGGGGTGGCCGGGTTCTGGCGGGCGGAGCGTCACCTGGCGCCCGATCCTGAGGTGGCGCACAGCGAGTTCGCACGGTGGCGGGACGCGGCGCACGAGGCGTGCCTGACGCTGCTCAAGAGCGGGACCGTCACCGGGCTGGGCCGGCGCTTCGTCGAGGGCATGCTGGAGACGCTGGCGGCCTGGCGTACCGACCGGGTGCCGGCGGAGGCGTCGGCGATGGCGCGACGGGCCGCCACCCGGCACCGGCTGCAGTGGTCGCTCCGGTACGGGCGCTGAGCCCTCCCCCGTCGGTGCGTGTGAGCATGGTGAACTGCCGGATGTTCTCGCGCGCCGAGCTCGACGCGGCAAGGTGGGTGACGTCACGAGCCGAGAAGTTCGACCCGCTCGCCGTTCTCACACCACAAGAGCGGCAGATCGCCCAACTCGCGGCCCAGGGCCTGTCCAACCGTGACATCGCAGCCCGGCTGTTCCTGAGCGCACGCACGGTTGGCCAGCACCTGTACAAAGCGTTCCCCAAGCTGGGCGTCACATCCCGGACAAAGCTCAGAGATCTGTCAATGTGACGCGACCTCTCGTGTAGCACCCGCGTATCATCCGCGCACTCAACTAGGGCCGGAGTGGGCGGCGGCAGGAACCCGCGTGTCGGGTTCGGGAACCCGCACGGCCTTGACCAGCAGCCACGCAATGAACGAAAGTTCCGCGACCGCCGCAGGGGTCATGGCGAACGGTGAGATGTTTGCGCCGAAGTCGGGGGCAAGGAAGCGCGCGAACACGTCCACGAGGTGGCCGAAGCATCCGATCACCAGCAGGATGCCCAACACCTTGGGGAAGTAGCCCGACTTGACGACCAGGTAACCCAGCGGCAGCAGCCACAGGCCGAAGTACGTCTGGGCGATGAGGTACCCGTCGTGTTGCAGGTCGGCAAACAGCATAGTCAGCTGGTCGGAACCCGTCGAGCCGAAGGCGCTGATGTAGTCCTGGCCGGTGGCGATCTTCAGCGCCGCATTTTGGTTGAGCAGGTTCAGGCTTTGGATCGCGACGCTGACCGCGACGAAGGTGACCATCGCGGCGGCAGCCATCTGGTTGACGTGCTTGAGCAGCAGGTACAAGGCCATGCCCGTCAACAGAAAGACCGTGGCCCCCACCAACTCGCTGACGAAGCCGATACGAAACAGGGTGGCCGAGGTGTCGATGTTGCCGGCCGTGGCCGCTGCGTCCCCTGACTCGACGATGCGCGTGTTCACCAGCCCGGCGAAGATGGTGAACACGGCGACGATCAGATACAGGGACCCCGCGATCCTCGCAAGCGTCTTCGGTGCGGTCACGGTTTGGTCCTCCCTTGGTGTACGGGCCCGGCCAGCCGAATCTGGCTGTGGCGGGAACGCGCGTCGGATTCGGAAACCCGCACGGCCTTGACGAGCAGCCAAGTCGTGAACATCAGTTCCGCGAGTCCAACGCCCTGCGCAAACCAGCCTGGGGGCGAAGATTCGCGGACGTACCTCGCCCTGGCTTCCCGGCGAGGCCTCTCCGTGACGCGCGGGGCGGACGCGAGCCGGACGCTCACGCCGGACCGGCGGCGTGGGCAAGGGCCGAAGGGGTCAGCCGGCCGACGATGGCCGGGGCCTCTTGGACGAGGGCGTCGTTCTCCACAGCCTCGACCATGAAGCGGGCGTAGTCCACGCGACGGGTCAGGTTGCTCGCGAGGACAGGATCACCCACGTGCCGGCTCCACACCGGCAGGCCCTGACTGTCGCCCTCCTCCAGGTCGCTGCCACGCACGACCGTCCAGCTGGTGTCACTGGCAAAGATCCTCCGGCACGCCTCCACCTGGTCGTCCACGTCCACGACACGGGCAAGCCTCGCCAGCCGCCCGAACACGGCCGCGTACAGCTTGAACTTCCGGGTGTACACGTCCTTCCCATCGCGGGCGACGTGCCAGCCGCAGGAGAACACCAAACGGGCGCCCGGACGTGCATGGTCGAGCACAGCCTGGGCCGTACCGGAGGCATAGTGGTTCCTCCCCCACGGCACCAGCACCGTGAGGACGGCGTCGCACCCGTTCACCGCCCGTGCGATGACCGTACGGGCGTCGCTCGCTCCGGGAATCACCGTGATCCGTCCCTCGAAGTCGGCGAGCTTGGTCACGCTCTGCTCTCGGCAGACACCCACGACCTCGTACCCCCGGTCCAATGCGTGCTGCACCATGTAGCGCCCGAGCTTCCCGGATGCGCCGACAATGCAGACCCTTTTCCCCGTGCCCGGCTTCTTGGCTCCGTCCGAACCGATCGGTTCCACGACCCTCTCCTCTCTCGCCATCACCTCCACCCATACATCGTTAGGTGGAGCCTAACGGTGTAAGGTTCTACCTAACGATGTAAGGTTGTCAAGCCGTCCAGCAGCCTAAGTGGGAGGACCTCGTGGCCATGGAGTCAACCGGCACGCCTGCACCCCGCCGCAACTCGCTCAGCAGGGAGATGGCGCTTCGCACGGCTGTCGCGCTGGCGGACGAGGCTGGCACCGGTGTGCCGAGCATGCGCGGACTCGCCGAGCGGCTTGGAGTCGAGGCTGCGTCGCTTTACCACCACTTCCGCAACAAGGACATGATCCTCGACGGCATGGTCGACCTCGTCTTCGCGGAGATTGAGCTCCCGGCGGACGACGTCGACTGGCGGGCCGCGATGCGACGGCGGGCAGTCTCGATGCGCGGCGCACTGGTCCGCCACCCGTGGGCGATCCGTCTGATGGACTCACGGATGAACCCTGGCCACGCGACTCTGCGCCACCACAACGCGGTCATCGGCCGTCTACGGTCGGGCGGCTTCTCGATCGCTGGTGCGGCACACGCGGTCTCGGTGCTGGACAGCTACATCTACGGGTTCACGCTCCAGGAGCTCAGCCTGCCCTTCAAATCATCCGTCGACCTCGAGGACGTGGCGGGCTCGATCTTGAAGCAGATGCCCCGCGATGAGTTCCCGCACCTCACCGAGATGATCACCGACCGCGCCCTGAAATCTGGTTACGCGTACACCGAGGAGTTCGACATCGGACTCGACCTGATCCTCGACGGACTGCAGCGACAGCGCGAAAGCTGGCTGTAACCCGTCAGCGAACGAGCCAGGGCATACAGGCAACCCGCAAGCACTCCCTGGCTCCGAAGAGCCAGTGACCGCAACCTCAGCCCGACTCGGATTCCGCACGCGGCGTCATCGTCAGCCGCCGCGGCCTCGATCGGGAAAGAGGACCCATCCCAGGCACCGGCCATTCGATCATGACGACCCGCCCGAGCGACGCCTGAGTCACGAAGAGGATGCGCTGGTCAGGCCCGCCGAAGCAGACGTTGGTGACATCCTGGTCGGCAAAGTGGATCGTATCCTCCACAGTTCCGCCGCCCGGCGCGACGACGAATGCGGCACCGGACCCGGTACCCGCGACGATCAGCCGCCCGTCGCGGTCGAAGCACATGCCATCGGGGAAGCTGTCCGGGCCGAGGTCCACGTACGTCGTGGGCGGCCCGAGCGAGCCCGGGGCGACGATCTCGAAGTGGTGGATGTGTCCGGTGCCGGTCTCGGCCACGAGGAGCGCGTCGCCGCCGGGGGTGACGTGCAGGCCGTTGAGTAAGCGCAGTCCGTGATGGACCCGTCGCGCCACACCGTCGATCGCGTCCAACAGCGTCCATACCTCGCCGCTGTCGGTGAGGCATTGGGAGGAGTTTTATGGGCAAGGTCATCTACTGGATGAACACCTCGGACGACGGCTATATCGAGGATCCCGACGGTGGCATGGACTTTCTGGACCCGGCCGAGGACTTTCAGCAGGCGTCGAACGACCATGTTCGCCGGCCCGCGGC
Organism: Nonomuraea basaltis; assembly: GCF_005893125.1. Taxonomy (GTDB): domain Bacteria; phylum Actinomycetota; class Actinomycetes; order Streptosporangiales; family Streptosporangiaceae; genus Nonomuraea; species Nonomuraea basaltis. The sequence continues at coordinate 14,058 of NZ_VCJS01000119.1, read as the reverse complement.
GTTCCTGTTCGGGCGGCGGCTGTATGAGGCGATGGAAAAGCCCTGGACGCAGGACCTCGGCAAGGAAGGCGCCCGGCCGTCGAGCGGGAGTTCGCCCAGTTCTACAAGGAGACGCCGCGGTACGTCTTCTCCGACACCCTCCAGACCGTCCCCGAAGGGCTCACGATCGTCCGTCGCAAGGACGCTGTGTCCGTGGTGACGCGCCTCAAGCAGGAGATCGACGGCACCCTCCAGCTCGGCGGCCCCGAGTTGGCCACCTCCCTGCCGGACCTGATCGACGAGTTCTGGGTGTACGCGTTCCCCGTGATCGTCGGGGGCGGCAAGCCGTACCTGCCCGTGAGAGAAGAACTGCCGTCCCCGGCATGCAGACCTTCGCGTTCTCCAACGCCGACGGCGGCCACCAGTTCGCCTTCGGCACCAACCTGAGGAACTACCAGCAGCCCTCCTGCTCTAGCTGTGATCATTTGAAGACAGGTCCTAGGCTGGCGGGGATGACGGGATCGGCGGCGGGCGCGCGGACGCAGGAGCAGATGCGGCAGCGGAACCTGAGTGAGGTGCTGCGGCGCGTCCATAAGGACGGGGCGGTGTCACGGGCCGCGCTCAGCCGCCGGATGGGCCTCAACCGCAGCACCATCATGGACCTGACCGCCGAACTCGCCGCGGCTGGGCTCGTCCGCGAGGGCGTCCCCATCGAGCGGGGCCGCGCCGGGCGGCCGTCCATCGTCGTCATGCCCGAGCGAGATACGGTGTATGGGCTCGCATTCGACGTCGCCGTGGATCGGCTGCTCGCGGCCCGTGTCGGGCTCGGCGGCCGGGTCCTCGACCGCCGCGAGGCCGTGCGCACCCGCGCCGGGGTCGACCTGGAGGACGTCGTCGGCGTTCTCGCCACCTTTGGTCGCGAACTGGTCGCCGGGGCCGGTCCGGGCGCGTTGTGCGTGGGTGTTGGCGCGTCGTATTGCGGGTTGATCAGGCGCGCCGACGGCACGGTCCGGTACGGACCGCACCTCGGCTGGGTGGACCAGGCGTTCGGCGCGGAACTCGCCGCCGGGCTCGGCCTCGGGCTTCCCGTCGAGGTGGGCAACGAGGCGCACCTGGGTGCGATCGCCGAGCACGTGCGCGGCGCGGGATGCGACGTCGACAACCTCATCTACCTGCACGGGGACGTCGGCGTCGGCGGCGGGATCATCGTCGGCGGCAAACTTCTGGACGGCGACGCAGGCTACGGCTGCGAACTCGGGCACATGCTGATCAACCCGTTCGACGGGCGGCCCTGCCTGTGCGGGTCGCGCGGCTGCCTGGAGGCCGAGGTGGGGGAGGAGGCGCTGCTCGACTACGCGGGACGGTCCGACGAACTCGTCGGACGCGACGGCATCCGGGCCGTCGTCGCCCTCGCCGGGACCGGCGACGCCCGAGCGCGGGACGCCCTCGACCGCATCGGCGACTGGCTCGGCGTCGGCGTCGTCAACCTCATCAACCTGTTCAACCCGGCGCTCGTGGTCTTCGGCGGGATGCTCCGCGATGTCTACCCGAGTGCCGCGCCACGCGTCCACGCCCGGATCGACGCGCATGTCCTGCCGGTGTCGCGCGAACGTGTCCGCCTGGCCGTGACGGCCCTTGGTGACGACACCACGCTCGCCGGGGCTGCCGAACTCGCCTTCGCGAACCTCCTGGACAACCCCCTCAACACATTGGCCACCCTACGCTGATGGGACTGGGGGGCCTGTTCTGAGTTCGGATCTTTAGGCGGGACCAAGGCTTGGGATCCAGCAGGTGACGCCTCGAAGGTAGAGCCCGGACTTGTCTGGGGTTCTTGGCCCCTTCTCCCAGGTCAGAGAGAGATGATCTTGACGGGCACGTAAGGCACGTGAGGCTGTCCAGGAAGTGTTTCGACCGAAACACCTGGACACCCATTCGAGGACCGAGTACGGCCGTGACGATCGCTGGCGGTGGCCGGGCTTCGGTACGGGCTGGGGCGATCGCCGCCGCAGGCCTCCTTCGTCGGCCCCCGGCATCGAGCCCGGTGGGCGTCTGAGGCAGCGTGACCGCGGAAACGCTGACGTACGACACGTACGACCGGGTCAAAGCGAGATCCTCGAGAAGGGGGCTTCACGACCGGCGGCGGCGTGGCCGCCAAAGCCGCTCTCGGCCGTCCGACGGGTCAGTGCACGCAGAGGGCCGAGACGGTCACTTCGTAGACGAACCAGGAGCTGTCCGGCGCGATGAAGAGCGTGCGATCGGTCTGCGACCAGTTCGTGCAGTCACCGCCCGCCGCCAGCACCGCCGCCCTGGCCTGCTGCGCGCCGTTGTGCTTGGCCACGTCCGAGGTCCGGCCCTGGCCCACCGCGCTCGCCGAACGCGGAACCGTGTAGGACATGGCGGACTGATCGGTGGCGGCGTCGGCCGCCACCGCGCCGAGACCAAGCGCTGTCACCGTGACAAGGGACGCGGCCGATACGCGCCAAAGGAGCGCTCTCCTGCGGCGGCCTGTGCGAGATTCCATCTGGCCTCTCTACTTTCGTCGGGCGTAGGGGGATCGCGGCGCCTGGCGCGCCACGACGTCAACGTAGATCCGTAATTGCGGCCACACCAGATTCGGCTGGTTGCCGCCGCATTTGCCCACGATGCGGCGTGCGGCCGGCTGAAAGTTTCACGAAAGTGAAACGCGCCCCGGCGTCCGGAGGGTGAGAAGATCTCTTTCGGATGATCGGAAGAGGACGCCCTCGGCGCGGATATCGCCCAGTTCGCCACCTTGCAGCGCAAAGGGCCGTGAGGGGCTGGGCGGGCTTCGAGCCCTGGGTCATGTCATGTCGCGCCGATCGCGCAGGATTTCGACGCCGTCGCCGTCAAGTTCATCGCAATACACCGAGCGTCCGGTCGTCGCCATCACCAAGGCCAGGGTGGTGCCGGACACCAGCGGCCCGGAGCCCGTGGTGAAAGGGCCGTCGGTGGCGACGAGTCGCAGGCCGGCGATCCGTCTCTTGGCGGCGACGACCAGGTCCGAGCCCCGGTAGTACTCGGCCACCTGGGTGAGGGTCTCGATCGGGTAGTCGTGGCGAATGCCCAGCGGTCGCCGGATGTCCTCGGCATGCACGATCGTCTCACCCAGCATCGCCATGACCGGAAGAGGTGGTTTGGTGGTGCTCGTGATGACGCGGCGGAACCTGTCATGCGTCTCGGCGGCGGTCGCGCCCAGCTGCTCGGCCAGCCGCATGGCCACCTGCTTGTCGAAGTCGAACCGGCAGCGGATCACCCCAGCCAGCCACCGCACGCCGTTGAGGCTCGCCGATGAGGTGAGGTGCGCCAGCACCTCCCGCCCGCTCAGCCCGGTGCACAGCGACGGCGTCGCCCACTGCTCGCCAGTCAGATCCGCCAGGTCGGCCGCCAGGGCCGCTCGCTCGGCATGCACCAGCGGCCAGATGCCGGCCGCGCGACGGCCCCTTCCTCTCGGTGCCGGATCGGTCATGTCGGACGGCCTTTTGCCGAAGATCACAGGAGTAGTCCTCGTTGTCAGGTCGGTAAGGATGGTCGAAGGTGGAGACTTCCGCGAGGGGGCGAAATCGTCGCTCATGAGCGACGCCTTAAGGCAGTCTGCCGACATGGGGCGACGCACTGCCCCTGAGCGCGCAGCGGGCACCGGATCTCACGCCACACCGATGAGAACCCACGCACAGTCCCTGGAGGTTCCGCCTCGTCCCACATCAGCCAGGTGATGGCCGTCTCGACGATCCACTGGCGGCACGCGGGCTGCCTGCATGCCTAACATGCCTGAACGACCTTCATGCGGCTGACCAGCTAGTTCGCTTGATAACCCCAGATCTGGACCTGCGCACGCGCTGGCACGAGCAAGATGCCGTCTGCTCGCGTAGGTGGAGGGTGAGAGCGAGCAGGGCCGCCGTCGGTGACGGCGGCCCTGCAGATGGTCTTGCCTCGGGTCCGGGCGGACTCGTGAAGGCCCTCTACTTGTTGTCGACCTTAATCTTGAATTTGACATCGCTGCCCTTGACCGACGTGACCGTGACGGTGAGGCCGAGCTTCGTCCCGTCGTTGGCCTCCAGCTGGCAACGCATCGTGGTGCCCTGCTCCCCCTTGAGGTCACCCGGGCACACGACCGCCTTCGGTCGCTGCCCGACCTTCGCCGCCAACTGGTCGGCGACCTGCTGTTCGACCGTGGGTCTCTCGACGGAAGTGCTACCTACGCCGAAGCTGAAGCTGCAGCCCGCAACCAGCACCACACCGCAGGCCAACGACACCGGGAAGCCAATGCGCATGTTCCCCATCCTCATCGCTTGAAAGATTGCTGTTTCGACGTGCACGGGCTGACGGTGGTAACGGCGGCCGCGCAGCGCGATCGCCGCCACCCGTGACAACTAGGAAGGTTCAGTAGTAAATCATGCCCGGAACCGTCCTTGCTGCGTCGACCGCACTCGCCGCCGGTGTGGCCGTGGTCGGCGGCCGGCCCGCGCCCTCCTTCGCCGACGCCGGGCGAGCGGGTTCGCGCTCGCACCTCACCTGGTACCACCTGGTCCCCGGCTTCGTCGACATCGACCAAGTGGCTCTTCGAGGGAGACGACCGTGCCCTCCTCGTCGACACCGCGATCAACACACCCGAGGTGATCGGAGCCAACGACCTCAAGACGGTCGTCCGGTACCTGCTCGGCCACGAGGACGACGGGACCGAGAGGTCCCATGCGGTCGACTTCGACGTCGCCATCACGCACCACCATGGCGATCACACGGGCAAGGTTTCGCAGATCTCGGGGGCCGCAGAATCGACATTGTCGCAATGTACGGTCACACGGCTGGTCTTCGTTCCGCGGTGACGCCGAGCCGTGCGCCGCGACGATGTTACGGATTCACCTGGCCGAACGCTTCGCGGCGGTCGCGTCGGCGGATGGCCAGGGCGCACATGGCCAGATGGTTGGCTGGCCGTGTGCGGTTGGCTCATGGGATCGGGGGCGGCGTGGCGGATGCGTCGGTTGCGGCGTTGGCGTAGCGGCGGGCCAGGTGCGCGAAGGCGTCCTTGAGCTCGGCCGGGCCGACGACCTCGATGTCGGCGTCGAACCTGCCGATGGCGGCGGCCAAGCCAGGCCATGACCACGAGCCCAGGACGAGCCGGCAGCGGTTCGGGCCGAGTTCCTCGACGACTCCGTCGCGGGTGTGGCGGGACACGGCGGCGGCGGGTAGGCCGAGGATCACCTCGCCGCGGCAGGGCCAGTCGCCATAGCCGTCGGAGCCCCGGAACCTGCTGGCCACGAAGGCGGCCACCTCGCCTCCGGGCAGCTCGCGCGGGGTGAAGCGGGGCCCCGTAGGAGTGCGCGGGGTGATCCGATCCGCGCGGAAGGTGCGCCAGTCCTCGCGGTCGAGGTCCCAGGCGACGAGGTACCAGCGCCCACCCCAGGTGACGAGGTGATGGGGCTGCACCCGGCGCGGCGGGGTCTGCGCGCCGTTGTCGTCTGCCCCTGGTGGGTATGCGGGGGCGTAGTCGAAGCGCAGCACCTCGCGGGCGTGGACGGCGGCGCTGAGTGTCATGAGCACGCTGCTGCCGACCTGTGGGTCCGGTCGGATCGCGGGCCGCTCGACGGCGGTGACCTGGAGGGTGTCGATCCGGTGGCGCAGCCGGGCGGGCATGACCTGCCGGACGGTGTTCAGCGCGCGCGCCGCGGCTTCCTCGATGCCGGCACCAGCGGTGGTGGCGACCTGGAGTGCGATGGCCAGCGCGACGGCCTGCTCGTCATCGAACAGCAACGGGGGCAGCACCGTGCCGGCATCGAGCCGGTACCCACCGTCGGGCCCCTTGAAGGCCACTATGGGATAGCCGAGCTCGCGCAGGCGGTCGACATCACGGCGCACGGTGCGCGGGCTGACCTCCAGCCGCTCGGCCAGCAGCGCCCCCGGCCAGTCCCGGCGCGCCTGGAGCAGCGAGAGCAACGACAGCAGTCGCGCTGAAGTCTTCGGCATGATCCCCATATTGCCCTGAGAAGCGGCCACACCCTGACCGCTTCCCCTGCGACGGTTGTCTCGGGCCGAACAACGAGAACGTCCAAAAGGCCCCGATCACCGTGACCGCCCCACGCCACCAGTGTGATTCCGATTCCGCGGTCGACAGTTCAGTCCGGGCGCTTCACAGCGTCCAGAAACAATAATCGAAGGTTAGGAGTCAAGAAATGTCCGTCAAGTCCGTGACCCATCTGAACTTCCGGGGCGACGCCCGCGCGGCGCTCGAGTTCTACCAGTCCGTGTTCGGTGGGGACATCGCCGCCGTCACGTACAAGGACGCTGGGAACACGCAGGAGCCCGCCGAAGCGGACCAGGTGATGTGGGGCCAGGTGGCCGCGGACAACGGCTTCCACGTAATGGCCTACGACGTGCCCTCGCGGATGCCGTGGGACCGGGGTGAAAACTCGTTCTTCGTCTCCCTCCGCGGCGAGACCACGGAGGAAGTCACCGCGTACTGGGAGAAGCTCTCCGCCGGAGCGACCATCGTGCAGCCGCTGGCGCCTGCGCAGTGGGCTCCGCTCTACGGGATGCTCATGGACCGCTTCGGCGTCGCCTGGGTCGTGGACGTCGTGAGCGAATACAACGGGTGAGCATCAAGCGTGGTGAGGGAGGCGCGCACCGTCCGTCCTCCCACACCACGCTCCTGATGCTGTCCGCCCTGATGCCACCAAGCGTGAGCAGGCCGGCGGGCGGTCAGCCCGCCAGACGCAGCACGCTGACCAGACCACAGGCTGCGACCGAGTCCAAGCCGGAGCCAGCGTCCGGAGACCAGAGCCGGCGGGCCAGCTATTGAAGGGAACAACCACCATGAGGATGCGGCCCCAAGGGCGGACCGGGGTGCCGGCCGTCACCCGAGCGGCGCTACGTCGGCGATCGGCCGACGAGCGCGCTGCGGCGTGACCCGATGACCGTTCTCGACACCCGGGCGCTCAACCGCGCGACGCTGGCTCGGCAGTTGCTGCTCGATCGCGCCGACGTGCCGGTCCTCGACGCCGTCGCGCACCTCGGCGGTCTGCAAGCGCAGGAACCGCAGGAACCGTTCGTCGGGCTCTGGTCGCGGCTGCGCGCGTTCGACCCGGCGGTGCTCTCGGACCTGCTGATCCGGCGGAGCGTGGTGCGGACCCACCTCATGCGCCGCACCGTCCATCTCCTCACCGCCGACGACGCTCTGGCCTGGCGGGCCCGCCACGACGTCATGCTGCGCCAACGGGTACTCGGCAACTATCGCCGCGAGCTCGCCGGGGTAGACCTCGACGAGCTCGCGACGGCAGGCCGGGCGGTGATGGCCGACGACGAGCCCCGCTCGATGACCGAGCTCGCGCGGGCGCTGGCTGAGCGCTGGCCGGCGCCGGGACCGCGGGCGCTGGGCGAAATGCTGATCGCCGCCCTCGTCCCGGTGGCGCAGCTGCCGCCGCGCGGGCTGTGGCGCACGAGGGCGGGAGTGCGCAACGTCCTGCTCTCCTCCTGGCTGGGGCGTGAGATCGACCCGCCGGCCCCCAAGGGCTCCGATCCGGTCGGCGAAGCGCTGGTACGGCGCTATCTAGCCGCGTTCGGCCCCGCCGCCGCGGCCGACCTGCGCGCCTGGTGCGGCCTGGCCGGACTGCCGGCCGCGGTGGCCGCGATACGCGAGGAGCTGGTCACCTTCCGCGACGAGCGAGGCCGGGAACTGCTGGACCTCGCCGACGCGCCGCGCCCCGACCCTGACACTCCCGCCCCGGTGCGGTTCCTGCCGGCGTTCGACAACGCACTCCTCGGTTACCACGACCGCAGCCGGATCATTGACAACGCCCACCGTGGCCTGTCGGTCGCCGGCGCTCGCGTTGTCCTGGTCGACGGCCGGGTCGCCGCGACCTGGAGCGTCACGGGCGGCACCGTGGTTGTCACCCCGCTGCGCCGCTTCTCTCGAGCCGACCGCACCGTCGTAGCCGAGCAGGGGCGGGCGCTGGCGTCGTTCCTCTCCGACAACGACAGCCACCGCGTACAGATCGCCGCGTCTCCCCCGTGATCGACACACCTGCGAGCTGCTTCCCCTGAGCACGGGATCGGGTGGCGCGCTGGTGTCCACTGTGGAGTGCCCGTGCGACGCGGCGGATGCTCGGCCGCGGCCTCATTCTGGCGTGTTCGGTTGGCTGGACCTGCGGCTGGCCGCCCAACACTCCGTCGTGGGAGATCGAAACCACGCAGACCTCCACCTGTGCCTCCCGTCACCGAATCTACTGTCTGCGCAGCAACAGATGACCTCGGCGAAGTACGGCCGGAACTCCCCCGGCGGTGTGTGGATGACGGAGTACCAGGACACGACACCGCCCAGCATGCCGTCGGTCAGGCAATTCCAGGCGTCGGTGATGATCACGCGGTTCGGCGTGCCCGTCGGCTTCGAACAGGGACCACCCACGAATCGATCTCCGGGTCGCCGCCGTTGTCGATCATGTCGTCGTAGAGCCGGGCGATCGATCCGGCGAGCATGACCAGCAGGGCCGCCCCGCCATCCTGGCGTAGGCATGGGTGCCGACCGGCCCCGTGCGAGATGCGACTGTCACCCGACGGGGACGGCGTCCTGCTCCCGCAGCTGTCCCAAACCCAAAAAGTAGCTGTGAGCTAGATCACGGTTGAGGTTGACCTCGGGTCAGGGTGGAAGCTCGTCGCAGCGGCACGACGCCGACCGGACATAACAGATTTGAAGGAGCAAACCACCATGTCCATCACCCTTTCCGACCCGGACAAGAGCACTCTGCGGACTGCCGCGTACGGCGCCGTGTCGCTGATGGCCGCCGCCACCGGCTCGCCCCACAAGGCCGCCACGAATGCCTCCATCGCCCTGACGTCGGCGACCGGTCTGGTCGGGCACGTGCTCGCCGCGAAGGCCAAGGACATCGAACTGAAGGGCAAGACCGTCGCCGAACTCGCCGACCGGGTACTGCCGGCCCTGACCGCAGCCATGAAGCTGCTCGGCAAGCAAGCTCCGGCAGAAGCCGACAACTTCCGCAGCACCATCCTCCTCGCCATCGAAGCCGCCCAGGTTCACCCGGACAAGCCCAGCACCACCACGGCCCAGATGGCCCGCAAGATCACCGCGGCCCTCGATGCCGCCGGGGTGGCCACTGCGGACAGCGGGGCTGCGCCGGCGGCTGCTGCCGGGGAGGATCGCCCGGAGCTGCAGAAGGCGATCGAGGAACTTGTTGATGCCGGTTTCGTCGGGGTGTCACTGCGCGTACACGATGAGCGCGGGGAGTGGGCCGGCAGCGCCGGGGCGGCCGAGCTGGGTGGGAGCGCCAAGCCGCCGATCGACGGACATGTGCGGATCGGCAGCAACGTCAAGACCTTCATCGCGACCCTGGTGCTGCAACTGGTGGCCGAGGGCAAGGTCGGGCTGGACATCCCGGCGGCGGACTACCTGCCCGAGTTCGGGCTGGACGAGCGGATCACGGTGCGGATGCTGTTGCAGCACACCAGCGGGGTGTTCAACTTCAGCGGCGAGGTCTACGACGACGGGACGGTCGTGCACGGGATCCCCGTCCCCTACGGCACCACGGGCAAGGAGTGGGTGGACAACCGGTTCAAGATCTACCGGCCGCAGGAGCTGGTGGAGCTGGCGTTGTCCAAGCCGGCGCGGTTCGAGCCGGGCACGGGCTGGAGCTATTCCAACACCAACTACGTGCTGGCCCGGCTGCTGATCGAGAAGGTCACCGGCCGCCCGGTCGCCGAGGAGATGCGGCGGCTGATCCTGGGGCCGCTCGGGCTGTCGGGCACCGTGGTGCCGGACGCCTCGCCGGAGATCCCCGCCCCGCACGCCCACGCCTACTACCGCTACGAGGACGCCGGCGAGCAGAAGACGATCGACGTCACCCGCCAGAACCCCTCCTGGATCTCCAGCGGCGGCGACATGATCTCGACCACCCAGGACCTCCACACGTTCATCTCCGCGCTGATGAGCGGCAAGCTCCTGCCGGCTGAGCTGCTGGCCGAGATGTGCACCCCGCACCCGACGGGCATCCCGAACATGGACTACGGCCTGGGCGTGTTCGTGCTGACCACGACCGGCGGCGACACCGTCATCTCCCACAACGGCGCCGCCGTGGGCCACGCGGCGCTGATGTACAGCACACCCGACGGGAGCAAGACCCTGACCGCCGCGCTGAACTGCGTGGACGACGCCGACTTGTCCATCGCAACAGCATTCCAGAACGCCCAGCACAGGCTCGTCAACGAGGTGTTCTGCGGTGGGCAGGCCGATCCGGCTCAGCCGACGGACTGAGCACCTGTGACCCGTACGCCTCGAGGGGCGACCCCTTCCGGTCGTGCATCAGGTAGAACGCGAACCGGCGCCACGCCGAGCTCAACGGGCTCGGCGTGGCCCGTCCATATGCTCGGCTGTGGTGTGCGTAGTCGCCGAGCTCGAGCACAAGGCAGGCTGAGCAGATGAGGAACGGAGTCATGATCGGGCAGGCGGCGGCATTCGTCGGCGTCACGGTGAAGACGGTGCGGCATTACCACAAGCTCGGCCTGGTCGAGGAGCCGGAACGCGACAGCTCCGGCTACCGGCGGTACGGATCGGCCGATCTGTTGCGGCTGGTGCAGGTCCGGACGCTGGCCGCCGCCGGGGTGCCGCTGGCCGAGATCGGGCCTCTGCTCGACGCCGATGCCACCCTGTTCGCCGCCGCGCTCGCCGACGTCGAGCGGCAGCTCACCGAACGGATCGAGGAGTTGATCGCGCGGCGTGACACGCTGCATCGGCTCGCCGATGGCGACCGGGCTCTGCTGCCCGACCGCGCTGTGGCGCTGCTGGAGCGGATGCTCGGCCTCGGATTCCCCGCGGACGAGGTGGCGGCCACCAGGGAGGGCTGGGTGCTGGCCAAGGCCCTGGTCCCAGAAGGCTTCGACGACTACCTCACCCATTTCGACCACGCCCTCGAAGACACCCGGCTCGTCGCCTTGACCAAGCGCGCAGCCGAAGCCGCGGCCTGGGAACCGGACGACCCCCGCATCGCCGAGCTCGCCACCGCCGCGGCCGACCACTACCTCGCCAACCCCGCACTGCTGAAGACGGTGACCAGCCTGCAAGCCCGCACCGAGGCCGCGACCCGGTACACGCTGATCGCCCACCACGGCGAAGAGCAGACGCCGGCCGCGGCTGGCCGCGCTTTTCGAGACCAAGCTCCGCGCCGCCGGCATCCATATCCCCAGACCAGGCTCCCACTGACCGCGCCGTGCTCCGGTCCTTCGGCCCGGCGACCGGCCGGGGGCCTGCCCACAGACACCGCTGGAGCGGCTGCACGGCGTCACGCCGGGGGGTGCCGCCCACGATCAGTACCGTCTCCAGGTCGGGGCGCGGATCAGAACAGCGTGTCGCGGACCCGCTCCGGCGCTCGGCGGTGCTGAACTTCGCCGAGATCGCCGGAACCGTGGAGTCGGGCCAGAAGGGCGTTGGGGATCGTGGTGAGCGGGGCGAGGTCTGGCAGCGGTACGGAGCGTCGTCGTGGGTCTGCGCCGCGGTGCGGCAGGGAGACGCACGTCACATTCGTCCATCTCACATCTCGCCGCGCTGCCTCGTCTCGAGAGGTGTACCCGCTAACAACAGCAAGGAGTGCATCATGGAAGCCCGCTTGAACCTCTTCCGCAGCCCGCTCGCAGCCAAGTCCTTGAAGCACATCGCCTCGGCGAGCATGGCGATCATCAAGGACTCTACGCTGCCGTCCGCGACCCGGGACCTGGTGCTGCTCCGCGTCAGTCAGATCAACGGCTGCGGCTACTGCACCGACGCCCACGCCAAGGATCTCGCGCACGCCGGGGAGAGCGCCACGCGCGTCAACCTGGTCGCGGCCTGGCGGGAGTCCACGGTGTTCACCGACGCCGAGCGCGCCGCCCTGGAGCTGGCGGAGCAGGGCACCCGCATCGCCGATGCGGCCGGTGGTGTCACGGACGAGGCCTGGGCGAACGCCGCCAAGCACTACGACGAGGAGCAGCTCGCCGCGCTGATGGTGCTCATCGCCCTTATCAACGCCAACAACCGCCTGGGCGTCATCAACCGGCAGCCCGGCGGCGACTACCAGCCCGGCCAGTTCGGATATTAACCAGGAGCGGCCTGACCACCGGTGTCATCGGGCACCAGTAGCAGCACACGCCCCGGGCACCGCTGGCCGGTGCCCGGGGCGTCGCTCTGGTCCGCCTGGCGGCGAATCGCCTGTTCCTGCCCCGCTACGCGGGCTGGTCGGCTTTTGCGGTCAGTCCGTGGACCGGCGGGCCTGGTGCGCCTCGCGGATGACCTCCCAGGCGTCCGCTACCGGGCCTACGTGCCCGAGTTTGTCGGGGTTGAGGACCGAGCGAATCGTCTGGATCTGCCCGTCGAGGATGTCGAGCGCCAGGGCGTAGACCACCTTGCCGTCCCGGTCGCGGAAGATCGCGCCCGGCTGGCCGTTCACCTCGTGCGGCTCCACCGCGACGCCGATCGGGGCGAGCAGCGGGACGGTCGAGGCGAGCACCTGGGCCACGTTGTCAGCACCGAAGGTGCCGCTGCCCCACGTCGGGGCCTTGCCGCCGCCGTCACCGACCATCTGCACGTCGGCTGCCAGCAGCTCCCGCAGCGCGTCGACGTCCCCTTCCCGGAAGGCGTCGAAGAAGCGTCCGGCGAGTTGTTCGCGTTCTTTGCGGTCGGCCTCGAACCGGGGTCGGCCCGCGTCCATGTGGCGGCGGGCCTGCATCGCGAGCTGGCGGCACGCCGCCTCCGATCTTTCCACCGCCGAGGCGATCTCCCGGAAGCTGAAGGCGAACACCTCTCGCAGCACGAAGACCGCGCGTTCGAGCGGGCTGAGCCGCTCGAGCAGGAGCAGGGCCGCCATCGACAGCGAGTCGGCCAGCTCCGCCGACCGCGCCGGATCTTCATAAGGGTCGGCGAGCAGCGGCTCGGGGAACCACGGCCCGACGTACTCCTCGCGCCGGACGCGGGCCGAGCGCAGCACGTCGATCGAGACCCGGGTGACCGTGGCCGACAGGAACGCCTTGACCGACCGGGGCTCGGTCGGGGAGGCCTCGTAGCGCAGCCAGGTCTCCTGGACCGCGTCCTCGGCCTCGCTCACGCTGCCCAGGATCCGGTAGGCGATCGAGAACAGCAGTGGCCGCAGCTCCTGGAACTCCTCGATCCGCTTCACGCCAGCTCCTCCTTGAAGCCCTGCCGCCAGGACGGGTAGCGCGGCTCCCAGCCGAGCTCGGCCTTGGCCTTGGCGTTGGAGAAGCCGCGCCCCTGCGTCATCATCACCACCGCCTGTTCCCCGGTCAGCAGCCGGGCCAGCCACACCGGAACCCGTATCGGTCGCTTCGCTCCCGCGCACGCGGCCAGATGAGGCAGCCACTCGCTGGCCGGGGCCGGTTCGTCGTCGACGATGTTGAACACGCCCTTCGCCTTCTGCTCCACGGTCAGGACGGTAGCGCTCGCCGCGTCGTCCAGATGCACCCAGGAGCTGTAGCCGGTGGCGTGCCCGACGAGCGGGAACTGCCGCTTGCGCACCAACTCGACCTGGTCGTCGATGGCGCCCGGCCCGTAGAAGCCGCCGTACCGCAGGACTGCGCCGCCGGCCTTGAGGACCACGTCCTCGACGTGGCGTATCGCCTCCGCCCCCGCCTGCGCCGCCGTCCCCGTCATCAGGTTCAGCGCGTCCTCCTCGGTCTTCACCCATCCGCCCTGGGGGATGCCGTTCCAGCTGGCGTAGCCCTGCGCGACGAAATGCGATACGCCGGTCGCCTCGGCCGCGGCCAGCAGGTGATCCGTCCCCTCGACGCGCAGCCGGTTGGTGGTGGCGAACCAGCGGTCCGGATGCTTCATGTCGGGCTTGCCAGCGTGCGCCATCGAGATCGCGGTCATCTGATGCACGAGCACCTCTGGACGGGCCATGGCCACCGCCTCACCCACCGACACCGCATCCAGCCCATCCATCACCACGCCATCGGCGCCCAGCCGCGCCAGCAACCCCAGCTTGGCCGCGCTCGTCGTCGTAGCTGTCACCTGATGCCCCCGCGCCACCAGCTGAGGCACCAATCGCCGCCCCAAAACCCTGTCTCTTATACCCA
>NZ_VCJS01000651.1 GCF_005893125.1 Nonomuraea basaltis | reverse complement strand
GAGGTGTATAAGAGACAGGGGGCGGGGTGGGCGAGGACCGTACCGGCGCTGAACAGAGCGGCGACGGCAAGGATCTTCGCTGACTTGCGCATGTGTTCATCCCTTTCAAGGCGGCCGGGCCGGGAGCCTGACCGTGGTCATGACTGAACGTCGGCATGATCGCCAACCGTGGTCATGCTCTCAGGGAAAAGAGCCAAATGTGACCGGTTTAGGGCACTAAAAATCAGTATTTCGGGCCTGCAACATCATCGGTGTCCGTCATCCGGTCGCTGCGGTGGATCGCACGACCGGTGCGTGTGGGGAGCGGCCGCAGGCCGTGCAGCGCGCCAGGACTCGGGGCCGGCTCTAGTAACGCAGCTCCGCGAGCACCGCGTAGTGGTCGGAGGCGGGTTCTGGGCCGGCGCCCGCGACCTCGCACCGCACTGGATCTGTCTCTTATACAAATCTCCGAGCCCACGAGACCCTAAGACAACACGTATGCCGTCTTCCTCTTGTAAAAAAAAAAGA
>NZ_VCJS01000118.1 GCF_005893125.1 Nonomuraea basaltis | reverse complement strand
GGCTGTGTATAAGCGACAGCACCATCCCCCTGCCCACGGCCCTGGCCCGAGGGGTGATCGGGGTGGACACCAACGCCGACCACCTGGCCGCCTGGCAGCTGGACGTGCACGGCAACCCGATCGGCCGCCCGCGCCGCTTCGGCTACGACCTGTCGGGCACCGCCGAGCACCGCGACGCCCAAGTCCGCCACGCCCTGACACAACTGCTGGCCTGGGCGACGGCGCGCGGGGTGGCCGCGATCGCGATCGAAGACCTGGACTTCGCCGCGGAGAAGACCCGCGAGAAGCACGGCCGACGCAAGCGGTTCCGGCAGCTCATCTCCGGCATGCCCACCGCCAAGCTGCGTGCCCGGCTTGTCTCGATGGCCGGCGCGGCCGGGATCGCGATCGTCGCGGTGGATCCGGCGTACACCAGCAAGTGGGGTGCCCAGCACTGGCAGGCCCCGCTGACCGGAAAGAACAAGAAGCACCAGACGACGACTCGCCACGACGCGGCCGCGGTGGCGATCGGCAGGCGCGCCCAGGGGCATGCGATCCGGCGACGGACGGCACCGCCCCCGCACGACCGGAGCGATCGTGCGGGGCATCGGACCGTCCAGGCCGGACCGGATGCTTGTGGGGGTGAGGGACCCCGTCCCCGCATTCCCGGACCACGCACCCGATGCGTGCCGCCCGGATGCGGCGAGCACACGGGCGACCAGAACGCTCAACACCGTTCGGAGCGTTCGGCCGGGCATGAGCAACTCATGCTCAGTCCCTAGGAACGGTCCATCGGACGTGAACGTGCTGGTCCGCCTGGTGCCGCAGGAGCGCGAGGCGGGGCGGAACCTTGTCGGTGCGTGATGCCGGGGGCTTCCGGCGGCCGGCACGGAACTGGATCGGCCACTCGGCGCCTTCGCCCCGGTACTCCTGCTCGGCCGCGGCCTGCAGCGTCCACTGGGGGTTGTAGAGGTGGGTCCGCCCCAGGGCGCACAGGTCCGCTCGTCCGGCGAGCAGGATGGAGTTCACGTCGTCGTAGGAGGAGATGGCGCCCACGGCGATGACCTTCACGCCTGCCGGCTCGGCGACGCACCGGCGGATCTGGTCGGCGAACGGGGTCTGGTAGGAACGGCCGAACGCCGGCTTCTCCTCCTTGGTCACCTGTCCCGACGACACGTCGACGGCCGCTGCTCCGTGCTCGGCGAAGGCCCGGGCGATCTCGACGGCGTCCTGCGCGGTGTTGCCGTCCGGCACCCAGTCGCTCGCCGAGATGCGGACCGTTACCGGGATCTCCGTGGGAACGGCCGCGCGCACCGCGTCGAAGACCTCGAGGGGGAACCGCAGCCGATTGGTCAACGAGCCACCGTAGGCGTCGGTCCGCTTGTTGGCCACCGGTGAGAGGAAGGAGGAAAGGAGGTAGCCGTGCGCGGCGTGGATCTCGATGAGGTCGAAGCCGGCGGCGACGCCGCGTTCCGCGGCCGCGACGAAGTCGGCCACCACCTTCTCCAGGTCCTCGCGGCCTGCCTCGCGAGGCAGGTGGCACCCCTCCCCGTAGGGCAGGGCGGACGGGCCGATGACGTCCCAGTTGTCCTCGGTGAGGGGCTGGTCGATGCCCTCCCACATCAGCCTGGTGGAGCCCTTGCGCCCCGAGTGGCCGAGCTGGAGGCCTATCTTCGCGGTCGTCTGCGCGTGCACGAAGCCGGTCACGCGACGGTAGGCGTCACGCTGATCGTCGTTCCACAGACCGGTGCAGCCAGGGGTGATCCTGCCCTCTGGGGAGACACAGACCATCTCGGTCATCACGAGCCCGGCGCCGCCGAGCGCCTTGGAACCCAGGTGCACCAGGTGGAAGTCGTTGGGCACGCCCTCCTCTGCGGAGTACATGTCCATCGGCGACACGATGACCCGGTTCTTCAACCGCAAAGGTCCGATGTCGACCGGCTGGAACATCGCGGGAGCGACCTCCTCCGCCCCGGCAGCCTCGGCGAACGTCGCCTCGATGTGGCGGGCGAACTCCGGATCGCGCTCCTTGAGGTTCTCGAAGGTGATGCGCCGCGACCGGGTCAGCAGGTTGAAGCAGAACTGAGCGGGGTCCTGGCCGGAGTACATCCCGATGTTCTCGAACCACTCCAGCGAGGCCTGCGCCGCGCGCTGGGTCGACTCCACCACCGGCTTCCGCTCCCTCTCGTAACCCTCGAGCGCCTCGCCGAGCGACGGGTGCTCGTGCAAGCACGCCGCCAGAGCCAGGGCGTCTTCCATCGCCAGCTTCGTGCCCGATCCGATGGAGAAGTGCGCGGTGTGGGCGGCGTCCCCGAGGAGGACGACGTTGCCGTCGTACCAGCGCTCGTTGCGGACGGTCGTGAAGTTGAGCCACTTGGAGTTGTTCGTGAGCACCCGGTGCCCGGCGAGCTCGCCGGCGAAGATCTCCTTGATCTTCTCGACCGCGTACTCGTCGGATGCTCCAGGGGGGAACGACTCGCTCTCGGTCGCGTCGAATCCCGCGCGGCGCCACACGTCCTCGTGCATCTCGACGATGAAGGTCGAGCCGCTCGCGGAGTACGGGTACCCGTGAATCTGCATGGTGCCCCACTCCGTCTGCTTGACGAAGAACTGGAAGGCCTCGAACACCAGGTCCGTGCCCAGCCAGATGTACTTGTTCCGCCGGTGGTCGAGCGAGGGAACGAAGGAGTCCGCGTACTTGGTCCGGATCCTCGAGTTGAGGCCGTCGGCCGCCACGACGAGGTCGTGGGCGGCGCGCAGCTCGTCGGCGTCGGGCGCCTCGGTTTCGTAGCAGACCTTCACGCCCAGCTCTGCGGCGCGCTGCTGCAGCAGGTGCAGGAGCTCCTTCCGGCTCATGGCCGCGAACCCCTGCCCTCCTACCGTGAAGGCATGGCCGTTGAACTCGATGTCGATGTCGGTCCAGCGAGCGAAGCGGCGTGCCATCTGGTCGTAGATGACCGTGTCGGCGTTCTCGATCCCTCCCAGCGTCTCGTCGGACAAGACGACACCGAAGCCGAAGGTGTCGTCAGGGGCGTTGCGCTCCCAGACGGTGATCTCGTGGTCCGGGTTCAGCTGCTTCATCAGGGCCGCGAAGTAGAGACCACCAGGGCCGCCGCCGGCGATTGCGATCTTCAACGGGAATTCCTCTCACTGCGCGGCGACGACGCCGCTCTGCTCCGCTTCGACGATCTTCCGCAGGACGTAGTGCTGCAGCTTCCCGCTGGGGTTGCGTGGGAGCGACGCGCAGAAACGCACGTCGCGGGGGTACTTGTACGGCGCCAGTTGCCGCTTGACGTAGTCCTGGATCTCCTTGGCCTTCGCCGCGTCACCGTCGACGCCGTTCCTGAGCACGATGAAGGCGCACACGATCGCTCCCCGCTCGGGGTCGGGCTCGGCGACGACCGCGGACTCGATCACGTCCGGGTGCGTGTCGATGACCGCCTCGATCTCAGGACCACCGATGTTGTAGCCCGAGGAGACGATCATGTTGTCGGTGCGTGAGCAGTAGTGGAAGTATCCGTCCTCGTCTCGATAGAAGGTGTCACCGGTGATGTTCCAGCCGTTGACGACGTACGTCCCCTGGCGGGTGTCGTCCAGGTAGCGGCAACCGACCGGGCCGATCACAGCCAGCCGGCCCTCGACACCGGGAGGCAGTTCCTCGCCGTCCGGGCCGAGGATCGTCGCCCGGAAGCCGGGAACCGGCTTGCCTGTCGAACCGGGCCGGATGTCGTCGCCGGCTGCGGAGATGAAGATGTGCAGCATCTCCGTGGCTCCGATGCCATCGATGATCTTGAGCCCGATACCTGCCTCGACCTGCTCCCAGACGCCCTGCGGGATGTGCTCGCCGGCGCTCACCGCGGCACGCAGGCTCCCCAGCTTGGCGATCTTGCCCGCCTTCAGGATCTGCCTGTAGGCCGTCGGCGCGGTGGCCAGCACCGTGATCTTGTGTTCCTCGACGAGATCTGCGAGCCGCGTCGGTGTCGCGCTCTCCACGAGGAACACGCAGGCGCCCGCCCGAAGAGGGAACACCACGAGCATGCCGAGACCGAAGGTGAAGGCGAGGGGGGCCGTGCAGGCGACCACGTCATCGGCGGCGAGCTGGAGAATCCCCCGGCCGAACGTGTTGTCGATGGACAGGATGTCGCGGTGGAAGTGGGCGGTGATCTTGGGGACACCCGTGCTGCCCGAGGTCGGCCCGAACAGGGCGACGTCGTCGGCGGCGGTGAGAACGCCGGTGAACTCCCCCGGCTTGGCCGCGCAGCGAACCGTCAGATCCTCGCCGCCGGAGCCACCGAACGGCACCACCGTCAGGCCGGGGGCCTCGGAGGCGCGCACGGCCTCCACGTCCGCCACGAACCGATGGTCGACCAGCGCGATCGCCGGCTGGGACTTGGCCACCATGGGGGCGAGGTCACGGGCGCGCAGGGCCGGCATCGTCGTGACGACGATGCCCCCGGCCTTCAGCACCCCGAGCCAGCAGGCCACCGTCCAGGGGTTGTTCGGGGACCGGAGGAGAACCCGGTTGCCGGGCACGAGGCCGAGGTCCTCGACGAGCACCTGGGCGACCTGGTTGGCGCGCCGCTGGAGGTCGCCGTAGGTCCACATCTCGCCGGCGTCGGTACGGATCGCCGGTCGATGCTCACCGAAGGCCGCGACCGAGGCGTCGATGATCTCTCCGGCCGCGTTGAGGCGGTCCGGGTATCGCAGGAGGTCGGTCGTGAACTCCAGCCGCGGCCACCGCTCGGACGGCGGCAGGTGATCGCGGGCGAAGGTGTCGGTGTAGGAGGTGGGTGAGAGCTGCATCGGAGGCCCTTCCGGAGCCGCGAGCGCGGCCAAAACCGCAGGTGTGGAGAGTTCATGAGGGAGCACGATCAGGACGCGCGGATCATGCCTTCCTGGACGACCGTGGCCAGGTGTTGTCCGTCGCGAGTGAAGAAGCGTCCTTGACCGACACCGCGCCCGGCGCCTGCCGAGCCGGCTTCCTGCGCGTAGAGCAACCAGTCGTCGAGAACCCCTTCGCCCGGGACCCGGTGGAACCACATCGCGTGGTCCAGGCTCGCGGTGACCAGCCCGGGCTGAGCCCACGGCAGACCGAGCACGCGCAGCACCGGTTCGAGGATGGTGTAGTCGCAGACATAGGAAAGGGCCGCCAGGTCGCGCTGCGTGCGGGTCAGGCCCTCGACCGGTCGCAGGTCGTCGAAGGGCTTCACCCAGACGGCCTGGTAGGGCGCCCGCTCTCCGTCAACGGTCAGGTAGACGGGCCCCGGGTCGTGGCGCATGTCGAAGCCGCGTCCACCGCTCCAGTACGCCTTCGACTCCCGGGTCATCGTCCCGCCGGACCGCTCATCGAGGTATGCGGCCGAGGAGGGCAGCGTGCCGGGATCCGGGACCCCGGGAGGTCCTATGGCGAAGGTGCCGCCCGGCTCACCGGCGGCGAAGGACGCGAGCGCCACGTAGATCGGCCGCCCGTTCTGGTACGCGCGGACCTGCCGCGTGCTGTAACCGCGACCGTCGCGGAGCAGCTCCACCTCGTAACGGACCTCGGCTCCGATGTCGGCCGGGCGCATGAAGTAGGAGTGCATGGAGTGCAGGGTCTTTCCGGCCTCGGGCCCCTCCGGAACCGTCCGCATGGCCGCGGCCGCCGCCGCGGCCACCAGGTCACCGCCGTACGCCTTGGGCCAGGGGCAAGGCTGGGTCACCGCTGTGAAAGCCACGTCGTAGCGCTCCGGCTCGGCCTCGCTCAAGGTCACGGCGGCCGTGAACGTCTCAGAAGTGGGCACGGCGTCGTGCCTGACCGGGACCGTCACGGTCGCCCGATCCAGTCGCTCAGCGCCTCGTCCGCGACGTCCGCGAGATTGACGACGATGTTGTCGGGCGTGCGCGTGGTCATCCAGGTGAGAGGCCGGTTGCGGTCCAGGTTGCACTCGACGTGCGGCATGAAGGGCGGGACGAAGACCCAATCGCCTTCCTCCATGTCGATGTAGTCCTCGTACTTCTCGCCGAAGTAGATGCGCGCCCGGCCCGACAGGACGTATCCACCGGTCTCGGCCTCACCGTGGTGGTGGGGCACCGAACGGTAACCGGGCTCGTTGCCGACCTTCCCGAACCAGATCCGCCTCGCCGCTGTGTGCTGGGGACTCACACCGGCGATGCGCGAGGCACCCTCCGACTGGCCGGTCAGCAGGGACTCCAGCCCTCTTCGGGTGACGACCGGGACGACCAGGCCACTCTCGGTGGCATACATCGAGTTGTCCCCGTCGAGCTGGTAGTTGCTGAGATCTCCCTCGGTCGGCTGCATGGTCGACTCCTCATCGTTGGTGAATGCCATCCGGTAGCGCGGAACGCCGATCGACACGTCGTTGGCGACCGTGCGACCCCAGATCGCGGCAGCGGCCTCGGCCCGGCGGGTCCGCGGAGCCCGGCTCCCGCGACCGCGGCGCGGCCCGCACCTCCTCGCCGAGCAGGCCCGTCACGGATATGTCGTTTTTTTCACGTACGTCATATAAAGTCAATACCCTAGACCGCGGCGGCCTGACGGCAGCGCGGACCGAGACCCGACGGAGGCGTGATGACCCCGATCCCTGTCAACCCGGACGCCCTGCCGGTTCCGAGCGGCTACTCGCACGGAACCCTGATCGGCAACACGCTGTATCTGGGCGGCCAGACCGCACTCGACGAGAACATGAAGATTGTCGAAGGCGGCATCACGGAGCAGTTCCGCCAGGCCTTCCGCAACGTCCTCACCACGCTCCGCGAGGTGGGGGGCCGGCCGGAGGACCTGGTCAGCATCACGCTGTACCTCACCGACATCCCCGGCTACCAGGCGCACGGCAAGGAGATCGGCCGCGTCTGGCGCGAGCTCGCCGGACCCGTCTACCCGGCCATGGCCGGCATCGGCTGCACTGCACTGTGGCAGCCGGAGGCGATGATCGAGATCCTGGGCGTCGCCGTCATCCCCGAGGACAGGCTGATCCGGTCAGCCGCCGGAGACAGTGTGCGAGCCGAGCAGGGCGGGTAGTCCCCGATTCGTCCTCCTGGGGCGCTTCCCGCTTCGATTTGGCCGTGAGCCCAGGAGGCGGCGGCGCTCGCCCGGCAGCCCACTGGACGCACGCGGATGGACGATGAGCGCACGTCGCGCCCTACCGCGGACCGGCCGCCACAGCCTGACCGCTGTTTTCCCCGATCACCGAGCTCGTGAAGCGGTGCGCGGGCTCGGTCAGCCTGTGCTTCAGCTCATCGAACAACGCGGCCGCGCGCATCCCGTACCAATGGCGCGGCAGGAGCTCCGGCGGCAGACCCGGGTCGAGGAACGGCAACCGCCGCCATGCGGTCACCGCCCGTACATAGTCGCCGAACGCTTCCGCGTCACCGCCGGTGTCACTTGCCCGCCAGCGATTCAGCACCGAGCTGAACGACCTCAGAAACTCGTCGTAGAGCCGTTGCAGCCCCTCCAGGTCCCACCAGTGGCCCACCAGCTCGGTGACATCTCCGAACGCCAGGTAGTCGGCCTGGAACAGATCCACGTAGCCCGACAGCTCGTAGCGCTCCAGCACCTCACGGGTCTCCTCGTACAGGTAACGTGGCGCGATCCACACCCCCGACGCCGTCGTGCCGAATCCCAGCCAGCTCAGCCGCGACCGCAGCACATGCCGCTGCTGCCGCTGCGACTCGGGAACACTGAAGACCGCGAGCAACCACCCATCCGCCAGCTCAGCACGCTGCCGGCCGAAGATCCGCTGATCGCCCTCGTCCAAGATCTCCCGGGCCTGCCGAGACAGGCCATACCCGGCCGTACCGTTGACTCTCCGCGCCTCGAGGAGACCCCGGCGCTTCAACCGGGAGATGGCCGAACGCACCGACGGTTCGTCGACCTTGAGCTCCCCCATCAGCCGGATCAGCGCGGACACGCTGATCCAGCCGCCGACCTCGCGTGCGTACAACCCGTAGATCGTGACAATGAAGGACCGGGGCTGTGCCGACCTCGGTTCCGATCCTTCGGTCGCACTGCTTAGCGTCGTCACGTAGACACGATAACGCCACCCGCCCCAAGGCCTGCAAGGCCTGCAAGGGGGCCACGCCGCCGTTCTGGCGGAGGCGATTGGCCTGCACCGTCGTATGTACGGCCGGTCGGGTGCATACCGCCTCAGGTCTAAGGGATTCCCCCTAGGGAAAGCCGACGGCCACGTCAAAGCGTAAGAGTCGTACGCCGGCGGGAGGCGATCTCCGACAACCCCTCCGCCGCCACCCGCAGCAGAAGGACCAGTGTCGATCGTGAAATGTGCCGGATTGCCGACCGGATTCTGGCAAGTCCGTGGGGTGCCCTGTCAAGAGATCGCTGCTTACACTCCGGTTCGGAACTGAGCCCTTATGGGTGCCGTTCCCGCTCGTCACCCACCGGGGAGGGTCAGTGATCTCTCCGGCGTACCTCCAGACGGGGTGACATGACGCCTCCCAGGCGGCTTGGCGACGTCCACGCAGCCCCTCGATGTGGAGGTTCCCCGTGTCATCCAGCCCTCTCTTATCTCGCGCGCGGCGGTTGGCCGCGGTCGCCGCGAGTCTGAGCGTCGTCGTGGCCCTGAGCCCGGCGGCGGCTCTCGCCAGTCCGACGCCGTCCCCGCCGCCTTCGAAGTGGAAGGCCACTCCCCTGACCGGCGCCGAAGTGGTCGACGGCGCCAAGTCCCCGACGGGCAGGCTCGCCAAGAGCGACCAGGCCCTGCTGCGTAACAGGTCAGCGGCACCGGTCAACGTCGTGGTCAAGCTGGACTACGACTCGCTCGCCGCCTACCAGGGCGGGCTGCCCGGCCTGCCGGGCACCAGCCCCGCCGTCACCGGCAGGGCCCTCGACACCCGAAGCGCCGAGGCCAGGGAGTACACCGATCACATCGAGGACGTCGAGAACGCCTTCCTGGGCGAGCTGGTCAGGAACGTCCCCGGGGCCGTGGTCGGCCAGAAGATCAGAACCGTGTACGGCGGTATCGCGCTGCGGATCCCCGGTGACAAGGCGGCCGAGGTGCTGAAGCTGCCCGGCGCGGTCGCCGTGCAAGAGGACAAGCCGCAACAACTGCTCACCGACTCCAGCCCCGAGTTCATCGGCGCCCCCACCATCTACAACAAACTGGGCGGCAGCGACACGGCCGGCAAGGGCGTGATCGTGGGCGTGCTGGACAGCGGCGCCTGGCCCGAGCACCCGTCCTTCGCCGGCCGCTCCGGCCTGCCCGACCCGGCCCCGACCAAGGACGGCACACCGCGGGTGTGCGACTTCGGCGACAACCCGCTGACTCCCGCGAACGACCCGTTCACCTGCAACAACAAGCTGGTCGGCGGGCAGCCGTTCCTGGAGACGTACAACGCGGTCATCGGCGGCGATGTCTATCCGGAAAGCGCCCGCGACTCCAACGGGCACGGCACCCATACCGCCACCACGTCGGCCGGCGGCCCGGTGGCCGACGCGAACCCGCTGGGGATCAGCCGCGGGCCGATCAAGGGCATCGCGCCCGGCGCCGCGGTCTCGGTCTACAAGGTCTGCGGCGAGCAGGGCTGCTTCTCATCGGACTCGGCGGCGGCGGTGGCGCGGGCCATCCTGGACGGTGTCCGGGTCATCAACTTCTCGATCTCCGGTGGATCCGATCCGTACAGCGACCCGGTCGAGCTGGCGTTCCTCGACGCGTACGCCGCCGGCGTGCTCGTCTCGGCGTCGGCGGGCAACTCCGGGCCGGGCGCGAACACCACCGACCACCGCAGCCCCTGGGTGACCACGGTGGCCGCGTCCACGCAGACCAGGACGTTCCAGTCGACGATCACGCTGACCGGCGGCGGCGCGACGGCGACGATCAAGGGGGCCTCCATCACCCCGGGGATCACCTCGCCGCTGCCCGTGGTGCTCGCCTCGGCGCCGCCGTACTCGCGGCCGCTGTGTGACGCCCCAGCGCCCGCCGGGCTGTTCACCGGGAAGATCGTCGTCTGCGAACGCGGCCCGAACCGGGTGTTGAAGAGCTACAACGTCATGCAGGGCGGCGCGGCCGGGATGATCCTGTACAACAGCTTCCCGTTCGACGTCTTCACCGACGCCCACTGGATCCCGTCGGCGCACCTCCTCAAGCCCGAGTCGGACACGCTGCTGAGCTTCCTGTCGGCGCATCCGGACGCCACCGCGTCACTCACGCAGGGCGAGAAGACCACGTGGCAGGGCGACCGGATGACGTTCTTCTCCTCGCGCGGTCCCGGCGGGGACTTCCTCAAGCCGGACGTCACCGCGCCCGGCAACCACATCCTGGCGGGCATGACCCCGACGCCCGAATCGCCGCTGGAAGGGCCGCCCGGCAACTACTACCAGGTCATCTCGGGCACCTCGATGTCAGCGCCGCACGTGACGGGCGCGGCCGCGCTCGTGTTCGCCCTGCACCCGGACTGGACGCCGGGACAGGTGAAGTCGGCGCTCGAGACCACCGGCAAGACCGCGGTGACCAAGCAGGACGGGACCACTCCCGCGGACCCGTTCGACATGGGCGGCGGGCGCATCGACCTGACCAAGGCCGGCGACCCCGGCCTGACGCTGGACGAGACCGCGGCGAACTTCCTCGCCTCGGCCGCCGACCCGCTCAACCGGATCGACCTCAACCTGCCGTCGGTGAACGCCCCGACCATGCCGGGCGTCATCACGGCCAAGCGCATGGTCAAGAACGTCACGAACCGGACACTCACCTTCTCCGCCTCGGCCAAGACGGTCAGCGGCGCCAACATCACGGTGCTGCCGCCGCGCTTCTCCGTCGCGCCGGGCAAGACCGCCACGATAAGCATGGTGATCACCGCGCCTGAGCTGCCCGACGGGCAGTACTTCGGCCAGGTGGAGCTCAAGCAGGCCGGCGGCTCGCGGGCGCTGCACCTGCCGGTGGCGTTCTTCCGCCAGGAGGGCATCGTGCCGGTCGAGCAGACCTGCGCGCCGGCCACCATCGCCAGGAACACCGGCGAGTCCACCTGCACGGTCACCGTGCAGAACAACAGCCTGCAGAACGCCGAGGTCACCGCGCTCAGCACGCTCGACGCCCGGCTGCGGCTGAACAGCGTGACCGGCGCCACCAAGGTCGGCAGCCAGATCGCCACGGCCAAGGCGACGCTGACCGCCAGGCAACCCGACCGGCCGACGATCGCGCCGGGCGCCGGACCGGCCGGATACCTCCCGCTGGACGCGTTCGGGATCACGCCGACCGCGGTCGGAGACGAGCAGGCGCTGAACCTGAACGTGCCTTCGTACACCTTCGCCGGGAAGACCTACACCAGGCTCGGCGTGACCTCCAACGGCTACAGCGTGGCGGGCGGCACCAACGGGGCCGACGACATCGCGTTCCTCCCGCAGACGCTGCCCGATCCGGCGCGGCCCAATGGAGTGCTCGCCTCCTACTGGACCGACCTCGACGGCACCGGCGCTCCGGGCGTCTTCGCCGGCGTGCTGACCGACGGGGTCAACCGGTGGATCGTGCTCGAGTGGCGGGTCAACATCTTCGGCACCACCGACACCAAGGTGTTCCAGCAGTGGATCGGGGTGAACGGCGTCGAGGACATCAGCTACGCCTATGACCCGAACAACCTGCCCGGGTCTCCTCCCGCCGGGGCGGGGCTGACCGTGGGCGCCGAGAACGACGAGGGTACGGCAGGCGGACAGATCACCGGGCCGCCGACCGAGGATCTCGTCGTGAAGAGCACGCCTGGGGCTCCTGGCGGGAGCCTGACCTACTCGATGAAGATCAAGGGCGTCAGCCCGGGGACCGGCCGGGTGACGACGGCCACCTCGACACCTCAGGTGAAGGGGATCACCGTCGAAGTCGACAAGATAACCGTGCAGTGAGCGCGTAGGGCCGCGGGCGGTCGGGCCGCCCGCGGCTCTCGGACCGGCTTCGCGGGGTGGGCGCCGCCGGTTCCCACCCCGCGGACCTCATCGTCCGGTAGGCCATAGGCGCGGATGGTGGTCTGCTCCTCGGTGTTGCCCGCGGCGTCGCGCCCCTGCACACGCAGTGAGACGTAGCGTCTTCGGTTCTCTGTGTTTACATGAGTAAAACGGACACCGGCGTAGCCTCGTCGCATGCCGACCGAGGCCGGGATGCGATCCGGTGGAAGCCGACGCCGCGTCCGTCCGGCGAGCCGGGCTGACCGTGGCTGAGACCCGCGTTATCGGGGCCTGACTCCGCATTCCTGGATGGAGTGCCGCTCTTGGGCCACCGCCCCGCCGGACGCTGTCCCGTTGGTGCGGACACCGATGGGGCGGGGACCGGGCGGCTGCCGGGCGAGCTCTCCGGTGGGCAGCGCCAGCGGGTGGCGCCGGCCCGTGCCCTGGCGGCCCGGCCGGCCGTCTTGATCTGCGACGAGGTCACCTCCGCGCTCGGCACTGTGACCCAGGCAGGTGTGCTCGGGCTGCTCGACGGGCTGCGGGCCGACCTCGGCGTCGCCGTCGTGCTCATCACCCACGACGCTCATGTGGCCGCCGCGGTGTCGGATCGCCTGCTCGTGCTCGCCGACGGACGGGTCGCGAGGACCGGCCGGACTGGGGACCTGCTGCCGTGGGGCGTGCGGCCGGAGCTGCCACTCTCCGAGCTGCTCGGCGCGCCCGGCCGGGACTGCGGAGCCGTACCGGAAGGGCTGGCGACGGTGGCCGGCGAGGATCAGGACGCCTCGGACCCTGGCTCGGTTTCGCCCCCGTAGTCGTCCGCCCGGAGGTGGAATGTCATGGAACGAGCGCATTGAATGGCCGGATTCGGAGGACTCATCGCCTCTTGACAGGCAATCCGGATCACCCTCTATCTTGCTCATATGAACACCTCTTCAGATGAAAGTGTGGTGGCCGTGGACGGCTGTGCCGTCAAGGTGGTCGACCCCGATCGGGTCGCCGCCGTACGCGAGCGCATGCCCGCGGCCGAGGATCTGGCCGACACGGCCGATGTCTTCGGCCTGCTGTCCGATCCCGGCCGGCTGCGGTTGCTGGTCGCCCTGTTGGACGGCGAGCTGTGCGTGTGCGACCTGGCGGCGGTGACCGGGCATAGTGAGTCGGCCGCCTCCCATGCTCTGCGGTTGCTGCGCGCGCACCGCATCGTCGCCGCACGCCGCGCCGGCCGGATGGCCTACTACCGGCTGGCCGACCCGCACGTGCGGATGCTGCTCGACCTGGCGCTCGCCCACACCGAGCACACCGAGCTGATTCACCCCGAGCGCGACGGGACGCCGTGATGGGCACCGGACACGGGCACGGGCATGGGCATGCGGGCGGCCGGCACCGTTGGCGGCTGGCGGTCTCCTTCGCCCTGATCGGCGCCTATTTCATGGTCGAGCTGGCCTACGGCCTGATCTCAGGCTCGCTGGCGCTGCTGTCGGATGCCGGGCACATGGCCGCCGACGTGGTCACCCTCGGCGCCGCGCTGGTCGCCACCCGGATCGCCACTCGGCCCGACACCACCGGCCGGCGCAGCTACGGCTCCTACCGGGCCGAGGTGTTCGCCTCCCTGCTCGCCGTGATCATGATGCTCGGCGTCGCGCTCTACGTCGTCGTCGAGGCCGTCGGCCGTATCGGCGGACCGGCCGAGGTCTCCTCCGGCCCCATGCTCGTCGTCGGCGCCATCGGCCTGGCCGTCAACCTCATCGCGCTTCTGCTGCTGCGCTCCGGAGCCGGCGAAAGCCTCAACGTCAAAGGCGCCTACCTCGAAGTCGTGGCCGACACCGCCGGCTCGGTCGGCGTCATCATCGCCGGCTGGCTGGTGGCCGCCACCGGCCAGCCGTTCTGGGACACCCTGGTCGCGTTGGCCATCGGCCTCTTCGTCGCCGTGCGCGCCATCGCGCTCGGCCGCCAGGTCTTCGCCGTGCTGGGCCAGCACGTCCCCGAAGGGCTGGACGCCACGGCAGTCGCTGCCGACCTGGCCGCCATCGACGGCGTCCGTGACGTGCACGACCTGCACCTGTGGACGCTGACCTCCGGCATGAACGTGGCCACCGCCCACCTGGTCACCGGCGACCACAGCGACAACCACGCCGTCTTGGACCAGGCCCGCGACCTGCTGCGCCGACGGCACGGCGTGGCTCACGCCACGCTGCAGGTGGAACCGGCCGACCACCGCGGCTGTGACGAACTGGACTGGTGACCGGCCCAGGCCCTGCGACCCATCACCCCTTCATCGACCCCCCACCCGCCTTCCGCGGGCGGGACGGGCAGTTCCACGGGCCGCGCGGCCTAAGCGGAGATCGATAACGTCAACGTCGGGTCACACGGTCTCGGCACATGTCAGGCCGCTGATCGCGGCGAGACCTTCGCGTTGCAGTTCGACCAGATCGCGGGTCTCATCGGGAGCGATCCACCGGGCGAAGGCCGTTTTGAACACCAGAACGACCAGTTCACCGGCCAGGCAAGCGGTCACATCGGCGACGCCGCGTGCGACGAGCGCGGTGGTCACGGCGTGGGAGAGCTTCGCCAGCTTGAGCAGCTCGCGCTCCCGCAACTGCTCGTTCGCCGCGATGATCCCGTTCCGCACGCGGGCGAAATCCCGGCCCCGCACGTCCTGCAGTGCCCGGCCCCCGGCATCGAGCGCCGCGACGAGCAGGCCGGCCACGGACGCGTCCGCCGGCGCGTCGGCGATCGCGTCCACGAAGACCGCCTCGAGCTGCTCCTCGCCGGCGAACAGCACCTCGCGCTTGTCCGCGAAATACCGGAAGAACGTCCGCTCGGTCACCCCGGCCCGCTCGGCGATCCCGGCCACGGTCGTCGCCTCGAAGCCGTCCTCGGCGAACAGCTCCATCGCCGCCCGCTGCAGACGATCTGACGCTCCAGGTGCCCAACGTGCCATGTCCGGATCGTAACCGGAATCACAGTGATGACATAGCCTGACATCAGCTCTATGCTAGCGATGTCAGGATCTGACATCATCTAGGGAAGCGAGCACACCATGCACGTCTTCGTCACCGGAGCGTCCGGATTCATCGGCCGCGCCGTCGTCGCCGAACTCATCGCCGCCGGTCACGAGGTGACCGGCCTGGCCCGCTCCGAGGCATCGGCATCCGTCATCAAGGATCTCGGGGCGGACGTCCACCGCGGCGACCTCGACGACCTCGACCAGATCCGCCAGGGCGCAAGCGCGGCCGACGGCGTGGTCCACCTCGCGAACAAGCACGACTGGGCCCACCCCGAAGTCTCCAACCACGCCGAACGGGCCGCGGTCCAGATCATCAGCGACACGCTCGTGGGGTCCGATCGGCCGTTCGTGTTCGCGGCCGGCCTCGCTCTGCCCGGCCTCGGACGCCCGTCGACAGAGCGGGATCCCAATCCCGCCGTCGGCCCGGACTCACCGCGCGGCGGCGCCGAGAACCTCGCCCTGACCTACGCCGACCGTGGCGTACGCGCCATCCCCGTCCGCTTCGCTCCGACCGTCCACGGCGAAGGCGACCACGGCTTCATCTCCATCGTCGCCCAAACCGCCCGACGACGCGGAGCCTCCCTCTACCCCGGCGACGGACGCAATCGCTGGCCCGCCGTCCACCGGTCCGACGCCGCACACCTGGTCCGACTCGGGCTCGAGAACGCCCCCGCCGGCACGACCCTGCACGCCGCCGCCGAGGAGGGCGTGCCCGTCCGGCGGATCGCCGAAGCACTCGCCGGCCGCCTCGGCGTGCCGGCGAAGTCCGCCCCGGCAGAGCAGATCGCCGACGAGATCCCGTTCGTCGGCCGGTTCCTCGCCGCCGACATCCCCGCCACGAGCAAGATCACGCGCGACCTGCTCGGCTGGCGACCCACGGGCCCCACCCTCCTGGACGACATCGCCGCCGGCCACTACGACCAACCCTGAACCGCCACCCCGCTTCGGAACACATCTCTCACACACCGGAGGACATCCAAGACCTGGCAACTACGACGGCACGAGCGTCGTGATCACGGGCGGCAGCAGCGGGTTCGGCCGCGAGTCAAGCGCCCCTGCGCACGCCGCAGAGCTTGATATGTCCCCGGCCAGACGATGCCAGTCCTCAGACGAGGCGCAAGTCTCATGGCCTTCAGTGGTCGTCCCAATGCCCTTCGTGCGAGGCGTGACGGTGTCCGTCGTGGACGTAGTCGACGTGATCCGTGTGCGGGACGGCCACGTGCCCGCACTCGGGCCCGTGCTGGTGGTCATGGCCCCCATGCGCGGCGTGCGACTTCGGCTCGCACTCGTCCACGTGATCGTCATGGACGCGGTGCAGGCAACCGTCGTGGACATAGTCGACGTGATCATCATGCGGGACGACCACATGCCCGCAGCCGGGTCCATGCTCGTGAGTGTGATCGACGTGCTGACGGTGTTCGGCAGTCACTGACATGTTCAGACTCCCTATCGGTTCGATACCGAAGATCCTTATAGGGGTGTTCTGCCACATTTCAGGCTACGCCCTAAATGGTGATATTGGGCAGCTTCATACTCGACGACCCGGCCAGCGCTTCGATCTTGCCACGCCATCGGAGCCGGAGCGAGAGCCCGATTCCCGCTCTGCCGGACTTGACGTCACATGCGATGACATCGACAATGATTTTCATTTCGTGGCAAAGGAGACCCTGTGCCCATCCCTGTCGCCCTGGTCGCGGGCCTGCACGACAGCGCCCGGACCGCCGCGGTCGATCAGCTGTTGCGGCGTCATCCAGGAGCCGTCGCGATCCATCACGACCTGACCTCCATCGACGCAGGTCTGGTCGAGCGCGTGGTCCGCGACGTCTCCGGCGTGCTGGACCGCGCCGAGGTACGCCTGGCACACGGCTGCGTCACCTGCACCGTCCGCGAGGATCTCCTTCCCGAGCTGCTGCGCCGCTCCTCCATGGCGTCCCTGCTGATCGTGGACCTGTGGGACTCGGTCGAGCCGCGCCCGGTGGCCGAGACCCTGGCCGGGCAGGAGGCGTCCGGCCGGCTCTACCTGGCCTGCGTACACACCGCGCTGGACGCCGAGCACATGCCCGCAGACATCTGCCGGGGCGACCGCCTGAGCGAGACCGGCCAGGCGGCGGGCGACGACCAGCGCTACCTGGCCGAGGTGCTGGCCCGGCAGATCGAGTACGCCACCAGCCTGTCCCTGCACGACGGCGACGCCGAGGACGCCGAGCTGTCGACCGCCGTGCTCGGGCACCTGGCCCCACACACACCGATCCTCACCGAACCCGAGGTCGCCGGAGCCGCGTTGTGCGTGCACGAGCTGGCCGAACGCGTCGACCCGGCCACCGCCCAGCTCCCAGCCGACGCCCAGACAGGCGAGATCAGCACCCTCGTCTGGCGCCGCCTGCGCCCGCTCCACCCGAGCCGGTTGTTCGACGCCATGGACGAGCTGGTCACCACGACGGTCCGCGCCCGCGGCCGGTTCTGGCTGGCCAACCGGCACCAGCGCATGCTCGCCTGGGACGCGGCGGCGGGCGCGGTCTCCGTGGAGGACGCCGGGCCATGGCTGGCGTCGCTGCCCGAGGCGGCCTGGGACCTCGTCTCCCCGGCCCGGCGCGCCGCCGCCGCCCTGGACTGGAACCCGATCGTCGGCGACCGCGTCCAGCACCTGGTCTTCACCGGGCCCGACCTCGACCGCGACCGCATCGTCTCCCTGCTCGACTCGTGCCTGATCGACCACGATGACGCCCTGCCCGGCGCCGCGGAGTGGGCCGGCCACGACGACCCGTTCGCCCCCCTGCTGGATCTGAAGGAGAGTGCGTGAAGCCCCGCCGTACACCCAGAAAGAAGACCAACCCGCCGCTCGGGATCGGCGTGATCGACTTCAAGGACGCCGGCCTGCTGCGCAAGTTCGTCTCGGACCGAGGCAAGATCCGCAGCCGCCGGGTGACCGGCGTGACGGTGCGGCAGCAGCGACAGCTCGCCCGCGAGATGGCCCTGCTCCCCTACTCCTCCAGGGCCGGGTGAACGCATGACGGGCCAGTACGAGCGCCGCGCCCGGGGTGGAGATCTTCGGGACGTGGCTCATCACCAGAGCAGGCGACGTCACCACCTGAACGCAGGCGGCATCGGCCGCGGTTCCTCGGCCGCGGCCTACTTTGCGACCGCGGTGGGGCACGTTGATCAAGCCACGCCATCAGCGCCCCAACCTTCGAGATCTAGGCACTTGAAGGGTCACAGTGGCCCCTCTACGAGGGCCGTCGCTCGGCAAAGGCGGTCTGGCCACCGAAGCGGGAGCGCAGGCGCACGTCGTAGTAGTCGGCGGCCTCGGCGAGCCAGTCGCAGGAGTTGGCCAGTTCGGCGCTGGTCAGGGTCTCGGCGAGCAGTTCCGAGGCGGCGAACACGGTGCCGTCGCGCCAGAAGACGCGCAGGAAGCTGAGTCGCCCGTTCAGCTCGTTCAGTTCCTCTAGCAGGCCCTGGGACTGGTCGATCCCGCGAAGCAGCGGAGAGAACACCCGCACGACGGGCGGCGTGGCCTCCACAAGACGGACGTAGACCACCGCCGTACCGGATCGGATGGCGACGGGCTCGGCGGAGATGTCGGTAGTGAGGGGTTGTCCGTCGAGGTATCCGGAGATGAGCCGGTGAATCCGAGTTCGAAGGGGTGCGTGATTCGGCACGCCTCGAAGCTACCCCGCTTCACCCGGATGTGCCGGGCCGTCCGGGTGGCAGGAAACCCCGGCGCCGGGCCTCTTTGACCCACCGATGCGCGGTGGTGATCGGGATGTCACGGAGCTCGGCGAGCTCGGCCGCGGGCCGTGCGGAGGTCTGGGCGAGTTCGTGATAGGTGTCGGCGATCTCCCGGTAGAAGCCGTCGGGACGTCCTCGTTTCTGGGCCGGTGGAGGGCGGGGAAGGGCATGGTCGGGGGTGGTCATCTCCCAACCCTCACCGTTGAGCGAGGGCAGCTCGGCCTGTCGGCGACGGCTCGCCGCTACCGGCGTGATGACGTCGTCGACGGCGGTGAGCTGCGCGTTGGCGGCGGCCTCGATGCGCCCCACCGGGATCGAACGCAGCAGTTCGGCGGTCGGGGCACCGTCGATGCGCAGCCCGGTGAGCACCAAGCGTCCGCCGGCGGCCACGGCGATCCGCACCAGCACCGTGCCGGAGAGTGGCGGCTCTTGGCGCCACTCGTACCAGTCCTTCCCCACGGGAAAGAGCCGTCCTCGCATCCCGCAAGTGTATCGACCCATTGCGCGCATCTAGACGTCTAAGTACGCTTATCTCGACCCATAGGGATGTGACGCGCATGTTAGTGCTTCCACTGATCGCCGCCGCTCTCCTGCTGCCGGTGGCGATGATCCTGCTGTTCTCGATCCATCGCGTCGGACCCGACCAGGTCGGTCTCGTCATCAAGCGGTGCGGCTTGCGAACCTCCCGTTGATGCGACTCCCGAGGAACCCCAGCCATGGCAGCGCAGCCGGGAGGTCTGGGTTGATTTGAAGATGGCGCACTGAAGGCAGTTCACCGAGGAGGAGCGGGAGATCGTGCTCCATTCCCTGGAGATCTATGCGAAGGCTGCGAGGAGGATAAGGGATGAAACTGATCCATCTGTCTGAGATCGACTCCTCCGTGATCGATCTGGTGGGCGGCAAGGCCGCCGGGCTCGGCGAGATGATCAAGGCTGGCGAGCGCGTCCCGGACGGCTTCTGCCTGACCATCGAGTCCTACAAATCCCGAGATCTCCCCCAGAAAGAGCTGATCGACGCCTATCAGCGGCTCGGCGGCGGCCGGGTCGCGGTCCGCTCCAGCGCCACCGCCGAGGACCTGCCGCACGCCAGCTTCGCCGGCCAGCAGGACACCTACCTCAACATCGAAGGCGCCGACCAGCTCATCGACGCGATCCGCAGATGCTGGGACTCCCTGCACACCGAACGCGCGGTCGCCTACCGCGCCACCGCCGGCATCGACGACTCCGCCATGGCCGTGGTGATCCAACGCATGATCGACCCGGCTGTGGCCGGCGTCCTGTTCACCGCCAACCCGATCACCGGCTGCCGCGCCGAAATGGTCGTCGACGCCGCCCCCGGACTGGGCACCGCCATCGTCGACGGCACCGTCGTGCCCGACCACTACGTCCTCGACCAGCACGCGCCGGCCGTACCGGACCACGACGACGGGGTCCTCGACGAACAGCAGCTCGACCAGCTGCGAGAAGCCGGGCGACGGCTGCAAAGGCATTTCGGCTCACCGCAGGACATCGAGTGGGCGATCGATCCGGACGGCGTGCTGTGGCTGCTCCAGTCCCGGCCGATCACCACCCTCTTCCCGCTCCCCCCGGACACCGGCGAGACCCGGCTCTACCTCGAGATCGGCCACATCCAGGGGATGCTCCGGCCGTGCACGCCGATGGGGGTGTCCCTGCTCAAGACCGGATCGGCGATGTGGTTCAAGGCGGTGGGCGCCAAGATCGATCCGCGTGACCCGCTGCCTCGGCTCGTCCCCATCGGCGGGCGGCTCTACTTCGACCTGACCGACTTCGTCCGCAACAAGGCCATGCGCAAGCGGCTGCCGACGTCCCTGGAGATCTACGGGCCGCGCGTGCAGAGCGCCGTCGTACGCATGATGGACGATCCGCGGTTCGCCCCACGACGCGGTCTGCCGTTCCACCTCAGCACCGCGTTCAAGATGACGTCGGTGCTCCTGCCGAGAGCGATCGCCGGGTTCGTGTCGAGCATGGCCCGCCCGGATGCGGCCCGCGCCCGGGCCTACCGCGGCGTCGAGGAGATCAAGCGCCGGACGGCACCGCCGCCCGAGCCGGCCACCGCGGCCGAGCGGCTCCGCTGGGTCATCGAGGACTCCCACAAGGCGATCATGAGTCCCGACATGATGGGGATCGTGTGGCCACTGATGACCGGCATCGTCGCGGGGGTGGCCCCGGCGGGGCTGCTCAAGGGCGTCGCCTCGGAGGAGGAGCTGGACATCGTCCTCGGCGGGATGCCGTACAACGTGACCACCGAGATGGACCTCGCCCTCTGGGGGCTCGCGGTGAACGCGCGGAAGCACCGCGCCCTGTTCCTCAACACCCCGCCGGAGGTAGTCGCCGCGAAATTCCGCGCGGGTGAACTCCCGGACATTGGGATGGCCGGATTCCTGGAGAAGTACGGCATGCGCGCGGCGGCCGAGATCGACGTCGGCGTGCCCCACTGGGAGGAGGACCCGGCACCGCTCTTCGCCACGATCGCCAACTACCTCCGCGTCGGCGACCCCGAGCAGGCGCCCGACCGGCGGTTCGCGCAGGCAGCGGAGAAGGCGGAGAAGATGATCGAGACGCTGTCACGGAGGGCGCGGCGCAAGAGGCCGGTGCGCGGCCGGCTCGCGGCGTTCTTCATGCGCCGGTCGCGCCGGCTCACCGGCCTCCGGGAGATCGGGAAGTTCGCCTGGCTGCCCGCGATCCAGGCGGCGCGCCGGCAGCTCCTCCTGGTCGGCGGCGATCTGGTCTCTCGCGGCCTGCTGGAGCGCGCCGACGACATCATGTTCCTGAGCCTCGATGAGGCACGCGCAGCCGTACATGACGGGGCCGGCCATCGGGACCTGGTCGCGGCGCGGCGCGCCGAGTACGAGCGGGAGCTGCGGCGGCCCATCGTCCCGGGTGCCCTGCTCTCCGACGGAACCGACGTGGAGGCGCTCGCTCCAGCGGAGCCCGCGCAGGACGGGGTGCTGACCGGGATGTCCGGGGCCGCAGGCCTGGCGACCGGCAGGGCGCGGGTGATCCGCGACCCGGCCGGCGCGCATATCGAGCCCGGCGAGATCCTCGTGGCCCCCACCACGGACCCTGGCTGGACCCCGTTGTTCATGACCATCGGCGGGCTGGTGACCGAGACAGGGTCACCCGTGGCACACGGTCCTACCGTCGCACGGGAGTACGGCATCCCGGCCGTCATCTGCGTCCGCAACGCCACGCACGAGATCAAGACCGGACAGTTGATAACGGTCGACGGGACCGCGGGCACGGTGCGGGTGGAGGAGAACGGCTGACGGCTCAGCCCTTCAAACCACTACACAGGTTGAAAGGTCAGGGTTCATGGCAGCCTTGGGCGGCGGTCGGGCCGGTGTGAGCGACGAAGGCGTCCAGCAGACTTCATCGGTACCGCATCCACGTAAAGCTGGGTGCGAATCAGTGCACCGAGCAGAGGGCCAGGGCGCCGACGGCGATGGACGCGGCGATGATGCCGGAGGGAAACGAGGCCCCTGCGCAGGCGGGAAATCTCTCGGTCGACCAGCACGGCGATCTCTTTCGGTGCGGCCAGGAAGCAGCGGCCGGCGACGGACTCGACCACCTGGCAGTCGGCGCTCTAGCCCGCTTCCCAGGAGTGCCAACCTTTTGCCGTGCCCACGGCGTCTGGAGGGTACCGACATGAGGAGAGACGTTGGATCACGATGCCAGCTTCCCGGCGTTCGTGGATGCTCACCAACGCCCGTTGATGCGCCTGGCCTACCTGCTCACCGGAGAGGTCCACCTCGCAGAGGACCTCCTGCAGAGTGTGCTGGTCCGCATGATCGGGCGGTGGTCGAAATTACGCCACATCGACAACCTTGACGCTTACGCGCGCAAGACCATGGTGAACCAGTACATCTCGTGGCGGCGGCGCCGCGGCTCCGACGAGGTGCCGAGCGCCGAGCCGCCTGACCGCACCTACTCGCCCGAGGACTCCGCCGTCCTGCGGATCGTCCTGCGCCAGGCGCTCATGCGGCTGACGCCCAAGCAGCGCGCGGTGCTCGTCCTGCGCTACTACGAGGACCGGACCGAACGTGACGTCGCCGACCTGCTGGGATGCTCCGTCGGCACCGTGAAGAGCCAGGCGCACCACGCTCTGGCCCGGCTGCGTGCGCTGGCGCCCGAGCTGGCGCCGCAACTGCCCGTACTGGATGATCCGGCCTGTAGTGAGGGGGCACGCCGATGACCTGGCTCGGAGAACAGCTCGGCCGCATCGCGGACGACATGCCGGAGCGCGACCTGGGCGCCAGGGCGATCGAGATCCATCAGCGCAGGCGACGCAATTTCATGGCGCTCGCCGCCGCCGCGGTGGTCGTCGTCACCGTGCTCGCCGCCACAGTCGGGGTACGGGCACTGCCCGCGGAGCCGCGCGCCGCCGCTCGCCCGTCCAGCCCGCCCGAGCAGTCCACCATCAAGGTCGGGGTGGTGCCGAGTGTGGAGTCGGTGCCCGTGTTCGTGGCCCTGACTAAGGGCTATTTCGAGGAGGAAGGGCTGACGGTGGAACCGGTGATCACCACCGGCGCCCCGGCCGCGGAGGGTCAGGTCGAACGTGGCGAGCTGGACCTGGCGCAGACTGACTACGTCACGGTCTTCAGGGCGAACGAGGTGGGCAGGGAATCCAAGATCGTCTCCAGCCTGTACCAGGCCGCGCCAGGAAGTTACGCGATCGTCGTGAACGCCAAGTCGAAGATCAGGATCGCGACCGACCTCAAGCGCAAGACGGTCGCGATCCCGAACCTCGGGGGGCTCGGGCAGGTGGCGCTGACAGCCGTGCTGAAGCGGGCCGGACTGACGTTGAGGGACGTCGCGCTCCGCGAGATGCCCTATCCCGACATGCTCAACGCGATGGACAGAGGGCTGGCCGATGCCGCCCTGCTGGCCGAGCCGTTCGTCACCGTGGGCCGCCAGACCAAGCACACGCGGATCGTGGAGGACGCGATGACCCGGGAGTTCGCGAACCTGCACACCGCGGGCATGACCGCCACCGGCAAGTGGATCCGGGGAAACCCTCGCACGCTGGCGGCCTTCCAGCGCGCGCTGGCCAAGGCGCAGCGCCTGATCGCGAGCGATCCCCAGCAGGTGCGCGACACGCTGCCCAGCTACCTGAGGATCTCCAGGGCGGTGGCCGCAGGCTTTGCGCTCGGCTCCTATCCCGCCAAGCTGGACCTGACAGAACTCCAGCGGGTCGCCGATCTGGCCCACGCGTACAAGTTTCTCAACCGCCCGGCAGACCTCGGGAGCGCTGTGGTGAAGGGTGGGTGAGCCCGGGCCGCTTCCAGCCTCCGGGGTACGTAGGAAGATCAGACGAGTACGCGAGTGTGGCTTATCGGAGCACGCTGGTCCGTCGCCGCCACCAGATGCCCGGCGTCGGCGACCCGGTCTCCGGCGGCCACGGCGTCTCCTTCGTCCCCCTGGGCAAGAGGGCCGCTGCTCTGCCGGGGCGGACGTCGTCCTGTGTGGCTTCGGTAAAAATGGTTATCATTCTATACAGGAGGCGACATGCAGATCGATCATGTGGTGTTGGCCGCGCGGAGCCGGGAGCAAGCAGAGCAGGTGTTGGGTGAACACGGGCTCGGAGTCGCGCGAGGACGGGTGATACCTGGTTTCGGAGTGTCCAATCTGGTTGTGCCACTGCAGCGGTCGTTTCTCGAGATCCACTATCCGAACGGCGAAGTGCCTGACCCGGCTCTGCCGCCGATCGCGGCACGTGAGCAGAAGACTCTGGAGAAGCACCCAGAGCCGTTGGTCCCGGTCGCATGGCTGGTCAGGTTCGAAGACGTGGCTCTGCTTCGTCGGCTGGCCTCTCGGAACGACATGACGGTCTCCGATGTGCCGGGAGAAGGGCCTGGATATCCGCCGTACACCTTGGCGGGCTTCGGCCCGAACCTGATCCGGCCATGGCTGCCTGCGCTCATCCACTGGCCGATGTCATACGAGGAAGGGCCGGGCGCGCTGACCGCGCCGCATACCCGCCACCCGACCGGCATCGTCGACCTCGACATAGCAGGATCCCGAGAGGACGTCGAGCAGTGGTGCGGAGAGCTGCCCGAGGGCGTGCGCCTCCTCGACGGCGACGCGGGCCCGCTGCGAGTCACTGTCGGGTTCGACGATGACCCGCCGATCACGCTGGGCGCGCGTTGACAGGTACTGAGAGGACAAGGTTTCTGAAGGGCCTCAAAATGGTAATGATGATCATTTGATGCGAGAGGTGAGAGTGGCCGACGAATACGAGCCTCCGGGGAGTTCGTCGATGTGATGCTCGCGCCGCCCTGAGCGGTGCTGGGTGCGCCATTGTCGGAGGCGCTGCGTGGGGTCTCCGGCCCGATCGTGGATGTGGGCGCGGGCGGAGGCCACGGCACGCGGTTGATCGCACAGGCGGTGCCCGAGGCCGAGATCGTGGCCGTCGAGCCGTCGGCAACGCTGCGGTCCGTCCTCCTGGTCCGGGTGAACGAGACCACCGAGCTACGTGACCGAGTGACCGTACTGCCGGAGGGCCTCCTTGAGGCGAGACTGCCGCCCAGGCTGGGCGCCGTCGTCGCGATGCTCGACTGGCAGGTCGCCGGGCCGGCGTACGGACAGGCGATGGCCACGACCTGCTGACCTGCGGCATCGGCCTGCCCGCGGCACCCGTCGCCGGGGACGTGAACGGACTGCGCCCGAGGTCACAACCTGGCGCGGCCAATTCACCGGCGAGCACTTCACCACCTGCCCCGGCTAGCGGCGAGGCCGCTCGGCTCAGCCGGCCCCGCGAGATCGTTGACCGAGCGGCCGGGCTAGGGCTTCGTCCGCCCGTTCACTTTGGCAGAGAGGAGGCGTCGGCCCGCCAGGTCAGGCGGTCGGTGACGATTTCGGTGACCGGGGGAGGTGTTCGGCGAACGGCCGGAGGGCGCCTTCGAGGGCTGACAGGGCCTGGTCGGTGAGCAGCCGTCGGTGGGAGTCCGGGTAACCAGCCTCGGACCAGGCCAGGCAGGCGGCATCCAAGAACCCGAGGTACCCATACAGCGCGTAGTCCACGCCTTCTGCGTCGTCGAGCTCCAGGACTTCGTGGAGCAGTCGAACGTACTCCCGCCGGCTGCCTTGCCGGATGGCGGCGGCCTCGGTGGGCTCGCCGCTGGGCGCCAGGAACGGTCCGCGCCAGCCGGCCGCCCACTCTTTCACGGTGTCCAGGTAGACCCCGATACTGACGGCGAGCCGTTCCCGTGCCGTCGCACCGGATCTGAGGGTGGCGTCGGCGGCGCGTTGCCGGTCGAGCAGCCGGCCGACCGCCGCCTCGACCACCGCCACGTAGAGTCTGCTCTTGCTGCCGAAGTAGCGGTGCACCAGGGCCTGGGACGCACCGGCGGTCGCGGCCACCTGATCGACGGAAACCTGGTCGTATCCGGCCCGCGAGAACGCTTCCCCAGCGGCGCGCAGAATGGCCTGCCTGCGCGCCTCCTCCCCGAGGCGCTGCCTGGGCCGCCGATCACTTCGTCGCATGCGCCGACGTTACCTCAGCTATTGAGTTAGGCTCACTAATGTGACGTCGTGGAAAGAACATGCGATCTGGTGGCACGTGTATCCGCTGGGCTTCGCCGGCGCGGAGCCCGCGGCTCCGCCGTCCGGCGCGCCGGTGCGCCATCGCCTGCGGCGGCTGGAGTCGTGGCTGGACTATGCGATCGAGCTGGGCTGCTCCGGCCTCCTGCTGGGCCCGATCTTCGCCTCCGAGACGCACGGATACGACACCCTCGACCACTTCGCCATCGACCCCCGGCTGGGCGACGACGAGGACTTCGACCGGTTGGTACGCGCCGCGCGCGACCGCGGCCTGCGCATCGTCCTTGACGGGGTGTTCAACCACGTGGGCAGAGGACACCCGAAGTTCGGCGATCCACGCTTCGCGCACTGGTTCATCCCGGCCGCGGACGGCCACCGCACGTTCGAGGGCCACCACGGGCTCGTGACGCTCAACCACGACCACCCGGACGTTCTCGACCACGTCGTCCAGGTCATGGACCACTGGCTGGCCAGGGGCGCGTCGGGATGGCGGCTGGACGCCGCGTACGCGATGCCGGCCGCCTTCTGGCACAAGGCGCTCGACCAGGTGCGCCCGCGCCACCCCGGCGCCTGGTTCGGCGGCGAGATGATCCACGGCGACTACGCCGGCTACGTGACGCAGAGCAAGCTGGACTCGGTCACCCAGTACGAGCTGTGGAAGGCCCTCTGGAGCTCGCTCAACGACCGCAACCTCTTCGAGCTCGCCTGGGCCCTGGACCGGCACAACGCCCTGCTCGACTCGTTCCTGCCGCTCACCTTCGCCGGCAACCACGACGTGACCAGGCTGGCCACCCGGCTCGACGACGAGCGCCATGCCGGCCACGCACTCGCGGTGCTGTTCACCGTGGGCGGGACGCCCAGCGTCTACTACGGCGACGAGCAGGCCCTCCGCGGCCTCAAGGAGGACCGGCCGGGCGGCGACGACGCGATCAGACCCGCCTTCCCCGCCGGCCCGGACGAGCTCGACCCGGCCGGATGGCCGGCGTACCGGCTGCACCAGCGGCTGATCGGGCTACGCCGCCGCCACCCATGGCTGGTGCGGGCGAGCACCACGGTGCGCCATCTGACCAACACGGCCATCGCACTGGAGGCCGCCGGCGACGGCAGGCTCCTCACTCTGCTCAACCTCGGCGGAGAGCCGTACCGGTTCCCGCTGGACGGCGCCGGGCTCACGGTCGCCGAGAGCTCGGGCGAAGACCGCTCCGACCCTTGCCTCGTGCCCGCCCACGGATGGACGATCGTCACCTGACTGAGGGGTGCTTGCCCGCCGGCACCACCGGCCGGATCAGCTCCCACCGCTTGCCCGGCAGATCCCTGGATATGGCTCGCGCTCGCCTATAACTGTCAGTCAGTTGACCGCATCCGCACCCAGCGGAAACCCGTCTCCGGAGGACCGTCAAGCGGCGGAATGGGTCGCCTATGAGCCCAGGGCGCAGACGGCGGCTTGCATGGGCCTGCCTGCTGGCGGTTATGCTGTGAACAAAAAATCGAACTGTTCATATGGAGATATGTATGCCGCCGGCGTTCTCCAAGGGAGAGGCGATGCTGCGGCAGAGCGAGCAGGTGCGGCGTCGGATGATCGACGACGGCCTCGACCGGGGCGCCGACGCCCGCGACGCGCTGCGGCGCTTCCTGCGCGCCACGGTCGCCGAACTCGACACCAACCCGCTCTACCGGCGGTGCTGCGCGCGGTGCTGCTGACACCGCTGCACACCGAACACCTAGGCGCCGAGATCTACCCAGCCGTGATGGACCGCCTGATCGACGCGGTCACAGAAGGGATCACCTCATGATGAACGGCCTGCCGTACCTGTCGGCCGGTGAAGGACCACCCTTGGTGGTCCTGCTCTACACCCCGCAAGCGGCCAACCCGACGGGCCTGGCGCGCTGGTCCACCATGCGGATGGTACGACCGTTCACCAAGCGCTTCACCGTCTACCTCGTCAACCGCCCACCCGGGCTGCCACCGACCACGACGATGGCCGATCTCGCCGCCGTCTACGCGCAAGCCATCACAACCACCTTCGAGGGCCCGGTGAACATCCTGGCCATCTCCACCGGCGGCTCCATCGCCCTGCAGCTCGCCGCCGACCATCCCGACCTGGTCGACCGCTTGGTCGTAGCGGGCACGGCCTGCGCTCTCGGCCCTATCGGTAAGCGAGCCCAGCGCGCCTATATCGAACGCGCACGCCAAGGCAGGCGGCCAAGCCCCGCGCTTGCCGAGATCGTCACCGAATCGGCGCTCGGCCGGAGACTACTCAAAAGCCTGCTGTGGCTGTCGGACACCGGCCATGAAGACCACACCGACGCCGCCACCGTGCTCAACGCCGAGGACCGCTTCGACCTGCGCGGACGACTGCACGACATCAAGGCCGCCACGCTGCTGATCCAGGGCGACAAGGACCTCGTCTACCCCCTGGAACTGGCCCGGCAGACAGTCGAGGGCATCCCCGACGCCCAGCTCGTCGTCTATCCGGGCCGCAGCCACAGCGGCACATTCACCGACAAGCGCTTCGCCCCCGACGCACTGGCCATCCTGACAGACACCTGATCAACGCTGACCGTCGCTCGCCGGATCTCGTTCAGTGGAGTCTGTCCATTGATCTGCATGGCAGCGGCGGCAGATCGTGATCAGCACATGGAAGTGTTCCGCTCCCGATCACGGTCGTGGCAGGCGGTCTCTGCGTCGGCGTGCGCCGTGGTGTCCCTCATCGCGCGGGCCAGGGCGGCGCGCTCGGAATCGTTGAGCCGAGTCAGGATCTGGGCATGGCGTTCATGTAGGTGCTCTTCGATGTGATCGGCGATGGCTTGGCCTTCCGCGGTGAGCGCGACCCGATAGTAGCGCCGGTTGGCCGGGTCCCGCTCCCTGGTCAGCCAGCCCCGCCGTTCCAGGCCGGCCAGACGGCTGGCGCTGCTCTTCTCCAGCTGCAGGCGGGTCGCGATGTGCTGCTGATGGACCGCTCCCACGCGGTTGAGCTCGACGAATGCCCACCCCTCGGAGAGCGATGTGGTCGATGAGCAGCTCGCGTCCTCCTGCCTGGGCAATGTGATCCCAACTGCGGACCGGTCAGCGCGACGAGGTCCACGTCAGCGCGCCGGGCAACGATTGCCGGTCGCCGTGACAGGCCGCGGCCGACGACCGCGAGGCCGAACGAAAAAAGGATCAGCCTCAATGGTTGTCCAGCCACTGGGCGATTGGCGTCAGACCTTGCGCCAGCCTGGTACCCACGCCCCGTCCTCGACCACATAGTCGCCGAAGAGAGCGGGCGCCTCCTGGCGCATGAGCTCACCGATGCGCTGGAACAGCAAGCGGATCTCCTCCTCCGCGCCGACGGCGGTGCGGGCCTCGATCGTGTGCCGCAGCGTGCGCACGTTCGCGGTCCACACCAGCCCGGTCGCCACGCCCTCGGGGGCGAACCTGCGCATGAACGACGTGCGGTGCTTCTTCTCCGAGAACGGCACGCCCTCCTCGTCGAGCCCGAAGTGATCGGCCATCCACAGCTGGAACTGCTCGAGCTGCTCAAGCACGGCTGTGGCCCGCTTCATCAGCTCGTCGTCTTCCTGCGCCCATTCCGGGAACCAGAACGGCAGCTCGTCCAGGCGGACGAACCTCAGCGACTCTTGGGAGATCGCCACACCGGGACGATGCCTGACCAGCTCATGGGTGAGGACACGGCTCACGTTGTGGAGCACGAAGCTGAAGCTCACGTGCTCCAGGACCGAGCCGTGCGCGCTGGCCAGGATGTTACGCAGGTAGTCGTCCTGGTCCTTCCTGATCCGGACCACATTGGGATTGAGCCCCGGTTCGAAGGAGCGATAGCAGAGCCGGCCGGCGAACTCGGCGAGGTTCTGCGCGTCGAGGT
Organism: Nonomuraea basaltis; assembly: GCF_005893125.1. Lineage (GTDB taxonomy): Bacteria > Actinomycetota > Actinomycetes > Streptosporangiales > Streptosporangiaceae > Nonomuraea > Nonomuraea basaltis. The sequence continues at coordinate 8,291 of NZ_VCJS01000118.1, read as the reverse complement.
CACCGCGGTCCAGCCGCTCCAGCCAGCTCCCCCCGCCGACCTCCGCCAGGTAGCGGGCGAGCTCGCCATAGTCGAGCGCCGGACGGGCGACGATGAAGACCTCGGGTTCGACAGTGCGCATGGGGATCCCCCGTTCGGATCGACCGCGTTGTGACGGCCTCAAGCCAACCAGTTCCTGCGGCTCGGCGCGAGTCGGCACCCGCCCTGGAGGCCCCTTGCGGGCACCGTGAGTTCAAGGTAGGGCACGTCGCTGAGGCAGCAGGCGGCATGGCCTGTGTGCGTTCATCTCATTGAGGTTCAAGTCGGCTTCAGGTGGTAACCCGGGCCAACACTATCCCGCCGACAATCAGAGCGAGCGCCGCCATCCTGCCCACCGACACGGGGTCGTCGTTGACGACGATGCCCAAGGTGATCGCGCCCACGGCGCCGATGCCGGTGAAGACGGCGTACGCGGTGCCGACCGGCAGCGTGTTCATGGACTGGGACAGCAGCCAGACGGCGGCGGCCATCAGAACCAGGCAGATCAGCGTGGGCAGCGGCCGGGTGAAGTTGTGCGTCGGCTTGATGCTCTGTGACCAGGCCACCTCGATCAGACCTGCAAGCAGCAGGATCAGCCAGTTCATCGGGCCGCCTCCTTGAGCGCCGCAGCCAGTGACTCCTCGTGCCGCTCGCGCAGGTGCGCCAGCGCCGGATCGAGGCGGGCGTTGACCAGCTCCGCGTGGATGAACGTCACGTCCTCGACCCGGAAGTGGCCCTTGAAGAAGTCGCGCAGGTAACGCTCCTGGTGGTCGTACGGCTCCCGGGGCGTGCCGGGGCCGTACGCGCCGCCGCGCGCGCTCGTCACCACGAACGAGCGGCCTTCGAGCGACATCTTGGGAAAGGTAATCTGGTCGAGCCAGGCTTTCAGCGCCGAGGGGATCGAGTAGTTGTACATCGGTGTACCGATGAGGATCACCTCGGCCGCGGCCACCTCGTCGAGCAGCGGCTCCACGACGGCCCACGCCTGGCGCTGGGCAGGGGTGCGGACCGCCTCCCGATAGCGCGAGATGTCGGTGATCTCGTGCTCCAGGATGTAGTCGCACAGCTCGGTCCATGCCTCGCCGATGTGCGGCACGGGTTGCGTGGCCAGGTCGCGGTAGACGTAGCCGGCCTGTGGGTAGGCGACCCGCCAGGTCTCGGCGTACACGCCCGAAAGCCTCCGCGAGAACGACGCCCGGCGGGCGCTGGCGTCCAGGTGCAGCAGCATGATCTCTCCTCATCACAGACATGTGGACACGCTGTCCGGATAACTATAACCGGACGGCATGTCCACATAAAATCGCACGCATGGAGAGAGCCGACGCCGCGCGCAACCGAGCACAGGCCCTCGAGGCGGCCGCACAGCTGTTCGCGGAGCGCCTTACCGGCACAAACCGGACATTCTTATACGTGTTGCGGTAGCATCTCTATCGAGGTTCCGTTTCATACCTGCAGGTCGCAGCGCATCCAGCCGGCGATTCTCTGTGCGCAGGAGGCGAGTACGGTGCCCGTCCGGCACGACGGCAAGCAGCCCCGGCGGGACCATTACACGGTGCTCGGGGTGGAAAAAACGGCGTCTGCGGCGCAGATCACGTCGGCCTATCGCCGATTGATGCGCCTGCTGCATCCGGATGCCCGCCTCGCCGGGCCGGCGGCACGGGAACGGTTCGCCGAGGTGATCCACGCCTATGCCGTACTGCGCGACCCTGCCCGGCGCGCGGCCTACGACGCCGAGAGAGGACGCGACGCTCCGCTCGGAGGGCGCCCTGTTTCCGTCAGGGTCACGCATACGCCGGATCCCGACCTCGACGCGTCCGCCCGAACCGTCCGCCGGCGTCTTCCGGCTCACGTGGCCGCCGTGGCCGCCGTGATCGTGGACCTTTCTTCTGCCGTCGCGCCGTTGGAACATGCGCTGCTGCGGGTGGGCCCGGCCCGGCTCCACCCGGCTCGCAGGGATGCGCGCGACATGCCTCTCCTCGGCCGGCCGAACCGCACGCCTGTGGTGGCTGTGAAACCCGAAGGCGGTGCTCGTGCCATGACGAGGAGGGCGTGAGGAAGGAGGCTGTCGATGACTCGACCCGTCGGTATCGACCTGGGGACGACCAACTCGGTCGTCTGCGTGCTGGAAGCCGGCGAGCCGACCGTCGTCACCAACACCGAGGGATCGCGGACGACTCCTTCGGTGGTCGCGTTCGCCAAGAGCGGTGAGGTGCTGGTCGGTGAGATCGCCAAGCGTCAGGCAGTGACCAACGTCGAGCGCACCGCACGCTCGGTGAAACGTCACATGGGCGACGCGACGTGGCGCTTCCCCGAAACGGGGAGCATAGACGGCAAGCAGTACACGGCACAGGAGATCTCCGCCCGCGTGCTGCAGAAGCTCAAACGCGACGCCGAGGCCTACCTCGGAGAGCGTGTCACGGAGGCCGTCATCACCGTGCCGGCGTACTTCGACGACGCGCAGCGCACCGCCACCAAAGAGGCGGGGGAGATCGCCGGTCTGAAGGTGCTGCGGATCATCAACGAGCCCACCGCGGCCGCGCTGGCGTACGGTCTGGACAAGGAGAACGACCAGACCATCCTGGTCTTCGACCTGGGCGGTGGCACGTTCGACGTGTCGCTGCTGTCCATCGGCGAGGGCGTGGTCGAGGTCAAGGCCACCGCCGGCGACACCCACCTCGGCGGCGACGACTGGGACCAGCGGATCGTCGATCACCTCGTCACGCAGTTCAAGAACGCCCACGGGGTGGACCTGTCCAAGGACAAGATGGCCACGCAGCGGATGCGGGAGGCAGCCGAGCGGGCCAAGATCGAGCTGTCGTCGACCAGTGAGACCTCGATCAGCCTGCCCTACATCACCGCCTCCGACCAAGGCCCGCTGCACATGGACGAGAAGCTGACCCGCGTGCAGTTCCAGCGGCTCACCCAGGACCTGCTGGAGCGCTGCAAGGGCCCCTTCCACCAGGCGATCAACGACGCCAGGCTGCAGACCTCCGACATCGACCACGTCATCCTCGTCGGCGGCGCGACGCGCATGCCGGCCGTTGTCGACCTGGTACGGGAGCTGACCGGCGGCAAGGAGCCGCATAAGGGGGTCAATCCTGACGAAGTCGTGGCGATCGGCGCCGCGCTCCAGGCCGGGGTGCTCAAGGGAGAAGTCAAGGACGTCCTGCTGCTGGACGTCACCCCGCTGTCCCTGGGCATCGAGACCAAGGGCGGCATCATGACCCGCCTCATCGAGCGCAACACCACGATCCCGACCAAACGCTCGGAGGTGTTCACCACGGCCGACGACAACCAGCCGTCCGTGGCCATCCACGTCTACCAGGGCGAGCGCGAGATCGCCGCCTACAACAAGAGACTCGGGATGTTCGAGCTGACCGGCCTGCCTCCCGCCCCGCGAGGGGTGCCGCAGATCGAGGTCGCCTTCGACATCGACGCCAACGGCATCATGAACGTCTCGGCCAAGGACCTCGGCACGGGCCGCGAGCAGTCGATCGTCATCACCGGCGGCTCGGCGCTGCCCAAGGACGACATCGACCGGATGGTACGCGAAGCCGGACAGCACGCCGAGGAGGACCGCCGCAGGCGCGAGACGGCCGAGACCCGCAACAACGCCGAGACGCTCGTCTACTCCACCGAACGGCTGCTGCGCGACAACCCGGACAAGGTGCCCTCAGACGTCAAGTCCGAGGTGGAGGCCGCGCTCGCCGACCTGAAGGACAAGCTGAAGGGCGAGGACGTCGACGCCATCAAGCAGGCCGCGGAGAAGGCGTCGGCCACCGCCCAGAAGATCGGTCAGGCGATCTACGCGCAGACGCAGGGCACCGCTCCGAGCGGGAGCACGGGCACGGGCGCCGACGCAGGTACGGGTGATCAGCAGAGGGCCGGCGAAGAGGAGGTCGTGGACGCGGAGATCGTCGATGAGGACAAACACCAGGAGGGCGACCGATGAGCCGCCGGCCCGATCCCGCACGGCAAGGGCGGCCGCCCGCCGGCCTTCCGCCGCCCGCCCAGACCGCAGGCGACAGGACCGAGCACGCCGGCACGCCGTCGCCGACTCGCGACGCGCTGACGTCACCGCCGCGAGCCGCGACAGGCCGGGCCGCCGGACGGCCACGGTCACGGACGGCGCTGCTGCAGGCCGACCTCGCCGAACGCACCGCCGACTTGCAGCGGCTCAAGGCGGAGTACGACAACTACCGCAAGCGAGTCCAGCGCGACCAGTCGGCCATGCACGACATCGGGGTGGCACATACGCTTCGCAGCCTGCTACCCGTTCTCGACGCCATCACCCGTGCCCGCGAGCTCGGCGACGTCTACGGCGGCTTCCAACTGGTCGCCGAGACCCTGGAGGCGGAACTCGCGGCCCTCGGCCTGGAAGCCTTCGGCGTGCCGGGCGAGGTCTTTGACCCCACGCGCCACGAGGCGGTGAGCTACGTGCCCTCGGCTCAGACCGGCCGCGCGACCTGCAGCGAAATCCTGCTCCGCGGCTATCGGGCCGGCGACCACCTGCTGCGCCCGGCCCGGGTCACGGTCACCGGGCCGCCCCCGCAGGGCAGGGGCAGACCAAGCTGACGCATGGCCCGGGGCCGCACCAACGCTGAGATCGCCGCCGCGCTGAACGTGACGGAGGCCACCGTGAAGACGCACGTCGGACGCATTCTGGCCAAGTTCGGGCTGCGCGACCGCGTGCAGATCGTGATCTACGCGTACGAGAGCGGCCTTGCGCATAGGGGATCACGGACGTGACAGAGTGGTCTCGTCTTGCACCTCGTACGGGACCATGCCGACGCTTTCGACCACCCGGCCCCAGGTCGGGAGCCGCAGCCCCGCCTCCCGGATCTTATTGGGAGGGGGTTGTTGTTGGTCCTTGAGGGATTGCTAAGGATCACGCGCCAGGCGAGGAGCGACGGGCCAGCTTGATCGCTGAGATCAGCAGCGCGGCCCCAGCCTGCAGATCCGGCCCAGGCGAACGACTACGACGGCTTCGCCGAGGCGTACACGGCGGAGACCGAGAACAGCCTCCAGAACGCGTACTGGGCGCGGCCCGCGATCCTGGCCCTCGCCGGAGACGTGGCCGGCCGCCGGATCCTGGACGCCGGCTGTGGCTCAGGCCCTCTGTTCGCTGCACTGCGTGACCGCGGTGCCGTCGTCACCGGCATCGACGCCGGCGCCGAGATGCTGGCAATGGCGAGGCGGCGGCTCGGTGACGACGCGGACCTGCACGTGGTCGACCTGTGTGACCCGCTGCCGTTCGCCGACGGTGCGTTCGACGACGTGGTCGCGTCGCTGGTGCTGCACTACCTGGAGGACTGGGGGCCGACGCTGGCCGAGATGCGGCGCGTGCTCAGACCCGGCGGCCGGCTGATCGCGTCGGTGAACCACCCTTTCGTGGAGCACCTGAGCCAGAATCCTCGGCACAACTATTTCGCGACCACCAGCTATACCGACGAATGGACGTTCGACGGTCGGTCCTTCCCGGTGATCTTCTGGCGCAGGTCGTTGCACGCGATGACCGATGCCTTCACCAGCGCCGGCTTCCGCATCGCCGTCATCAGCGAGCCGCAGCTCGACCCGGCCGCCCGTGAGCTGTTCCCCGACGACTTCCATGACCTTTCGACCAAACTCAGCTTCCTGGTCTTCGTCGTCGAGGTACCGCCGTCGGCCGCGAGCTAACCACGCCAAAAGAGCGAGCACCACTGGCCGACGGCGTCGGTCCCGGCCATGAATGCCTAAAGTCCCTGGTCCTGGCTGGGAACCGGGTCCCAGACTGAAAGCAAGACACGAGTAACAGGAGCGGAGGGGCGAGATGAGACGTTCCGTAACGGCGGCACTCGCCACCGCGGCGGTGCTGAGCGCCACCAGCGTCGGCGGGGCCGCTCTCGCCACGGCCGAACGTCAGTCGCAGCCCGCCATCACTGCCGCCGGATGGGAGCAGACCGACTGGCCCATCGGCTGGACGAACAGGATTCCGGTGAACGACGAGGCCGGCTACCTGTCCCAGATGGTGGCCCACCACCAGGAGGCGGTCGAGGCCGCCCGGCAGCTGCAGCGGTCCGGCCGGACCGAGATGCGCGTCCTGGGCGCCTCCATCGTCAAGACGCAGACCGCCGAGATCGCCACCATGAAAACCTGGCTGGCCACGTGGCGTCCTGGCCAGGCGGCCTCGGGCTACAGCCCGATGATGCGCGACCTGTCCAAGCTGTCCGGCGACGCGCTGGATAAGACGTTCCTGCAGGACATGCTTCCGCACCACATGATGGCGGTGATGATGTCGCAGCACCTGCTCATGCACGGGCGCATCCAGCACCAGGAGATCACTGGCTTCGTCGGGACCGTACGCGACACCCAGCACGCCGAGGCCCTCCAGATGCAGCAGTACCTGGCCGACTGGTTCGGCACCGCGGGTTGGCGGATGCCCTGCGGACCGGGAGGATGGCCGGGCGGCTCCACACCGTCACCCTCGCGGGGACCGCGCGCCTCCTTATTGATGGCGGCGTAAAGCAACTGATTTAACAGTTGCCTATTTTTTAACACCTGTCTACCGTTGACGGCATGCCGGATCGACAAGACCGCCGAGTGCTACGCAACCGCGCCGCCCTCATGGCCGCCGCCGTTCGCCTGGTGTCCGAGCGCGGCACCACCGCCCTGCCCGTCACCGACCTCGCCGACGCCGCGGATGTCAGCCGGCAGCTGGTGTACCTGCAGTTCGGGGACCGTGACGCGCTCCTGGTGGCGGCCGCGGCCGACCTGGTCGAACGGGAGCTCATCCCCGAGGCCGGGGACGCCGGCACGCCGCATCACGCGCGCGTGCTGGCGACGGCCCGGCACTTCGCCCGGCACCGGCCCTTCTACCGCGCGATGCTCTCCGGGTCCTGCGCCTTGCCCATGACCCGGGCCCTGAACACGCTGTTCGGCTCGCTCATCAGCATGACGGACCTGCGGGAGCGGTTCGGCGAGCTCGACGAGGCCACGGCACAGGACCTGGCCGCGCTGATCACGGGCGGGACCGGCACGATCGTCAACGACTGGCTGATCGACGCGGACGACCCCCTCGACCCCGAGGAACTGGCGGACCGCCTGCTGCGCCTCACGACGGTGCTCGCCCGCAGCCACCCGGTCCTCTCCCCCACACCCGGAGGTCACCCCCGATGAACCCGAACAGTCACCTCGTCCAGCGCATGCTGCGCCTTCCCCCACCCCTCACCAGGGACCTGATCGTCGAGCACGACCTGCGCGTCCCGATGCGCGACGGGGCCGTCCTGCTGGCCGACCGCTGGGCCCCGAAATCAGGCGGCGACGGTTTGCCCACCGCGCTCCTCCGCATCCCCTACGGCAGGGCGGGCATCACCGCGGGCCCGATGGCCCGGCCGCTGGCCGAACGAGGCTTCCAGGTGCTCATCCAGAGCACGCGCGGCACCTTCGGCTCCGACGGCCCTTTCGACCCGCTGCGCCGCGAGCGCGAGGACGGCCTCGACACCCTGGACTGGGTGATCAAGCAGCCCTGGTTCGGCGAGTCGATGATCCTTTACGGCCTCAGCTACCTCGGCTTCGTCCAGTGGGCGGTCGCCGATGCCGTGCCGCCCCAGGTGAAGGCCATGATTCCGGCAGTGTCCGAATCGGCCCTCACCCGGGAATTCCTCCGCGAGGACGGCTTCTCCCTGGAGACCCCGTTCGGCTGGGGCGTCCAGGTCGCCGGTCAGGAGCGCAGGTTCGCGATGCCGCGCCAGATACTGGGGGCGAAGAAGGTCCAGCGCGCCCTGCGTACACTGCCGTTGAACCAGGCCGACACCGCCGCCATGGGCCACCGCTCCGACTACATCCAGAACATCCTCGCCCACGACGCCGACTCGCCGTTCTGGCAGGACCTCGACCACCGCCATCGGGTCGCCGACATCCATGTGCCGGTGAGCACCGTCGGCGGCTGGTACGACATCTTCCTGCCCGGCCAGCTCCACGACTACCGCGTGCTGCAGGACGCCGGACGCTCTCCCATCCGCCTCACCGTCGGCCCCTGGGCCCACATCTCCATGGGCGTCGGGCAGACGGCCGCCGCCGAGGCCCTCGACTTCGGCCTGGCCCTGGCCCGGGGCGACGAACCGGCCGAGCGCGCCCCGGTACGCCTGTTCGTCATGGGCGAGGAGAAGTGGCGCGACTTCTCGTCCTGGCCGCCCCCGGGGTACGAGCCCCAGCGCTTCCACCTCCAACCGGGCGGCGCCCTCTCCGCCGACGCGCCCACCGGCTCACCCCCCGACGGCTACCGCTACGACCCC
>NZ_VCJS01000117.1 GCF_005893125.1 Nonomuraea basaltis | reverse complement strand
TGGGTGGGGCGAGAGCATGTTCCGGGGGCTGGCATGATCGAGGCATGAGTGACGTGAGCGGACTTTCCATCGGCATCCTCGGCGGCACCGGCGATCAGGGGAAGGGGCTGGCGCGGCGGTTCGCGCTGGCGGGGCATCCGGTGCTGATCGGGTCGCGTAGCGCGCAGCGCGCCCATGAGGCTGCCGAGTCCATCGGGGAGGGCGCGACGGGTGGAGAGAACGCCGCCGTCGCCGCACAGGCCGACATCGTGATCGTGGCGGTGCCGTACGAAGGGCACAAGGCGTTGCTCGAGTCCCTGCGGGCCGAGCTGGCCGGGAAGATCGTGGTGGACTGCGTGAACCCGCTCGGGTTCGACAAGCAGGGCGCCTACGCGCTGCCGGTCGAGGAGGGCAGTGCCGCCCAGCAGGCCGCGGCGGTGCTGCCGGACAGCCGGGTGGTGGCGGCCTTCCACCACGTGTCGGCCGTCGTGCTGATGGACCCGGCGGTGGACAAGGTGGACCTGGACGTCCTGGTGCTCGGCGACGACCGCGAGGCGACGAACCTGGTGCAGGCGCTGGCGGACGTCATTCCCGGGGTGCGCGGCGTGTACGGCGGGCGGCTGCGCAACGCCCACCAGATCGAGGCGCTCACCGCCAACATCATCTCGGTGAACCGCCGCTACAAGGCGCACGCGGGGCTGCGCATCACGGACATCTAGCGCCACGGCAAGGGCCGGCGTCGAACGGCATCCGGCCTCCTCGGCTGACCGGCCCCTGGCGCTACAACCAGCCGGCGTCCTCGGCGATGCGGATGGCGTCGATCTTGTTGCGGGCGCCCGTCTTCGTGATCGCGCCGGTGAGGTAGTTGCGTACCGTGCCGGGGGACAGGTGGAGGCGGGAGGCGATCTCCTCGGCCGACGCGCCCCTGGCGGCCTCCTTGAGCACGGTGGACTCGCGGGGCGTGAGCGGGCTCTCGCCGTACTCCATCGCCGCCGACACCAGCTCGCCGTCCAGCACGCGCAGCCCGGCCGCGGTACGCCTGATGGCGTCCGCCAGCCGGTCGCCGGGGGCGTCCTTGACCAGGAACGCCTCGATGCCGGCGGCCAGCGCCCGGCGTACGTGGCCGGGCTGGCCGAGGGCCGTGAGCACGAGGATCCGGCAGGACGGGAGGCGCTCGCGGAGCGTGGCGGCGGCGGTGATGCCGTCGACGACCGGCAGGTCGATGTCCAGGACCGCCACGTCGGGCCAGGCCCGCAGGGCCGCGGGCACGATCTCGTCGCCGCGGGTGACCTCGGCCACGACCTCGATGTCGGGCTCGAGGCGGAGGAGGGCGGCGAGGGCGGCCCGGATCATGTGCATATCTTCGGCCAGCAGGACCCTGATCATGACCCGACCTCCATGGTCAGAAGGAAGCCGCCGGGGCCCGCCGGGGCGGCGGTGCAGGTGCCGCCCGCCTGGGCCGCCCGCTCAGCCAGCCCCGTGAGGCCGTCGCCGGGTGGTCCGGTGTCCGGCGGGGCGCCGTCGTTGGCCACCTTCAGCCGTACCGTCGCGCCGTTCAGCGAGGTGGTGATCGTGCAGGTGGTGGCCCTGCTGTGGCGCAGGACGTTGGTGACCGCCTCGCGTACGGCCCAGGCCAGCGCCTCCTCCGAGCGCCGCGGCAGCGCCACGTCGGCCAGGTGCGCCTGGCAGCCGACGCCGGACGACTCCAGCAGCGCCACGGCCCGGTTCACCTCGCCCGGCAGCGACATGGCCCGGTAGCCCCTGGCGACCTGGCGTACGTCCTGGGCCGCCTCCCTGGCCACCCGCACCAGCTCGCCCACCTCGGTCCGCGCCGATGAGGGGTCGCGGTCCATGAGGCGGGAGGCCAGGTCGCCCTTGAGCGCGATCGCGGTGAGGCTGTGCCCCAGGCCGTCGTGCAGGTCGCGGGAGATCCGCAGGCGTTCCTTGAGCACGGCGGCGTCCGCCAGCTCGGCCCTGGCCTGCTCCAGGTCGGCCGTCACGCGGACGAAGCGGACCAGCGCGTACGTCATGGCGCCCGTCGTGGGCACGGTGACCACGTAGAAGGCGGTGACCACCGAGAAGTCGACGCCGGCCCACAGCGCGGCGCCCTCGTACAGCATCATCAGAACGACCAGCGCGCAGCCCCAGCGCAGCGGCAGGAACACCAGCAGGGCCCCCGCCAGCATCGGGGCGGCCACCGCCGACATGCCGCCCGGCAGCAGGAAGTCGGGCAGGTACGTGACCACGGCCTGGAGCACGAGCGTGAGGGGGAAGCGCGGCGGCCGCTCGCCCCGCAGTCCCGCCCGCATGTTCAGGTGGTGCGTGGAGACGACGGCCAGCATCGCCACCGCAGCCGCCGTGCCGTAGCCCGGGCCGTGCCGGAAGTAGAGCAGCGCGATCACGGTGTAGGCGATGGAGACGGCCGTGATGAGGGCGCCGGCGAGCCGCCTGGCCGGGATCGAGAGCACAGTCGATCGTCAGCGGTTCAGGTGGTGGCCAGGGTCGCGGGGTCGGTGTTGGAGCCGCACACCACGACCGCCACCCGCTCCCCCGGCGCCGGCGTGTACGCCCCTGACAGCAGCCCCGCGTACGCCGCCGCCCCCGCGTGCTCGGCCACCACCCGGTGCCGCGCCCACAAGGTACGGCGAGCCGCCACGATCGCCTCGTCGCTCACCAGCACGCTCTCCACCCGCGGCCCCGAAAGGATCTCGAAGGCCAGTCCGCCGAGCTGGGTGGCGCCCAGGGCGTCGGCCGCCACCCCGCCCACCTTGACCGGCACCGGCCGCCCGGCCCGCAGCGCCTGATGCAGGGTCGGGATCCGCTCGGGCTCGACGGCGACGATCCGGGGCCCCGCCGCACCATGGGCGGTCCCCAGCGTGATCCCCGCGGCGAAGCCGCCACCTCCCACGGCCACCACCACGGTGTCCACGCCCCCGGTCTGTTCCATGATCTCCAGACCGGTCGTCCCCTGCCCGGCCACCACCTCGGGCTGGTCATACGCGTGCACGGCCAGAGCCCCCGTCTCGGCGCCGCGCTTGGCCGCCGCCTCCGCGGCCTCCGAGTAGATGGCCCCCGTCTGGGTGATATGCGCCCCCAGCGCCCCCAGCCCCGCCACCTTCACCGGGCTCGTCACCTCGGGCACGAAGATCTCCGCCCGCACCCCCAGCACCTTCGCCGCGTACGCCACCGCCAGCCCATGGTTCCCCCCGCTGGCCGCGATCACCCCGCTGTCCGGCAGCGACCCCGCCGACAGCATCCGGTTGAACGCCCCGCGCACCTTGAACGACCCCGAGTGCTGCAGCAGCTCCAGCTTGAAGAACAGCCCGGGCGAGATCTCGAGAACGGGCGTGCGCAGCACGAGCCCGGAGATCCGCCCGGCGGCGGCCAGCACATCCTCATGGGTAACGGCGGTCATGAGATCCCCAATCGAAGACAGCGAGCATACGCTCAGACGTTACGACAGCGCCTGGGCCACATCGGCCCACAGGTCCTCGGGATGCTCGATGCCCACCGCGATCCGCACCGTGCCCTCGCCGATCCCGTTCGCGGCAAGCTCGTCAGCGCTGAGCGAACGGTGCGACGTGGTGGCCGGGTGGAGGACGAGCGTCTCGACGCCGCCCAGCGAGGGAGCGAGCAGCGCGAGGCGTACCGAGCTCATGAACCTCTCTCCCGCCGCCCGCCCGCCGGCCAGGTCGAACGAGAACACCCCGCCGAAACCGGACAGCAGCTTGCCGGCGAGTTCGTGCGAGGGATGCGGCGGCAGTCCCGGCCAGTGCACGGCCGCGACGGCGGGGTGCCCGGCGAGCCGGGTGGCCAGGAACTCCGCGTTGGAGCAGTGGCGTTCCATGCGCAGCGCGAGCGTCTGCAGCCCGCGCAGCGTCAGCCAGGCCGTGAACGGCTCGGCCGCGGTCCCCAGCTCGGTCGCGAAGTGCCAGACCTTCTCGTAGAGCGCCGTGCCGGCGAAGACGGCGATGCCGCCGACCAGGTCGGTGTGCCCGGACAGGAATTTGGTGGTGGAGTGGACGACGACGTCCGCACCGTGCTCGAAGGGCCGGCAGAGCATGGGCGTGGCGAACGTGCTGTCGACCACCGACAGGATCCCCAGCTCGCGGGCCGCCGCGCACATCCCGGGCAGGTCGGCCACCAGCGCCATCGGGTTGCTGATCGTCTCCAGGTAGACGAGCCTGGTCTCCGGCCGTACGGCGGCGCGCAGGGCTGCGGGGTCGTTCTCCGGCACGTACGTGACCGCGATGCCGAACCTGCCCACCAGGTCGCTGATCATCGCGGCCGTGCCACCGTACAGCGACCGCTGGGCGATCAGGTGGTCGCCGGGCTTGAGCAGGCCGAGCAGGACGGTGTTGATGGCCCCCATGCCGGAGCCGGTGGCGATGGCCGCCGACCCGCCCTCGAGCCCGGCGACGGCCAGCTCCAGCGCGCGGACGGTGGGATTGGTGTAGCGCCCGTACACGAACGCCCCGTCGGGACGCCCCATCGCGTCGGCCATCACGGCAGGGTCGTCGAACGTGAACCCGGACGTCTGGTAGATCGGCATGGTGATCGGACGGCTGTTCTCGACGGGCGGCTGCGGCGGGTGGACCGCCCTGGTTTCGGGACGGAATTCGGTCATGTGGCCATGATTCCCGGCCAAGGAATCCGATGTCAGAGCCAATCCGGCAGAATTGGTCTATGAATGGGGCCAATCTGGATGACCTCGTGGACCTGCTGGGCCGATGGGCGTCGGGCCGCGGGCCGCTGTATCTGCTGCTGACGGCCAGGCTGCGGGGGCTCATCGACGACGGCGTGCTGCCGCCGGACGAGCCGCTGCCCCCTGACCGGGTGCTGGCCAGGCGGCTCGCGGTGGGCCGGGGCACCGTGGTCGCGGCGTACGACCTGCTCCAGCAGGAGGGCCGCGTGGTGCGCCGCCAGGGCAGCGGCACGCGGGTGGCCGCGCTCGACCTGCCCGCGACGAGGACCGCCGACGGGGTGGTGGCCAATCCGCTGCTGCTGCACATCCTGCATCCGCCGGACGGGGTGCGGCTGCTGACGTGCGCCGCACCCGACGACCCGCCGGCGGCGATGTTCGAGGCGTACGAGGAGGCCATGGCGCGGCTGGCCGGCGTGCGCGATCTGGGCTACCAGCCGGCGGGCAACCCCGCCCTGCGAGCGGCACTCGCCGGTTACTACACCGCGCGCGGCGTGCCCACGACGGCCGACGAGATCATGGTGACGACCGGCGCCCAGCAGGCGTTCACGCTGCTGACCGGGCTGCTGGTGGCGCCGGGCGACACCGTGCTGACCGAGTCGCCGACGTACCCCGGCGCGCTGGAGGTCTTCAGGCACGCGGCCGCGGTGGTCAAGCCCGTCACCGCGGAGCGGCTCCGCGACGCCATACGCGAGCGACCCGCGCTGGCCTACTTCGTCCCCACCGCGCGCAACCCGGACGGCGCCGTCATGGCGAACCCGGACCGCAGGCGGCTGGCCGCGCTCGCCGCCGAGCACGACGTGCCGCTGATCGACGACGAGGTCTGCGCCGAGCTGTGCTTCGAGGGCGAGACGCCGCCGCCGGTGGCCATGTTCGGACAGCGCGAGCAGGTCGTCACGGTGGGCTCGCTGAGCAAGCTCGTGTGGGGCGGGCTGCGGGTGGGCTGGATCCGCGCGGCGGCACCGCTGGTGTCGCGCCTGGCCAGGCTGCGGGCCGTACACGACCTCGGGGGCGAGGTCCTCAGCCAGCTCGCCGCCGCGGCGCTGCTGCGCCGCCTGGACGAGGTGCGCCGGGCGCGCGTGCGCACGCTGCGCGAGCGCCACGACCACCTCCGCGCCGAGCTGCGCGGGCAACTGCCGTCGTGGTCGTTCGAGCCGGCCCGCGGCGGCCAGACGATCTGGGTACGCCTCCCGCGCGGCGACGTCGACGCCTTCTCCCAGGTGGCGCTCAGGCACGGGGTCGCGGTGCCGCCGGGACGATCGTTCGACCCGCTGGGCGGGCACGCCGACCACATGCGGCTGCACTTCCTCTTCCCCGAGGACGAGCTTTCGCGGGCGGTGAACAACCTGGCCCTGGCCTGGGCTTCCTTCGACGGAGCCGGGCGCACGGTCTCCCGCCACACCCTCATCGTCTGACAGTGTGGGACCGTGGAGACGACCTTCGTACTCGTGCACAGCCCCTCCGTCGGGCCGTCGACGTGGGCTCCCGTGGCGGAGTCGCTGGAGCGCCGCGGCCACGCCGCCGTGGTGCCCGACCTGACCAGAGTGTCCACCGGCGGGGCGCCCTACTGGCCGCGGGTGGTGACGGCGGTGCGCGACGCCGCCCCGGACACGCCCGTGGTGCTGGCCGGGCACAGCAACGCCGGGTTCTTCCTGCCGCTGATCAAGGAGGGCCTGGGCGAGCGCGTGGTGGCGTGCGTGTTCGCCGACGCGCACATCCCGCCGCGCGACGGGCTGATCAAGGTCACGGAGGAGGAGTTCCTGCCGTTCCTGCGCGACCTGGCCGGCCCCGACGGGGTGCTGCCGCGCTGGACGGACTGGTGGGACGAGGAGGACGTGGTGGCCATGCTGCCCGATCCCGCCGTACGCGTGCGGGTGGCGGCGGAGCAGGCGCGGTTGCCGCTCGACTACTACACGCAGTCCGTCCCCGTGCCCGCCGGGTGGGACGACGTCCGGTGCTCGTGCCTGTGGTACGGGCCGCCGTACGACAAGGTCGCCGACGAGGCGCACCGGCGGGGCTGGCCCGTGACCCGCGTGCCCGGCCTGCACCTGCACCAGATCGTCGACCCCGAAGGCGTCACGGACGCGCTGCTGAAGCTCGCGCGGAAGTCGTGAATTCTTCACTGTCGCCCGGGGGTCGTGTCCGGAAATAGTCGGACGCATGACAGCGATCCAGGTGACCGGGCTCAGGAAGAGCCACCAGGGCTTCGAGGCGGTGCGAGGCATCTCGTTCGAGGTGGCCGAGGGAGAGATCTTCGCGCTGCTGGGCAGGAACGGCGCGGGCAAGACCACGACGGTCGAGGTGCTGGCCGGATTCCAGCGGGCGGACGGCGGCAGCGTACGGGTCCTCGGCCTCGACCCTTACGCCGGCCGCGCGGCTCTCAGGCAGCGCACCGGGATCATGCTCCAGGAGGCCGGCTTCTTCCCCGATCTGACGGTCGCCCAGACCGTCGACACCTGGCGGGACTTCACCGCCGCGCCCCGCCCCCGCGACGAGGCCCTGGAGCTGGCAGGGCTGACCGGCCGGGCCGGCACCAAGGTGCGGCAGCTGTCCGGCGGCGAGAAACGCCGGCTCGACCTGGCGCTGGCCCTGCTGGGCCGGCCCGACGTGCTGTTCCTGGACGAGCCGACCACCGGCATGGACCCCGAGGCCCGCAGGAACACCTGGGACGTCGTCCGCGATCTGGCCAGGCGGGGCACCACGATCCTGCTGACCACGCACTACCTGGAGGAGGCGCAGCGGCTGGCCGCCGCCATGGCGATCATGGACGAGGGCCGGATCGTCGCCTCGGGCGGCATGGCGGAGACACTGGCGGCCGGCAGCGGGCGGGTCGCGTTCCGGCTGCCCGCCCACGTGCACCCCGGCGACCTGCCGGTGCCGGTCACCGTGGAGGGCGGCAGCGCCGTCTGCCGCACCGAGGACCCCGACCTGGCCGCGCAGACGCTGCTCACCTGGGCGGCCGAGCGCGGGCTGCGGCTGGCGGACCTGGAGGTCCGCACCGCCACCCTCGAAGACCTGTTCCTCGACCTGCCCGGGAGCGCCCGATGAGCCTGGCCGCCACCTACCGTCTCGGCACCCGCCTGTTCTGGCGCGACAAGGCCATGCTGTTCGCCTCGGTGGTCACACCCGTGGGGCTGGCCGTCGGGATGCCGCTGCTCATGCGGCACGTGCGCGCCGACGGCGTCGCCGCCGCCACCTCGATCTTCCAGGGGACCCTCGCCATCCTGCTGTCGATCACCGCGTTCATGAACATCGCCGTCGCGCTCGCGAACCGCCGCGACCAGCTCGTGCTCAAGCGGCTGCGGGCCACCGAGCTGACCGGCACGCAGATCCTGACCGGCCAGATCGCCTCCACGGCCACGCAGACCCTGGCGATGATCGTGGCCTGCGCGGTGGCCGTGCGCCTGGCCGCCGACGTCCCGCTGCCCGGGAACCCGCTCGCCTTCATCGCCGTCACCGCCGCGGGCTCGGCCGTGCTGTCGCTGCTCGGCGCCGCCTACACCGCCGCGATCCCGCGCGCCGAGCTGGCGGCCGCGTACACCATGCCGGTCTTCCTGGTGTGCGGGGTCGCGGCGGGCGCGATGGGCCCCATCCCGCTGCCCTCGTGGCTGCAGGCGGTGCTGGACCTGCTGCCGACCACGGCGGTCGTGCACGCCGTCAGGACCGGCGACCTGGCCGGGCCCGCCCTCGTCCTCACCGCCTGGGCGGTCGCGGGGCTGGTCGCGATCAGACTGTGGTTCCGCTGGGAACCTCGCCGGTCATAAGAATTGCGGCGCGGAGACCCGATCCTTCAGGACTCCGGGCCCGGCCCGCGTTGCAGGGCCGGCCCGCCGTCGCGCGGGGGTCAGCTGTAGGTGTGTTCCGGGGCCGGGAAGGCGCCGGAGGTCACGTCGGCGGCGAAGGCGCGGACGGCGCGGTCCATCTCGGCGGCCAGGTCCGAGTACCGCTTGACGAACTTGGCCGGGTGCGGCGTCAGCCCCATCAGGTCCTGCCACACCAGGACCTGCGCGTCCGTCTCCGCCCCCGCCCCGATGCCGATCGTCGGGATCGCGAGCGACGTCGTCACCCGCTGCGCCAGGTCCGCCGGTACGCACTCCAGCACCACCGAGAACGCGCCGGCCCGCTCCAGGTCCTTGGCGTCCGACATGAGCTCGTCGCCCGACTGCCCCCGCCCCTGCACGCGGTAGCCGCCCAGGACGTTGACCGACTGCGGGGTCAGCCCGAGGTGCGCCATGACCGGTACGCCCGCCGAGACCAGCGCCTCGACCTGCGGCAGGACCCGGCGGCCGCCCTCCAGCTTGACCGCCTGCGCGCCCGCCTCCTTCATGAAGCGCGCCGCCGACTCCAGCGCCTGCTGGGGCGAGGACTGGTACGACCCGAACGGCAGGTCCGCGACGACGAGCGCGCGCGACGACCCGCGTACGACGGCCGCCGTGAGCGGCAGCAGGTCGTCGACCGTGACGGGCAGCGTGGAGTCGTAGCCGTACACGACGATGGCCGCGGAGTCGCCCACCAGCAGGACCGGGATGCCGGCCGCGTCGAACACCCTGGCCGTCATCGCGTCGTAGGCGGTGACCATGGGCCACCGCTCTCCGCGCTCCTTGGCGGCGGCGAGGTCGCGGACGGTGACGCGGCGCCCGGAGACGCCGCCGTACAGCATGGATGAAGAGGACATACGTAAACCCTCCAGGACCGTCTCGAGGCGCCCCAGTGGCGTCCCCGGACTCCTTCTGATGATGTCACGCGCGAAAAACCTGTGGCGAAACTGTCGGTGCCTGTTGCGACAATCAACGCGGAGGTAATCAATCGCCATGGCACTCGACCCTTACCGACGCCTGCTCAAAAACCCTGGCGTCCCCACGTTGCTGATGGTGGGGATGCTGGCCCGGGTTCCCGCCACGGCTGTGACCTTCGCGCTGACCCTGCACGTGGTCCAGGATCTCGGCCTCGGCTACTACTGGGCCGGGCTGGTCACCCTGGCGAGCACGATCGGCATGGCCATCGGCTCACCGTTGGCGGGAAGGTTGATCGACAAATACGGCATGCGCCCGGTGCTGGCCGTCACCACCGTGGCCCAGGCGGTGTTCTGGGCGTGCGCGTGGGCGCTGCCCTACCCCGTCCTGGTCGGCGCGACGGCGCTGGCGGGGTTGCTGGCGCTGCCGGTGTTCAGCGTGACCAGGCAGTGCCTGGCCGCCCTGGTGCCGGTGCCGCAGCGGTCCGTCGCCTTCACGCTCGACTCGATGCTGGTCGAGCTGTCGTACATGACGGGGCCCGCGCTGGCGGTGGCGGGCATGACGACGCTGGGCGGCAGCGTGACGATGGCGGCCATCGGGGTCGGCATAACGGTCGCGGGGCTGGGCCTGATCGTGCTCAACCCGCCCACCCGTTCGGCCGCGGAGCGGGCGCACGAGGAGCGGGCGGGCAAGGTGCCCAGGCGGCAGTGGTTCACGCCGGCGTTCGGAGCGCTGCTCGGCACGGTCACGGCGGCCACGTTCGTCCTCACCGCGACCGAGCTGGCCCTGGTCGCCACCATGACCAAGGCCGACCAGACGGCGTGGGTGGGCCTTGCCGTCGGCATCTGGTGCGTCTATTCGCTGTCCGGCGGGTTTGTGTACGGCGGCCTGGCGCGCGGCTTCTCACCTCTCGCGCTCATCGCGGCCATGAGCCTGCTGACCGTCCCGGTCGGCCTGGCCTCCGGCGACTGGCGCTGGCTGATCCTCGCCCTCCTGCCGGCCGGCCTGCTCTGCGCCCCGTCCCTGTCGTCCACGGTGAACGCCGTCAGCAGCTGGGTGCCCGCGGACGCCAGGGGAGAGGCGATGGGCTTCCACGGCACCGCCCTGCTGATCGGCGGCGCCGCCGCGGCCCCCATCGCCGGGGCCGTCATCGACGGATTCGGCCCGGCCTGGGCGTTCGTGGTGGCGGGCCTGGTGGGGGTGACCATCGTCGTGGCCGCCCTGCCGTTCTGGCGCCGCCGCCCGGTGCAGGCTTTCCCTGTGCCGGTCGAGAGGGCATGGGCGGGCGAGGACCCGCCGTCGCCGGTCGAGAAGGCAGGGCTCGACGAAGACGAGCCGACGCCGGCCGGCTCTTCCGCCACGGGCTGAACGGGCGCGGCACCGGGCCGCAAGCGAGCCGGTGCCGCGGCATCGGGCCTGCGGGTACGCCGGTGCGGCTCGTGATGCGGCTGCGTACGGCCGCCTGGCCGGAGGGTCGGTCAGGGAGGTCGCTACGGGCATGTTTCCGGGTCGGACGGCGGGGCGTGGCGATGAAACGAAGATGACGCCTGCAGTTCGTGCGGAGTTTACGAAACGACACCGTTGCGTATCGGAATAGTTTGCGATACGGTGGCGTTGCGAAACTCAGACGTATCGAAATTAAGGCGGATTCTTCCATGGACCCGAACTCAGGTCATCCACGGCGATGGGCCATCCTCGGCGTGCTGGTGTTCAGCCTGCTGGCGGTCGTGCTCGACAACACGATCCTCAACGTGGCGATGAAGACGATCGCCGACAAGACAGCCGGATTGGGCGCGACGCAGAGCGAGCTGGAATGGGCGATCAACTCCTACACGCTCGTGTTCGCCGGATTGCTGTTCACGTTCGGCGTGATCGGTGACCGGACAGGGCGCAAGCGGATGTTGTTCATCGGCATGGCGCTGTTCGGCCTGGCCTCCCTCGCCAGCGCCTACTCCCAGGATCCGATGCAGCTCATCCTGGCAAGGGCGGCGATGGGCATCGGCGGCGCGGCGATCATGCCGGCGACCCTGGCCATCATCTCCAACGTGTTCCCGCCCAGTGAGCGCGGCAAGGCGATCGGCGTGTGGGCCGGTGGTGTGGGGCTCGCGGTGGCGATCGGCCCGATCACCGGCGGCCTGCTGATCGAGCACTTCTGGTGGGGCTCGGTCTTCCTGGTGAACGTGCCGATCGTGGTGATCGGCATGATCCTCATCGCTACCATCGTGCCCGAGTCGAAGGACCCGATGCCGTCGAAGCTGGACCCGGTCGGCGTGGTGCTGTCGATCATCGGCCTGGTGGCCATCGTCTACGGCATCATCCGCGGCGGCTTCCTGGGCACCGTGGCGAGCGCCGAGGTGCTGGTGCCGACGCTGGCCGGCGTGGCGGTGCTGGGCGTGTTCGTGTGGTGGGAGCGGCGCATCGACCACCCGGTCTTCGACGTGCGCAACTTCTCCAACGTCCGGTTCAGCTCGGCCATCGGCATGATGGGCATCGTCTTCTTCGCGATGATGGGCGGGATGTTCTTCCTGACCTTCTACCTGCAGGTCGTGCTGGGCTTCTCGGCGCTGCAGGCGGGGGCGCTGATGATCCCGTTCGCCGCCGCGCAGCTCATCTTCGCGCCGCTCAGCCAGCGGGTGAACGAGCGGTTCGGCGCCAAGCTGTCGGCCACGGTCAGCATGATCGTGGTGACGGCGGCGCTGACCAGCTACGCGTTCTTGGACCAGAACACGCCGGTCGTGCTGATCGAGGTCATCTTCTTCGTCCAGGGCGCTGCGATGGCGAACATCATGCCGCCCGCGACCACCGCCATCATGGAGGCGCTCCCCAGGGAGAAGGCCGGGGTCGGCTCGGCCATGAGCAACACCGTCCGCCAGGTCGCCGGCGCGCTCGGCGTGGCCGTGCTCGGCTCGGTGCTGTCGTCCAGCTACCGTGGCGCGATGGAGCCTGCGCTGGCCGGGCTCCCCGCCGACGTGCAGCACTCCGCCGGTGAGTCCATCATGGCGACGATGAGCGTCGTCGAGGGGCTCGGCGAGCGGGGGCAGGCGCTGGTCAAGCCCGCGTTCACCGCCTTCATCGACGGCATGCACGTGACGGCCCTGGTGTCGGCGCTGATCGCGCTGATCGGCGTCGCGGTGGTGGCCAAGTGGATGCCGGGCAAGCCGCAGCCCGTACAGCAGGTTGCGGAGAAGGAACCAGCGGTAGTGTGAGGCCGCGATGACGATCCAGGAATCAGGGACTGCCCGCCCGGCGGGCCGTCCGCGCAGCGAGAAGGCCGAAAAGGCGATCATCGAGGCGACCCTCGACCTGATCGGCGAGGGCATGGGGGTGTCCGAGCTGTCCATCGAGGCGATCGCGTCGAGGGCGGGCGTCGGCAAGACCACGATCTACCGGCGCTGGTCCAACAAGGAGGATCTGGTCGTCGACGCCCTCTCCACGCTCAAGGCCCCGGTGCCGGCGCTCACCGGCACGTCGGTGCGGGACGATCTGGTCAGCCTCCTCGACGCGATGCGCAGGGAGGCCGGTCATCCCCGCAGCCGCTGCGTGATGAACATCGCGATGAGCGAGGCCGACCGCTACCCGCAGCTGATGGAGCGTTTCGTCAAGCGCGCCATCGAGCCCCGCAAGCTGGCGATGCGGGCCGTGATCGAGCGCGGCATCGCCTCCGGTGAGCTCAGGGCCGACCTGGACGTCGACATGGCCATGGCCATGCTGGCCGGCACCATGATGCACCACACCAAGTGGGGCCCGGCCGGGGGTCTCCCCGCTGACCTGGCCGAACGCGTCGTCGACGCGGCCCTGGCCGGAATGGCACCGTAAGCCGTTCGCATCCGGCACGGAGGCGCGCCGACGGCCGCCTCCGTGTTTCGCGTTCCGGGACCTGGCCCATTGTGCTCGCCTCCGGGTGCGGCCACGGCCTGACCCTAGACCGAGGTTCTGCGGCGGAACAGCACCGCCGCGATCGGTACGCTGACCAGCGCCGTGCCCGCGAGCCAGGCCGCCGCCACCGCCCCCGACGAGCCCATCGGCTGGTCCAGGAGCAGCGACCGCAGCGTCGCCACGATGGGCGTGGCCGGCTGGTTGTAGGCGAAGTCGCGCAGCACGCCCGGCATGGTCTCGGCCGGTACGACCCCGTCCGACAGGTACGGCAGGAAGAGCACGACGAAGCTGAACGCGCCGGCCGCCTGGGTCGACCTGACGAGCAGCCCCCAGAGCACCGCCAGCGACGACATCGCCAGGACGTACCCCGCCATCACTGCCAAGACCAGGGCCCAGTCGGCCAGGGCAGCGTTCGGGCGGAACCCCAGGATGATCGCCGCGATCAGCGCGAAGCCGCAGGCCGCCACGTTGCGGACCACCGAGGCGACCACGTGCCCGGCGGGGACCACCCAGCCGCCGATCGGGAGGGTGCGGAAGCGGTCGATCATGCCTCCGGTCATGTCGTCGGCGATGTTCACGGCGGTCAGCGCGGCCCCGTACCCGCCGGACATGAGCAGCACGGCGGGCACCACGAAGTCGATGTAGGCCAGCCCGCTGGAGCCGGTGGTGATCGCCCCGCCGAAGACGTACACGAACAGCACCATGATGATCACGGGCAGGGCGGTGTTCACGATGAGGCTGTCGAGGATGCGCAGCTCGCGGCGCAGGTCGCGGACGACGAGGCGGCGCAGATCGCCCGCCGCGCTGAGGACGCCGCTCATGCCGCGGCCGCCGTGAGCTCGAAGAAGACGTCGTCGAGGGTGGGGGTGCGCAGCTCCACGTGCTCGACGCCGACGCCGGCGCCGTGCAGCAGATCCAGCGCCTGGCGCAGGTGGTCGGGGCTCTGGACCGCCAGCGTGACCTCGCATGCCTCGCCGAGCGCCGTCCCGCCGAGCGCCACCACGGCGCGTGGTACGTCCTCGGCCCGGGACAGGCGGAGCACCAGGCGTTCGGCGCCGACCTGGCGCTTCAGCGCGGCCGGGGAGTCGTCGGCCACGACGCGACCATCGTTGATCACCACGACCCGGTCGGCGAGCTGGTCGGCCTCCTCCAAATACTGGGTTGTGAGCAGGATGGTGGTGCCGGAGGCCAGTAATTCGCGGATCACCGCCCACAGCTCGGCCCGGCTGCGCGGGTCGAGCCCGGTCGTGGGCTCGTCGAGGAAGAGGATCCGCGGCGCCGACACCATGCTCGCCGCGAGGTCGAGCCGCCGCCGCATCCCGCCGGAGTACGTCGCCACCCGCCGGTTCGCGGCAGCGGCCAGGTCGAAGCGCTCCAGGAGCTCCGCCGCCCGCCGCCGCGCCTGCCGCCGGCCCAGGCGGTAGAGGCCGGCGAACAGCTCCAGGTTCTCCCGCCCGGTCAGCAGGTCGTCCACGGTGGCCTGCTGGGAGGTCAGGCCGATCACCCGGCGTACCGCGACGCCCTCGCGCGCGACGTCGTGCCCGCCCACCGTGGCGGTGCCGCCGTCCGGCGCCAGCAGCGTGGTCAGGATGCGCACGGTGGTGGTCTTGCCCGAGCCGTTGGGGCCGAGCAGGGCCAGCAGCGAGCCGGTGGGCACGGTCAGGTCGATCCCGGCCAGCACCCGTGTCACGCCGAAGGACTTTGTCAGGCCCCGGGCGAGAATGGCATCTGTGAATGGCGTACTGTGTATGACGTTCATAGTTTTACCTTAAGGCACAATCCTGGGAGTGGGTCAAGGAGGGGTTCGATGACGCAGGAGCGGTCGCTGCCGCCCGTGGTGGAGCGCATGTGGGGGCGCAAGCCGGTGACGCGCCGGGGGCCGCGGCCGCGGCTGGACCTGGCCACGATCACCGCCGCCGCCATCGAGATCGCCGACGCCGAAGGGCTGACCGGGGTCTCGATGGCCGGCGTCGCCTCACGGGTCGGGGTGGCGGCGACGGCGCTCTACCGGTACGTCGGCAGCAAGGAGGACCTGCTCACCGCCATGGCCGACGGCGCCGCCCCGCCGCCGCCCGAGCCGGAGGGCAAGTCCTGGCGGGACTACCTCGCCCTCTGGACCCGGGCCCATCGCGACATCCTGCTGGAGCACGCGTGGCTGCTGTCCGTCGGCCGGCTCGTCCCGCCGCTGGGCCCGCGGCGGCTGCTGTGGCTGGACCGCGCGCTGGTCGCCCTCGACGGCACCGGGCTCGACGACGGGGAGAAGATCAACGTGGCGAGCGCCCTGACCGGATACGCGCTCACCGACGCCGCCCTCGTTCACGGCGTCGGCGGCGGTGACCCGCAGATGGAGCAGGCCGGGATCACGGGGGCCGCCGACTACGGCGAGATGCTCGCCGAAGTGCTCGACCCCGAGACCTACCCGGCCCTGTCGGCCGCGATGCGCTCGGGCGCCATGCGCGGCGCCGAGGGCTGGGTGGACGACGACGACTTCATGTTCGGGCTCAATCTGCTGCTCGACGGCGTCGAGGCGCTGATCAGGCGGCGGGCGCTAGACGGTCACGTCGGCGGGAAGTAGCTGCTCGGTGAGCAGCCGCCGGACCCGGTCCGGGCTCCTCGCCGCCCACGGCCGCAACAGCTCCCATCCGTGGAAATATCCGAAGATGTACGGGCTCATCGGCGACGGCTTGAGGAGTCCCAGCGCGAGCGCCACCTCGTCGTCGCTGTAGAGCGACCACCGCGCCAGATACGCGGCCAGCTCCGCGTCGGTACGCCCCTCGGCCGCCAGGAACGCCACGTTTCCCCACACGCCCCACAGCACGTTCTTGGCGTGGTGGATGGCCGCGAAGTCGCTGTGACCGCCGGGCCGGATGCCGGCCTCGGGGAAGATGTGCTGGTTCAGCCACGTCTGCGCCTCGTCGCCCGGGAACAGGATCTCCTCGGCGAGCAGCCCGAGCCCCTCGCTGAGCACGAACGCCGGCGACAGCATGAACCGCACGCCCTGATCCTGCCGGTCCGCGAGGTGGATCTCCTTGAGCATCGACTCGGCGATGTGCCCGGGGTGGCCCTCGTGCGAGACGAGATACAGCAGATCGGCCAGGTTGAACGGGACCGCCTTGTTGATGTGGATCGTGGACCTCAGGCCGCCCTCGTAGTCGCCGGCCCCGTGGAACGACACGCCCTCCACGAGCCGGCAGCCGACGACCTCGCCGTCCGGCAGCGGGATGATGGCGTTCGTCCGAGCCCGCGTCTCGGCCACCGCCTTGGCCACCAGGCCGGGCAGCCGGTCGATCGGGTCCAGCGTGTGCGCCGCCTGCCACGCCTGGAGCCGCTCCGCCAGCGGCCCCGGGCCCTTCGGCAGGGCGGCGTCCAGCTCGGCGTGCGCCTCCTCGAACACCGTCTCCGGCAGCCGCCGCGGCTCCAGCCCCAGGCACTCCCGCGCGTACTCCGCCAGCGGCAGCCGCTCGCCGTTCAGGTGCCGGGCGACGGCGCGCATCGCCCGCACCTGCCCGGCCAGGTAGGCCGATGGGGCGCCGTCCAGCAGTCGCTCGGCGTCGTCGGCGAGCTTCCCGGGCGCGGCGGGCGGCTCGCTCCCGGCCTGCGCGCTCCACTCTTCGGGTCCCCGGTAGATGAGCATGGCGCCGCCGGCCAGCCGGTTGATCCGCAACGCCAGCATCGCGTAGTCGCGCTGCCACTCGGTCATCGAACCTCCTTCGGGTCGGGATGGCTAAGCTAGCCGTACGGTATTCCGTACAGTGCACGGAAAGAGTGGGACATGCCGGAAGCCATCTGGTTCCGCGACGACGCACGCCCGCGCAAGCCGCGGCTGTCGCGCGAGCGCATCGTCGAGGCCTCCGTCGCCCTCCTCGACGCCGAGGGCGTGAGCGGCTTCTCCATGCGGGCCCTCGCCGCTCGCCTGCAGGCGGGCACCATGTCGCTCTACGAGTACGTCAAGAGCAAGGAGGACGTCCTCGACCTGGCGCTGGACGAGGTGCTCGGCGAGATCGAGCCCGACGAGGGCCCCTCCTGGCGGGCCACCGTCGTCCGCCGGCTCACGCAGAGCAGACACGTCATGCGCCGCCACCCCTGGGTGCCGGCGCTCACCGCCACCCGCCCCCTGCTCGGCCCGAACGCGCTGGCCCGCTCCCGGCTCTTCTACTCCACCCTCGCCGATGCCGGGTTGAGCGGCCCCGCCCTCGTCGCCGCCGTCGGGGCCCTTACCTCCTACGTGAACGGGTACGTCGCCGCCGAGAACACCTGGTGGGCCACCATCCGGACCCCCGCCGCGGACACCGAGATCCGCGAGCGCGTCGGCCGGTTCCTCGAGGAGAACGCCACGGAGCTGTCCCGGCAGGCCCAGGTGGACAACGGTGATTTCGACCGCCAGTTCCTCCTCGGGCTGGACATCATCCTCGACGGCATCGAGACCCGACTCGGGGCGGACGCATGAGCACGCCGGGTTCAGCCTTCAGGCGGTGGCCCGCACGCTGGTGTCAAGGGCCCTCGATCTTCGCAGGGGCCGGTCTCCGAGTCCGCTGTAGCTTGGGGCCTGGAACAGGCGGGGATGGGATGGGGCGATGGCGAGGACCTGGGCGGGGGAGTCCGGCGGTGCGGCGAGGGAACCCGACGGAGTGGCGCAGCGGTCCGGCGGTGCGGTGCAGCGGTCTGGGGACGCGGCGGAGTTGCTGGATGCGGCGCGGGCCGGCGATCAAGACGCGTTCGGCCGTCTGGTCGGGCCGTTGCGGGATGAGCTGCGCGCGCACTGCTACCGGATGCTGGGGTCCGTCCACGATGCCGAGGACGCCGTGCAGGACACGCTGGACCGGGCCTGGCGCAACGTGGCGCGGTTCGAGGACCGCGGATCCGTCAGGTCGTGGCTGTACAAGATCGCGACGAACCGGGCGCTGACGGTGATCGAGCAGCGGGGGCGGCGCGAGCTGCCCACCGACCTGAGCCCGGAGGGCGCGCCGGTGGCCGAGGTGGCGTGGCTGGAGCCGTACCCGGACCGGCTGATGGGCTGGGCGGCGGAGCTGGGCCCAGAGGCGCGCGCGGTGGCGCGGGAGAGCGTGGAGCTGGCGTTCGTCGCCGCCCTGCAGCACCTGTCGGCCCGGCAGCGAGCCGTGCTGCTGCTCCGCGACGTCCTCGGGTACGCCGCCGCCGAGGCCGCCGCCCAGCTCGACACCACGGTCGCGGCGGTCAACAGCGCCCTGCAGCGGGCCCGCAAGGTCCTCGCCGAGCTGCTGCCTGAGGCCGCCCAGCGGCGCACCCTCGACGAGCTGGGCGAGCCGGCGCAGCGGGAGCTGGCCCGCCGGTACGCCGCCGCCTGGGAGGCCGCCGACGTCGACGCCATCGTGGCGATGCTGACCGAGGACGCGAAGTACTCGATGCCGCCGCTGACGGCCTGGTACCAGGGCCACGACGGCATCCGCGGCTTCCTGACCGAGGGGCCGCTGACGCGGCGCTGGCGTTTCCTGCCCGCGCGGGCGAACGGGCAACTCGCGTTCGGCACGTACATGTGGGACGACGAGTGCGCCGCCTACGTCCCCGCCGGCCTGGACCTGATCGTCCTGCGCGGCACCAGGATCGCCGAGGTCGTCTCGTTCCTGGAGGCCGATTTCGCGGCCTTCGACCTGCCGCCGGAGCTGCCGCGATGATTTTCCGGCCCGGCCCGGGTTGTAGTCCCGACGGAACCACCGACCCGGAAGGACCACACCCATGGCCACCGACGAAGAGCAGATCCGCACACTGATCGAGCGCTGGGCCGAGGCGGTGCACGCCGGCGACCTGGACGGCGTCCTCGCCGGCCACGCCGACGACATCGTGATGTACGACGTGCCGCCGCCGTACGAGGGCGTGCGCGGCATCGACGCCTACCGGAAGTCGTGGCCAGGGTTCTTCCAGTGGCAGGCGCAGGGCGGCTCGTTCGAGATCGAGACCCTGGACGTCACCGCCGGAGCCGACGTCGCCTTCGCCCACGCGCTGCTGCGCTGCGGCACCCCGGAGGAGCTAGCCGCCGACCCCGGCTACCGGCTGCGGCTGACGCTCGGCCTGCGCAAGGAGGACGGCCGCTGGGTCGTCGCCCACGAGCACCACTCCTTCCCGATCACGGACCGGGGCGCGGCCGAGGAAGAGGTGCGCCGGGTGCACCAGCGCTGGTACGACGGCACCGCCGCCAAGGACCTGGACGGCATGATGGCCGCCATCGCCGGCGACGTCGTCTCGTACGAGCACGAGGCGCCCCTCCAGTACGTCGGCGTCGACGCGGTGCGCGAGGTCTGCGCCCGCGGCCTCGGCGTGGAAGGGGCCGTCAGCCTGGACGTCCCCGGCCTGAAGATCCTCGTACGCGAGGACCTCGCGGTGGCGTGGGGCCTCAACCACGTCCGCGTCGTGCGGGCGGACGGGCAGGAGTCCGGCACCTGGTCACGTGGGACACGGGTGTTCGAGCGCAGGGACGGCGCCTGGATGATGGTCCACCAGCACCTGTCCTTCCCGATGGACCTGGACACCGGTGCGGCCAGGACCGACCTGAGCCCGTCACGGTAGCGAGGCGGGCAGCCCGAACAGCGGGAAGTTCTCCGGGCCGAGGAACGTGGTGATCTCGGCGACGCGCTCCCCGCGCAGCGTCAGCACGTCGATCGACCAGGCCAGGTGCGCGCCGGCGGCCTCGTCCCAGAGGTAGGAGGCGGCGGCCGGGTGGCCGTTCGCGTGCGTCAGGCGGTGCCGCCAGGAGCCGCACGACGTCAGCGGCACCCGTACCGCGAAGTCGGTGACCGCCTCCAGGCCGCGGTACCAGTGCGGCATCGGCGGCATCGACCAGGTGACGTCCTCGGTGAGCAGCGCGACCAGGGCGCCGGCGTCGCCGCGTTCGAGCGCGGCGGCGTACCCGGCGACGATCTCCCGCACGCGCGCGTCGCCGACGGCCCGCAGCGTCTGCTGCTGGGTCCGGGAGGGGACCCGCTCCGCGACCATCCTGCGCGCCCGCGCCAGGGCGGAGTTCACCGACGTGGCCGAGGTGCGCATCATGGCGGCGATCTCGGCGGCGGAGAAGCCGAGCACCTCGAACAGCAGCAGCGCCGCCCGCTGGTTGCCCGGCAGGTGCTGCAGGGCCGCGACGAAGGCGAGCTCGACGGCCTCACGCTGCTCGGCGCGCGCGTCCGGGTCGTCGGGGTACGGCCCCAGCCACGCCACGTCGGTCCGCGGAGCGTCGCCGATGACGGCGCCGTCGCTGGCCGGGCCGAGATCCACCGGCAGGGCCCGCCTGCCGCGCGTCTCGGCGAGGTCCAGGCAGGTACGGGTGGCCACGGTGTACAGCCACGAGCGCAGCGAGCTGCGGCCCTCGAAACCTCCGAGCCGCCGCCACGCCCGCAGCAGCGCGTCCTGCAGGGCGTCGTCGGCGTCGTGGGCGGAGCCGAGCATGCGGTAGCAGTGGGCGTGCAGTTCCCGGCGCAGCGGCGCCACGAGGCGGGTGAAGGCGGAGTCGTCCCCGCCCCGTGCCCGGGCCAGGTCGGGATCCTCTGCTGCCGGCTCCGCGGCCGGCCGGGAAATCTTGCTCACAGGCGACGATTCTGCCGCACGCCGGCGGACGGCAACCCCGTCGGCCTGCTGAGCCCCTGACACGCCTCGCTCAGGCCCGAACATGACCGTCCCCGCTCAAGCCTGCTGGTCTAGGGCGGCGGCGGCGAGCAGCGTCGTCTCGCTCCCGCTGGTCGAGGGCGGTGGCTAGCATGGTGTCCAGCTCCCGCTGGGAGGTCTGGAGCCGCTCGATCGTCTCGGCGATGCGCCCCCGCTCCCGCCGCAGGTGGCTGATCATTCCCGGGCAGGCCGCCGGCACCATCCGCCCGCCCTCGTCGTCGTGTACGCACTGCAGCAGCCGGGCGATGACCGCGGTGGGCAGGCCGGCGGCGAGCAGGGTACGGATGTGGCGCACGGCGGCGACGTCCGACTCGCTGTACTCCCGGTAGCCGTTGGACCGCCGCAGGGGGCGCAGCAACCCCTGCTCCTCGTAGTAACGCAGCAGCCGCCTGCTCACCCCGGTCTCGTGGGCCAGGTCACCGATCCGCATGTGCTCCTCGCTCCGGGCTTGACCTTCACATCGATGTGACGCCTTAACGTTCCAGTGTCCGCCAGTCGCAACAACGTGAAGGAGCCGAAGATGCCGGGAGCGGTGCTGATCGGGGCGGGGCCGGGGATCGGCCGGTCGGTCGCCCGCCGGTTCGCACGGGAGGGCCTGCCGGTGGCCCTCGTCTCGCGTACCGGTGGCGCGCTCGGGCTGGACGGGGTGCGCGCGTACCAGGCCGACAGCGCCGACGAGACGGCCCTGCGCGCCGCCCTCGACGCGGTGGTCGGCCAGCTGGGCACGCCGGACGTCGTCGTCTACAACGCCGCGATCATCCGGCCCGACTCGCCCGGCGACGCGACCGTACGCGCCCACCTGGACGCCTGGGCGGTCAACGTGGTCGGCGCCCTGATCGCCGCCGCACACGTCGCCCCCGCGATGGCGCGGCGCGGCACCGGCACGTTCATCATCACCGGCGGCATGCCCGAGCCCAAGGCGGAGTACGTCAGCCTCTCGCTCGGCAAGAGCGGCGTGCGAACGCTGGTGGCGCTGCTCGACCAGGAATACGGCCCGTCGGGCGTCCACGTGGCCACGGTCACCGTGGCGGGCCCCGTCGCGCCGGGCACGGACTTCGACCCCGACGACATCGCCGAGCACTACTGGGCTCTGCACACCCAGCCCCGCGCCCGCTGGGACCACGAGATCCTGCACAGCGGCCTCAGCGCCGCGGACCAGTGAGCGGGCACGCGTGGTCAGGGTGAACGCGGCGGTGGAGCAGGGGCGTGAGAGCGGGCGTTCGCAGACGCTCAACAATGGGGGCCGGAGCGCTCGGCCAGGGTGAACGCCGTGCTCGCGGCCACCCTGCCGTTGACGATCACGTCGAGCTCCCTCGGTCCGGGCGGCTCGTCCCGGGTGGTGACCGGGCGGAAGGAATGGCTCTTGCGTAACGAGAACGTCGCCCCCGCGCCGCTCGCCTCACGCCGGCCCAGGTGGAACACCCGACGCGAGCCCGGCCGCCGGATCGCGTATTTCAGCAGCAGCGGCCCGGGCGCGTCCGCCGTGACCGTGACCGTGAAGCCCAGCTTCTCGCCGACGGCCACCGTGTCCGCCTCCAAGGCCAGCACGTCCACCGCGCCGCTGCCCGGGGTGGCGCCCACCAGCGCGAGCGCCTCCGGGTGGCCGGCGCGAAGCAGGCCGCGCACCGCGTGCCGCAGCACCTGCTCCACGTGCGAGCCGCCGCCGGAACGCCAGCGGGCCAGCAGCTCCAGAGCCACCTCCGGATGGTCCTTGGCCAGGTCGTTGACGTGGTTGGCGACCGAGCGGCGGACGTATTCGCTCGGGTCGTCGCGCAGCCGGTCCAGCAGGGGCAGCGTCGGCCCCGGAGCCATCAGCCAGCTCACCCGTGTGGCCCACGGCAGCCGCGGACGCGACCCCTCCGAGGCCAGCCGGCGCAGATGCTCGTCGGGGGATTCCGCCCAGCCGTACATGATCTTGAGTGCGTCGTCGCGGTAGCGCTCCAGGTAGGGCCGTACGGCGAACTCGCCCGACGAGTGCGGCGTGAGCACGGCCAGCGTGGCCATCGCCGCGTCCAGGTGATCGAGCCCCTGGACGGCCGTGTGGTCGGTGGCCGGCCAGCCGCTCCACATGTCCAGCGCCGCCCGCGAGGCGCTCTCCCGCACGATCTCGGCGGCCCGCGGGTACGGTAGCGGCAGCGCCTCGTGCAGCGCCGCGGCGACGTGCCTGACGCGATCCTTGAGCTCGAGCCCGTCGAGCCCGTCCAAGGCCTGCGCGATGAACCGGGCTCTCGGGAATGGCGCCCAGACGGCGGCCAGCCCGTCGGCCAGCACCGACACGGATCTGGCGTTGATCATGTCCTTCAGCGGTTGTGCCACGGCCCAACTGTGCCACCCGCCACCGACAATCCCCGGCCGTCCGATTCCCGACCCGTGCGGCGCGGCCGCGGAGACCGAGGCCGGCGGGCCTCTGGGGCGGCCGCGTCCGTCTACTCGCCCGCGTTCGTGTCCGGCGTGGACAGCTGGTCGAAGTAGGGCTTCATCGAGGGGTAGTAGTCGTCGAACTCCGGTCTGGGGGAGCCGTCGCGGGCGGCCACGAGCATGTCGAGGTAGTACTCCCAGCCGGGCCCGACCTCGCCGATGCCCTCCTCGCTCTCCAGGTGCTGCACGAACCGCAGCTCCGTCGTGCCGTCCGTCTCGGACAGCAGCAGCTCGATGTGCCACGAGCCGGCCTCGTCGAGCGCGGACACCTCCAGCCGCCGCGGCGGCTCGCAGGCTTCGATGCGCATCTCGTACCAGGGCGCCTGCTCCTCGTACAGCATCTGCACCTTGATCGTCCGGCCGGGACCGGCCTGGCCCTCCCAGGGGCCGAACCATCGGGCCGTGCGGTCCGGTTCGGTGATGCTGGCCCACACGTCCTCGGCGGATGCGCGGAAGGTCCGGCTGAGAACGAGATCGCTCCCGGCGTCGGTGCGGAACAGCCGGCCGGTGGGGAAACGGTTCATGCCGAATTTTCCTCTCTGCTGTCCGCGGTGCCGCTCGGGCGGCGCTCGCGGCGCGTTCGGTAGACCTCTGTCTCCAGCGCGTCGAAGCGGTGCTCCCATCCGGAGGGCCGGACGAACTGGGCGAGCCATTCGATGAGCTCGGTGAACTGCTCCGGATCGAGCGTGTAGAAGCGCTGCCTGCCGACGAGCTCCGCGCATACCAGCCCGCTCTGCCTGAGCACGCGCAGGTGGCGGCTCACGGCGGGCCTGCTGATCGGGAAGCGCTCGGCGACCTCGCCGGCGGTGAGCCGCCCGTCCCTGAGCAGGACCAGGATCTGCCGCCGCACCGGATCCGCGATCGCCCCTGCCACCTCGTCCACCCGAAAAGCGTAACCTGGTGGTTACGTGTTTGCCAAGGCCTCTCCCGCGCGTCCTGGCGGAGAACAGGTTTTGATCGGCGGTCCCGTACGCCGGGTCCGCGGGCCACACTCGTGACCGCGGGCGCGCTCATCGCGTTCGCGGGGGTGGTGGTCGCGCGGTCGCGCGCCGACGCCTGAGCCGCGGCCGCGTCCAGCAGGATCCGCGCCAGCCTCCCGCGGCTTGCGAGAACATCGGCCAGTGGCCGGTGTCCGTCTCGACCAGCCGCCAGCGCTCGCTGGTCAGCAGCCAGGCCGCGTCGTCGCTGGGCTTGTCGCCGTCGAGCAGGCACTTGATGGAGGTCGCCGCTGCTTCTCGGCGAGGCCGGACAGCGTCAGTGGGTGGATGCCGTGCCCGGCCGCCCGCAGGTCCGGCACCACCTCGTCCCACGCCCACGCTCCGAGCCATGCCCCGGCGACAAGCACGAATTCAGTCATGGCGGCACCGTGGCCGAGCGGTCAGACAATCTCAGGCGGTGGTCTCGCGCCAGCGGTTGGTGATCGGGAGACGGCGGTCGCGCCCGAAGTTCTTCGGCGTGATCTTGGGGCCGGGCGGGTACTGCCGGCGCTTGTACTCCGCCAGGTCCACCAGCCTGATCACGCGGGTCACCAGCTCCGGATCGTGGCCGGCCGCGATGAGCTCCTGCGAGCCCATGTCCTTCTCCACGTAGTCGTCCAGCAGCCGGTCCAGCACCTCGTACGGCGGCAGCGAGTCGGTGTCCCGCTGGTCCGGGCGCAGCTCGGCGCTCGGTTCCTTGATGATCGAGTTCTCCGGGATCGGCCGCTCGGCCTGCAGCAGGAACTGCGGGTCCGAGTGGGCGTTGCGCCACTTGGCCAGCTCCCACACCATCGTCTTCGGCACGTCCTTGATCGGCGCGAAGCCGCCGGCCGAGTCGCCGTAGAGCGTGGAGTAACCGGTGGCCAGCTCGCTCTTGTTCCCGGTGGTCAGCACCAGGTGGCCGTGCTCGTTGGACAGGCCCATCAGGATCATGCCGCGTACCCTGGCCTGGAGGTTCTCGGAGGCCAGGCCGGACAGCTCGATCTCCTTCTCGTACGCGGTGACGATGTCGGCGATCGGCGCGATCTGCGAGACGACGCCCTGCCGCCTCACCAGCTCCTCCGCGTCGGCCAGCGAATGCTCCGACGAGTAGCGCGAGGGCATCAGCACCACGTTGACCCGCGACGGGCCGATGGCGTCGGCGGCGATCGTGGCGGTCAGGGCCGAGTCGATCCCGCCCGACAGGCCCAGGATCACCGACTGGAAGCCGTTCTTGCGCACGTAGTCCCTGATCCCGAGCACCAGCGCCGAATAGACCTCGGCGTGCAGGTCCAGCCGCTCGGCGATGCGCGCGGGCTCGGCGGGATAGGGCGCCACGGGGTCCTGCGACAGCACCAGGCGCTCGACGGTGATGGTGGAGCCGTCGCCCGCGTCGTACGGGAACGTGCCCGGCGCCGCGTCCGAGACCGGCAGCTCGTCCAGGTCCACGACCAGCAGCTCCTCGCGGAACTGGCTCGCCCGCGCCACCAGCTCGCCCGTGCCGTCCACCACGATCGAGTCGCCGTCGAAGACCAGCTCGTCCTGCCCGCCGACCTGGTTCACGTAGACGAGCCCGCACCCGGCCTCGCGCGCCCGGCGCGCGCACAGCTCCAGGCGTACGTCGTCCTTCTCCTTCTCGTACGGCGAGGCGTTCGGCGCGACCAGCAGCCCGGCCCCCGCCTGCCCCACCACGGACACGGGGCCGCCCTCCTGCCAGAGGTCCTCGCAGACCGCGATCGCCACGTCCACCCCGTGCAGCCGGAAGATCGGCAGCCGGTCGCCGCGCACGAAATAGCGGTATTCGTCGAACACCCCGTAGTTCGGCAGGTGGTGCTTGGCCGTCCGCGTGACCACCTCGCCCTTGTAGAGCAGCGCGGCGGCGTCCAACGGCGCGCCCCTCGGCTGGCCCACCCGGGGGGCCAGGCCGGCCCGGTCGACGTAGCCGGCCACCACCGGAAGCTCCCCCAGGCCCTCCCGTTCCAGCCTGCGCGCCACCTCCTCCAGGGTCCGGATGCTGGCGTCCACGAAGGACGTGCGCAGCACCAGGTCCTCCACGGGGTAGCCGGTGAGGAACATCTCGGTGAAGACGACGAGGTGAGCCCCGCGTTCGGCGGCCTCGCGGGTCCACGCGACCAGCCGGTCGGCGTTGGTGGTCAGGTCGCCGACGGTCGGATTCGTCTGTGCCAGGGCAATGCGCAGTTGTGCCACGCGACCAGACTAGTACGCCCCGATTTTTATCGTCAAAGCGACGAAAAGTGGGCCTTCTCGCCAGGTGTGACCAACCCCGACTCGTACGCGGCCATCACCAGCTGCGCCCGGTCGAACAGCCCGAGGTGCTCGAGCAGCGACTTCACCATCCGGGCCACCTCCTCCTCCGCCAGCGAGAGCGTCTGGCCGATCTGCTGGTTCGTCAGTCCCCTGGCGACGAGCTTCAGCACGTCGAGCCGGTCGTCGGACAGCCCGGCCAGCGCCGGGGGAGAGGCCGGGTCGGTACGCCCGGTGAACGCAGAGATCAGCCGCGTGGTGACCGCCGGGTCGATGAGCGCGTCCCCGGCCGCGGCGGCCCTGATCGCGGCCACGAACTGCTCCGGAGCCGCCGTCTTCAGCAGGAACCCGCTCACTCCCGCCCGCAGGGCGGCGTACAGGTTCTCGTCGCTGCCGAACGTGGTCATCATGACCACCTTCGGCGGCCGCTCCTCGGCCAGGATCCGGCGCGCGGCGGCCAGGCCGTCCAGGTGCGGCATCTGGATGTCGAGCAGCACCACGTCCGGCCGCGTCTCGCGGACGCCCGCGATCGCCTCCTCGCCGTTGCTCGCCTCGCCGGCCAGCGTCACCCCCGGCTCGCCGTCGAACATGGCCCGCAGCCCCGCGCGTACGAGGGCCTGGTCGTCGGCCACCAGCACCCGCAGCGCGCCGGGCGTCTCCGCGGCGGGCGCCTCCGTGGGCGGCGGCTCCTCCAGGCGCTGGGCGAGCATGTCGGCCTCCAGCTGCTTGAGCGCGGCCGACAGGTCGAGGCCCAGCTCGTCGCGCCACACCGCGCGCGCCCTGCGCAGCGCGGCCAGCGCGTCGCCCTGGCGGCCCATCCGGTAGAGGGCCACGCCCAGCAGCCGCCACGCCTCCTCGCGCAGCGGGTGCGCCGACGCGTGCGCCTCCAGGTCGGCCACCAGCGCCGTCGCCCTGCCCAGCGCCAGACCGGCGTCGGCCCGCCGCTCGACGGCGATCAGCCGCAGCTCCTCCAGCCGGCCCGCCTCCGTCGCGGCCCAGCTCAGCTCGCTGAACTCGGCGAGCGCGGGTCCCCGCCACAGCCCCAGCGCGGCGTCCATGGCCGCCCACACCTGCGCCGGCGCGCCGTCCGACTTGACCAGGTTCTCGAAGCGCCAGGTGTCCACCTGCCCGGTCTCGGCCCGCAGGGCGTAGCCGGGCGGCGCGGACACCAGCACGCCTGCCTCCTCGCGGGGCGCGCGCCCGGGCTCGAGAGCGCGGCGCAGGCGGGAGACGTAGCCCTGGATGGTGGACAGGGCCTGGGCGGGCGGGTTGCCCGGCCAGAGCTCGTCGATGAGGGTGTTCACGGGCACGGCGCGGCCGCGGGCCACGAGCAGGCGGGCGAGCACCGCTTGCTGCCGCTGTCCGCCGAGATCGAGAGGGGCGCCGTCGGCCCAGGCTTGGAACGGTCCGAGCGCGGTGAAGGTCAGCATTTTCAGGCGCTACAGGCGTCCACGAAGGACCTGTGGAGCACGAGGTCCTTTACGGGGTAGCCGGTGGGGAACATCTCGGTGAAGACGACGAGATGAGCCCGGCGCTCGGCGGCGTTGCGGGTCCACGCGACCAGCCGGTCGGCATTGGTGGTCAGGTCGACGACGGTTGGGTTCGTCTGTGCTTGGGCAATGCGCAGTTGTGCCACGCGATCAGCCTAGTACGCCATAATTCACAATTCACGCATGTCACGCGTAACTTTGAACTCCTCCCCGACCTGAAGTCTGAAGGCCGGAGATTCTCCCATCACGTCGCGGTCAAGCGGCGCGCGGGGGTTGACGCTTCGCCGACCGGGTAGCCCCAAGGTCTCCACGTCCTGACACCACAGTTCCTGCGGCGTTGTTGATGTTGATCGCGGCATTGGAGTCGGCATGACCGGCCCATCCGCAGCCAGGGTTCTTGCACGTGAACACGGTCCTGGCCCGGTTGCCGGGGTCGCGGTGGCCGCACTGGTGGCAGGTCTGCGACGTACCCGGCGCGGGAACCTTGACCACTCGCCCGCCCCGATCGGCGCTCTTGTACTCCAGCAGGGTGACGGTCCGCCCCCATGCCTCGGCGGTGATCGCCCGGTTCAGCCCTGACTTCTGCCCGACGTTGACGCCGGGCTGTTCGACGGTGCCCTTGGCGGAACGGACCATGCTGGTGATCTTCAGGTCTTCCACCACGATCGTGCTGAATGTGCCGGCCAGTTCGGTGGTGGTCTGGTGCTGCCAGTCCAGGGCACGGCGCTTGGCTGTCGCGCGGGCCTTGGCGATCTGAGCATACGTACGGGCCAACCGGCGGGAGATCGGCCGGTCGGGGATGCGAGTGCGGCGCTGGCGGGCGCTCTTCTTCTCCAACCGGCGCAGGTGCTCGCGTTCACCGTCGGTGAGCCAGGGGCCGTGCTCGCGCATGGTCCCATCGGACAGTGCCAAGGCGACGTTGATCCCCCGGTCGATGCCGACGCTTGGGCCGGGATGCACGGCGGGGGTCGGTGCGATGAGGGTCTCGGTGCGGAACACGATGTTCCACCCGTGGGCTTCTTTGACCAGGCGGGCTCCGGTTATCCGCCCTGCGGGACCGCCCTTGGTGACGCCAGGCAGGTCCTTGGTCCACCGGAACCGGACCCGGCCGATCTTGGGCAGGTTGACCACGCCCCACCGCCGGTTGATCCGCTTGATCTGCAAGTCTCGGGCCTGGGGGACGTCGACCGCCATCCGTGACCGGCCCCGGGATTTGAACGTGGGCCGCTCAGCGGGATGGTCGGGGTTGAAGAAGTTCGCCCACGCCTGCCGGTAGGTCTTCAACACGGCCTGGGCCGCCTGGGCCGGGAGTTGTCCCATCCAGTCGATGTCCTGGCGGGCTTGCCGGATGGCCTGATCGCAGTCCTTCAACGTCGCGAACCGGCCTTGGCGGAACGTGAAGTACTCGTGCAGCAGGTTCCACAGCGCGCGGGCCGTATGCGCCTGACCGTCCAGCGTGAGCGCCTGGGCCACGCCCAGGTCGAGGCGCGCCACGTGTGCCCGCGTCCGCTTTATCGACTCCACACCGTGATACTAGCGTTTCGTTGTGTTACCGCGATGGAATCCGGCCGAAGCTCACCCTGTCCAGGCTGGTCAACAGCCTCGAAGGGGGCATCGGCTCGGATGCTGCGAGAGCACATTCGCGCCTCACCTCAACGGCGTCGGATCGCGGGTCCGAGTAGTAGCATGCCCGCCGCGGACGCCACGCCCACCCCACCCATCGTGAACCACAGCGCCCCCGCGCCGAGCTCCAGCAGCGGCCCGCCGACCAGCGGCGCCAGCACCGCGGCCATCGACCACGCGAACCCGAACAGCCCCGAGTACCGCCCCCGCAGGTGCGCCGGCGCCAGCACGGCCACGATCGTGCCGGCGATGCCCGCCGTGACGATCTCGCCCGCCGTCCACACGGCGATCGTGGCGGCCAGCCCGAGCGTGCTCGTGACGAACGCGGTCAGCGCGAAGCCGAGTCCCATGACGGCCATGCCCAGCGCGAACGCACGGGAGGCGTCCCTGCGGCCCAGCCAGCCGGACACGAGCGGCTGCACGATGACGATCAGCACCCCGTTCAGTGCCATGGCGAGCCCGAACTGTCCCGGCGTCAGCTTCACCACCTCGGTCATCGCCACCGGCAGCATGGTGAACGTCTGCGCGTAGACGAGTGCGTGGCCCAGCGTGATCAGCGTGAAGGCGACCATCACCCGGTCGCGCAGCACCACGCCGAAACCGCCGGTGGACTCCCTGGCATCCGGCCTGGTCTCGGGGACCGCCCGCCAGACCAGCACGGCGAAGAGCACGCTCGACACCGCGTCGATCCAGAACAGCCAGATGAACCCGATCCCGGCCAGCCATCCGCCGGCCGTCATGCCGACCGAGTAGCCGAGGTTGATCGCCCAGAACAGCAGCCCGTACGCCCGGGGCCGCTCCGCGGGCGAAACCAGGTCGGCGACCAGGGCGTTCGACGCGGGCCTGTAGACGTCGATCACCAGGCCCAGCACGAACATCGAGGCCAGGATCGCCGGCAGCGACGTGCTGTAACCGAGCGCCAGCATGGTCACGGCCGTGGCCAGCATGCCGCCCGACAGCGTGGCCCGCCGCCCGATCCGGTCCGTGAGCACGCCCGCGAGCAGCTGCGACAGCAGCGAGCCCGCGCCGAAGACGCCCATCACCAGGCCCGCGGCGGTCAGCGACAGGCCGCGGCTCTGGGTCAGGTAGACGCCGGTGAAGGGCATGACCATGGTGCCCAGGCGGTTCACGAGTGTGCCGCCCCACAGGGCCCAGAACGGGCGGGGCAGCCCGCCGAGCTTGGACCGGAGGAAAGAGGGTTTGTCGATCGTTGCGCTAGACACGCGATCAAGAGTGATATTTCGGGGTTTGGTGCCGCGAACGATTTAGCTCACACTAAAGGGATGTCCATCACCTGGGTGTTGAGGCCGGAGGACGTGGCGCGCATCCGGTTCGCGTTCTCGCCGATGTGGGAGCTCGTGGCCAGCCTGCGCACCCTCCAGCAGCCCGCCAGGCAGTCGATCCACCTGCCCTGGCTCAAGGCCGTCCGGCCCCGGCTGGCCGGGCTCGATCTGACCGAGCTGCTCGCGCTCGTGCCGCCGGCCGGATACCTGGCCGACTTCGTCACCCCGCCGCCCGACACGCCGATGCCGGACTTCGCCGCCGAGCTCGACCGGGTCAGGCGCACCTCTCCCGAACTGGCCCACGCGGAGGCCGGCGAGCTCGCCGGCCTGGCCCACGCGGAGGCCGGCGAGCTCGCCGGGCGGGACCCGGCCGTGCTCGAGCGGTTCATGGCCGACCCGGAGGCGGGCGTGGCCAGGGTCGCGGACGCTCTGGAGGCGTACTGGGAGAAGTGCTTCGCCGAGTTCTGGCCCCGCGTGTACGCCCTGCTCGAACGCGACGTCCTGGGCAGGTCGCGGCAGCTCGCCCAGGGCGGGGCGCGCGAGCTGTTCGCCGGGCTCGACCCCGCCGTGGAATGGACGGGGGAGCGGCTGATGATCGACCGGCCCTGGTGCCACCAGGGCGGGCTGCACGGCGACGGGCTCGTGCTCGTGCCGAGCGCGTTCTACTGGCCGTCCGTGGCCGTCATGTCCGCGCCGTACCAGTCGATGCTCGTGTATCCGGTGCTCGGCGTCGGCACGCTGTGGGAGCAAGGTCCGCCGCCCGCGCCCGGCGCGCTGGCGGCACTGATCGGCCGGAGCCGGGCGCGGATCCTGCTCGCGCTGGCCGAGCCCAGCACCACCACCGCACTGGCCACCCGCATGTCGCTCA
Source organism: Nonomuraea basaltis (assembly GCF_005893125.1). Lineage (GTDB taxonomy): Bacteria > Actinomycetota > Actinomycetes > Streptosporangiales > Streptosporangiaceae > Nonomuraea > Nonomuraea basaltis. Next base: position 7,209 of record NZ_VCJS01000117.1, on the reverse strand, counting down.
CGCCGGGCGCGGTCAGCCAGCACCTCGGCGTGCTCAGCGGCGGCGGGCTCACGGTGGGGATGCGGCTCGGCAAGCAGGTCGTCTACCGCCGCACCCCCGCCGGCGACACGCTCGCCGGACAGCCATGACACTAGGCATAGCGGGTCGATTCCAGCAGCCAGTCCAGGTGCGCGCGCGGCGCCGCCAGATACGCGCAGGCCACCTTGCTGACGTCCCTGGCCGCCTTGGGCGCCAGGTCGTCGAGCGGCAGCCGCCTGGCGGCCCTGCGCATGTCCTCGCAGCGCCGGGCGATCCTGTCCAGCACCCAGGCCGTCGCCTCCCGCTCGCCCAGCCCGAGCTGGTGCATCGCCAGCACCACGAAGTTGTGCACGTCCCCGCGCTCCTTCGGCCGTGAGGCCACGTCGTTGCACCAGGCCGTGACGTCGCTGCAGGCGTTGACCAGCTGCTGCCAGGGCTCGGACTCGTGCACCCAGGCCGGCACCTCCACCCGCAGGCACGGCTCGACCAGGTCGTACAGGTACGGCCCCACCGTGCCCCTGCGCAGCGCCGGGTACTCCTCCAGCGTCGGCATCCGGCCCGCCGCCCGGTTGTCGGCCTCGGTACGGCAAGCGTCGTGCTGGCGCTGCAGGCCCACCGCGAACCTGGCCCGCCACCGGTCGCTCATCCGCACGCTCGTCACCCGCCACAGGTCCGCGAACGCCGCCTCCAGCGGGTGGCGTACCGAGCCCTTGAGCATGCCGTGGAAGACCTCCAGCCGGCACGCCCCCTCGTCCAGCTCGTCGTCCAGGTGGAACAGCCATGTCAGCCACTGCGCGAACAGGGCCGCCGCGGCCGCGTCGAACTCGGCGAACGCCCGGCCCGCCATCCGGTGGAAGCCGACCCCGGGGTCGGCCCGCAGCCCGGTCCTCCTGGCCCAGTCGATGACCGCGGCCTCGATCGCGTACACGGCCGGGTGCATCCGGCACGGCTCGGCCATGCCGGGCACCCGCTCGGTCAGCGGCAGCAGCGCGAGGGCGGCCGAGCCGCCCCTGCGCGGCAGCGGCATCATCGACGACAGGACAGAACGCAGCGCGGTGCGCACCGTGGCCAGCACGGTGGTGCTCATGGTGGTGCTCACCGATCACCTATGGCGTGGATGCCCCGACCTTCAGGGCGGAGAGAAAACGCGGAACGGTGGGCCACTTGAGTCTCCCTGTTTTGTCGGTGGCGGTCGGTAATCTGCTGGTCGTGTCCCGTTACCGGCTGCAGCCCACGCTCGCTCAGGAAGCGGCGCCGGCCGAGGATTGCGGGCACGCCCGGTCTGTGTGGAATCTGGCGGTCGAGCAGCATGAGCATGGGCGGCCGGGCCGTAAGAGCGCGCCCGGGTTCGCCGAGCAGTGCCGCCAGTTGACCGAGGCGCGGGCGGAGTTCGCCTGGTTGCGCGCGGGGTCGATCATCGTCCAGCAACAAGCGGCCCGAAGAGCCAGTTGCCCGCGGCGTTCGGGTCGTCGCCGCGGTAGTAGTCGGAGGCGGCCGTGACCAGCTCGGCCACCGTCAGCGTGCCCCTCCCCGCCCGGTCGAGCCGGTCGAACGCCTCGTCCACGTCGTCGTAGGCGACGCCGAACGCGCTCAGCATCGTGCGGAACTCGCCGGGGAAGATCTCGCCGTCCCGGTCGCCGTCGCACAGCTCCGCCACCGCGACCGTGGCGGGCCGGAAGACCGGGTCGTACCGGTCGCCGGTGACGAACGCCGCCGTCATCGCGGTGCGGAAGTCCGGCCGCGCGATACCGGAGTCGCCGTCGCGTTGGAGCGCCTGCGCCAGGGCGGACCAGACGCCGTCGAAGCTGTCGACGAGGCTGGCCCCGGTGACCGAGGTTGGGGACTCCCCGAAGCCCACCAGGATGCGGGCGCCCAGCCCCAGCAAGTCCTCACGCTCGACGACGCCGTTGCCGCTCGCGTCGATGTGGTCGAACGCCCGATCGAGCTTGTGATTGAGCAGGTCGATGGCCACCAATGCCTCCCCCGAGACTGACTGCGTGATCACAGTAGGACGGGGCGGGGGCTTTGTCAGCGAGGCTCGCACCGGCTTGTTCACCGGCACCCCCCGTAACGTGTGCGAAACACGGACACGGCATCCTGGTAGGAGAACCGTACTGTCTTTTTGAGGGGATGCCTTGGACCGCCAGCAGGAGTTCGTGCTCCGCACGCTCGAGGAACGCGACATCCGGTTCATCCGGCTGTGGTTCACTGACGTGCTCGGCTTCCTCAAATCCGTCGCCATCGCGCCCGCCGAGCTCGAGGGCGCCTTCGCCGAGGGCATCGGCTTCGACGGCTCGGCCATCGAGGGCTTCGCCCGCGTCTACGAGTCCGACATGCTCGCCAAGCCGGACCCGTCGTCGTTCCAGATCCTGCCCTGGCGCAGCGAGACGCCGGGCGCGGCGCGCATCTTCTGCGACATCCTCATGCCGGACGGCTCGCCCTCGCACGCCGACCCGCGCTGGGTGCTCAAGCGCACGCTCGCCAAGTGCGCCGACATGGGCTTCACGTTCTACACCCACCCGGAGATCGAGTTCTTCCTGCTGAAGAACCGCCCCGAGGCCGGCGAGCGGCCCCAGCCGATCGACTCCGGCGGCTACTTCGACCACACGCCGCACAGCGCCGGCCACGACTTCCGCCGCCAGGCGATCATGATGCTGGAGTCGATGGGCATCTCCGTCGAGTTCAGCCACCACGAGGGCGCGCCCGGCCAGCAGGAGATCGACCTGCGCTACGCCGACGCGCTCACCACGGCCGACAACATCATGACCTTCCGCCTGGTCATGAAGGAGGTCGCGCTGGAGCAGGGCATCTGGGCGTCGTTCATGCCCAAGCCGTTCACCGAGCACCCGGGCTCCGGCATGCACACGCACATGTCGCTGTTCGAGGGCGACAGGAACGCCTTCTACGAGGCCGGCTCCGAATACCGGCTGTCCAAGATCGGCCGGTCGTTCATCGCGGGGCTGCTCAAGCACGCCGCCGAGATCACCGCCGTCACCAACCAGTGGGTGAATTCGTACAAGCGGCTGTGGGGCGGCGCCGAGGCGATCGCGGGGATGGGCGGCGAGGCGCCCTCCTACGTGTGCTGGGGCCACAACAACCGCTCGGCCCTGGTCCGGGTGCCGATGTACAAGCCGCACAAGGGCGGCTCGACGCGCATCGAGTTCCGCTCGCTCGACTCGGCCTGCAACCCCTACCTGGCGTTCGCGCTGATCCTCGCGGCCGGGCTGAAGGGCATCGAGGAGAGCTACGAGCTGCCTCCGGCGGCCGAGGACAACGTGTGGACGCTGACCAGCGCCGAGCGCCGGGCCCTCGGCATCCAGCCGCTGCCCGGGTCGCTCAACGACGCGATCGAGGTCATGGAGCGCAGCGAGCTGGTCGCCGAGACGCTGGGTGAGCACGTCTTCGACTTCTTCCTGCGCAACAAGCGGTCGGAGTGGCGCGAATACCGCCGCCACGTCACCGAGTTCGAGCTCGGCCGGTATCTTCCTGTCCTGTAATCCCAGGTCAGATGCCGTTTCTCGGAGAACGGTAAGCGTGGGGCCATCGAGTGTAACTCGATGGCCCCACGCTCTTTGATCACTCCTGGGCCGTCTGTGGGCCGTCCGACTGCTCATCGATGGCTTCGTAGACCCTGTCTATAGCCCTCCGTGTGCGCCCTTCGCTGCTCGGCATGAGGTGCGTATAGACCCTGAGCGTGAAACCTGGATCGCTGTGTCCGAGGTACTGGCTCAGGGCCTTGATGTTCTCCCCATCGTCCAGCAGCACCGAGGCGTAGAAGTGCCTGAGCGCGTGCATGCCGTGCTCACGAGCGGCCTGGTGCCGCTTCCCGGCGTCCGGAGGCGGGATGACGCCGGCGGCTACAAGAGCGGGCTTCCAGGCGAACACGTTGAAGTCGCTCCGCCGTACCGGGCCGCCACCGTCGCGGGTGAAGGTGAGCAGCTTCGTCAGCGGCGGGCCGTCCGGCGTGCGCCACGGAAGCGTGACTTCAGCAGGTGGGAAGGTCTTCACGTGCTCCTGGAGCGCCTCGGCGATTCGGTCGGGAAGCGGCACGTCCCGTTCCTTCTCCCGTTTCGGTGGAGCGAACACAAGACGGCCGCCGACGTCCTTCACCTGATAGGCCACATGCAGCCATCCGCCGTCGAAGTCCACCTCATCCAGAGGAAGGCCGAATATCTCGCCTTGTCGGAGGCCGCATCCTCCGCCGACATCGGTCATGGCCTGGTATCGCACTGGTAGTGCAGCGCGAACCGTGAACACGCGCTCTGTGGTTGAGGTCGCCAGGATCAAAGCTTGCGTCAGACGGCCGTCCTCCTACGTAAGCCAGGACAAGAGCTCCCGAGCCTGCCCGTCTGCCGTCGTCCCACCCGAAGAGATAGCGGGCCAGCCGCGGGGCCGCCCGGCCGCGCGCCCGGTGTCCAGGGCCGTGATGGGTCCGCTGGTCCCTGACCTGTGCGCTTTCACACCGTACAGCCCTCGGACGACGCGTGCGTGTAGCGGTTGAGCGTGGTCAAGATCGACGAAGCGGTGTCCGACTTGGCTTGTCCGGATCATTGACATACCCGCGATATACCGCCCCTCGCTAGTGTCAGCCGGGTCGACAGCCCGCAGGTGGCAGACGTCTCTTGCTGTCCAAACCGGCAGCCGCGATATCCCCAAGGAGAACGATGGATTACCGTGCCATTATCCGAACCGCAGCTGTGGCGGCAGCTATGATCACCATGACTGTCACTACACCGGCCGCCGCCGACCAGCAATCTGGATCGTCGCAGTTGTCCGCTCAGGTCACGTTCCCGGAAATCAAGCACGTGCAGAGCGGTAAGTGCCTCGCCGCGTCCACCTCCATCGGCGTCGTACTCAGAGACTGCAACGGAAGCACCTACCAGCAGTGGTACAAGGACTCGACGAATAACGGCATAAGCATCGTTCACCAACAGAGCCGCAAGTGCCTCGACGGGAGCGTCGAAAAGGGCATCAGACTTGTCGACTGCAGGGGCAACTTGTACCAGCGGTGGTACATCTACGACACGGGCTCTGTTCCGAATCTGCAGAACGGTAAGTGCCTCGCCGCGAGCGTCTCCCTCGGCGTCAAACTCAGAGACTGCAACGGCACCAACTACCAGCACTGGTCCTGAGCCTTTGAGGCAGGGGTGCGCAGCTCGCCCCTGCCCCTCCCCTGCGCTTGAATGGTGTTAAGGTTGGCGGCTGTGGGGGGTCTGATCGAAGCGACTTGTTGACCTTGTAGACGTTCGTCCCATGTGGAGAACTGCCATCACCACAGACGTCCTGGCCTCCCCGTATGCCGTCGTCCCACCGATGAGGTAGCGGGCCAGCCGCGGGGCTGCCCGGCCACGCGCTCGGAACACGGCCGTGATGGAGCGAAGGCGGCCCCGCGGCTGGTCTGCTAGGGCTTGCCCTGGGACGTCGGCATGCGGGCAGGCCCCTTTCCACACCCACCCCGTACGGCGAGCAAGATCACGCCGCCCCTGCCCGGAGCCGGAGTACCCCCGCCGGAGGCATGCCGTAAGGCCAACCCCGTGATCACGCACGCGTGCGCTGACGAGCTCCGCCCAGTGACCCGAGTGGTGCGCCTTCTCAACTTCACGGCCCTGACTCGTCCGCGCCAGCCGACCGGCGTCATGCGGGCCGGTCACAGAGCCCCAAGCGACGTGCCGGCCCGCGCCGAGTCGGCGGCGCGTGCGACCCTGTCAGGGCCGCTTTAAAATGAGTAGAGGAAGTTCTCACACGTGGGTGGACCAAGTCAGGTGGACCAAGTCCGGCGGCTGCCTGACTAAGTGCATGACGACAGGGGAGTACAACAGCGGACTTCCAGGGACGCTGGTGGACGAGTCGCCTGGTGCAAGAACTGGGGTATCGCGTCGCCGTGGCGGTCTTGAGTTCGTTTCACACCGAAGAGGTCACTGGTTCGATCCCAGTATCGCCCACACAGGTCGAGGGCCACATCCCAACACGGGAAGTGGTCCTTTTGATCTTCCAAGTGACTAACTGAGTGACTGTCCTGCTCCACGGTCGTTACCTGGGAAGATCTGATCCATGACGGTCGCGCCATCCTGGATGACGGGTTTGATCTGATGGCGGTAGACCTTCTCAGTGACCGCTGACCCTCCGGCACGTCCGATCAGCCGGGAGATGTTCTCGATGGGGACGCCGTCTGCTGACAACAATGAGACGAAGCTGTGCCGCATCTCCCGCGGTGTCCAGTCTGCGGCGATCAACCCGGCACGCGTGATCACTCGCCGGAACTCGCGCCGGACGTTGCCTGCGCTCATCTTGGTGCCGTTTCGTGTGCCGAACACCAGACAGGTTGGATCGTTCTGGTTCGGCGCGGTCCCTCGTGCGCTCAGGTGCTCCCAGAACACGGTCAGGGCGTGAACGCAACGATGCGGAAGTTGGAGCCCCTCAGCGTGAGGTGTGGCCGGTGATTTCGGTGCCTTTGCTTCCGTCAGCCCGTCGCTCCAGGACAAGCCGAGCGATCACTAAATGTCCGGTAGCTGTCCTGTTGCCGCCCTGGATATACCTCTCCGGACGACCGAGAATTAAGCGTATGGCCAGCAAACCTGCTGGCGACCTTTGCTGAGGAGGCACCGATGTACGCATCAGCAGCTCGAGTCTCCCTCGTGGTAGCAGCGACGACGGTTGCTGCCGCCCTGTCCACTGCAGCGCCCGCACTGGCCGCCGAACAAACGGCGACCCGCCATACCCAGGTCGTGCAGGTCGCCGCCGCTTGGACGTACTGGGGTCATTTCACCCGCCTTGACTACTGCATCGCGACTGGACAGGCGGGAGTGAAGAACGGCCGCTGGCGGGACTGGGAGTGCAGGTACCCCCCTAGTGGTTACGACCTTTACGTTATGTACTGATGTAGCGGACGCCGGGCAAACCCGTCTACGACTTCCAGACAGGTGACCAACTGAGTGACACCCGGCGCGCAATCATGTGCCCGCTCATGCACATACGCGCACATCACCAGCTGGTTTGATCAGGCTAAACGCCAAGTCGTGCCTTTGTCCTCATTGCTTCACACCGAAGAGGCGGTCACACCCGGCCTAGTACGGCAGTCACCATTCGCAGTGTGACCAGCACGGATGCGCGATAGGCCGTTGCGATCTTGTGATGGGAAGCGGGCACAAAGAGAGCAGCCGCTCGTGATCATGCCTGTGTGACGAGTACAAG
>NZ_VCJS01000650.1 GCF_005893125.1 Nonomuraea basaltis | reverse complement strand
GGTCGTGGCCCTTCGAAGTCGCCCTGCGGAGGGAGGCTTCAAACCGCCTCATGCTGCGTTGGCTGAAGACCGTCGTGGTGAGCGATGAGGAAAAGGCGTCCGTGATGGCGTCAGGTGGGGACCGGGAAGGCGAACGCGAGTGAACCACCGCTGACGTGTCGAAACCCAATCAGATGACATCGAAACCGGGGTGTAGCTACGACTCCGGGATGAGCCTGGCGGGTGTCCGCTTATTGGCCAGGTGGTGTCCGGCATGGAGGTGGCGCGAGTCCGGTCTGCCGCGTCCGAGTGGAACAGGAGAAGGCATGTCCGGACACCGTCTGCCCTGATCGGGTGGACGACAGGGAGCCCTCCAAGCGGCCCGAAGCCGTGAGGGGCTGAGTACCGTCGCCGGGCATGCTGGCGGACCGGCTCGTAGTAGCGAGGAAGCTTCGGTAATCGGGGTGGAGCCAAGGGGCCGGGTCGTTCGTGGCTGTTGTTCGTTCGATCAACCGGAAGTGCTCCGGGAGGA
>NZ_VCJS01000116.1 GCF_005893125.1 Nonomuraea basaltis | reverse complement strand
CACCCCGCCCCCGGGCCCCACGCCTGCCCGTGCACGCATCCGCTCTTGACGCTCACCCGCAGCGTGCACGGCCCGTCGGGCGTCCTTGAGGTGCGCCACACGGCCCCGTCGGCGGTCTGCCGCCATGCGGGGTCGCCGCCGCCGCGCTTGTGCGGCCGCAACGCCAGCCCCACGTCCAGCGGCCACTCGGGCGCCCACCTGCGCTCCCTCACCCGTCCAGTGTGCCCCGCCCGCTCACCTGTCCGGGCCGGCAGGGGCGTCAGACGTCGCTCGAGTAGCGCATCGCCCGCTCGGGCAGCTCGATCCCCGGCCAGATCCGCACGCCGTTCTGCAGCTCGTTGCCCGCACCCACGATCGCGCCGTCGCCGATCACCGCGTCGCGCACCACCGTGCCCGCGCAGATCCGCGCGCCCTTGCCCACCACGGAGTCCGTCACGGAGGCGCCCACCTCGATGACGCAGTCGTCGCTCAGCACCGAGCCGACGACGGAAGCCCCGGCCTCGACGACCACCCGCGCCCCGACCGCCGTGCCGCCCTGGACCTTGGCCTCGGGCGAGACCTGGGCCCCGTCGAGCGCCAGGTATTCGCCCGTCGGCCCCGGCAGCGCGGGCGAGTGCAGCCGCCCCAGCACCAGGTCGCGCGAGCCCTGGACGAACGCGGCGGGGGTGCCGACGTCGAGCCAGTAGGTGCGGTCGGCGTATCCGAGCACGAGCTCGCCCGACTCGATCAGCCCCGGGAACGTCTGGCGCTCCACCGACACGACCTCGTCCTTCGGGATCCCGTCGATCACCGATCGGGTGAAGACGTAGCAGCCGGCGTTGATCCGGTTGGTCACCGGATTGGGGGTCTTCTCCAGGAACGCCGTGACCCGCCCGCTCTCGTCGGTCGGCACGCATCCGAATCGTGTGGGATCGTCCACTTCTGTCAAATGGAGCGTTACAGCGGCCTGCCGTGCGAGGTGCATGCGCACTTGGTGCTCGATGTCATGTCCGGACAGAATGTCCCCGTTCAGGATGAGCACGGGGTCGGCCGGGCCGGAGGTGAGCGCCTCGGCGGCGTTGCGGATCGCGCCGCCGGTGCCCAGCGGGGTCTCCTCGGTGATGTATTCCAGCGAGAGCCCGAAGGCCGCCCCGTCGCCGAAGGCGGGCTCGAACATGGATGCCTTGTAGGAGGTCGCGAAGACGATCCGGCGCACGCCGAACGATCGCGCTCGGGCAAGCTGGTGGGCCAGGAACGGCACTCCGGCGGTTGGCAGCAGCGGCTTGGGCGTGCCCAGTGTCAGCGGACGCAGGCGCGTGCCCTGCCCCCCGACCAGGAGGATCGCCTCGAGGTCTGGCAAAGAGCTCTCCATCACTTCGTGAGGTTACCGAACTATTCCATTGCGCGTTGATAGGAGCTGAGGTGCGCCTCGGCCGAGGCGTCCCACGTGAATTCCCGCGCCCTCGCCAGCCCGGCCTCCTGCAGCTGCCGTCTCCGCTCAGAGGAGGCCAGCAACTGCGCTAGCGCCGCGGCGATGCTGTCGGCGTCCGGCTCAGTGTAGGCGACCGCGTCGCCGCCGACCTCGGGCAGCGAACTCCGGTGTGTCGTCAGCACGGGGGCGCCACAGGCCATGGCCTCGAGCACCGGCAGCCCGAACCCCTCGCCGAGGGAGGGGAAGGCCACCACGAGCGCCCCGCCGAGGAACCCGGGCAGGTCGGGCGCGCGCAGGTAGCCGGGGCGGATGACCCTGACGGTGGCCTCGACCTCGCGGCAGGCGGCGTCGACGTCTTCCTCGTGCACGCCCCCGCCGATCACCAGCGCGGGCGGCTTCTCCAGCCGCTTCACGGCCGCCGCGAAGCCGCGGATCAGGTTGGGAACGTTCTTACGCGGGTCGAGGTTGCCCAGGAAAGCCACATAAGGCTGGCCGTGCAGCCCGCATCTCATGGCGGCCCGGCGGATCTCGTCCTCGCTCGGCGGGTGGAACTGCGCCAGGTCCACACCGTGGTAGGCGACGTCGATGCGGGTCGGGTCGGCGGAGAGCACGCGTATGAGCTCGTCCCTGGTCGCCTTGGACGGGACGATCACGCGTTTCGCGTGGCGTACGGCCGTGCGGGTGGCGGAGCGGAAGAACGACGCCCGCGAGCTGTGCTGGTCGGGCTCGGTGAACCAGGTGGCGTCGTGCACCGTCACGACGGTCGGCAGGCCCGAGCTGAGCGGGATGGAGTAGTAGGGAGCGTGGATCACGCCGGACCCGGTCTGGCGGGCGAGCAGCGGCAGACCGGTCTGCTCCCAGGCCAGCCTGGCTGCCCTGTTGGTGATGGCGACGGGACCCGCGATGACGTGGGCGGAGGGCGCCAGCCGCCGATATCGCTCCGCCTCGGCCCGCTGGCATACCACGGCGAGGTCGGCGCCGGCCCGGTGGAGGGCCGCCACGAGCCCGTCCACATATCTGATCAACGCACCGCGGTCGGCGGGGACCGCCGCCGCATCGACGAGGACTCGAGGCATACGAAGATCTTCTCCCCTCAAGATCAACGTGGGACTGGTCGTCCCCCTCTAAAGTTCACCTTATGACCAGCCTCCCCTAAAACGTGGGGCAAATCACACCGAGTCTCGACGCGCCGCAATTCCGGCCAGGCCAGCGCAGATCAGATCCCCCACGATGATGACAATGCGGGATGAAAGAGCAACCGCAATTGCGGAGCCCCGGTCAAGCTGGGGCGCCAGCACCGCGACCATGGCGAGCTCCCGCACGCCCGCGCCCGCCGGGACGACGAAGGTCATGATGCCCAGGCACCACGTCAGCGCGAAGGCGCCGACGGCGAACAGCAGGCCGCCCTGGGGGGCGAGGAAGTAGAGGTGCACGCCGTACGCGGTCCAGCCGGCCAGCGCCCAGCCGAGCGCGGCGAGCATGCCGCGGCGGGTGAGGGGGCGTTCGAGCGGCTCGCGCTTGAGCCTGCGCAGGGTGTAGCCGATCAGGGCATTGATGACCCTGGGCTCGAGCAGGACCAGGAGCACCGGGATGAGCAGCAGCAGCCAGCCGAACTTGTCCCAGCCGAGCGTGACGAGCGTGACCAGCAGGCCGGTGGCGAGCTGGATGGGCATCATCAGGAAGAACGCCGCCGCGCTGCGCGAGCGCGGCACGCCGAGGTCGCGGCCCATCTCCATCTGGGCGAGCACGGGCCAGACGGCGCCGGGGATGTATTTCCCGAGCTGGCCCACGAAGAACACCTTGGCCGCGGGCCTCAGCGGCAGCGGCGAGCCGAGGTCGGCCAGCAGCGTGCGCCAGGTGAGCATGGCGCCGAGCAGCGCGGCGACGACCGCGCCCAGCGACCCGGCCACCGCGGGCCACGACAGCCGGGCGAACCCGGCCGCCACGGCGTCCCACTGCGACATCACGGCCCACGTGCCGAACCCGAGCGCGACGAGCAGGAACCCGATCCGGATCAGTCTGCGCGGCAGCGACCGCCGCGGCACGGCCCCCGCGGTCTCGGGCTGCCCCATGGTGTCGTGACTCACAACGGGCGGACCCGCTCGGGCGGCTGCGGCAGCGCCGCGCCCACGGGACGTCTGGGGGTCTTGGTGGCCACCCACAGGTATGTCGGCACCACGGGAAGCAGCAGCCGCAGCACCTCGCGCGGCGTCCGGGACAGCACACTCTTCACCACCTTGCCGAGCAGGCCGGGGAACAACTCGCCTCCGGCGAACCGGGTCGGCGTGGCCAGCACCGGAAAGGTGTAGTCCCACACGTGGAAGGCGCGCAGCATCCTGCGCAGCCCGCGCCGCGTCCTGAACCGCTCGTAATAGTGGTCGGCCCGGCCGGACGCGCGCACGTACCGGTCGGCCAGCGCGGGCGGCAGGTAGGACAGGAAGGGCAGCTTGTAGTGCGGCTCCATCACCCCGAGCCGGTTGCCCAGCCCCAGGTAGAGCACCCCGTCGTCGGACAGCACCCGATGCATCTCGGCCACCACCGCGTCCGGGTCGACCACGTGCTCGTAAATGTGGTTGAACACCAGCACGTCGACCGAGCCGTCGGGGAACGGCAGCGCCGTGCCGTCGCCGCACACGAACGCCACCCGCTCGCCGAACCGGTCGGCCGCCTTGTGCAGCCCCGGCACGTCGATGTCGATGCCCAGCGTGTGCTTGGCCCCGGCCTGCGCCAGCTCGTCGGCGATGAACCCCGCCGAGCAGCCCACATCGCCCACGGTCAAGCCGCCGAGCGGCCCGCGGAAGTGCTCGAGCACAGCGATGATCTTCGCCGCCTTCCGGCGCCGTTTCTCCTCGTCGAGCATGGCGGACTGGAACTCGGAGTATTCAAGCTGCGCGACTCGTTGCTTCCCCACGGAGCCCCACAGTACCCATCTCGGCGCCAATGCGACGTCAAACGGGCTTTGGTACGGTGGCCGACCTGGCATGACACGGACGGCCGGCCGTGCTCGCCGCGCTGGCGATCGTCGCGTGCGCCGTCTGGCTTTACCTGGCGAACCGCGCGTAATCTGAGCTGATGCTCCGTCGGCTGCTGCGCGTCTTCCTCGCCCTGGTCGCACTTGGTTTTCTTGGATACGGCCTGGCGGCGAACTGGGAAGAGACCACCGGGGCCGTGGCGGCGATGTCGCCGTGGGCGGTGCTCGGGGCGTTCGCCGCGGTGCTGCTCGGCCAGTTCTTCATGCTGATCGCCTGGCGGGAGATCCTGGCGGGGCTCGGCACGCGGGTGCCGTTGCGGATCGCCGGGCGGATCATGTTCGTGGGCCAGCTGGGCAAGTACATCCCGGGCGCCGTGTGGGCGTACGCGGCGATGATGGAGCTGGGCCGCGACCATGGCAGCCCGCCGCGGCGCACGTTCGCGACGATCTCGCTCGGACTGGTGATCAATATCGGGGTCGCGATCTCGATCGCCGCGGCCACGCTCTGGACGCTGGAGGCGGTGCGGGAGGCCTGGTACCTCGTGCTGCTCGTGCCGTTGATCATCGTGTGCCTGCATCCCAAGGTGCTCACCTGGGGGCTCAACCTGGCGCTGCGCATCGCGCGCAGGGAGCCGCTGGAGAGCGTGCTGCCCGGCCGCACCGTGGTGGTGGCAGTGGCGTGGACCGCGCTCGGCTGGTTCGTCTACGGCATCCACATCTGGCTGATCGCGGGCCGCGCGGACCTCTACGTCATCGCGACCGGGGCCTACGCGTTCGCGTGGGCGACCGGCATCCTCACCGTCGTGGTGCCGGCGGGCGTCGGGATCAGGGAGGGCGCGCTGGTGCTCGTGCTCGCCCCGGTCATCGGCACCGCGCCCGCCCTGGCCGTGGCGATCGTGTCGCGGCTGGCTTTCACGCTGGCGGACGCGACGGCGGCGGGCATCTCGTTCGTGCTCGGCCGTCAGGCGCCAAGCAGCGTTCCCGCGTACGCCGACCAGAACGGCTCCGGATCGACCGCCTTGACCCCCGACCGCAACCTCTCGGGCTCGCCGGAGGCGTAGAAGCGCTCGATCGCGTCCCTGAGCGCGCCGGCCTCGCCCGGCTCGACCAGCAGCCCGTCCACACCGTCGGTGACGTGGTCGGCGAGCGCGCCCACGCGCGTCGCGATCACCGGGACGCCGTGCTCGTGCGCGAGCCAGACGTTCTGGCTGGCCGTCGCGCTCCGGTACGGCAGCACGAGCGCGTCGGCGGCGGCGAACAGCCTCGGCACGTCCTCGGCGGCCACGTAGCCTGGCCGCAGCTCCACCCGGCCGGCGATGCCCAGCTCGTCGATCAGCGCCTTCGTCTCGTCGAGCCCGCCCCAGAACTCCCCGGCCACGGTCAGCGAGACCCCCTCCGGCAGCGCTCCGAGCAGCAGATCGAGCCCTTTGTACGGCCGCACGATGCCGAAGAACAGCAGCCGCCGGTGAACCTCCGAGGATCGCTCGGCCGTGGTCGACGGCAGGTGCGGCGGCAGCCCCGCCACGCTGACCGGCTTGTCCGTGAGCCCACTGGCCAGCGCGGCCTGCTGCTCGGAGTGGGCCAGCACTCCGTCAACGCGCTTGAGCAGGGCCTTCATGAGCGGCTCGTCGTACGGCTTCGGCTCGTGCGGCAACACGTTGTGACAGAGAGCAATTGTCCTGACTTTTCGCCCTATCCCGTACAAAATCCCCAAATAGGCGGGGACCTGCACCGGGCTCAGCACGGCCAGCACCACCAGGTCGGCCGACCGCAGCCGCCGCCCGGCCGCCACCCACCCGTCGGGCCGGCGCCAGTCGAGCCTGCGCACGGTCTTCGGAAAGGGCGTGCCCTCGGGCGTGGAGATCGTCTGCTGCCCCGGATAGAGGAACGACGGATATTGCGCCCGCCACGACTCGATCACCACGTCGTGCGCCAGCGCCGACAGCCGGTGCGCCAGCTCGGTGGTGTGCTGCGCCCCGCCGCCCTTGTACGGATAGGTCGGCCCGACGATCGCGATCCGCACGCGCCTACTCTCCCCGCGAGCGCACGATCAGGTCGGCCAGCAGCGCCACGGACCCGATCAGCATCCCGGACAGGAAGATCATGACGGTGTTGGCCGGGAAGTAGAAGGGGTGCTGGATCATGTCCCAGACGCCCTTCACGAACCCGATCCCCACCAGCCACAGCGCGGGCGGCATGAGCACCTTGAGCGGATTGAAGTACATGATCATCCGCAGCACCTGCAGGATGTAGCGGTAGGCGTCGGACACGAAGCTGAACTTCGACTTGCCGGCCCGCTTGGCGTAATCGATCGGCAGGTAGTGGATGTCGTGCTGGTTGGACAGGAACGACAGCGTGATCGTCGTCACGCACGAGAACCCGGGGGGCAGCAGCCGCAGGTAGGGCTTGGCGACCGTCCTGCGGAAGGCGCGCAGCCCCGAGTTGAGGTCGGGGATCTTCTGCCCGGCCAGCTTCTCCGCCACCTTGCGGATCACCCACTTGGCGGGCACCCGCAGCAGCTTGTGCGAGCCCTCCTCGCTGGTGCGCGCGCCGACCACCTGGTCGATCCCCGGGTCCTTCTCCAGGATCTGCACCAGCTCGGGGATGCGCTCGTTGGGGTAGGTCATGTCGGCGTCGGTCCAGACGACGATCTCGCCCTTGGCGTCCTGCGTGCCGATGCGCCGCACGGTGCCGGCGCCGCCGTTGCGGTGGAAGGCGCGCACGCGCAGGTGCGGGTAGCTGTGCGCGGCCTCCTGGAGCTTGGCCAGCGTCAGGTCGGTCGAGCAGTCGTCGATGGCCACGAGCTCGTATGTGTAGCCGCTGGAGTCCATGGCCTGGGTGATGCGCTCGACTTCGTCGATGACGTGATCCTGCTCGTTGTAGCAGGGCAGGACGATGGTGACGTACGGCGCTTCTCTCACGGCAGGTCCACTCTTGGGGGTCTCAAGCGTGCTCACAGGGGTTGAGGTTTACGAGAAGAGGGTACTGTGCCCAGCTGAAAGCCGGGTCCACATCACCCCAGTGGGAACTCCCGATTTGGAGATCATTTCACCAGATCCGCCCCATCCGACGCCGGGCGTCCCGAGCACCGCCTCGCCGATGGCCCTGGCCTTGACCGGGTCGTCGAAGCCCGCGTACGAGGTCGTCAGGCGACCGTCATCCAAACGTTCATCTGCAGCGACCACGTCGTGTTGGGGGCATCGATGAGCGAGCGCTCGTCCTGGCGCGTGACCAGCGCCATGATCTGCGACGCCGGCCCGTACGGCGAGACCTGCCCGGCCTCCGCGGCCAGCACGACGGGGACCCTGCCGGCCGCGCGCACGCGCTCGATCAGGCGGCGCACCTGCGCCTCGGACGCGGTGGTCGGCCCATCGCGGTCCACCTGCGCCGCCGGGCGGCCGCACATCCCGCGGACGAGCTGGGTGAACCGGTCGGCGGTCACCCGCTCCACGATCAGCACGGACGCATTGCGCGGGATCTTGGCGCACATCGCCTCCACCGCCGCCGCCTCCCCCCGCTCGACCGGGGTGAACGCGGTGCCGATCGAGGTGACGGCGGGCGGCACGAGCACGAGCAGGACGGCGGCCGCCATGCCCCAGCGCCGGACCCGGGGGCCGCCCCGCTCGGCGAGGTCGCGGAGCCGGGCCAGCGCGTACGCGGCCAGCAGGATCAGCCCGGGGATCACGATGGGGACCAGGCGGCGGGCGGCCCACGGGTGGTCCGGGGTGATCTCGGGGCGCACCAGCGTGGTCACGGTCGTCCAGCCGACGACCGCGAGCGGCAGCAGCCACTCGAAGGGCGCGCCGTCGCGCAGCAGCCTGCGGACCAGCACGGCCGCCGCGAACGTGGCCAGCACGACCACGGGGGCGCCGACGTACCAGATCACCCAGTGCAGGGAGTCCTCGAAGTAGAGCCGGGTGCCGTCCATGGGCAGGCCGTTGGCCCGCTGGATCAGCCGGATCATCTCGGCCGTGCGCCGGTCGTCCGACGTCATGGGGGCGCGGGTCACGGTCTGCAGCCACGGGCGCGCGTAGAGGGCGGCCATGAGCAGCACGATCAGCCCGGCGCCGGCGGCGGGCGCCCACGCCGGTGGCCGGAGCCTGGCCAGGATCGGCGCGGTGACCGAGCCGATCAACGTCAGTACGAGGACGCCGGCGCAGATGAGCAGCAGCGGCTTGACCGAACTGGACAAATAGGACAGGTACGGCCGCGCGAGCAGGTACGCCGCCAGCATCCCCAGCCCGGCCCCGGCCACGAGCCCGGCCAGCAGCGGCACCCCGAGAGCCCCCTGCGGCCTGCCGAAACGCCGCAGCGCGATCAGCAGCCCCGCGAACGCCAGCACCGGCAGCACATCACGCAGCCCGTCCACCCTGACCAGCACGGCCAGCCCGGACACCAGCCCCGCCAGCAGCCCCCGCCACCAGGCCGGCCGGTCGAGCGCGTCGTACGCCAGCGCCAGCCCCCCGAACAGCAGGATCAGCGACGGGATCTCGCTGAACGTGGTCCGCGAGGTGTAGAGGATCGGCAGGCTCACCGCGAACGCCAGCGCCGCGGTCACCGCCCAGCGGGCCCCGGCCAGCCGCGCCACCACCCCGGCCAGCGTGAGCACGGCCAGCGCGCCCAGCACTGCCGGGACCGCGAACGGCGCGCCGAGCCAGTGGCCGATCGCGAACAGCATCGGCGGCCCCGGCATGAACTGCGGCACCACCGTCCCGTCCACCTGGTAGAACCCGACGCTTTCGAAGATCAGCCAGGGATCCGCGCCGCCGAACGCCTCCGCCTGGGCCGGGACGGGCAGCGAGCCGTGGCCGGCGATCCAGACGGCGTACTGCGCGTACGTGGCCGGGTCGCGCCTGACGGCGAGCTGCTCGCTGTGCATGATCCCGTTGAACACGCCCGACGCCGCCGCGACCGCCACCACCCCGGCGACCTGCCGGCGCGTGGCCTCGACGACCTTGCCCAGGCGCCGCGTCCCCGCCCAGCACAGCAGGGCGGCGGCGGGCAGGCCGAGCAGCAGGGCGGGCAGCGGCGCGAACCGGCCGAGCAGCAGCAGCGGCAGGCCCGCCAGCAGCCAGCCCGCCACGGCGAGCGGAGGCACCACCGAGAGCGCGGCGAGCACCCGGCCGGGTCGATCGAGTTCCATCGGTGAGTGAGCGTATCCAACGCCACACACCCTCCGCCCGCAAGGCACGGGGCCGGCGCGATCGCGGGTAGCGTACGGGGGGCCGCGTCCAGCGGACCACCGGAGGTAGCGGGTTGTGCACCTACGGGGGGCCGCGTCCAGCGGACCACCGGAGGTAGCGGGTTGTGCACCTACGGGGGGCGGCGGACCACCGCAGGTAGCGGGTATGCACCGACGGACGTGCCGGAGAAGCGGGAGGGCGTGCGGGTGAGGTCGGAGGCTCGTGCGGACGAGCCCGCGCAGAGCGGCAGTGCCCTGTCCCGGTGGGGCGGCCTGGCGCGGCGGCACAGGTGGTTCCTCGTGGTCCTCGCTTTCGGCACGGCCCTGCGCGCCCTCGCCATGCTGGGCTACCGCCCGGCCCTGTGGTTCCCCGACTCCTACACCTACATCGTCACGGTCTTCAAACCGCGCCCCGACCTGGTGCGGCCGGCCGGCTACTCGATGTTCATCAAGCTGCTGGAGCCGTTCCACGCCTTCGCCGCGGTGACGGCCGTGCAGCACCTGCTCGGCCTGGCCACCGGCGTGCTGATCTACCGCCTGGCGCGCAGGGCGCCCCGGTGGGCGGCGACGCTGGCCACGGTGCCCGTGCTGCTCGACGCCTACCAGGTCGAGCTGGAGCACCTGCTGGTCTCCGACACGCTGTTCATGTTCCTGGTCGTGTCAGCGGTGGCGCTCTGCATGACGCAACGGAGGGGCACGGTCGCCGCGATCGGGCTGCTGCTCGCCGCCGCCACGCTGACCAGGACCGTCGGCCAGCCGCTCATCGTCGTGCTCGCGGGCTGGTTCGTGCTGCGCAGGCGGATCGGCCTGGCCGGGGTGCTGCTGGCGGCCGCCCTGGTGCCGCTCGTCGCCTACGGCGCCTGGTTCTACGCCACCTACCAGCGCGCCGGCCTCATCGGCGCGAACGGCGCCTTCCTCTACGCCCGCACGATGTCGTTCGCCGACTGTGCCAAGATGAACCCGCCGCCGGACCTGCGGGTCCTGTGCGACCCGCGCCCGCCCGAGCGGCGGCCACCGTCCCAGGAGTACATCTGGGCCAAGGACGCGCCCCTGGTGCTGCTGCCGGGCATCACGTTCACGAAGGAGAGCGACGACCTGGCGGCCAGGTTCGCGACGCTGGCGATCACCAAGCAGCCGCTCGACTACGCCGCCTCGGTGCTGACCGAGCTGGGCCGCACGTTCCGGTGGGACCGCCCGGTCTATCCCGACCTCGAGATCTACGGCTACTACCAGTTCCCCGTGACTCCACCCGGACCACCTGGGCGCTATCCCGCGCAGGTCGGCGCCGATTATGCCAAGCTCTATGAGCAGGGTGCGATCGGTACGGAGATCGTCGAGCCTTACGCCGGATGGCTGCGGGCCTACCAGAGCATGGCGCGGCTGCCCGGGCCGGTGCTGCTGGGGGTCCTCCTGGTGCCTCCGGTCGTGGCGATCGCGCGCAGGCGCAGGGCAGGCCGCCGCGCGGAAGCTCCGGCCTGGCCGGTGCCCTGGACGGTGGCCATTGTGCTACTTGTCACACCGGCCGCGGCGGCGGAGTTCGACTATCGGTACGTGTTGCCGGCCGTACCCCTGGCCTGTCTTGCGGCGGCCCTGAGCAGCAGGCCTGATCTGCGTGTCCCGTCAGGAAGCAACCGGAGGGCGAAAGAGTTTGGCGATGATATTCCACCCAATGTCCGGCTCTGAGTATGCTTGCCCGCGGAAACATCACGCCAGGGTCACGGTCGTTTCCGGCAGTCATCACACCGGACACGCGGAACGTGACCTAGTCTCGTGGCGCAGAACGACCAAGCCGGCGCGAGAGCGCGAGGAACGAGGCTAGGGGGCGTATGACTGACTACAGGAGCGTGCCGGTAGTCGACCCGATGCACGACCGCAGGAACGCCCCCACCCAGCCCGGCAGCAGGATGGCCCGCAGGGCCGCGGCCGCCGCGCCGCCCCCGCCCGACGACCGGCCGCCACGCAGCCACCGCGACGGCGGCGGGAACGGCCAGGGCAAGATGCGGGCGCTGGCCTGGATCAGCATCGGTGTCACAGCGCTCATGATCGCGGGCTCGCTGACCGCCTACACCGTCTACCGGGACGCCTTCGGCAACATCACGCAGAAGCCCGTCAAGGATGACATCATCAACCCGCGCCCCCCGGACACCGGCGCGCTCAACGTGCTGCTGGTCGGCTCCGACACCCGGGCGGGAGCGGGCAACGCCAAGTACGGGCAGAAGCAGGCCAGGCAGGCCGACGCGGGCGGCAAGCGTACCGACACGATCATCCTCATGCACATGTCGCCCAACCGGGACCAGGCACGCCTGATCAGCTTCCCGCGCGACTCCATGGTGCAGATCCCCCGGTGCAAGAACGAGGCCACCAAGCAGGTGATGGCGCCGCGCCGAGACATGATCAACTCGGCGTACAACTCCGGCGGCATCGCCTGCACGATCTCCACGATCGAGACCCTCACCGGCATCCGCGTCAACCACTTCGTCGAGGTCGACTTCAGCGGCTTCAAGAACATCGTGGACTCGCTCGGCGGCATCGAGATCTGCCTGAAGTCGGGTGTCGACGACAAGGCGTCCAAGCTGGTCCTGCCGCCCGGCAAGAGCCTGCTCAACGGCGAGAAGGCGCTGGGCTACGTCCGCCTGCGCAAATACGGCGACGGCAGCGACATCCAGCGCATCAAGCGCCAGCAGATCTTCCTGAGCAAGGTCGTCGCCAAGGCCACCAGCAGCGACCTGCTCACCGACGTGGGCAAACTGCGGGACTTCATCGCGGCCGCGGCCGGCTCCGTCACCATGGACCCCGATCTGGCCAACGACACCGAGCGGCTCATCGAGATCGCGGTGAGCGCCAAGGAGCTGACGGCCGGCGGCGTCAAGTTCACGACGATCCCGTGGGTTCCCGACCCCGAGAACCCGGAGGCCCGCGTGGTGTGGAAGGAGCCCGACGCCACCAAGCTGTTCACTTCGATCAAGACCGACACCGAGGTCGCCAACCCTTCGCCGTCGGCCAGCGCGACGGAGCCCGGCACCAAGCCCAAGGTCGCCGTCAAGCCGGAGCAGGTGAAGGTCCAGGTGCTCAACGGCACCAAGACCTTCGGCAAGGCCCGCGAGGTCGCCGACCAGCTCACCGAGCAGGGCTTCAACGTCGTCGGCGTGGGCAACTTCGAGACCGCGGACGGCACGAGCCTGGCGAAGAGCGAGATCCACTACGCCAAGACGATCGAGACGGCGCCCGACCACGCCGGCACGCTGGCCGGCGCGGTCGTGCCCAAGCCGGCTCCGGCGGCGGGCCGGGTCAAGGCGACCAACCCGCAGGCGTACACCACCACGGCCGCCACGGCGGGGGCCGCGCCGAAGGGCACTCCGGTGATCCAGCTCGTCGTGGGTGAGGACTTCGACTCGGTGAAGGTGACCAAGCTGCCCGACAGCGTGCAGAACAGCACGATCACCGCCTCCGAGCAGAAGAACGTGTGCACCTGAGGCTCCAAGTTCCCTGTGTAACCGGGCATTCTGGGCGTCCTTCGGGGACAGGGACCGCGTGGGCGGGATAGTGTGTTGCGGGTCGGCGACACAGCGCGACATGAAACCGTCAGACGGTTTTCACGTCACGTTGGCGTCGTGTTCCCCGGCCCCTAGCGAAGCTGAGCGACTCCCTCGTGTCTGACACCAGATTCTCTCCACCGGTCACGACCCCCGGGAGTCCGGCGGCTCCCGATGGGGAAGGCGGGCCCGCCAACACGGGAGCGCGGTGGCCGCTGCCTGAGGAGACCTTCTGGAGCGAGCGGACGGATCCCCACGGGGTCCTGCCCGGCGAGGAGACGGACCCGGGCGGCGTCGCCCAGCCGACCGATCCGCATGGCCTCCCCGCCGCCCAACCGGCCGCCTCGCAGGGTGTCGCGACGGATGAGCCGCCGCTGACGCAGCCCGAGCCGAAGCCGGAGTCCGAGCCGGCCAAGCGCAAGCGCGACCCGTTCCTCGACAACGTCAAGTTCGTCCTGATCGCGCTCGTGGTCGTCGGCCACTCCCTGGTGCCGACGCTCTCGGCGGACTCCGCCAGGGCCCTCTACATCTTCATCTACACCTTCCACATGCCGGCGTTCGTCCTGATCAGCGGCTACCTGTCCAGAAATTTCTGGAACTCCAACGCGAAGACGAACAAGCTGGTCGACACGTTCCTCGTGCCCTATGTGATCGTCGAGGTCGGCTACGCCGCGCTCCGCTACGCCACGGGCCAGAAGTGGAGCCTGACGATCATCGATCCGGCGTGGCTCAACTGGTACCTGCTGGCGCTGCTGTTCTGGCGGCTGTCCACGCCGGTGTGGAAGCGGATGAAGTATCCCGTCCCGGTTGCGATCGCGATCTACCTGTTCGCCGGGTTCTCGCAGATCTCGGGCGACTTCAGCATGGACCGCTTCTTCGGCCTCATGCCGTTCTTCGTGATCGGCCTGGTGATGCAGCCCGAGCACTTCGAGCTGCTCAACCGCCGCTGGGTCAAGATCGTTTCGGTGTTCACCATGCTGGGCGCGGCCGCGGTGGCGATCTACATCGCGCCCAGGGCCCCGCTCGACCCCTTCTACTTCAAGGACAGCTACAAGGACCTCGACCTGTCCTGGTACACAGGCCTCGGCGTGCGCGTCGGGCTGCTGGCGTGCGGGCTGGCCATGTGCTTCGCCGTGCTGGCACTGGTGCCCAGGGGCGAGACGTGGTTCTCCGACCTCGGCACCCGCACGCTCTACGCCTACCTGCTGCACGGCATCCCCGTGATGATCGCCAAGGAGATGGGCTGGCTCGAGCTCCCGTGGCTGTTCGGGCCGATCGGCGCCCTGGCGATCAGCTCCTGCGCGTTCGCGCTGGCCATCGTGCTGTGCCTGCCGGAGACCCGTACGGTCTTCAAATGGGTGCTCGAGCCCCGCCTCACGTGGCTCTATCGACGTCCCTCACGAAGTTAAGCGACCGTTCCACCCGCATTAACGCCTTTGACCTGGTAGGCGCGGAGCATCGACACATGCGCGCATGTGTCGCCACCACCGTCCATCACCCCGAGGACGCCCGGATCATGCACAGGCAGATCAGGGCGCTGCTCGACGCGGGCCACCAGGTGACCTACGTCGCGCCGTTCACCTACTTCAACGTGACCCCCGCCATGGGGCTCGCCGCGGTCGACGTGCCCCGGCAGGCCTCGTACGGCCGGGCGCGCGCGGCGCTCAGACGCGCCGTCAAGGACGCCGACCTACTGATCGTCCACGACCACCGGCTGCTTCGCTCGCTGCCCTACCGGCGGCCTCCTGTCGTCTGGGACGTCCGCGAGGAGGTCACGCCCCGGCAACTCGCCCGTGCCGAGCGGCGCCACCAGGTGATCACGCCCGCCGTGGTGCCGGAGGCGACCCTGGTGTCGCCCAGCCCGCCTCCTCCCGGCGACACCAGGGTCGTCCACATCGGCCGCCTGTCTCTCGAGCGCGGCGTGACCGAGCTGATCGGCCTGGCCGAGCGCCTGGTCCCGCATGGCATCAGGCTCGACCTGATCGGGCCCGCCGAGCGCGACGTGCGGCCGCTGCTGCGTGACGCGCAGCGGGTCGGCCTGCTCGACTGGTTCGGGTACGTGCCCAACCGGCACGCGCTGCGCATGGCCGAGGGCGCGCTGGCCGGCCTGGCGCTGGCCGACACCACAGTGCGGACCGTGCCGACGAAGATCATGGACTACATGGGCCGCGGGCTGCCGGTGATCACCACGCCGCAGGGCGCCGCGCTGGCGGAGGGCGCCGGCTGCGGGCTGGTGGTGCCGCTGGACGTGGACGCCGTGCTGAACGCTGTACTCGACCTCAAGGAGGATCCGGTGCGGCGGGCCAGGCTGGGCGCCCTGGGGCACACCGAGGCGCGCCTGCACCACCACTGGCCGGACCACGCGGCGGCGTTCGTGCGCCGCGCCGAGTCGTGGGCGGGCCAGTCCGCCAGGCACGCGCTGGCGGTGTAGCAGGACATCCCGGGGACGGGCATGGCGGGGCGGCTTAGGGATTGATGTACTGGGACCATGGCATCGCATCTGATCCAGGGCCGGACATTGGACATGCCTGTCCGCGTGCGGGACGCGGAGATCTGCAGCGCCTTCTACCCGGTGCGTGCCGACGCCGCCAGGGCGGTCATCGCGTACTCGGGCCTCGACGTGGCGGAGATCCTGCCCGGCAAGGCAGTCTGCATGCTGCTGTTCGTCGACTACCGCGACGGTGACCTCGACACCTACCACGAGTTCGGGATGGCCTTCCTGGTGCGCCCTCCGGGCGCCTCCGGGGCCGGAGGGCCCGGCGATCTGGGGCGGGCCGGGGTGTTCGTGCACTGGCTGCCCGTGGACCAGCGGTTCACGCTGGAGGCCGGGCGGACACTGTGGGGGTTCCCGAAGGAGCTGGCGGACATCGAGCTGCGGCTCGGTTCGCCGTACAAGCGGTGCATCCTGCGCAAGGACGACAGGCTCGTGCTGGACATGCTGATCAAGCCGGGCGTGCCCGTGCCGGGCGGCGCGGTGATGGCGCCGATGGACGCCTACACGCACCGGGAGGGGGTCACGCGGCGCGTTCCCTGGTCCGTACGCGCCCGCGGCGCCCGGATCCGCCCCGGCGGCGCGCTGATCCGCCTGGGCAACCACCCCATCGCCAAGGAGCTGAGCGAGCTGGGGCTGCCCAAGCGGGCCATGTTCACCACGACGGTGTCGCGGGCGTCGATGGCGTTCGGCGAGGCGGCCGAGCCCTGACCCCGCGCTCGGCGATCGGCCGGGGGCTCAGACGATCGGCGGGCGGCCGAGCTTGACCATGCGCCAGGCCGTACGCCAGGCCATCGGCCGGCGCTCGCCCGCGGGGCTGCGCAGGCCCTCCAGGAAGCCGCGGAACCACGACTTGAGCGCGACCCCGGACCCGCGCTCCCGGATGAGGGTGAGCCCGATCCAGTTGGTCAGGTAGAGCACCGCCAGCGGCCACGGCAGGTTGCGGCGGGCCAGCCATACGCGGTTGCGGGCGTTGAGCCGGTAGAACTCGGCGTGCCGGGTCGGCGGCACCTGAGGGTGGTACATCACTGTCTCGGCGTCGTATTCGATCCGGTAGCCCTCGCCCAGCAGCCGCCAGGCCAGGTCGGTCTCCTCGTGAGCGTAGAAGAACCGCTCGGGCAGGCCGCCCACCTGGAGGAACGCCGAGCGCCTGATGGCGGAGGCGCCGCCGAGGAACGTCGTGACGGGCGAAGAGCGCTGCGGGTCGCCCGCGCGCAGCCGGGGGACGTGCCGCCGTTGGCCGATGCCGCCGTCGGGGTCCATGACGCGGAAGGAGATCACCGCGAGGTCGGGCTCGGTGGCGAAGCGGTCGCGCACGTGCGCGACGACCTTCTGGCTGGCGTACCAGCCGTCGTCGTCGAGGAACAACACGACGTCTCCCGAGCACTCCTCCACGCCGCGATTGCGGCCTGCGGGGATGCCCGTGTTCTGGTCGAGCCGGATCGTTTTCACGACCGCGGCCGACCCCTCGGGTGGCTTCGCCGACACCTCGGGCACGTCGGCACCATTGCCTACGATCACCACCTCGACGTCGCCGTCGATCTGGTTGAGCGCGGACTCGACCGCCCGGTTCAGCTCCGCGACCCGGTTTCCCATGGTGAGGATGACGCACGAGATCTTCAACGAATCACTGTCCTGACGCGTTGAGAACACGAGCGGAGCATTCTTTCATGATCACCGAGTCTGCTGGTCTGCATCATTTGGATATTGGTGGAGCTAAGCGTATCGGAACCGGGGATGAACCCCCACCGAACGGCGGACGTCCGATCAATACGACGGACGAGGGCCTCGCTCGGTTCCGACATGAGATCACGTCAACCGTCTCGATGCCAGGATGCTGACCAAATGCAGGACAACTTGCAGGGCGGCGGCGACCATGCAGGCCACGATGAGCACCCGGGCGGCCACGAGATCGCCGATCACCGCGTCGATCACCGCGGCCACCAGCGCGAGCATGGACAACTCGATCGGCTGCACGATCCGGTGGAACTTCGTCGCCGACAGCACCCGCCTGCCCAGCCCCAGCAGCCCGGAGCGGAACTGCCCCACGGACGCCTCGGTGGCGGTCGGCAGGCCTCCCTTGGCACGCGCCACGTCCACGAGGTCGGTCTCGGCCTTGATGAGGATCGCGCCGAGCGCGGCGGCGAAGCCCAGCACGGTATACCAATCAGGCATGACGGCCGACGCTCGCCAGCCCAGCCCGGCGAGCAGCGCGGCCTCGGCGAAGTAGGCGCCGACGCGGTCGAGGTAGACCCCGGTCAGCGAGGTCTTCCCCGTCCAGCGGGCCAGCTCTCCGTCTGAGCAGTCCAGCAGCAGGTAGACCTGCACGAGCAGGGCGGCGGCCACGGCGGCCCACAGCCCGGGCAGGGCCAGCACGACCCCGGCCGCGATCCCGGCCAGCGTCATGACCCAGGTGAGCTGGTTGGGCGTGACGGACGTCTTGGTCAGCCACCAGGTGACGTAGATGGACAGCCTGCGCATGTAGAGCACGCCCGCCCAGTGCTCGCCGTTCTTGCGCTCGAGGTGGCCCGCGGGCTGGGCGACCCGCCGCAGCTCAGCGACCGAAGGCACGGACATAGTCCCCCACCCGATCCTGGATCTCCGAGTCCTGCATGCGCAGGTGCTCGAGAATCGTGTAACGGCCGGGACGGGTGGCCGGCGCAAGTGCGACGGCCTCGGCGAACTGCTCTGCGCTCAGCCCGATGTCGGCGGGCACGACCGGCAGCTCGTGCCTGCGCAGGCAGTCCACGACCTGCTGGACCCGCGCCTTGTCCTCGCGCAGGAAGAAGCAGAAGGCGGCACCGATCCCGGCGAGCTCGCCATGGTTGGAGGTGCCGGGAAAGAGCTGATCCACGGCATGAAGGATCTCATGGTCTCCACCGCTCGCGGGCCGCGACGAGCCCGCGATCACCATGGACATCCCGGAAAGGATCAAGGATTCGGCCAGCACGGTCAGGAACGCGTCGGACTCGATGGAGTCGGTGCGGCCGATGAGCGCCTCGGCGGCCGTGCGCGCCATGGAGCAGGCCAGCCCGTCGATCGGCTCGCCACGCTCGATGTTGCCGAGCTGCCAGTCCTCGATGGCCGACAGGTTGCTCACCACGTCGCCCACGCCCGCCCTGACGAGCGACTTCGGCGCGCTGTGCACGAAGTCCAGGTCGACCAGGATCGCCAGCGGCATCGGCACCCCGAACGTGCCCTTGCCGCCCTCGTAGACGAGGGAGGCGGTGGGTGAGCAGATGCCGTCGTGGGACAGATTGGTGGCCACCGCGACCATCGGGATGCCGGCGAGCGACGCGGCGTATTTGGTCGCGTCGATCGTCTTGCCGCCGCCGACGCCCACCACCACCTCGTAGGCGCCCTTGCGCAGGTCGGCGCCGAGCGAGACGGCCGCGTCGACCGACCCGTCGGCCACCCTGAACACCTCGGCCTCATCCAGTTGGGGCGCGATCAGGCTCTCGATGTGGTCGCCCTGGCCCCGGCCGACGGCCACGGCGACCCTGCCGGAGGTCGCCACGCGGCTGTCGGCCAGCAGAGCGCCGAGCTCGGCCACCGCGCCGCGCCTGACCTGCATGGTCAGGGGCGCCGGCAGCATCCTGGCTAGAAGCGGCATCCGCTCCCCCTCAGTAGCGAACGGCTATGGTGCGCGCCTTGGCCAGGTCGTCGTGGTTGTCCACTTCGACCCAGTCGACGTCGCCGATGGGCGCGACGTGGATCTGCTCGCCGCGCTCGACCATCTCCTGGTAGCCGTCCTCGTAGTAGAGCTGCGGGTCGCGCTCGAAGGTGGCCTTCAACGCGTCGGCCAGCTTGTCGGCGGCGCCGGGCCTGATGAGGGTGGCGCCGATGTATTCGCCGTAGGCCTCGGCCGGGTCCATCAGCTTGGTGATGCGCCGCAGCGAGCCCTCGGGCGAGAGCGTGACCTTCATCTCCTCGTCGGCGAGCCGCTTGACGTTGTCGACCGCGAGCAGGATGTCGCTCGACTCGGGGGCGGACAGGAGCGTCTTCTCGACCGAGACCGGGTGCACGGTGTCGCCGTTGACCAGCAGCGCGCCCTGCGCGAAGTAGTCGCGGGCGCACCACAGGGAGTAGGCGTTGTTCCACTCCTCGGCCTTGTCGTTGTGCACGAGGGTGAGCTTGACGCCGTGGCGCTTCTCCAGGGCCTCCTTGCGCTCATGCACGGCCTGCGCCGCGTACCCGACGACGACCACGACCTCCCGCAGGTCCACCTCGGCGAGGTTGCGCAGCGAGATGTCCATGATCGTGGTTTCGCCGTCGACCGGCACGAGCGCCTTTGGCAGCGTGTCGGTGTACGGCCGCAGGCGTCGTCCGGCCCCAGCGGCCAGAACCATTCCGAGCAACGTGCACTCCTCAGTCGAGCATGACTACTACATGTAACTTCGTTACGCATGGCGGGCTGCTGAACGCAGCGCACCGTAGGCCCCAAAGGGTAGTTCCCTTTCGGCCCTCCGCGGGTAATCCAGCGTTAGTCTTGCGTTCCCATATCGGCCGTTTCCACCCCGGATCGGGGCGAGGCCAGCCAGCAGGTCAGGCTCTCCCAGCCGAACAGCGCCCACAGGTAGACCGCGAGCGCCACGTAGCCGACGGTCATCGGCCCCATGAGGGCGACGAGCGAGACCACCATCATCCGGCCGTCCCAGCCGAGCCCCAGCGTAGCCAGCCAGGGCGGCGGGTAGACGCGCTGCCGCAGCCGGTAGACAAGATCATAGTGGTGGAAGGCCAGTGCGCCGAGCAGCAGGAAGACCAGCAGGGGGTGCACCTCGTGCGCGAACCCGCAGGCCGCGACGAAGGTGTACTCGATCACCCGCAGGGTCGGCGGGACGAGCCAGTCGAGCCGGCCGTCGTGCGGATGGGTGCTGCCCGGCCCGGCCAGCAGCAGCGTCACGGCCGGCGCGAACACCGCGAGCCCGTCCGTGCCCGCGACGCCGAGCAGCAGCAGCACTCCGGTGACGAACGTGCCCGCGATCACCGGCGGCAGCGGCGGCAACTGCCCGGCCACGAGCAGGCCCATGGCGCGCGAGAGCGGGCCGTCGTCGCGGTAGGCCACGACAATGCTGCTGGGGACGCGGGTCATGTGGATCGAGATCATCGTGCCGACCTCATCATCCGTCCGGCGAGCTGGTAGAGGGCCGCCGCGCCGCCCCAGCAGAGCAGCGCCAGGAACGTCACCCTGGCGTTCCAGCCGGCGGCGGTGACGGCGATCAGCGCGGTCCGCTCGCCGATCGGCAGGACGACGATCTTCTTGAGCCAGCGCGTGACCGGCTGGCGCTCCAGGCGCCGGGCGAGCCCGAGCACGCCGCCCGCGGGCCTGGCGCCGGCCGACTCCAGCAGGGAGCGGGGCGGCCGGCCCCAGGTCGCGCCGATCCGGGCGGCGTCGGCGACGGCCCCGGCGTAGCTGTAGTCGATGGCGTGCCGGACGACCTGTATGATCATCGCGGCCACGGCGAGGGGCCAGATGCCGGGGTCGGCGAAGCCGAAGGCCAGGCCGATGTAGACGGCGTACTCCTTCAGCCGGTCCGCCATGCCGTCCGCCCAGGCGCCGAACGCGGAGAACGTACGGGTGTAGCGGGCGAGCTGGCCGTCGAGGCAGTCGAGCACGAACGACAGGTAGAGCAGCAGCGCTCCGGCCAGCCGCCCGCCTTGCGTGCCGGCGGAGAACCAGACGGCCGCCAGCAAGGCCAAACCGATGGAGATGCCCGTGACGGTGTTGGGGCTGAGCTTGAGCTTGGCGGCGGGCCGGATCAGGTGGCGCGACCAGGTGGAGACGAAGAAGGTGGCGAAGAAGCCGTCGTCCCGCTTGACGGAGGTGTCGAGCCTGACCCTGGCCTCGTCCACGTCGGCCAGCCGGGTGACGGCGGAGTCGGCGGCGTTCTGGCCGGCCACGCGGTCGGCGTGCAGCGGCCCGATGCCGGCCGCGCGCACCGCCACGCCCGTCCTGACCAGCCCGACCAGCAGCAGGTCCACCGCCTCGACCGGGGTGACGGGGCCGAGCTTGCCGGTGTCGGCCAGCTCGGCCAGCTCCTCCGCGACGTCGGCCAGCGTGGCCAGGTCGGCCTCGCCCGCCTGCAGCACGCCCCTGAACGTGGCGTTCGCCTCGGGGACGAGGTGGAACGAGCTGCCCGCGGCGACGATCTTGCCGCCCTCGACGCGTACGGGCGGCCGCATGGGACCCGCGGTCGCGTCGTGGGAGACCAGCGCCCCGGTGTCGTGTGCGGGGTGCTCCAGCAGCAGCGCGAGCGCCTCGGTGTGGGCCACGAGGTCGGCCGGGAGCACGGCCACGGCACCCGAGGCGATCCTGGCGATCTTGGCGACGCCCCGCAGATCGGCCCCGAGGCCGCCACCCGGGGTCACCACCTGAACCTCGCGTACGGGCAGCGCCTGGAGCTGACCGCTGATCCGGTCGAGCAGCGTGCCGTCCGCGCAGGAGAGCCTGCACGCCGGGGTCGTCGCGAGCACCACGACCGACGTGGTCGTGGTCTCGCGGCTCGTCAGTGAGTCGGGCAAGGCGCCGGTCTCCTCCCGGTCGGGCAGGAGTGCCTGGACTTGGGGGTGCGTAGCCACAGCGTAGCGACCGGTCAGCGCAATATCACGGAACAGCACCGTTACGCTGCCGGTATGGATTCACGGTCGATTGGCGTGCTGCTCGCGGGCGGTGTGGGGCAGCGGGTGGGGCTGGGCACTCCCAAACAGCTCGTCGAGATCGCGGGCAGGACGATCATCGAGCACTCGATCGCCGTGTTCGAGGCCGCGCCGGAGATCGACGAGATCGTGGTGCTCATGACGCCGGGCTACACCGACCGGGTACGCGAGATCGTGGCGAAGGGCGGCTACCGCAAGGTCAGCAAGATCGTGGAGGGCGGCGCGAGCCGTACCGAGAGCACGTGGCGGGCGCTGCAGGCGTTGGGGACGGAGGAGTGCGACGTGCTGCTGCACGACGCCGTACGCCCCCTCGTGGAGCCCCGGATCATCACCGACTGTGTCCGGGCCCTGCGCACACATCAGGCCGTCAACGTGGCGATCCCGAGCTCCGACACGATCCTGGTGGCGGCGCCGGCGCCGGACGGCGAGGTCATCGGCGAGGTGCTGGACAGGTCGCGGTTGCGGCGCAGCCAGACGCCGCAGTGCTTCAAGTTGTCGGTGATCCGGGAGGCGTACGAGCGGGCGCTCGCCGACCCCGGTTTCGGCAGCCGCCCGGCCACCGACGACTGCGGCGTGGTGCTGCGTTACCTGCCCGAGGTGCCGATCCACCTGGTGCCCGGCAGCGAGTTCAACATCAAGGTCACCCATCCGGCCGACCTGCACATCGCCGAGCTGCTCTTCCGGCTGGCCGCCGAGGCACGGGCGGGCAACGGGAGCAGGACACCGACGAGGTCGTGACCAGGCACGGCATAAGGGTCAACTGCGTCAATACCGCCGCGCCTCACCGCGCGGTCTCGCAGACCTCGCTGGACATCCTCATGTCGGATCTATCAGGGCAAGTCACAGACGTTCGCGTGGACGGGACTTGACCCGGCGGTTGTTACGGTGCGGTCACATGAGGAAACTCATCGTGATCGCGGTGTTGCTCGGCTGCTACCCCATGCTGCTGGTGTCGGCGCTCTGGCCGGCGCCGCTGTTGTTCGGAGTGATCGCCGCGCTCTCCTACGCCGCCGAGTACGCCGCTTCCCGAGTCGCCGGACGGCTGCCCGAGCTGCTCGGCAAGGTGCATCTCGGGGTCACCTTGCGCTTCACGGCCCGGCAGGTGATGGCGCTGCTGCTGGTGGCGCGGACGGCGGGGCCCGACTCGCCATGGTTCGTGGCGCTGGCGGCCGGGATGTTCGGCGTCCACGGGGTGCGAGCCGTGCACACGGGGCTGGCCCTGCGGCTCAGGCAGATGCTCGGCAGCATGCCGGTCAGCACCCGCAACCTCGACGTCTCAGCGCTGCGCATCCCGAAGATGCCGCCGCGCTGGCTGCGCGACGCCCGCAGCCTGCGTTTCCTCTACCTCGACACCCTGCCTGTGCTCGGTGCCGCCGCCGGCGCCGTCATGGCCGCGTCCGGCCTGGTCGTGGCCGCGTCCGGCGCCGTCGTGGCGGCGATCGGCGCGGGCCTGGCGCTCGCGCTCGGCGCCGCCGGAGCGCTGGCGCTCATCCCGTACGTGCGCCGCGCGCTCCCGCTCACCGACAAGGCCCGGGTCATCGAGGTCGTGAGCGAGCAGGTCAAGGCCTACCGCCCCGAGGTCATCCTGTACTTCTCCGGCGTCACCTCGGCCGCCTACCAGGCCAGGATGTGGCTGCCCCCGCTCGAACGCATCGATCGGCGCGCCATCGTCGTCCTGCGCGAGCGCGGCATGGCCGCCCACCTGGAGCCATCAACGCTGCCGATGGTGTGCATCCCGTCCTCGGCCGACCTGATGAGCTTCCGCGCCCTGTCCAGCGCCAAGCTGTGCCTGTACGTCGCCAACGTCGGCAGGAACGTCCACATGCTGCGCATCCCCACCCTGCGCAGCGCGTTCCTGAACCACGGGGACAGCGACAAGGAGGCCTCGTTCAACCCGTTCTCCCGGGTGTACGACGAGGTGTGGGTGGCCGGCCCCGCCGGACGGGACCGCTACCGGCGCGCCAAGGTGGGCGTCAGGGACGAGAACATCCACGAGGTCGGCCGGCCGCAGCTCGAAGGCATCTCGACGCAGGGGCCGGGGCTGCCGTACCGGACCGTCCTGTACGCCCCCACCTGGGAGGGCTGGAGCGACGACCTGTTCCACACGTCGCTGATCACCATGGGCCCGCGCCTCGTGCGGGCGCTGCTCGACCACGACCCCCCGCTTCGCGTGATCTACAAGCCGCACCCGCTCACCGGCCACCGCGACAGGCGCGCCCTGCGCGCGCACCGGAGGATCGTGGCCATGATCGAGGCGATCGAGCTGGCCAAGTCGAAGGCCAGGCACCCGTCGAGCGCGGCCGGGGGGACGCCGCAGATCAGGCACCTGGTCGTCACCGGCTCCGAGCCGCATCTCTACGACTGCTTCAACCAGTGCGACCTGCTGATCAGCGACATCTCCAGCGTCGTGGCCGACTTCCTGGCCAGCGAGAAGCCGTACGCGGTGACGAACGTCGCGGGCCTGCCCGAGCACGCCTTCCACGAGCGCTATCCGAGCGCCGAGGCGGGCGTGCTGCTGGGCGAGGACCTGGCCGGGCTCGCGGAGTTCCTGGACGGGGAGGACACGCTGGCCCGAGCCAGGATCAAGCTCAGGAGCTATCTGTTCGGGCCGGAGTATCCGGACGCGCTGACCCGCTTCAACGCGGCGATCGAGCGCGTCCTGTCAGGGTCATGATCCCGGCGGCCTGGCCAGCTTCTTCGGGCTGGTGAGGAAGCCCCAGCCCCAGGCGCAGTGCATGGTGGCGTACACGATGGGCAGCCGCAGCTTCGCCGCCATGGACAGCCCGCCGCCGGTCAGCACCGAGCCCGCCACAATGGCCAGCGCGTAGCCGCCGGGGACGATCAGCGCGAGCGGGAAGAACGGCGAGACGACCAGCCCCAGCAGCATGGCCAGCACCGCGGCGGGCGGCGCCAGGTAGCGCAGGTTGATCGTGCCCTCGTGGGTGCGCGCGACCACGCGCCGCCAGCGACCGTAGTGGAAGTACTGCTTGGCCAGCGCCTTGACGTTGGGCCGCGGCCGGTAGGAGACCCGCATGCGCGGCTGGAACCACACCAGCCCGCCGCTCTGGCGGATGCGGTGGTTCATCTCCCAGTCCTGGGCCCGCTGGAAGTGCTCGTCGTAGCCGCCCACCCGGTCGAGCGCCGAGCGGCGGAAGACGCCGAGATAGACGGTGTCGGCGGGGCCCGCCGTGCCTCCCACGTGGAAGGCGGCAGCGCCCACGCCGATCTTGGAGGTCATGGCGCAGGCGACGGCCTGCTCGAACGGCGTGACGCCCTCGGCGGCCATGATGCCGCCCACGTTGTCGGCGCCGGTCTCCGCCAGCGTCTCTACCGCGACGCGCAGGTAGTCGGGGGGCAGCATGGCGTGCCCGTCGACCCTGGCGATGATGCCGTTTCCGGCGGCGGCGATCGCGGCGTTGAGCGCGTTGGGGGTGCGGCCCGTCGGGTTGGGCACCACGGTAACCCGGGGATCGGCCGCCGCGATGGCGTCGGCGACCTCCTGGGTCCGGTCTCGGGATGGACCCACGGCGAGCACGACTTCGATGTCGCCGGGGTAGCTCTGGGCGAGGACCTGGTCGACGGCCTCGCGAAGGTGCCGCTCCTCGTTGAGGACCGGCATGACGACGGATATGGGTGGCCAGCCACGCGTCTCCGCGGGCGCGTGCGGCGAGTCGGGGAACTGCTTCATGGCGGGGCTCACGCTACTGTACGGGCAGGGGAGGAAGGCAATCGAAAGCCCGATCCTCCGGGGTGACACAAGGGGGACGGCATGCGCGAGCCGGGCGAGGAGGGCGCCGGCGTGCTCGTGGGCGGCGACGCCTACGGTGGCGTCAAGCTCCCACCAGGTGGTGCCCGCAAACCGTTCAAGAGGAGCGCCAAGGCCCGCCGCCGCAATGTGATCATTGCCGGATTCCTGTCCGCCTGCGTGCTCGTCAGCACGGGCGTGGTGTGGGCCACCCCCCGCCAGATCGGCACCGTGGACGCGGGCGTGACCGCGCCCTCGACCCGGGGCGCCGAGAACATTCTGCTGGTCGGCGTGGACAAACGCGATGATCTCACCCGCCAGCAGCAGAACCAGCTCAAGCTCGGCCGCGAGGCGGGCCAGCGCACCGACACCATGATGGTGATTCATCTGTCGGAGGACCACCGCCGGGTCACCGTGGTGAGCCTGCCGCGCGACACCTGGACGACGATTCCCGGCAAGGGCGACCACAAGATCAACTCGGCGTACCAGTTCGGCGGGCCCAAGCTCGCCAAGCAGACCGTCGAGGCGGCCACCGGGCTGCAGATCAACCGCTACATCGAGGTCAACATCCTCGGCTTCATCGATGTCGTCGACTCCCTCGGCGGCGTCACCGTCTGCACGCCCGTGCCGATCAACGACGCCAAGATCGCGCTCAACCTGCCCGCGGGCACCCACCAGCTCAACGGCGTCCAGGCGCTCGGCTACGCCCGCACGCGCGCCACCGCCCGCTCCGACCTCGACCGCATCGACCGGCAGCAGCAGGTCATCTCGGCCCTGCTCAACCGGGTGCTGAGCGCCGACACGCTCGCCAACCCGGGCAAGCTGGGCTCGTTCGTCAACTCCACGCTGGGCACCGTCAAGGTCGATCCCGACGACGGGCTGCTGGGCCTGGCCACCCAGCTCAGGGACGTCTCGCTGGAGGACGTGAAGTTCGCCGAGGTGCCACTGGCGAACGTCGACTTCAAGGCGCCCACCGGCGAGTCGGCGGTGCTGTGGGACAAGCAGGCGGCCCGCGACATGTTCGCCAAGATCAACGCGGACCAGGACCCGGCCAAGCCCACGCCCACGGTTTCTCCTCCGGCTTCCGCGAAGCCCTCCCCGATCGCGCCAGGAAGCGTCTCACTCAAGGTCAAGAACGGCACGCTCATCACGGGCCTCGGGGCCCGCACAAAGTCGGCGCTGGTCGCGTACGGCTTCAAAGTGCCCGGCGAGCCCGGCAACACCGCCAAAAAGGACTACAAGAAGACCGTCGTCCGCTATGGCGCGGGCAGCGAGGATCAGGGCCGTATGGTGGCCGCCGCCATTCCAGGTGCGGAGCTGAAGAAGGCCGACGTCGACGGCGTCGAAGTGATCGTCGGCAGCGACCAGCCGAAAATCCAGAAACAGAAACCGACAAGCGCCCCAACCGCCAAGCCGAGTGTTACACCAACGACCAAAACGGCAATGCAGAACATATGTAAGAAATAGGCATAACTTTCTGCAGTCTCGGGCAGGTGAGGCCCCATGGTGGTCAGGTGTTGGCGGGAGGACCCCTGTACGGTGCTACATGTCGTGGGCGACCTCGACGTGGCGGGTGCTCCCCGGTTGCGGGCCGAGCTCGAGCAGGCGATCGCCGCGGCCGACCCGCTCAACCTGGTCGTCGACCTGACCGAGGTCCCGTTCTGCGACTCCGTGGGACTTGGCGTGCTGGTGGCCACGCTCAACAACGTGCAGCGCATGCACGGGCGCATGATCCTGGTGCTGGCGCCCGGCATGATCCGCCACCTGTTGATGATCACGAACCTCGACCGGCATTTCGAGACGAGTGAGTCGATCGGCGAGGCCCGCACGGCCCTGGGCGACGCGGCCTGAAAACCTGTTTGAGGTGTGCGAGAACATGGTCATGTTCATCGCGGGCACACCTCCCACGTCCCCATGACGTCACGGGAGAGCCCCTGCACGGTGTGGAGGCTTTCACGTTGTTCGACCAGTTCCCCGAGCCCGCGCGCTCCCAGCTCGCAGCCGCCTTCGACGAGGGCAGGACGCGGCCTGAGTGGTGCTTCGCGGAGGGGCAGGCCCGCCTCGCGTACTGGGCGCCCTTCCCCGGCTCGGAGCCGGTGATCGTCTGGCAGTTCGACCCGGGTCCCGATCCCGTCGTCGCCGCCGGGCTGCTGCGCCGCAGCCTGGGCGCGATGGGGCTGACCAAGATAATCCACGACATCTCGCTCAAACCGGGCCTGATCCCCGTCGTCGATCGCACCGTCGAGCACGAGGCCCTGACCCGGGCCGGGTTCGCGATGGAGGTCGAGCGGCTGCTGCTCGAATGGGTGGCCGGCACCGACCTCCCCTCGGATCCGGGCAGGCTCACCTACCACCCGGCACGGCGCATGGACCGCGCCGAGGTGCTCGACCTCCTCATCCGCATCTCCGAGGGCTCCCTGGACTACGACACGCAGGTCGAGGTCGCCACGGCGGGCGCGGAGAGGGAGGCCCGATGGATGTACGACGACCTGATGAACCGCAAGGCCAAGCCCGACTGGTTCGTCATCGGCCGGCTGGGTGACTCCCCCGTGGGCCTGGTGGCCCCGGACGACCACTCCATCGCCTACATCGGCGTCGTCCCCGAGCACCGCGGCCACGGCTACGTCAACGACCTCCTGGCCCGGGGCACCAGGACGCTGGCCAAGGCGGGCGTGGAGCGCATCGTGGCGGCCACGGACGTCGCCAACGCGCCGACGGCGAACGCCTTCCTGCGTGGTGGATACTCGGAGGTCGGCCGGCTGTTCCGCTACTACTGGAGGCAATCGTGAGACTTGGGGTCATGTTCGACCGGGACCTGCCGCCCGAGCAGCTGATTCCGTTCGCCAGGGCGCTCGACGAGACGTCCGTGGACGACCTGTGGGTGGTGGAGGACCTGGGCTGGACCGGCGGCATCTCCGCGGCCGCCACCGCCCTCGCCGTCACCTCCCGTCTGCGGGTCGGCATCGGCATCACCCCCGCTCCCCTGCGCAATCCGATGCTGCTGGCGATGGAGCTGGCCAACCTGGCCCGCGTACATCCCGGCCGGCTGGCGGCGGGCATCGGGCATGGTGTGCCGGACTGGATGCGCCAGGTGGGCGCCACCCCGCCGTCGCCACTGGCCCTCCTGGAGGAGACGATCACGTCGGTACGCGCCTTGCTGCGCGGCGAGACCGTCACCCTGCACGGCAAGTCGGTCCACCTGGACGGGGTGTCGCTGGTGCATCCGCCCGCCGTGGTGCCGCCCGTGCTGGCCGGGGTGAAGGGCCCGAAGTCGCTGGCGCTGTCGGGCCGTGTGGCGCAGGGCACGATCGTGCCCGAGGGCGTCGGGCCGGCGCAGCTGCCCGGGATCCTGGACCAGATCGGGGCCGGTGATGACGATCACGAGCTGGTGGCCTTCACGTTCCTCCACATCGGGGCGGACGCCACGGAGGTCACCGGTCCCATGGTGGAGGGGCAGGCGTCGTTCCTGGGGGTCGCTCCCGAGGACGTGGTGATGGCGGCCGGCACACCGGAGGAGGCCGCGGCGCGGATCAAGAGTTTGTGGGCGGCGGGGGCGGACACGGTGGTGGTGCGCCCGCTCGGCGCGGACCCGCTGCGCCACGTCACAGCGCTGTTGTCGGCCCTTTAGCAGTCGCCGGCCGGACGGCCGAGTCGACGGCGCCGGCCGGTTGGCCACGTGGCCGCGATCGGCCGGATGGCCGATGAGGCTCGGTCGGATGGCCGATGGCCGGCGGCCGGCCCTCGGCCACGATCGACCTCATGAGGCGAATCGTGGCATTAGCAGCAGGCGCGACGGTGGTGGCACTGGCGACGGGCGGTTGCGGCGGCCTGGACCTGGACGCCGAAGAGCTGCGCACCACCCAGTCGTTCCCATTGACCGGGACCGACCTGAAGATCATGTCCTCACTGGGCGGCGTCCGCGTCCTCCCGGGCACCGGCGGCGCCGTCGAGGTGGAGCGATGGGTACGCGGCAAGGCCGCCGACGACGCCGCCTGGTCCCTCAGGGACGGCACCCTGCGGCTCAGCGCGAACTGCAACATGGTCTTCGGCGACTGCGGCGCCCGCTATCACGTCAAGGTCCCGCCCGGCGTACGGTTGTCGATCGACGCGGCGGACGGCGTCATCCTGAAGGACCTCACGCAGGACGTGGACGTGTCCACCCGGGACCGCATCCAGGTGTCGGGCACCACGGGGCGGCTGCGGCTGCTGAGCGAGGGCCCGATCACCGGCGACGGGCTGAAGTCGGCGAACGTCCGGTGCCGGACCTCTGACGGCGCCATCAACCTCTCGTTCGCGGGCGCGCCCACCGACCTCGACCTGCAGTCCCGCGAGGGCAGGGTGACGGCGACCGTACCTTCTGGGTCCTATGCGGTGACGGCGAGGAGCAAGGAGGGCAGCGAGCGCTCCGAGATCAAGAACGACTCCAAGGCCACCAGCACCATCGTCGCCCGCAGCACCTCGGGAGACGTCCGCATCCTGGCCAGGTGACCGCCCGGGGCGCGGCAGCATGTCCTGACCGTCCGCTGGCAGCCCGTCACTCCTTGGAGTAGACGGGAGGATGGCGAGAGCAGGTTTGGCGTGCGACCGCCCCCACGTTCCGCTCCACCATCCTCGGTCCGCACCTCGAAGAGCTCGCCCGCGAGTGGGTGCATCGCTTCGCCCCGGACGAGTTGGGCCGGCCCATCGGCTTTGGCACGGTGGGCTTCGGCAGCATTCAGGACAACGCGGGACGCGCCAAACACGACATCGACGTCATCGCCACAGAGAACACCCGCGTCCACCTGATCGGCGAGGCCAAGGCGACCCTCGCCCGCCGAGGGCTGCCCGACCTCGAACGCCTGGACGGCATCCGCGCCCTCCTCACCCGAGAGGGCCACGACACGACCGACCTGATCACGGTCCTCTTCTCGGCAACGGGCTTCACACCAGACCTGGCCCGAACCGCCGCCTCCCGTCCCGACGTCATGCTCGTGGACCTGAAGCGCCTGTACGGGCTTTCCGACTGACCCATGGACATCCGCCGGCGAGGTGCCGAGGATGGGAGGCAGCCGAGTCAAGTAGGCGGCGGCGTGGAGACCGACACCAACGTCGTACGGCCGCCGCAGGCCGACGAGTGCCACGACGCCGACGTCTGACCGGCCTCGCGGGGCGGCCGGGGCGGCCGGGCTACCGTCAGCCGACCTTCTCGAAGGGCGTCGGCGTCTTGCCGGTCCACCCGTACAGCTGTGCGTGGCTGGTCTGCTTGGTGACACCCTCCTCCATGACCGTCCCGGCCTTGGAGACGTAGTATCGGCCGCCGCCCAGCGAGATCAGGCCGTACTCGCCGGTGAACTCCCATCCCCTGACGCCTGAGGCGTCGTGCTGGAGGCCGCCCGGCGCCAGGGTGAGCAGCTTGCCCTGCTCGGGCCGCGGCTGCCCCACGATGTCCCCATTCCTGGGCGGCTCGTCACCGTTCACCATGAAGAACGAGTAGTTGGGGAACTGCGGCTTCTTGCCCTTGTACACGGCCATCATCCAGTTGCCGGTGTACTCGTCGTAATCGAGGTTCTGCACGCCGTACGTGGTGTTCCCGGTGAAGGCGAAGTACTTGCCGTCGGCCTGCTCGGGACCGCTGGTGTGCGGGGCGCTCTCCGTGAGCGGCCGCTCGTACTTCTTCCACTGCTGGATGTCGTACTGGAGCAGGACCTGGTGGTCGTTGTCCTGCCGCTCCAGGTTGGAGTAGATGCCGTACGCCACCGTGAGCTTCTGCTTGCCGTGCTTCTTGCCGAACTCGGGCCCGAAGGACAGGCCGTCGATGCCGCTGCAGCCGTACCGGTGGTCGGGGGTGTTGGCGACGTTCCCGTCGAACTTGCCGTCCCCGTTCATGTCCGCCACATAGTCGGCCACGACCTCCTTGAGGTAGACGGTCTTGATGATGCCAGTGGACTGAGCGTCCATGTTCATGCTGGTGATGCGGTCGGCATCGAAGATCGCGATGTAGAACGACTCCTGCGCCTTGTATTCGAGGGAGCCGTACACGCGGCCGTCCTTGGCGTTGAAGTCCAGATCGCCGAGGTGCCCGGTGAAGCCCGTCACCGAGCCGACCGGGTTGCCTTTGAGATCGGTCTTGACCAGCAGGTTGGTGAACGAGAAGTACATGAACCCCTTGCGCTGGTCGATGGCGATCCCCTGGACGTGTCCGGCGGCCCAGGCGCCCCCGTAGATCTCTTTCGGCAGGTCGGTGGGTGAACCGACAGTGAAGTGCGACCGAACTACACATTCGCCCCATAAGGACACAGTCGTCACACCAGATACAACCGCTCAAGCCCAACCAGGCGGACACGGGCATCCCCGTCGACCGACGCCTGCAACTCCTCGCTGAAGCCCACTCCCCCGTAGCAGGCCAGAACGGTGTCTCGCGTGTCGTATCCCTTCCGGTCCAGCAGATCGCGCGCCCTCGCCAGCCGTTCGAGATGATGACGCCCCATCACCTCACCCCACTTGGCCTCACCGAGCGACAGGATCCGTCGCGGCCGCCCGGGCTCCTGGGCCGCAAGCGCCACCACATCGACCTCGATCTGAGTCCTGTTCGCCGGATCAGGCACCACACCTGAGCCGATCTCGACCGGAAACTCTCCGAATATGGTGTCCTCCGCATCAAGGACGAAATCGCGGCACAGTGACTCGAAGTGCGGCCCGACGACCTGAGCGAGAAACGTCTGCCTGACCGCCTGCCACACGGTTTCCGCCCGATAGATCTCCAGTTCCGGCCACCGCCGCCGCATGATCGCCTCATAGAACGTGATCAGCGGCTCCACGATGCGGTAACGGGCCCGCCCGGACCGGAAAAGGTCGGGCTCCCGCGTGACGAGCGCGCAGTCCTCCAGAACAGTGAGCGGATGCGTGATCTGGTCCGACTTCCGCCCTACGAAGTTGGCGATTCCTCCATTCGTGGAGTTCCCGCTCGCAATGGCAGCCAACACCGAGTGGTAAAGGGCCGGATCACGAATATCCGACTCCTCCGCCAGGAGATAACGTGCCTCACGGAAGAGCGGCGTCTGAGGATTGAGTGCGGTCCTGACCACCCAGGAATCGAAGTCGTCGAGATCTTCCGGAACGTCACCCTGCGTGAACTCGTACCGATAGGCAGGAGTCCCGCCCACGATCGCGTGCACCAATATGGCCAGTCGCGGGTCGGTGATCCCCCAGAATTCGGCCGCGTCCCGATAGCGGAACGGATGAAGCATGAGCTCCAGTCCGGCTCGCCCGCGCAGCGGCGCCTGCCCGGAGAGGAGCCTACCCATCACGGACATGGCCGATCCGCAAAGGATCAGCCGCGCGGCGCTCTCCCGCCCGCTTCCCCCAGGCCCGAGCTCCCGCTGAATGATGGACGGCAATGCCGGCGAGACCCTGGTGAGGAATGGGAATTCATCGATGATCAGCGGCACCGGCCGCTCACGGAAGCACCGGAACATGTAGGGAATCGCATCGTTCCAGTCCCGGAAGGGGGTCTCCACGACCTCCCGGGTGTACCGCGTGAGGGCTGCGGTGAAGTGCCGCAGCGATTCGGCCTCCGTCGCCTCGGTGGCGGCGAAGTACATCCCACCGGTCGCCTCCGCCAGAGCGTGCAGAAGAAAGCTCTTCCCTTGCCGCCGCCGCCCGCTGACGACCCCGAGCGTGGCGCCTGCCAGCGCCGCGGGTCGTCGCTGCGGCGCCACGAAGCCCGAGAGACCCTGCCACTCCCTCACCCGATCGAAGACCCGCTCCGGCTTAACGATCAAGGCCTCTCCCCATGAACGGTGAAGCGTCAATGCAGAACTATACCTCTCAGAAGTACAGTTCTGCATTTTGTGGGGTGTCACACGGCCCGTGGCGGCCTAGTCGGCGAGGCTGGAGATGATGCCCATGGTGAGCGCCGTGCGTTCCGGTATGTGATCGACGATGGCGTGCTCCGAGCGGGAGTGGGAGCCCGCTCCGACGGGCCCCAGCCCGTCCAGCACGGGCCGGCCGAGCGCGGAGACGAAGTTGGCGTCGCTGGCGCCGCCCACGCCTGCCTGGCGCAGTTCCAAGCCCTGTTCGATGGCCGCCTTGTACGCCCTGGCGAACAGGTCTTCCGAGGCGGGGTTGGGCGTCATGGGAGGCCGGTTCCACCCGCCGGTGAGCGCGACGGAAACGCGCGGGTCGGGTGAGCGCAACGCGGCCAGCGCGGCGTCTATGCGGGCCATCTCTGCCGGGTCCGAGACGCGCACGTCGATGCCGCACGTGGCTTCGCCTGCGGTGACGTTGGTGCCGGTGCCGCCTCTGACGAGGCCGACGTTGACGGTGGTGCCGCGCTCGAGCGCGCCCAGCGCGGTGATCTGGGTGATCAGCGCGGCCAGGGCGTGGACGGCGCTGGCGCCCGCGGTGGGGTCGAGCCCGGCGTGCGCCTCGATGCCGGTGGCGGTCACCTGGAAGATGCCCACCCCCTTGCGGGCGGTCTTGACCGCCCCGTCGATGGCGCCCTCGAAGACCAGGGTGGCCAGCGCGTCCTCGCTGGCCGCCTCGATCCGCCCGCGGGAGGCCGGGCTGCCGATCTCCTCGTCGCCGTTGAACAGCAGGTGTACGGATGGGTGCGGGAGCCCGAGCTCCCGCAGCCCGCGCACCGCCCAGACCGCCTGGACCAGGCCGGTCTTCATGTCGAAGACGCCGGGCGCGCTGATGATGCCGTCGCTGACCTGCCACGGCCAGCCGGCGAGGGTGCCGGCCGGCCAGACGGTGTCGTAGTGGCCGACCAGCAGGACGAAGCCGGGGGCCGTGCCGTGGTAGGTCAGCTCCAGCACGTCGCCGTGGCGCCCGCCGTCGTGGCGGTGGAGCTGCTCCGGCTGCCCGATGCGGTCGGCGGCCCAGTCCCCGATCTCGTCGAGTGCCCGGTCGAGCAGTGGCTTGTCGTCGCTCGGGCTCTCCAGCTCGACGAGCCTGCGCAGGTCGCCGAGCATGGCGGGAAGGGCCTGGTGGGTCCACATGGGAGCCGGTGTCACTGAAGAATCCTTAATCTAGAGGGAATTACCGGACGGGAACGCCCGGTCCGAGGGGAATGCCGAGCGCCCACCACGCGAAGAAGAGCAGCGTCCAGGCGACGAGCATCACCAGGCACAGGGGCAGGACGAGGGCCATCAGGGTGCCGATGCCGGCAGACTTGCGGTAGCGCTGGACGAACCCGAGCACCAGCACGAAGAAGGGGCTCATCGGCGACAGCGCGTTGGTGCAGGAGTCGGCGATGCGGTAGAGCGCCTGGGTGGTCTCCGCCGGGATGTCCAGCAGCATCAGCATCGGCACGAACACCGGGCCGACCAGCGCCCACTGGGCGGAGCCGCTGGTGATCAGCAGATTGATGATCGTGACGATGAGCAGGATGCCGAGGAACACCACCGGGCCGTTGATCCCGGCCGCTTTGAGCAGGTCGGCGCCCTTGACCGCGAGGATCGTGCCGATGTTGGTCCACCTGAAGTAGGCCAGGAACTGCGAGATGGCGAAGAACAGCACGATGACCGGGGCCATCTCTTTCATGCCGTGCGCCATGAAGTTGGGCACGTCGCTGCTCTGCTTGATGGTGCCGACGGTGCGCCCGTAGACGATGCCGACGATGCAGAAGGCGACGCCGATCAGGAGGGCGACCGCACCCAGCAGCGGGCCGAACGCCAGGTCGCCCTTCTCGTCGCGCAGCGGCGAGAAGGACGGGAAGATGGCCAGCGCGATCAGCGCGGCGATCACGATCAGCGCGATGCCGGACCGGCGCAGACCGCGCCGCTCCAGGTCGGACAGGCTGAGGTCGCCCAGGTTGCCGACGTCGGCGTCGTCGTCGATCGGCACGCTCTTCGCCCGCTTGGTGAGGAGGGTCTCCGTCACCAGCGTGATGACGGCGGCGAGCACAACCGAGGAACCGAGGGAGAAGAAGTAGTTGGCCAGCGGCGTGACGGTGACACTGGGGTCGACGGTGTGCGCGGCCTCGGTGGTGATGCCGCCCAGGATGACGTCGGTCGGGGTGACCACGGGGCTGGCGTCGAAGCCGGCCGCGACCGAGACGTAGGCCACGATCACGCCGATGATCGGGTTGC
The DNA here is from genome assembly GCF_005893125.1 of Nonomuraea basaltis. Taxonomy (GTDB): domain Bacteria; phylum Actinomycetota; class Actinomycetes; order Streptosporangiales; family Streptosporangiaceae; genus Nonomuraea; species Nonomuraea basaltis. Next base: position 2,971 of record NZ_VCJS01000116.1, on the reverse strand, counting down.
GGCCGACCGCGTAGAAGGCCAGCCCGCCCAGCGGGATCAGCACGATGTACGCCGAGTCGGCGGCCACGTGGGAGATCATGCCGGTGAAAGCGAGCGCGAAGGTCACCCACCGCGCCGGCACCCGGGAGATGCCGCGCCTGAGCACGGCGGCCAGCAGCCCGGTCTTGTCGGCCACGGCCACGCCGAGCATGACCACCAGGACCGTGCCGAGCGCGGGGAAGGCGGCGAAGTTCTCGATGGCGTCGCCGAGCATCAGCGCGACGCCCTCGGCGGACAGCAGGTTCTGGGCGACGACGGGTTTGTTGTCGGCGGGGTTGACCGCCGAGACGTTCATAGCCGCCAGCGCCCAGCTCAGCACCATGAGAAAGGCGCTCAGGATGATGAATATCCAGAACGGATGGGGGAGTCTGTTTCCGGCGCGCTCAATGCCATTCAGAACGCGCATCGTCGCTCTAAGCGAACGCGACTCTGCTTCCACGGTCAGGGGGGTGGACATGGGTCCTCAGATTAATCAGGTTCCGGTTCGCCCGCAAGGGTTTCAGCGCAACCGGTAAGCGTGCGTACCGACATTTTGATAATGCGATCTTCAACTACATAAGGCCAGGTCACATCGGCATTGTCTCGTTCCAAACAAATGGCTCTCCAATCACACGTACAGAGCACTGCCCGTCAGCCGATAAGCCAGCGACTCAAATAGAACGCCGCTATGCCGATCGACGTGGACAGCAGGAATCTTTTCGATATCAGGCCCGCCGCGAAGGTGACCACACCACCGATCAGATAAGGATTCACCAGCGTCACCTCGATGCCCTTGCCCGACGGTGCGAGAATGGCCGGGAACACCAGCGCGGCGAGCACCGCCGGCGGCGTGTATCTCAGCAGGGTCTCCACCAGCGGTGGCATTTCCCGGTCGGCGAGGACCGCCAGCGGCAGATACCGGGGCAGGAAACTGACCAGCCCCATGCCGAGGATCAGCAGCGCCACATTCATCCCACGTTCTCCTTGACCTTGGCCTTGTTCTTGGTCGCCCGCTCGCACCCGGCACCGACCGCCGCGCCGACGACCGCGGCCAGAACCACGCCGAGGTTGTACGGCAGGCCCTGCGCCACCATGACGGTCACTCCCGCGGAGCAGATGGCGGCGCCCACTCGCCAGTTCGCCAGCCCGATAGCGAGCATGGCGACGAACATGCCGGTCACCGGGAAGTCGAGGCCGAGCTTCTCCACGTCGGGCACGGCGGACCCGAGCGACATTCCGATCACCGTGCACAGCATCCAGGTGACGTACAACGTCGCCGACGCCCCGAGGAAGAACAGGTGCTTGCTGTGGGTCAGCCGGCCCTTGCGCAGGCGTTCGATCGCCACGAAGAACACCTCGTCGATCAGCCCGAAGCCGAGGATCACACGCCAGCGCTGGGGAACCTCTTTGACGTACGGGATCAGGATCGTGGAGTACAGCAGCATCCGCAGGCCCAGGATGGCCGTGGTGAGAATGATCGCGGGCCAGCTCGTGCCATCGGCTATCAGCGCGAAGCCGACGAACTGTGCGGTGCCGGAGTTCACGGCCATGGCCAGGGCCAGGGTCTCGAACTCTGACAGCCCGCTGGACAAGCCCAGCACGCCTCCCGCGATGCCCATGGGGATGGCGGAGGCGAGGAAGGGCATCGTGCTCCTGGCCCCGGCCAGGAATTGCCGGGACGGCGTCAACGCCTCGGATGGGTTGGCGGTGGACATCTCAGTGCCCTTCTTTCCATAGCGAGCGCACCAGGTCGGCCACGGCGTGCGGAGCCGTGCTGCAGAAGTAGTGGCCGGCCGGGCCGACTTCCGCGAGCCTGGGCGCGGCGGAGAACAACGACCATTCCTCGTATCGCCGGCCGTACTCGGGAGTGAGCGGGTCGTCGGTGGCGTACACGGCCGTGAGGGGGACGCCGAGCGTGGCCCCGGTCCCCTCTTCGGCCTGCGCGAGCAGGTAAGCGTTGGCGGAGCGGGAGTCGTGCCTGAACACTCTCGCCACGAAGGCCGCCTGGTCGGGCGTGAGCGGGCCGACTTCGGTCACGCCGGCCAGCCAGGCCATGATGTCGTCGTCGCTCATCGTGTCCGCCTGGCGCACGGCCTCGCGCATGATGCCGGCGTCGTGAAGGAGCTTGCCGGCCACGAAAACGTGCAGAGGCGGGCTGCCTGCCGCCTCCATCAGGCGTGCCGTCTCCACCGCCAGTGCCGAACCGACGCAGTGGCCCCAAAGCAGCACGTCCCCGGCGAGGGTGGTGCGGATCTCGTCCGCCAGCAGCCGGGCGGCCTCCCGTACGGACAAGAGAGGCTCGCCAGGATGCCCGGCGTCGTGCCCGGGGAGTTCGACGCTGTAGACGCCGATGTCATCCGCCTTGCCGAGGGCGGCGGCCAGCGGTTCGAAGTCGATGGCCGTGCCGCCGGCGTAGGGGAGGCAGACCAGGGCGCACCGGGCGTTGCCCGGGTTCTCCGACAGGGCTCGGAGCAGGCCCGGGTCCGCCCCGGCGCCCTCGTCCAGCCGAGTCTGGACCACCATGGACAGCGGCCCGAGGGTGGAGTTCCGCATCAGATCGGTGAGCGACACGAGTCCGTCCAGCTCCATCACCGCCCGCATCGCGGCCAGGGAACCGCCGCCGAGCTCGAAGAAGTTGCCGTCGAGCGTGATGCTCTCTAGGGGCACGTCGAGAACCCTGGACCACGCGTGCGCGATGCGGAGCTGCACCGGCCCTTCCGGGCGAAGGGCCGCGCGGGAGGCGCTACGCCTGCGGGGCCGGTGGAATGTCCGGCGTGGACGCTCCGGGAGGAACTCCAGGCCGCCGGACATGCGACGGCCGTACCGGCCGGTGGGCACCTTGACGCTCTCGTCATCGGCCGCGACGAGGACGACCTGGCCGGGGGCGGCGAAGGGTGCCCGCAGTCCGTAGTCGTCCACGACCCGCAGGTGGAACGGGCGGGCGGGGTCGGGA
>NZ_VCJS01000115.1 GCF_005893125.1 Nonomuraea basaltis | reverse complement strand
AGATTTGTATAAGAGACAGGGGTGTATGTCCAGGTGGGCCACCCCTGGGAGGGGGTGTATGGGCAGGTCATCAGGGGTGTCTTCGGGGTCCGGCTCTGTCGCCTCTCCCCCGCCTCCGGCGCCGGTGCCGCGTCTGGCCCGGATGGTCTCCTCGGCTTCCAGGACGCCGGCGATGAAGTCGCGCTCCCCCACGATTCGCCGCCACTTCCCTCGTTCGGTCTGCGCGACGAGCTTGAGCTCGTCGCGCCAGATTGCGCGGCGTTCGCTCGCCCATTGGCGGCTGCGCGGCGCGGCCGCGTTGGAGTCGGCCGTGGAGATCAGGCCGGGGGAGAGGTGGATGGCGGCGAGCGCCCGCAGGTGCGGGTCGGCGATCTCGCTCAGCAGCGCGGTCGTCTCGTCGATGGTCTCGGACACCACCAGGCGGAGCGGCTTGTCGTCGGCCGCGGCTGCGCGGCCGAGTTCGGCGCCGGGGGCGGGCTCCATGCCGAGCCGGATCCGGGCTTCGCGCACCATCTGCTTCTGCGCCTCGCTCGCGTACTGGAGGAGATTGTCGGGCAGGTGCGCCCACCGGTTCCGGTAGTGCGGGAGCCGGTCGGCGGTGGACGCTTCCAGGGTGGGGGCGAGCGCCTCGGTCTCGGTGGCGGTCTGCATGAGCATGAGGTCGGTCACCTCCGGCGTGTAGATGAGGGTGGGGTCCTCGCTGCCGCTGGACTGCACGTAGTACGCGCCCTTGGGGAGTTCGCTGGTCTTGTAGCGGTTCCAGCGGCGCAGCAGGAACTGGCTGTCGGAGTCGTAGCGGGTGCGGCCGGCGAACGCGTCGGTGAAGTTGGCCAGCAGCTTGGGGTGGGCGGAGTCTTGGTTCCAGTACTGGGTGGCGGCGTGCACGCCGATGAGGAAGGCGCGGGCCTCGGACGTGACCTTGTTGCTGTCCTCGACGATCAGGGCTGCGCTGCGGCGGGTCTTGGCCCAGATGGTGCGGATTTCGTCGGCGAGGATCTCGACGGCGCAGAAGCCTGCGTCGCCGTCCGCCTCGGTGGCGGGCAGGACCTGGTTGTGCTCGGGGAGGAGGAGTTCGGCGCGGAGCGGGACCATCGCCGCGGCGTCGGCCATCAGCTCGGCGGCCTGTTCCTCGGTGACGGCGATCCGGTCGATCCGGGGGAGCAGGTGGGCGTACGCCTTGCCGGTGCTCTTGAGGTCGATCACCCAGATGAGGGTGGGCGTGTGGGCGGCGTGCAGGGCGCGCAGGCGCAGCAGGTTGGACTTGGTGGAGCCAGTGGCGCCGCCCACCATGGAGTGGGTCGCGCCGTGCCCCTGGATGATCGGGGTGGTGTAGTACGGCTCGCCCTGGTCGGTGACACCCATCCAGCGCCGGTCATACACCGAGCGCGGCATCTCGGGTGGGTCGAACTTCACCGTGCGGGCCTTGATGCCGCCCTCGTGGTGGATGAGGAGGACGCGGGAGGCGGCGCTGTGCTTGGGGTCGTGGGTGATCTCGCGGACGGACCCTTCGGCCCAGTCCATGCCCGCCTCGATCTCGCGGATGGCCTTCTCCAGCTTGCGTCTGGTGATGCCTGCGGGGAGGCGCAGAGGGTAGGCGGTGCGGCCGGTTCCGCTCACGGTGGGGCGGGCGGCGACGACGACGCCGGCGAAGCTGATCGCGGCCAGCACGCCGGGGAGGCGGCGGGAGCTGTAGCGGACGCGGATCCGGGCTGCCCGCCAGCGGCGGGCAGGCGAGGAGAAGCCCCAGGCCACGATGCCGCCGAGGGTGAGCGCCGTCCACGAGGTGGCGGTGATGGGGTCGAACGGGGTGAACGTGGCGGCGGTCGTCCACGCTCCGGCCGTGGCCGCGGTGGTGGTCGCGACTGTGGGCGTGAGGGGGAGGACGTCGTGGCGGGACAGGAACCAGTAGGTGGCGGCGGCCGCTGCGGCGGTTGCGGCGGGGGTGATCCACCAGGGGGCGCCCGCCAGGTGGTGGATGGTGGCGTAGCCGTACATGCTGGCGGCGGCCGTCCAGGGGATGTGGAACTCGCGGCGAGCCCACATGCGGCGCAGTTCCCAGCGGATGGGCCGCCACACGAGGTGGTAGGCGGCCGCTCGGGCAGCGCGCGCCAGCAGCCCGCGCTTGGGCTTGGCCGGGAGTGCGGCCTGGCCAGCGTCGGCGGCCGGCGGCAGTGCGGCCTGGAGCGGCTTGCCGAACACGGGTGACTCCTTTCTGAACCGGAGATGGGGAGGGGTTAGTCGCGGGACTGGGTGAGTCTGGTCAGGAAGAAGATGAGGGCGAGAACTACGAGACCGACCGCCCACCAGGGAACTTTGAAGCCGATCGGCCATTGGATGAGGGTGAAGAGGGTGACGTCGAGGTAGCCGAGGCCGAGGTCCATCGCGGGGTCCTTTTCAGGTGGTGAGCGCGGGCGCGTTGGCGGGGGTGGGGCCGGTCATCAGCCGCTTGGCGTGCTCGACGAGGTAGGCGAGTGCCAGGGCGAGGGCGGCGACGGTGTAGGCGAGGGTCTTGCAGGTTTCGCCGCCGAGTTCGAGCGCGGCGAGTGTGAGCCCGATGGCGATCCAGAGGAGCAGGAGGAGGGCCCAGCCGAGGGCGCGGCCGAGGTGGTAGGCGACGCGGAGGGCCCGGCGGGTCCAGGTGGCCGGCCAGGGGGTGTGGTTCCGGTCGTTCCAGCGGTCGGCGGGAGTGGGGTGCTGGTGCTGCCCGTCCCAGGTGGCGCGGCTGATGATGCTGGCCGGCACACATACCAGGCCCATCCACCAGAGCGCGTCCATGATCAGGTTCATTTGCAGCCCCTCCCGCCGCAGGTGCAGGTCGTGACCTTGTGAGGGCGGACGCTGGGCTGGGTGCCGTCGTCGAGCTTGACGGTCACGAAGTCGGTCGTGCGCTCGATCACCGTGGCGGAGATGCCGTCGAAGCACACCCGTTCCGGGGCGGTCTCGGCCTGGTCCGCGTTTCTGCGGTTCCGCCTGATGAGTGGCACGTCGCGTCCTTTCCTCGGATAAGGATTAGTGGTACTAGTAGTACTAGTACGACTAACGTAGATCGGGGGAGTTGAGGATGTCAACTGGAGCGGGCACGATGGCCCGGACAGATGCACGTAACCCGGCGGCGGCCATTGCGCTGAACGCGCGGCGGTGGGGGGAGGACCTGGTGGCGAACGCCGGGCGCGGAGATATGGCGAAACGGATTGCTGCTGACCTACGCCAGCGGATAGGCCGTGAATTGCGCCCGGGGGATCAGTTGCCGTCCGAGGAGGCGATTGCGGAGCAGTACGGCGTCTCCCGCACGCCAGCCCGCACGGCCCTGCTCGCGTTGAAAACGGAAGGGCTGCTTGAGGCGAGGCCGCAAGCTGGCTATGTGGTGCGTTTGTGGGATCCGCAGCCGATCAACGCCACGCTGACGGCGATTGGCGGCGGGCGGGAATTCGGCGCCGCGGTGTCGGTGAGCACCGTGGTCCCGTCCGGCCGGGTGGCCCAGCTCATGCCGGAGGACGACGACGTCGTGTGCCGGCGGGTCGTGGCAGGCGCGGTGACGTCGTCGTACTACTCCGGCCGGGCCGTCTCGGCTGTACCAGAGCTCGGCAGGGCGGCGCCGCTGGAAGAGGACGATGTGGTGCTGCTCGGCCGGGCCGGGTTGGCGGTGGTGCGGTCGCGCGTGCAGGTGCGCGCCTACCCGCCCACGCCCGAGCAGCAGGAGCTGCTTGGCGTGAGCCCGGAGACTCCTGTCCTGGAGCATGTGGCGGCGTTGCGCGACCGTGAAGGGCATCCCGTGCTGGTACGGGTGTGGCTGCTGGCCGGTGACCGGAACTTCCTGGAGTGGGAAGGGACGGCCTGAGACTCGCCCCACTGTGAGGGCGGGCGATCAGGTCGGGAATGACGAGAGCCCCGCCGAGGCGGGGCTCGTCAGCCATCGAGGGCTGATGATCCTAACCATCCTGCGTGGGGCATGCGATGACGTCCCCTGGAGTGGTGTAGTTTCTGGCGATCTTTGCGAGCGCATTCAGTGCTGATCACCTGGCATCGAAGGCGTCTTGGATCTTTCAGCTCGGCACGAGATTGCGCCACTCGGCGGGACGTCATCTGAGCAAAACTCCAACGGGAGCGCTTCACCCTGGGATCTCTCAGAGACCGGTTCGGCCGGTAGCCTGAGGATGACATGGCGTACTGGATGACATTCTGGAAGCTGATCGATGTGGGCCTGGGCGATCCTGACGAACTCGCCCGCCGGATTGACGGCATGTCCGAGCATGATCTCGTCGAGTTCTATTGGACGTACGAGGAGTGCGCTGCCGACCTGAAGGACGAGGAGTTCCTCAGGTACGTGTCGCCGCCCCGCACCGAGGATTATGTCGATGACCTCGCCCAGTGGGTCGTCGCTCAGGGGCTGGGCTACTACGAAGACATCATGATGCAGCCGGCGAAGATACCTCCTGAGCTTCCCCTCGGTGCCACCGTTTCACCGTGGACCGGCCTCGTGAGCCTCGTTTACCGTCAGCGCTATAACGCACCCGTCCGTTTCCGGGAAGACCCTCCACCCGGCCAGTCCTTCGACGATCATCCATCCTGCCGCTCGGCGCGACTCGAAGGACCCACCACGGCGTGAGTCGGCGAGAACGCGAGGACGTCCCAGGCTTCGGTTCGCATGAGCCGGCACGGGATTGCGCCACTCGACGGGACGTCATCGTCCGCCTCGCAGAGCCCCTTCTTGTCGCGCCGGTACAGCTCCACTCATCTTCTGGGCGTGGTCGCGGTAATCACCGCTCCCATGTGCTCCCACCAGCGGGGAAAGAACCGTAGGTTTGGCTTGGCGGTTGTGGACAGTGACGGGGGAGATGTCGGATTGGGGGCAAAAAAAACAAACAAAAGCAAGCACAACAACAAAAAAATATGCTGGCATCGACCGCAAACGTACCGCGCCAGAACTGCTCCCTTTCGAGGGTGGTCATTGCGCGGGGAGGCGGGGCGTCCTTGGTGTCGAGCTGCGCCAGCAGTTCGCTGCACTGGTCCTCGTCGGTAGGCAGGCACGTTCGCCGCGGCCTTGCGAGCCGGTCACGGGTCTCGGGGAGAGTGCGCCACTCGCCCTCGCCTATCTGCGTGGGCTTGGGGCGCGACCATCGGACATTACGCCCCAGGAAGATGAACGCGGCCTGGGGATTGGCCTCCCACATGCCGAGCGCCTTGTCCTGGTTGAAGCCCTTCGGAAGGTTGCGGGCCATCAGCATGGCGACGCGGCCCCAGATCTCGGCTGGCGGCAGGGTCTTGGGTGTGTCTTCGGGCATCGTGCATTGCTCCTTGAGCGTGACGGAGGTGCCGCACGTCATCAGGGCGTGCGGCGTCAATGCGTTTCGATGCTCAGCTCCCGAAGGAACTGCCACTTCTCCCCGCCGTAGCGGGTCGTGGCCGAGGGGATCGGCCTGGATGCTTGTCGGCCGCGACCGGCCTACGGCTCGACCATAGCGGAAGGCTCCGACAGAACGAAGGGGCCGTCCATCAGCTCACCGTGGAGGCCAGGACCTGCGGGCGCTACAGCGGGATAGCGCATCGGGCGGAGACGCTAGCCACGCCCGACCGTCATCCTCCGCGGCATGAGTGACATGGTCAAGATCACGCTCGCCCACCCGATCGGCGTTCACACGTGCCGTCAGCTCGGCATCGAGGAGGCGGAGCACCCGGTCGGTGCGGAGCTGGCGCTGCACCGCGAGCAGGCGCACCGCCTCGTCTCCGCCGGTTACGTCAAGGACGCCAACCCGTCCGACTTCGCGTCCGTCCAGGCGGCCATGCGGCCGGTCAAGAGCAAGCCCCCGGCCGCGAAGCCGAGCACCTCGAGCACACCGGCGTCGTAGTGGCCAGCGTCGAGGACCTGGCCGACGCTGATCCGCTGCCGGTGGTGCTCGCCTGGCTCATGACGCATCCTGCCGTGGTGTCTGCACTGGGCCCGGACAGGGTGGGCGCGTACTCGATCCCGCCGTACCCGCGGCTCAGGGTCACGGACGTGCCCGGCGGGACCGAGAACTACGACACGGCCGAAGTCGAGGTGCGGATCAAGATCGAGGCCCTCGGTGAGATGGACGGCAGCAAGGCCGAGCTGCGGCGGCTGCTGTATCTGGCGCTCGGCGCGCTGGAGGAGTTGCCGCGTGCTGATCCGCCGCCGGCTGGCCCGGTCATCGGGTCGGTCCGGCCGGCGCAGGGCGGCGGGTTCCTGCCGGAGGCGGACAAGCGGCCACGGTACGTGGCGCGGGCGACCGTGAGGTGCCACCCGAACTGGGGCGCGTAGAGCGTCTCGTCGTCGGAGGCGGACGCAAAAGCCTTCCCCTCTCCATGATTCCCGGCCTGGGTCCCCAACCCGTTCCGCCGCTTCCCCGTACGTCGGGGGGCGGCCCCGCGTGGAGGGGGCCCACATGGGTGCCGAGAATGTCTTTACCGCGTCGATCGCCGCCCTGTGGCTGGCGCCGGTCGGCACCAGCGCGCCGGAAGGCCCGACCGCCGCCATGCCCACGGGCTGGAAGAACGTCGGCCTGTTCACCCCGGACTCGCTGTCCTGGTCGGGTGACCCGGAGTTCGCCGAGACCGAAGCGCACCAGTCCGCCTACCCGGTGAAGGTGTGGCAGACCAAGGACGCCGCGAGCCTCGAGGTCGAGCTCCTGGAGTGGTCCGCGCAGAACTTTATGGCCGTCTATGGTGGCGGCACCATTGAGGAGATCACGCCGGAGGGCGGCGGCGCCAAGTACTACAAGTACACCCCGCCGAGCATCGGTACGCGGTCGGAGGTGGCGGCCGTGCTGGAGCTCGGCGACGGTACCCGCCGGATGAGGCGGATCATCCCGCGCTGCATGCAGCGTGAGGGTGTCCAGCAGGAGCTGTCCCGGGACGAGTCGGCGACTCTGCCGCTGAACCTGTCCGTCCTCGGTAGCGACGTCGGCTCCGCGTTCTACGATGTATTCAACACCGCCTTTGCGTCTTTTGCACCACCGGTTGCAACGCCGTAGGGGTAATAGAATGCATGTGTGAATCACAACCAGGCCCGTGTCATCTTGCTGGGGCTCGATGACGCGGAGATTCGCGCAGCCCAGGGCCGCTTGGAGCGATCGTTAGACCGCTCTGGCGGCCCTGACGGCTGCTGGCCCTGGACGCGGGCTCTCACGCGTGGCTATGGCGTGCTCCATGTCGGCAGCAAGGCGCGCGGTACGTTCCGCGTGGTCAAGGCTCATCGGCTGGCCTACGAGATGGCCACGGGCGAGAGCCCCGAGAGCATCGACCATCTGTGTCACGACGCCGACACGTGTGACGGCGGCGAGGGGTGTCGGCACCGACGTTGCTGCAACCCGGCGCACCTGACTGCTGCAACGCTCGGGCAGAACTCTGCACGGACGAAGGCAGGTGTCCAGCGAGACACATGCCGACGAGGACACCCTCGAACGCCTGACAACATCTACGAGAGTCCCTCCGGGGCACGCCAGTGCCGTATCTGCAACCGAGAACGGCAGAGGGTGCAGACGCCTCAGCAACGTCGCCGAGCCGGTACTGGTGATCGTCGGCCGGAAGGCATGAGCGCCGAGCAACTGGTCGAGTGGGCGCTTGAGGGGCAGGAGGGCGACGCGTGTTGGTTCTGGCCGCACCTTGCACGGAGTAGGGAGGGCTACACCAAGGTGCGGGTGAATCGCCGCACGCTCCTAGCGCATCGTCTCGTCTACGAGGTTCGCGTGGGGTCGGTCCCGCCGGGGGCAGTCGTTGACCATGCCTGCCACGATCCCCGGACCTGCCGGGGCGGGCCCTCCTGCCGGCACCGGGCATGCATCAACCCCAGCCATTTGATTGCGACGTCTCGTGAAGTGAACACCTCGCGAGGGCGGGCGTCCCACCGGAAGCCGGATGAGTGCAAGTGGGGCCATCCGTTCACGCCGGAGAACACGTACATGACCCCGAAGGGCGCTCGTACGTGCCGTACTTGCCGTGCGGCACGGCTGCGTGAGTCGAGGGAGCGGCACAAGGTACGCAGCGGCTGGGCCGATGGTCGTCACCGTGCCGGTGGGCAGTGCCGTAACGGCCATGATGTGGCGGACGTCGGTGTGGACGAGCACGGCGACTGCCGGGGCTGCCTCGCAGACCGGCAGGCCAGGTCCAATGAGACGCGCCGCGAGCGGCGTGCTCAGACTCGCCCAAGGCCTGGCTGGGTGGATGGGCGTCGGCGCGCTGACGGGCGGTGCCGCAACGGGCACGATCTCGCCGAGGCCGGTGTGGGATCCACTGGTCGCTGCCGGGCATGTCGCCGCGCTGAGTACGAGAAGCGCAAGGCCAAGGACACCACGGCGTTCGCGTCTTTCACGCCGACAGCAACGGCTCCTAAGCCCATGGGACCTGCGTCACCAGGTACTCGGGCGGCCCTACCCCCTGGTCGTGAGCCACTCGGTCGGCCGTGTGGTTGCCTGCGTTTGTGGTCTTCTATGGCCCACTCCCGATACTCGGGCTCGAACATCACGTAAAAGTCGACACGGCCCGGCGGTTCGTTGCTGGGCATGTCGACGAAGATCCTGAAGTCCACGCGTGGATTGTCGTCTTTGGGCAATCCTGGCTGAAAGTCGCCCGCGCGCCTCATCGTCACGCGAATGCCGATCTCACGCCGCCCCCGGTCGCGTCCAGCCACGATCACAGTGTGCCCCTCAGACGTGGTTTCCACGTCGGCCCACGCCCCTCTGCGGCAGATCTCTGCGGCGACGTAGTGCACCGCCGCCAGGTTGGCCTGCTGGTTGCTGTCGGGGTGTGGAGTGCGCGCCATGCTGGCAACGTACTGCCCGGGCACCTCACGGTCGCCCCCGGACAGTTGCTTAGCAAGTACGTCGACTATCACCGATCGGAGACCGGACCGTAGCGTCTGCTCATGGTGCGACGCGTATTGGAATGGTGGAGCGGCCGTCCTCAGGTGGCCGATGCGCTCCTGGCGGTGGTGGCCTGTGCGTACTTGCTGATCGAGGTGCCCTATTCCGATCGGTCCATCACCGATCCGGGCAGCCTGCCCGTGATGTTCTGGGGCGATCTGGTGGTCTATGCCAGCCTGGTCTGGAGGCGCCGGTTCCCGGTGGCGGTCCTGGCGCTGGTGTGGACGCTGTGGTTCATCGGCGGACGATGGGACATCTGGGCGGAATGGAACGCGTCCTGGGCGGAGTTGAGCACGCCGACGGCGTTGATGTTCATGCTCTACACCGGAGGTCGGTGGACCTCCTCAGCGTGGACCCGCCTGTTTGTCGTCGGCACGCTGCTGCCTGCCGTACTGACTGCCGTGCAGGTGTGGGCAGGTCTGGTTCTCGTGCCGTTCCCGATGCCCTCTCCTCCCGATGACCTATTCGCGACGTCCTTCGCGGTGTGCGTCGCCGCATGGGGTCTGGGCAGGCTGCGACGCTCGGAGGCGGAGGCCATCGCCCGCGCCGTCACCAGTGCGGAGGAGAGCAGGGCGCAGGCCATACTGGCCGAGGAGCGGATGCGGATCGCGCGGGAGGTGCACGACATCGTCGCGCACAACGTGAGCGCCATGGTGATCCAGTCGGACGGGGCCGCTGCCGCGTTGCTGGACGAGGACATAGCCGAGGCGAGCACGGCCATCGAGGCGATCGGACGCTCCGGCCGGACCGCATTGACGGAGCTTCGGCTGCTGCTGGGGATCCTGCGGGAGGCGCCGCTGGCGCCGCAGCCCGGTATCGACGCGATTCAAGATCTGGCCGAGCGGCTGCCGAACAGAGTACGGTTACGCGTCGAAGGACAAGTCCGTCAAACGCCGCCCGGCTTGGGCCTGGCTGCCTACCGGATCGTGCAAGAAGCCTTGACGAACACGCTCAAGCATGCTGGGAAGGAAGCCGACGCCGAGGTGTTACTTCGTTACGCCGACGACGGGCTGCACATCCAGGTCACCAATGATGGTGCTGGAAGAGGTCAATACGATCCTCCGGGGCGGGGGCTGGACGGGTCCGGGTTTGGTCTGATCGGCATGCGTGAACGCGCCGCGATGTTCGGCGGCACGGCGCACGCGACAGCGCTGCCCGCAGGTGGGTTCCGGGTCGCGGCGACGCTGCGGTGGACGTGACTTGTGGCCGAGGCGATCCGCGTCCTGCTGGCCGACGATCAGGAACTGGTCCGCACCGGAGTGCGGCTGGTCCTGCGCCGTGAACGCGGGATCGAGGTCGTCGGCGAGGCTGCGGACGGTCAGGAGGCCCTCGAGCTGCTAGATGAGGTAGCCGCGGACGTGGTGGTAATGGATGTCCGGATGCCGGGCATGGACGGGATCGAGGCGACCCGCCGCATCTGCGCCCGTGGCGGGCCCCGGGTCCTTATCCTGACCACCTTCGACCTGGACGAGTACGTCTTCGGCGCGATCAGGGCCGGAGCGAGTGGTTTCCTGTTGAAGGACACCGGGCCGCGATCTCTCGCCGAGGCGATCCGGGTCGTGCACGCCGGCGAGGCGATCATCGCCCCGTCCACCACCAAAAGGCTCATCTCGCATTTCCTGCCCGATACAGTGCCCGACTCGGGTCCTGATCCGGGCACGGATTCGGGCCCGGGTTCGGGCAAGGCCCTCGACCAGCGGGCCGGCCTGCTTAGCCGGCGCGAACGCGAGGTGCTGGCCGAGATCGCCACCGGCATGTCCAACGCCGAGATCGCAGCGCGGATGTGCCTGTCTGAGGGCACTGTCCGTACTCATGTGAGCCACATTCTCGCCAAACTGGGTCTGCGTGACCGCGTCCAGGTCGTCGTCTTCGCTTACGAGAACGGTCTCATCGGCCTGGGCCGGAACGCGTAGCGACCGCTCCCGGATACGTAGATCCGCAGATTCGGCAATCAGCGTTGCGACAGATGTGCGTGAAGCGCCCTTTCTCTCATGCTGTGGCTGTTTGCTGTGCGGGGGTGCCCGCTGGGGCGAAGGGTGGCAGCGTGTGTGTCGGCCGTGGTGGTGCAGGGCTTGTCGCATTGGCCTTATGGGCGTCGGTTCAGCGGGTGGCACGGGGGGGCGTGATCACACGTTGGCTTCTGTCGTTGGCGATCGTGTTCTCGGCGCTGGCGGCGGCGCCGCGGCCCGCGCAGGCGCGGATGCAGGGGGCATCCGCCTCAGTCTCCCAGCAGGTTTCGCCAAGTCCTGGGCAGTACTACGCGGCGCGAGCCCGGGTGATGAGCAACGCCTCGGTCGCGGCGGGCGCCACCGTGACGGTCAAGGTTACGGGGGTGGGTGGTGTCCCGGCGAGCGGCGTCTCGACGGTCGCGCTGAACTTATCCGCCAAGGGTGCCAGCGCCGCCGGGGGACTCATCGCGTTCCCTTCCACCTTGGCGGCCGCGCCAGCGGTCACCGGCGCCCGGTATCGCTCTGCGGTGTGGGACAACCATCTGCTCATGGTCAAGGTCGGCACTGACGGTCAGATCAAGGTGAAGAACACTGGGTCGGCCGCGGTGAACGTGTACGCCGACGTTCATGGGTATTTCACCGGCACAGCGGCCGCCACCGAGGGGGCGTCCTATGTGCCGCTGGACACGGCCCGGATCATCGGCAACCAGAGCGTGCCGGCGAACTCCAGCGCCTCGTTTACTGCCGTGGGGGTGGGCGGCATTCCGGCGACCGGCGTGGCCTTCGTGGCACTGACCCTCATCGTCAAGAGCACGGGGTCGGGCAAGGTGATCGTCCACCCCTCCGGCGGCGCGCTTCCGACCGGGTCCAACATCGACTACCGCCCGCCGAACTTCCTGTCCAACCTGGTGATCGTCGCCCCCGGGGCGGACGGCAAGATTACCGTGAACAACAACGGTGCGGCGGCCCTGACGGTGTACGCGGACGTCGCCGGGTACTTCGCCGCGCCCGCGGCCGCGGGCACTGCCTCCACCGGGGTCGCGGTCGACCCGGCCAGGATCGTCAACAACGTCTCGGTCCCCGCAGGGGCCGTCTACACGGTCGCGCCGCTTGGAAAGGGCGGGGTGCCGGCCAGTGGCGTGAGCAGCGTCGGGGTGAACCTGACCGCGCAGAGCACAGCCGGCGGCCTCCTGCGGGTCTATCCCACGGGCCAGGCGAGCATCCCGGGTGGCGGCTCCATCGCCTTCCAAGCCGGCGACTTCTGGGCCAACTTCGTCCCGGTGAAGCTGGGCGCCGATGGCACTTTCGCGATCAAAAACACCGGCACTGCCGCGATCACCCTGGCGGTGGACACATTCTCCTACTTCACCGCAGGCGGCAAGCCCGCCGCACCAACAGGGGTCACGGCGACGGGCGGTGATGCTTCGGCGACGGTTTCCTGGCAGGCACCCGTCGATGACGGCGGCTCACCGATCATCGGCTACACCGTGATGGCTTCCCCGGGCGGGGCGACGACCAGCGTCGGGGCGTCCCGGCGCCAGGCCGTTGTGAGCGGACTGACCAACGGCACCGCCTACACCTTCACCGTCACCGCGGCCAACGCGGTGGGCTCCTCACCCGCTTCCGTACCCTCAGCGTCGATCAAGGTGGGGCGTGTCCCCGGAGCGCCGACGAACGTGATCGCCACGGCCGCCAGCGGCAGCGTGAGCGTCAGCTGGAGCGCTCCGGCCGACTCCGGTACCTCGCCGATTACCGCGTACACGGTGGCCGAGGCCAGCACCGGAAAAACCGAAACGGTGGGCACGACAGCGGCCCTATTCACCAGTCTGGCCAACGGCCAGCGCTACAGCTTCCGGGTCAAAGCCACCAACGACACCGGCGATTCCGCCTGGTCGGCGATATCCAACGTGATTAGCCCGCAGCCGCTGCCGGTTCCGGAGCGGTCGCTGATCATCGATGCCGACCCCGGTGACGGGCAGGTGCGCCTGACGTGGGCGCCGCCGCCGTCCGGCGGCGAAGCGGTCACGACCTACCGGATCTCGATCCAGCCGGGCGACCGGACGGTGGAGGTCGCGGGCGATGCCACCTCGACCGTGGTCAAGAGCGTGGACAACGGCACCGCGTACACCTTCACCATTGTGGCGGTCAACGGCAACGGCGCCAGTCAGCCTTCCCTTCCGGCGCAGGCCACTCCCCGACCCGGGCAGGCACCGCTGCCACCGGTCATCCTGCGCACCGTCCCCGGAGACGGCCGCATCACCCTTCAGTGGCTGCCCGCCGGCGACGGCGGAGCACCCTTGACCGGATACACGCTGTCGGCGCACCCCGACGGCCCCACCGTGAACCTGCCCGCGGATGCGATGAGCGGGACGCTGACCGGCCTGGTCAACGGCACCGCCTACAGCGTGCGCCTGACCTCAGCCAACGCGATCGGCACCGGTGAGGCCAGCCTCGCCGGCCAGATCACTCCCGCCGCCCGCCAGGCTCCCGGCCCGCCCGCCGACCTGGAGGCCACCGCGGTCGCCGACGGACAGGTCGAAGTGATCTGGACCCCGCCCACTTTCTCCGGCAGTGTCCCAATCAGCGCCTACACCGTCCTCGCCAGCCCGGGCGGCACCAGCGTCACCCAGCGAGAATGCACTAGCCAGCAGGAGCGCTGCAGCGCCGTCGTCACCGGGCTCGACCCGGCCACCGAGTACACCTTCACCGCCACCGCCACCAGCGCGGATGGCACCAGCCCGGCCAGCGCGGCCACAGCGCCGATCCGAGCCACCCTGCGGATGAAGGCCGAGGCCTGGCAGTTGTCTCCCGCCGCGGCCCAGACCCTCACCGCAGTCCGCGACGACGGAACCCTGATCTTCGACAACGCGCCAGCCGAGGTCGCCGAGCTGACCCCGGGGCGGTACGTGATCATCCCAGCAACGCCGGCGGCGCCCGACGGGCTGATCCGCAAGATCGTCACCGTCAGCACGTCCGGCAACCGGGTGTCGCTCGCCACTGTGCCCGCCACGCTGACCGACCTGCTGACCGAGGGGGACCTGGCCGGCGAGGTCACCCTTGACGGCCACGACCTGGCCGCCAGCTCCAACCCGCCCGGCCCAGCCGCGCGGGCGACCGACGGCGAGATCCCCGCGGGGCCGCCGCTACGCTTTCCCCTCCACCAAAGCATCGGCGCCAGCGGCCGCTTGGACGCTGACCTCGTCCTGACCCCGAAACTGGTCTACAACCTCAAGATCCGCGCCGGCACCGTCTCGGGCCGCATCGCCCTACACAATCAGCTGACCGGCCCCATCCGGCTGCACGCCACTCACCAGGCGAATTGGACCCGGCAGTTCAGCCTAGGCAGACACAGGTTTAACAGAATGCTCAAGGTCGGCAGGCTGCGCATCCCCATCGTCGTCACCCACGTTCTCACCGCGACAGCGAACGCCGACGCCTCCGGCGCGCTGACCCTGTCCGGCAACGCCGCCGTCACCTCTGGTGTGGAGGCGGCCATAACCGGCCGCAACGGTGGCATCAGCCCCGTCTTCACCGATCACACCGTCGCCAACCCGCCGGTCCTGAACGGTTCAGGGTCGGCCCGGCTGGGGCTGACCGGATCGGAGTTCATCTCGCTGGCCGGCACCATCGGCATCGGCGCCGAGGTCAACCCCTACCTGGCCGCCCAGGCCGACGTCGCCGCCAACCCGTGGTGGTGGATCCGCGCGGGGGCCATGATCCGAGGCTGTTTCTCCTGGTTCGACACCTGTACCCCCGCCCAGGTATCGAAAGACCTGTTCGTCACCCTGAAAACCGCCGATGGGCCGTTCCGCGGCATCTCCATCACCCCTCCGCATGCCACCACCGGCCGCAACCAGCCGGTCGACTTCAATACCGTCACCCACAACGCCGCCGACGGCCCAGTCCAGTGGAAGATCATCCAAGGGCCAGGAAGCATCGACCACAACGGTGTGTACGTCTCGGCCACCAGCGGTCAGGCAGTGGTGCGCGCCACCCGCGAGGGCGGCGGCGTGGACGACCCCACCGCGGAGGCCACCGTCGAGGTCGACCCCCACGTCCCGCAAGCCCCGGTGGACGTCAAGGCCGCAGGGGCTCCGCTGTCGGCCAACGTCAGCTGGCAGCCGCCGCCTGACAGCCTGGTCGGCATCACCGGCTTCGCCGTCGTGGCCACTCCGCTCGATCAGGGCCAGGTCCCGGTGACGGCCTTCGCCGGCTCCTCCGAACGGGGCCTGGCGGTGTACGGTCTGGCTCCCGGTGTGCCCTACGCCGTGCAGGTCTATGCCACCAGTCAGAACGCGGTCAGCTCGCCCTCCGGCGTGGTCGGCGTCATCCCGACAAAGGGGCTCGGCCTCCACGGAGACTCGCGCAACCTCGCAGTCGACGCCAACGGCAACCCCGACATCAAGCGCGACAGCGCCAGATACGTGCCGGTCATCTCCGGCGACGGCAGGTACGCCTTCTTCGCGGTGGCGGCCGGCAGCAATTTGATGCCGGCGGAGGCGTACGAACCTGGCAGCGATGCGCTGTATCTGCTGCGCAAGGACGTCGACACCGGCGAGATCAAGCTCGTTTCCCGCCGCCCGGACGGCCGCACCCCGGCACCGGTCGACCCGAGCATGGACTTCGCGGTCGCCTGGGACGGCTCACGCGCCGCCTACATCACCCTGCCCGACGGTTCCGTGCCAACCAGTCCGCTGCCGAAGCCATGGCGCGCGGACATGGACTTGATCGTCAGCGACATCGAGGACGGCGACGTGTGGGTCGTGCACGACGGCACCGCGGAGACGGTGCCGATTGAAGTAGATGGGATCAGCGGAGACGGCGAAATCGCCTTATTCATGATCTTCCGCGAGAGTCCGGATGAGTCAGGCGAGTCAGGCAATCACGAATTGATCCGCGCCGAACGTGAAGGAAACCGGCGGATCATTGCTCAAGACAATCCGGGGGACCTATGGAGCGGCGGAGATATATCCGCGGATGGCGACATCGTCGTATTCACAACTCTGACATGGCGCAAGGAGGAGCCCAATATCTGGGAGTTAAAGCTCTACCGGGACAGCACCAAGAAATACGAGACCTCGCTCCGAGCCCTCGAAGACGAGCCGTATGAAAATCTCCACTGGGCGCGCATCTCTGCCGACGGAACAACGCTCACATATTCTGCAATGCGCGGTCAGGACCCTTCCACCTTCACCGCTTTCACCAAAAAGGTGACGGCCGTTGGGACGTGGGGAACGCCCGTGGCGCAGGGCGCCGCCGACAATGCCCCGGCAATGAGCGCACACGGCAGGTTCATCGGCTACAGCTCCTACGGAGCCGTCGGCGGGGTCTTCGACATCGTCGCCGGCAGCGCCACCGTGCCGCAGGCGGGAGGCAGTCTGTCCCTCACCTACGATGGCAGCGCCGGCGTTGTCGCATCCCGCTGCCGCGGCGGGTGCGAAGGTGGGGTCTGGTACCAGCGCTACAACGTGCCCGGGCTCCGCGGCGATCTGCAGTCGTGCAACAACCCCGACTACGGATACATCGGCGAACACGGGCGGCGCACCGGCATGCGGGTGAAGCTCTGCTTCCCGATGCCGGAAGGCTCACCGGCGAGCACGGGCATCAAACCGCCCGGCTTTCCGGCGGAAAACGAGCGCATCCCCGATTCGGGGGAATGGCGCTACGCGCGCGGCCACCTGCTAGCCGCGCAATTAGGCGGATCGGGCTCCGAGCCCCGCAACCTGGTCGCGATGTTCCAGCTCGCCAACCGGGTGCTGATGGACCCCGAGGAGGACAAGGTCCGCTACACCGTCGATGACGGAGAAGAGCTCTACTACTACGTGGCCCCTGTCTACACCGACTCTCCGCCCGCCGACACCGAGCAGGACCTTTCCAAGCGCATGCCGGACAAGATCCATATAGTGGCCAGCGGAGATAACGGCTTCTTCCTGGACGCCTGCATCCCAAACGTGGAAGGGGGCACCGTCACCTATGACGACCCTTGCACGGCTTGAACAGGTCATCGGACCACCGCAGGGACGGCCGGCGCCGGTCGACTGGGAAGCGCTCCACCGCCGCTATGGCTTGCGTTTCCCGTCGGACTACCAAACTCTCGCCGCCCGCTATCCCGACCTGGTCGTCGCCGAGTTCCTGTCCGTCTTCCACCCTGCCTCCCACGAGCGCGCGTGGAGCGATCGGATGCTGGATATCCCGCGCTCGTGGAGCCCTCGGTGGCTGGACTCCTACACCCCGTACGAGGACCCCATCCCGGTGGACTGGAACGGGCCGTTTCGGGTCCACCCCGAGCCGGGCGGTGTTTTCCCCTGGGGCATCACCGTGAACGGCGACTTCTGTCTGTGGCTGACCGACCCCGACCCGGTGCTGTGGACTGTTCTGATCGCCGAACGCCACCAGGTGTGGCACTACAAGGGGACCCTCACCGGATTCCTCTGTCAGGTTCTGACCCGGGAAATCTCCTGCCCGGTCTTTCCCGCCGACTTTCCGCTCGGGGATGACTGGCAGACCGAGCAGGACTTTAGCGCCCAGGGCGATCACGGGGGGAGGCTCGAAGGATGATCTGCCTGCGAGCAGGATTGCGCAGCGTGGGCGCGGCGCTCGTGGCTGTCTGCGTGGCCGCGGCACAGGTGGCGGAGCCACGACCGGCCGCCGCTGCTGCCGACGCCGTCCCGGGCGTGACGATCGGTACCATGCTCGGCGACGACTTCGCCGCCTACCCGCGCGTCATCCGCCTGGAACACGGCCCCGACAAGGGCACGCTCGTCGCCACGCAGATGATGTCGGCCGACGATGGCGGCGAGAACAAGGGGAACATCGGCGCGATCTTCCACAGCACCGACGACGGCAAGTCCTTCGCCCGCGTGGGGGCGGTCAAGGACTGGTTCTCCTATTCCAAGTGCTGCAACACCCTGTACGAGCTCCCTGTCCAGGTTGGCGACATGCCGGCGGGAACGCTGCTGTGGGCGGCCAGCTTCTGGGCCGACAAACCCGCCGCCGGCGCCGATGAGATGACCCAGCGCATCTGGAAGAGCACTGACCAGGGACGCTCGTGGACGTTCCTCGCCCAACCCCACAAGATCAGTGTGGAGGGCGAGGGCGCGTGGGAGCCGGAGTTTATCGTGGACTCCGGCGGAGAGCTCATCATGTTCCTGTCCGACGAGTCCGACCCCGCGCAGAGCCAGAAGCTCATCGCTCTGTACGGCGGCGACGGCCTCGCCTGGAGCGCGCCGGAGGACGTCGTGGCGCTCCCGATGGGCAAGGAACGGCCCGGCATGGCCGTGGTCCGCAAGATCCCCGATGGCCGCTACCTCATGAGTTACGAGATCTGTACGGATCGCGCCTGGCCCGACCAGACGGGCCCGGTCCGCGGCTGCGCCGTCCACGTACGCTGGTCCTCCGACGGACGCCACTGGGGAAACCCGGCCGACCCGGGCACGCGGGTGCGGACCGCAGACGGCACATTCCTGACCGGCACCCCTACGCTCACGGTCAGCGGTAATACCGTGCTCATCAACGCCTACCGCGTACGCAGATCCGACGGCACCCCCGCGCCGGGCGACGGCAAGATCATCTTTGGCAACGCGGCCAATGGCCAAGGCGACTGGTTCGAAATCGCGGCACCGGCCCCGCTGCAGGTGCGTGGCTACAGCCCCGACCATGTCTGGCAGTGCGACGGCTACAGCAGCCCCCTGCTCGGCTCGGCCGATGGGAACACCGTTCTTCAGATCACGACCAACTGGACACAGACGGCCAGCGGGCTTCAGTGCCGCGCCTACGTCGGCACCGGCCTGTCCATGCCGGTCGGGAAGCTAGCGGCCACCGAAGCCTCCCGCGCGTGGGTCACCCGCAGCCAGGAGCACTATTCGGGCCTGCGCGCCGAGGGCGACGTCCGGCATTGGCGGATGAGCTCAGGCGGCATCGCCACCGAGACCGTGCTGACCGAGATGGCCGGCCCTCCCGTGGTCTTCACCTACGACGATCAGCAACACTGGTTCGCCCGCTCGAAATCGAAAGCGCTGGCCCACAAATGGTGGGACGCCTCAAACGCCGCCTGGGCCAGCGACACGTGGGCCACCGGCCTTGCCGGAGACCCCGCCGCGATGGTCATCGCGAACGCCCAGCATGTATGGGCCGTCGACACGACCGGGACTCTCCGGCATTGGTGGTGGACTCCCGGCCAACCGATCAGGACCGACACCTGGGCCAGCGGTGTCACCGGTCGGCCCAGCGTGACACTGGTCGGTAACGTGCAACACGTCTTCGCCCGAACCACATCCGGCACGATCGCGCATGTGTGGTGGAACCCGTACCAGGGTTTCCGCCGAGAGACGATCACAACCGGAACCACACTCGCCGCAGACCCGGTCACCGGCCAGACCGAAGATCAGCAGCATGTGTGGGCGGTCGATTCTTCCGGGAACCTGCAACACTGGTTCCAGAACCCGCGATCAGGCTGGCAGCACGACGTCTGGGGCTTAGGAGCGGTCGGTCGTCCCGCGTTCCTGCACATCGGGACGACCCAGCACGTGTACGCCCGCACCACTTCCGGAACCTTGGGCCACTGGTGGTGGTCGCCCGGGCAACCCGTCAGAAGCGAGACGTGGGCCCAGGGAATCGGCGGTAACCCGACCGCCTTGGAGATCAACGGCCAGCAGCACGTCTGGGCCACCGACACAAGTGGCGTCCTGCACCACTGGTGGCTGGCTCCCGGCCAAGCTGTGCAGCGCGATACCTGGGGACGCTGACCATGCAACAGGATCCTAAATGGACACCCGTGGGTATACGTCGAGTAGTACTTCTCTCGCGCTGCTGCTTGTCGACCGGAGTGCTGCGGCTGGGGAGTCTGTTCGTCGAGTCCAAACGGCGACGGCCAGGGTCGTGAAGATCGTGGATGGGGACACGCACGTGCTCGAAACTGGACAAGGCAAGCCCATCGGTCGTTGGGTTGCGCACCGCAGTGCGAGGGCCTGGCTTTCCGGAGATCGGTCCAACTCGATGCCCACGAAGGATGCGGAGGTCAAGGCTGCACCAGAAGGAACGACACTACGCCTGACCGGAGCGACCAACCTCGCCCAAGCCATCCGACACCTCTCCCGAGACGCCACCCGCCCACTGGCCCTCCTCGGCCTCACATGATTAACAGCTCACCGACTTTGCCGGAGCCCTGGCTGCGGGCCAGCACTCAGCCAGCCCACCGTGGCGGTAGTGCTGGCGAGCGCCCGAACTCGCGCAACCGCCGCCGCCCGCCGACCGGAACGCGCTCCAGTTTGGAGCCGCTCTACTACCCTTACCGTGGGGCGGTCCTGGATGGTTTAACGGTTCCGCCGTCCGTCCTGATCGGCTTGCCCACGCGCTGGCAGAGCGCGCGGTGTCGAGATCGGCCAGCAGCAAAGGCAGATGCTGCCTGCGCGCGCTCACCCTCGCCGCCCTACGACGAAGACGTGCTTCCCCTGACGGCGCACGAGCTCGTCATCTGGGCCACTGGCTGGATGGTGGGCGGCACGCGCGGCTCGTCGCCGCTGAGCCAGGACCGGCACTACCTGCGGATGGATGCTCGCAGCTCAATGCAAGCCGCTTTCGTCAGAGACGGCCAGACCGCGTCCGTAGCTGGTTATCTCACAAAGTCTGGAGCGGTCGGCTGGTACGTCGAATGCAGGAAGTCGGCCGAGGATCCGAGGGATCCGGGTGATCAGCCTGAGGTCGAATTCCTGCCGCGGAGCTGGACGGCGCTGCAGATCGTCTTCGCGGTGGCAGCTGTGCTGGCCCTGCTCTACGCCCTCGTCCGGGCGCTCGGCGGCGTATGGTGGCGGCGCCGCCGCAACTGGGTGATCCCGCCACTTCGCACGAACCCAAGGAACCAAACAACCCATAGCCGGAAACCACCCTTCGGTTCCCGCTGAAGAACCTTCAGTTCGCACGAACTCTGGGAAATCAGCGGGGCCCCCTCAGGACCGTGCGTGCCACTCCTCGCGGCACACGGCTCAAGCTAGCCGTCCCGATCAGAGGGTGATCTTCACCGTGCACGAGATGAAGCGCCTGGGCCGCGGCGCCGCCGAGCTGCTCACCATCGCCGAGGAACTGCGTCATCACGACATCGAGCTGGAGTTGCTGACCGGTCCGCTGCAGGGATCTACAACCCTTCCGGGCACAGTGCGGCGTTCTTCGCCTTCTTCGCCGGATGGCGGGGTCGGAACGGGAGTATGTGCGCGAGAAGTCGTTGGAGGGCCAGGCCACCGCCCGTGAGCGAGGCCGCCATGGTGGGGGCCGCGGGTGTTCGATGACGACATGATCGCCTACGCTCGGTCGTTGCGCGCCCGGGTGTGGCCGTGCCCGACATCGCCCGCAAGCTGGTCGTCCCTACCGGCAAGAACAAGGGCAGGCGTCCGTCGGTGGCCAGCGTCTACCGGGTCCTGGCTGACGGCGGGGTAACGTCGGGCGAGGGCTGACGGGCCGATCGGGGCCAGCTCGGTGACCCGCCTACAGAGGGGGTGGCCGGTGGTGCACCTGGCAGGTGACCAGAGGGCCATCGTGGATGCGGGGCGGCGGAGCGTGGGTCAGGGTTCCGCGTGCCGGTCGAGACCGAGCGTGGCGATGAGGTCTTCGTGGAGTTCGAACCAGACACGATGGCAGGAGTCGACGTCGGTGCGCTCGACCCAGGAGCCCTCCCCGGCTCGGGCGCGCGCCAAGGCTGTGGTGAATCGTGTGTCGTATCCGCGGAACCGTGTGAGGACGCTCCCGAGCCGGTCTGCGAGTGGCGTGAGTGCGCGGTCGATGCCGGCGAGCTCGTGGAGGACTCCGGCGTCCCAGGCGGGATCGGAGTGGTCGTTGACGGCGAGCCGATCGCCGGCGGTGGGCCGGAGTTGCCAGTCGGTGCAGGCTCGTAGCAGGAGGGCGTTCAGCGGGAGGAACTCGCGGTAGACGTCACGGACCTCGTCGGCACCGCCGACGCGTGCGAGCTCGGCTGCGAGCTGGCGCTCGTTCTCGGCCCGGCCCGGTTCGGTCAACGACCAACCTCCGGTGCCCGCGAAGGCGGTGTGCTCGACCCAGCCACGTGCCTCGGCGTCGCGCAGTACCTCTTTCGTCTTGGCGCCTCCCGGCATCGAGCGCCGGATTGATCCCATCATGTTCGAGTCTGAAATCCGCCGCCTACAGATCCGGTCCACTTGTGAGCGTCGATGCGGGCTGGGACGCAAGCCTCGGCCTGCCCGTACCGTTCCCGGCCGTCACTGGAACAGACGGACGGGGGTCCCCTGATGGTGGACGAAAGCGCAGTACTAGACCTGGACGCGGCTCGGGCGAGCCGGAGCGGCACCAAGGGGAAGCCGATCCCGTTGCGGTTCGGCGGCGAGATCATCTGCTACCTGCCGGCGGAGTTGCCGGTGGATGTGCTGGAGCCGCTCGCGCACCTCAATGTGGACACCGCGCTCATCGCGAGGACCGTGCTTCACGCGATGAAGGAGGCCGACCTGACCAAGGCCGGTCTGTCTATCGCGTCCATGGTGGTGGACCTGGTTATCCAGAACCCGAAGCTGCCGGGCGAGCTGCTCGACGCGGTCCGCTGGATGGGTCGCAGGCTGATGGGCGAGGACGGCTACGAGCAGTTCGTGGCGCAGCGCCCGAGCGTCGCTGACGTGGCGGCCTTCATCAAGGGTCTGGGCGGGAGGTACTCGTTCCGCCTGGGGGAATCCATGCCGTCGTCGAGCGACTCCGACAGTGGAGAAAGCTCGACGCCGACTTCCTCGATCACTTCAACGGACTCGACATCACTGGAGTCTGGCTCGAGCCAGGCCAGCGAGGGTGGGTATCTGCCCGCCGATTCCTCGACCTCGCCGACGAGCTCCCTCCCGACGCCCGAGTAAACAGCACGCCGGAGCAGCGGGCGCAGCCGTGGACAACGATGCACGAGCTGCTCGCTGAGGCGGTGGAGGAGATCGGCGTGCTCGCGGCCGATCACCGGCGCAAGAAGCCGATCAAGATCAACCGGCCGACGCACGTCAAGCGCAGCAGCGGGCGGCCGGAACGCGGGCAGCAGGGCGGCGGCGGGATCGACCGGGCGATCAACATGCTGATGGCGTCCACGCGGGCGCCGCGCTGACCTGGTTGGGCAGGGACGCTAGCGGGGCGTCCCCGCCACCCTTCACCCCCAGCACATCGGGGGGTGGGCGGGGTGGCAGACGAAGACGACAGCATCTCTGCGGGCCGGATCGAGCTCGAGGTTGTCGCGGACCTGGGCGCGGGCTGGGGCAAGAAGCTCCAGAACGAGGTCAATACCGAGCTCAAGGGCGTCAAGGCCCGTATCCGGGCGGAGATCGACGCCGCCGTGGTGGAGGTCCAGGCCAAGGCCGCGGCTGAGGCGGCCGAGCGGGTCGCGAAGATCCGCATGCAGGTCGAGATCGACAACGCCGCCGCGCGGACGGCGCTGTCGGGGCTATCGGGCAGCCAGACCGTCACCGTCCGCGCGGACGTGGACGACGCGACCGCGCGGGCACAGCTCGCCGACCTGGGCCGCGACACCAAGACCACGATCCGCCCCGAGGTGGACGACGCCGACGCGCAGGCGCGGATCGCCGCGCTGGAGCAGCAGCTCGCCCAACTCATGACGAATGGCAACCGGCGGATCCCCGTCTCGGTGAACGTGCAGGGCACGGCAGCGCTGGGCCAGGCGATGACGATGCTCGCCCAGGTGCCGTTCATGGTGAGCGGCCTGGCAGTACTCGCCTCAACCGCCATCTCCGCGGGCAGCGGGCTGTTCGCGCTCGCGGCTGGCGCCACGCAGGCGGTCGGCGCGCTTGGCGCGCTGCCCAGCCTGGCGGGTGCGGCCGTGCAGGGGCTGGGCACGATGCTGCTCGGCTTGTCCGGGGTGCGGGAGGCGGTCAACGCGCTCAGTTCGGCGCAGGCGTCGGGCGGTCAGTCGGCGGCCGCGTACGCCGCGGCGCAGGAGGCGGCCGCCGAGCGGATCAAGCAGGCGCAGCGGGCGATCCGTGACGCCAACCACGCCCGCATGCTGGCCAGCGAGCGGACCGCCGATGCGAAGGAGGCGGCGCAGGCGGCCGCGGACGCGATCGTCGAGGCGGAGCAGCGCGTGGCCGATGCGGTCGCCGCCGTGGGCGAGGCGCGGGCCCGCGTGGCGGAGGTGGCCGAGCAGGCAGCCGAGCGGCAGGAGGATGCCGCTTACCGCGTTGAGCAGGCAGAACGCCGGTATGCGGAGGCGCAGCGCGCCAGCCAGCGGGCCACGGAGGCGCTGAACGACGCAAGGAAGGCCGCCAAGGAGAGGCTTGAGGATCTTGAGCTGGCGGTGCGCGGCGGGGCGCTGGATGAGGAGGGGGCGGCGCTCGCCGTCGAGCGGGCCAAGCAGCGGCTCGACAAGGTCGTGGGCGACCCCTTCGCGAGCGACTTGGACAAGAAGGAAGCTGATCTTGCCTACCGGCAGGCGCTCCAGAGGTTGGCCGAGGTACGCGAGCGCAACGGCGACCTGCGCGACGAGCAGGCCGAGGCAAACGCCAAGGGCGTCGAAGGGTCCGACCAGGTCACCGCGGCGAAGGAGCGCATCGCGGCGGCGGCGCAGGCCGAGCGCGACGCCGAGCATGCCCTGGCGGAGGCGCGTGAGGACGCGGCGCGGGCCGCGGTCGAGGGCGCACGCGCTATCGAGCAGGCCCAGCGCGGTGTCAGCGAGGCGATGAAGCGCGTTCGTGACGCGGAGAAGGACGTCGAGCAGGCGAAGAAGGCGGAGGTGCGGGCCCGGCGCGACGTCCGGGAGGCCTTGTGGAACGAGATGCTCGCCAACGAGCGTCTCGCCGACGCCAAGAAAGAGCTGATCAAGGCCCAGAAGGCGGCCGCGCAGGCGGCCCAGCAGCAGGGCGCCGGCATGTCCGCCGTGGCCAAGGCCATGGACAACCTGAGCCCTGCTGGCCAGCGTTTCGCCAGGTTCGTCGCCGGCACTCTCCAGCCGCGGATGAAGGAGCTGCGCTTCGCGGTGCAGGAGGCTTTGTTGCCGCCGCTCCAGGAGGCGATCCGGCGCGGCCTGCCGATGCTCGACACCTTGGAGGTCGGGCTCGCCGACACCGGCCGGGAGATCGGCGAGGTCGCCAAGGAGTGGGGCAAGTGGGTCGGCTCGAAGGAGTTCCGCACCGACCTGGGCAAGATCATGAAGTCCAATACGAAGATCGTCGGCATCTTCGGGAGGGCGGGCAAGTCCGCGTTCAAGGGCGTGATGGACATCCTCGTGACGTCCATCCCGTCCGCGGAGAAGCTGGCCGGCTGGATCGAGCGCAGCGCCGACAAGTTCGCCGAGTGGACGGGCCAGGCACGGAAGGACGGGTCGATGGCCCGGTTCTTCGACAATGGGCTGAAGCGGGCCAAGCAGCTTTGGGGCATCGTCAAGAACGTCAGCGCCGGGATCTACGAGCTCGCGAAGATCGCGGCGCCGTCCGGGGGGACGCTGCTGGACGACCTGTCGGAGGGCTCGAAGGAGTTTCGGGAATGGGCGTCGGACCCCGCCAACCAGGAGAAGATCCGCAAGTTCTTCGAGGACAGCGTGGTCGTGCTGCGGGCCCTTGGCCGGCTACTCAAGGGGGTCGTTGACCTGCTGTTCACGCTCACGAACACGGTGGGCGGTGAGACCCTCGCCGGGTTTGTGGACACGCTGACCACGATCGTTGGCTGGCTGGACAAGCTGGCCGAGCACCCGGTGGCGGGGGAGATCATCAAGTGGACGCTGTACCTGTCCGGAGTGGCGCTCGCCATCGGGCTGATCATTGGCAAGGTCACCAGCCTGATCAAGGTTTTCGGCCGGATCCCTGGCGTGACGAAGCTGGTCAAGGCGTTGGCGGATCAGGTCGGCAAGCTCGTGGGGCTGCTGGGCAAGGTCACCGGTCTGGGCAAGCTGCCCACCTTCGGCGGCGGGGGAGGCGGCAAGGACGGCAAGGACGGCAAGGGGCCGACCGCGGTCGGCACCATGCGGGTGACGGCCGGGACGGTCATCGTCAACGGTAAGACGACCGGCACGGGCAGCAGCGGGAAGACCGGCACCGGGAAGACCGGCACGGGCGACAGCGGGAAGACCACCACGCCCACCCCCACCGGCAAGACGGGCAAGACCGGCAAGGGCGGCACCGCCGCGAAGATCGGGGGCGGCGCGGCCGGGGTCGGCCTCGCTGTGGCGAGCATGTTCGGCGCCGACTGGATCAACGAGGTCGTGGCCAAGGCCGAACAGCACCTCGGTAAGACAGGCGCGGGCGCGGCGAAGGGCGCGATCAACGGCGGCTTGATCGGGTCGGTCGTCGGACCGATCGGCTCACTGATCGGCGCCGTGTACGGGGCGGTGAACGGCGCCGTGAAGGGCGCGGGCGGCAACACCACGGCGGCCGCTCTCGGGTCGCTCGTGTCCGGGCCGCTCGGGTTGGCGGCCGGGCTGATCCCCTCCCCGGAGGAGGCGGTCAAGAAGCTCGCGCCCACGATCGTCGCGATCAAGAAGAACTGGGCCGACATGTGGACGGCACTGACCGGGCAGACGAATACGAACTCGACCGCCCTCAACAGCAAGATCGGCACCTTCACTTCAGGGGCGGCCTCCAAGTTCGTCACGCTCAAGCAGAACGCGCCACAGCACGTCAAGGACACGTGGGCGGCGATCCAGGCCGACATCAACGCTGGGCTGCCGCCCAGCCAGGCCAAGATCGACGCCTTCGTCAAGGCTGGCGGGACGAGCTTCTTGGACCTGAAGCGGGACGCGCCGCTGGCCATGCACGGCATGCTTGCCGACATCCAAAACCACGCCGCCGCGAGCCTGCCGATCACCTCGCAGAAGTTCGCGGACTTCGTCCAGAAGGGGAACCTGAAGTTCGCGGAGCTCAAGGCCGGGGCGCCGAAATCCCTTCAGGACGCGTGGAAGTCCATCCAGACGGACGCGGCCGCCGGCCTCCCGCCGTCCAAGGCGAAGATCGACCAGTTCATCAAGGACGGCGGCCTCGCCTTCGTCAAGCTCAAGAAGGACGCCCCCGCCGAAGCGAAGGCCGCTTGGAAGGGCGTGACCGACTCGACCACCACGGGACTGGCGCCGGCCAAGAAGGGCGTGTTTGACGCGACCGCCGCCATGGAGAAGGCCTTCAGCACCGCGAAGGCCGGTATCGGCAAGATTTGGGGCGCGCTGCCGGACTCGCTGAAGACGCCGATCCGCTGGGTGGTCAACTCCGCGTACGCGACGATCAAGCGCATGTGGAACGGCATTGCTGGCGCGGTCGGCCTGCCGGGGCTGCCAGACGTGTCGGTGAACTTCGCCCGCGGTGGTGAAGTGCAGGCGGCGCGTGGGCACGGGGTTTTGCCGGGCTACAGCCCGGGACGGGACACGATGCTGGCCGCCGTGAGCCCTGGCGAGAGCTGGCTGAGGCCCGAGCTCACGAGGGCTCTCGGCTCCGGGTTCATCGACGGCGGGAACCGGGCGGCGCGGGTCGGGGGTGTGACGGGCGCGGCCCGGTTTCTGGCTGGCTCGGGGATGGCGTTCGCCAAGGGCGGCACCGTGGGCAAGTCGGGCAAGACGCCGAAGAAAGGCAAGGAGCTGTCTCCGCTGGAGAAGCTCCTGCAAGGCGTTTCTGCGGCGGTCCGCAACGTGTTCTCCAAGGGGCTTGGTGCGGGCGCCAGGGCGACGCTGAACCCGATCAAGAATGCGATCGTGGGCGCGATCGGGGACCGGACGGCGTTGCAGCGGCTGATTGGTGCGATCCCGCGCAAGGTGATCGACGCGGTGATCGCCAAGTTCGATTCCAAGGACTCCGAGCTGAATCGGGACCGCGGTGGGCCACTGCCTCCGGGCCGGAGCCTGGTCAATAACGGCACCGGCAAGGACGAGTGGGCGCTGACGCCGGCGGCGCTGGCGGCGCTGGGCGGGCCGAAGGCGGTCCAGGCGCTGAACGAGCGCGGCGCGGCTGCCCTGTACCGAGGGGCGCGGTCGGCGTCGCGGCCGGTGCCGGTGGCGACGTCTGGCGGCGACGGCAGGCCGGTGACGGTGATCGTGCAGCCGCAGCGGGGTCAGGACGAGGTGGCCATCGCGGCTGGTGTGGCTCGGCGCGTGGGCGCTCTGGTCGGCTCCCCCTGATCGTCAGGCCGGGCGGCCGTCGAGCGGCGGCCGCCCGGCGGATCGGGGCCTGCCGTTAGCGCGTCCCGTGCGTACCATCCCGGGTCGGTCAAAGGCGCGCTGATCTTCGCGGGTGGCGGTGCTCGGCGGGCACAGAGGCGGGGCAGATATGACGAACAGGATCGCGGCAACCTACGACGGTTCGGGGGCCGGCGGGCCGCACACCATCACGTTCACCGCGCCAACTCCGGGCGCTCGGCTGATTCTCGTGATCAGTTGCTGGAGCTCGATTTCCTCTGATATCCCCGAGGGCTGGACCGAGGACTACCACGCCAACGGCTACAACCACGTCCACATCCTCTCCAAGATCGCTACCGGGTCTGAGACGTCGGTTGTGCTGAACCACACCGACTATCGGCTCCACGCCGTTCTGTACGAGCGTGACGACTGCCCTAATCGGTTGTTTTCGGTGGCGGGCACCAGTAGCAGCGCGTCGGTGTCCACGCTGGCGGCGACAGTTCCGGCCAACGCGACCGGGCGCGCGTTCGGTGTGGTGAACGCGCCCAACGGGACGGCGTCGGCTACCGCGTGGAACCAGGGCCTTAGCCGGCATTTCGCGCCGGATGACTCCGCGTCCAACTCGGCGTTTGTGACGGGTCCGCTGCCTGCGGCGGGGTCGCGCACGTTCACCGTCAGCAATCTGGCCATGACCTCCACGACCATCAACCTGGCGGTGATGGCGGTTGTGGGCTACGGCAGCACAGACGCGGCCGCGCCATCGGCGCCGAGCAGTTTGCGGGCGACGTCGATCACGGGGACGTCCATCTCGGTGGAATGGGACGCCGCGACCGACGACGTGGGCGTGACGGGGTACGGCGTCTACCTCAACGGCAGCAAGCAAGGCTCCGACCAGGCCGGGCTGTCTTACACCTTCACGGGGCTGACGGCCGGCCAGACGTACCTGAGCGAGGTCGATGCGCGCGACGCGGCCGGGAACCGGTCGCCTCGGGCGCAGATCAGCGTGGTCGCCGAAGTGGACGTCACCCCGCCCGCGGTGCCGCCGAACCTGCGCGTGGTCGAGACGACACACACGTCCATCACGGTCGCGTGGGACGCCTCCACCGACAGCGTGGGCGTCGCCGGGTACGGCGTGTTCGTCGGCGGGGTACGGCAGGGCCCGGACCAGGCCGAGTGGATCTACACCATCACGCGTCTGGCGCGCGGCACGACGTACACCATCGGCGTTGACGCGGCCGACGCGGTGAACAACCGGTCCGCCATGGCGGGGATCACGGCGGCGACGCTGGCCGGCGGGGACCCGTCCGCCCCGCCGAACCTGACGGCGACCGCCGGGCGGGAGCAGATCACCCTGGCGTGGGGTGCGGCCGCAGCCGGGGCGCTGCCGATCGCCCGCTACGAGGTGCTGCTCGATGGTGTGCTGGCCGCCTCCACCGCACAGCTCGGCTACGTGCTGGAGGACCTGGAGGCTGGGAGCGTGCACGAGGTGGCGGTGCGCGCTGTCGATGCTGGTCTGGCGCGCGGGCCCGCGGTGTTGGTGACGGTGACGGTGCCGGTGGGGGACTGGGTGCCCGTGGCCAGCCCTGTCTACCGACTGGGCGATTGGGTGGGCAACGCCCGTGACGCGCACGGCGTGACGTGGACGGTTGAGGAGGAGGAGGGCTGGTCGTCGTCGGCAGCGCCGATCACGCTGGGAGCCGACTCCGACAACGCGGACGGCGGGTTCGACGGGCCGGGCCGGTACGGGTCGCGCATCGTCACCTTGTCGGGGACGGCGGTCGCCGACAGCCGGGTGGGGATGCTGGCGGCGCAGGAGCGGCTGACCGGCGTGCTGTCGGCGTCCGGCATCGGTGTGCTTCGCGTCGCCGAGGCGCACCTGACCAGGCAGGCAAAGGTCCGGCTGGAAGACACGGTGGAGATCACCGACCGGGACAGCCTGGCGTTCGAGTGGAGCCTCGTGGTCAAAGCATCGAACCCGCGCCGGTTCGCCCGCCGGAGCGTGTACGCCGAGGTGACATTCGAGCCGGCGCAGACGACTGGCGCGACCACCATCACCATGGCGGGCGACTATCCGACGATCCCGGCACGTTTCCTGTTGTACGGGCCGGTGACTGAGCCGGTGATCAGGGTGGAGGAGCTCGGGCTGGAGATCCGCACCAAGGCGGGGACCGTGCTGCCGGATGCCCGGTACGCGCTCGACATCGATCTGGCGACGCGTGAGGTGTGGGCGCTTGTGCCGCCGGATGTGTGGCCGGAGCCGCGGCCGGGCCGCACCATGCTGGCGCGGTTCCCCGCCAGATTCGCTCTGGCGCCAGGCCCGAACACCGTCAGGTTGTCGGGCGGACTTGTGGTCGGCCAGGAGGCGACGTCGCCGCGGCTGGTCATCGAAGCAACAGACGCGTGGATCTGACCAAGACGGTAGCTGCGGGGCTCAGCATGATGACCCTCGGCCGCAGTACGGGGACTGGCAAAGGTGGAGGGGCACAGTGGCGAACAGGGTTGTAGTCCAATACAGCGGCGACAACGTCGTAGGTAGCGGCCACCGGATCGCGATCAGCACTCCCGCCAAGGTGGGGGCGCGGCTGATCTTGGCGATCAGCGCGTACAACAGCTTCACCGGCGTGGCCACGAACGGGGTTGCCTGGACGCTGGACGATTCGATGACCGCCTTCAACCACGTCCGCATCTACTCCCGGATTTCGGACGGGACTGAGACGTCGCTCGATATCACCGGCATCACTGACTCGCGCGTCCACGCGGTGCTGTATGAGCGGGAGGACTGCGCCGAGCGTCTGTTCTCCGCCCCTGGGCAGGGAACGAACGTCACGAGCATCTCCGCCACCGCGACCGTGCCCGCGAACGCGAGCGGCCGCGTTTTCTCGGCGCTGAACTCCAGTTCCGGCAGCTCGCTCAGCAGTGTCACGTACAACCAGGGCCTGGTCTCCAGCTACACCACGATCGGCACGTCGAGCAGTTCGGCCTTCGCCACCGGCGCGATGCCCGCGCCGGGGTCACGCACGTGGACCGTGTCGAATGTACCGACCTCTACCAGCGCCTCGCCGTTCCTGATCGTTGGGTACGGCTCGACCGACAGCCAAGCTCCCTCTGTTCCGGGCAACCTGCGCGCGACCAGCGTCACCGGGACAGTGGCCTCCATTGCGTGGGACGCCTCCAGCGACAATGTGGCAGTCACTGGATATGGCTTCTACAAGGACGGGGTCAAGCAGGGCAGCGACCAGACGGCCCTCACCGCGTCGCTGACGGGCCTCACCCCGGGCCAGACGTACCTCGTGCAGGTGGATGCTGTCGATGCGGCTGGGAACCGGTCTGCCAAGGCGTCGCTGTCGGTGACGCCGGACGGTACTCCGCCCACCGTGCCCGGGAACCTGCGGCTGACCGCGGCCGGGCTGACGCAGGTGTCGGTGGCGTGGGATCCGGCCAGCGACAACGTCGGTGTGACCGGGTACGGCCTGTACGTGGACGGCACCAAGCAAGGCGCCGACCAGGAGGGGCTGGGCCGGACACTGTCGAACCTCCTGCCGGGCCACACCTACCTGGTGGAGGTGGATGCCACCGATGCGATCGGGAACCGGTCGCCGAAGGCGTCACTGACGGTGGAGACGCAGGCCGACGTGGAGCCGCCCGCGGTGCCGGCGAACCTGCGCGTGGTCTCGGGCGGGCCGTACGGGTTCACCGTTCAGTGGGATCCGGCCAGCGACAACGTGGGCGTGACCGGGTACGGCGTTCACCTCGGCGGGCAGAAGCTGGGCAACGATCAGGCCGGGACGTCGTACACGTTCGCCAGCCTGACCCCGCAGAGCACCTACCAGGTGGCGGTGGACGCTGCGGACTCCTCCGGCAACCGGTCCGCCCTGGCTCAGCTCACGCATGTCACGCCGGCGGACGTGCCGCCGTCGTCGCCGCCGAACCTGCGCGTGACCGCCCTGTCGTACACGGGCTGGACGGTGGAGTGGGATCCGGCCGCCGATGACGTGCAGGTGGTCGGCTACGACGTCGCGGTGGACGGGCAGACGGTGGCCGTCAGCACCACCGTGCGGAGCCTGTCGCGGTCGGGGCTGCCGGACGACACGCCGTATGTCGTGCGGGTGTGGGCGGTGGACCACATCGGGCAACGCTCCACCACGCCGGCGGAGCTCGTCGTACGGACACTGAACGACTTCAACCCGACCCCGCCGGCGCTTACCGTGACGGCCGGGGAGGACTCTCTCACCGTGGCGTGGACTGAGTCGAGCGACGACTTCGCCGTGGCCGGCTACGAGGTGATCGTGGACCAGGCGACCGTGCACACCACGCCGGGCGTGGACTACACGGTGGGCGGGCTGCTGACCCGCCGCCACACCGTCACCGGCTTGACTCCTGGGGCTACCTACGACGTTCGGGTGGCCGCGGTGGACTCGATCGGGCAGCGCAGCGCCGACAACACCCAGCAGGTGACAACGGCTGGGCTGCCGTACGTCCCGGTGTCCACGCCGGTGTACCGGCTGGGCGCATGGGCGGGAAACGTGCTCGATCAGCATCTGGTGACGTGGACCGTTAAGAGCCCGGAGGGGTGGGCGTCGTCGGCGCCGGTGTCGCCGGTCTCCACCGGACGGGGCGGAGTGGA
The DNA here is from genome assembly GCF_005893125.1 of Nonomuraea basaltis. Taxonomy (GTDB): domain Bacteria; phylum Actinomycetota; class Actinomycetes; order Streptosporangiales; family Streptosporangiaceae; genus Nonomuraea; species Nonomuraea basaltis. The sequence continues at coordinate 6,540 of NZ_VCJS01000115.1, read as the reverse complement.
CGGCGGGTGGGACGGCGCTGGCCGGCACGGGCCGCGCCGGATCGTGCTGAAGGGCACCGCCGTGGCGGACAGCAATCTGGCGATGCTGGCGGCCAAGCAACGGCTGCTGCGCGCCATCCATCCACGGGACAAAGCATGGCTGCGGGTATCCGACGCCCGCATGACCAGGCAGGTGCGGGTCCGGTTGGATGGGCAGATCCGCATCACCGACGATGGGCCGCTGGCGTTCGAGTGGGAGCTGCCGCTGAAGGTGGCTGACCCGCGCCGGTACGCGATCGTGCCGGTGAGCGCCACAGCGGTGATCGGGACGCTCCCGGGGGAGGCCTCGGCCGTGATCGAGCTGTCCGGCACCTACGCGAACATTCCGGCGAGGTTGCGCCTGTTCGGGCCGATCCGGGGATGGACGATCACGCACGAGGAGACGGGAACGGTCATGCGCGGCATGCCCGGGGACGCGAGCCGGCTCCCGGCGGATCCGCGCTACTCGTTCACGTTCGACCTGGCGAGCCGTCAGGTGCTGGCGCACGTGCCACCGACCGTGTGGCTGGGGCCGCGGCCGGGCCGCAGCGCGTTGGCGCACCTGCCGGCGTGGTTCCACCTGATCCCTGGCGTCAACACGATCACGCTGGCCGGCGAGCCTGTGGCGGGCGAGGTGGGCACGCCGCGGCTGGTGGTTGAGGCGTACGACGCCTGGAGTTGACGGGGGCGGACGGTAGCCCCCCTGGCCGGGCATGGTGCGGCCCTGCATCACGACATCGGCCACGGGGGGACTGCTATGTCGCTGGTCAGGATGGCAACGCCGTACACGACACAATCGGCGTCGAGTTCGCACACCTACAGTTTCGGGTCGGCCAGCTACGGCAACAGAATCGTGCTGTTCGTCCAGTCCTACGCCAGTATCAACTCGATCTCGGGCGGCTACGAGGAGCACGAGTGGGCGTCCAACACGCTCGGCATCCGCATGCTGTCGAAGATTTCGTACGGTGGCGACTCGAGCGTGACGGTCACCACGAGCAACTCGACGGACCGCATCTTCATGTGGATGTATGAGCTGTCGAACGCCGACGAGTACTACGGTTCGAGCTCGGGTGTCACCACGGGCAGCGCTTCCATGTCGGCGAGCGGCCTGCCGGACGGGTGCGTAGCGCTGCTCGGCATCTCGGTCTACGTCACGGGGTCGGACAACACTAACTACAGTTGGCCGTCCGGTTTCACTCACCGGGGCGTCACCTGGCGTGACTGGACGGACGGCAACGCGCGGCGGGTTTGGTCGGCGTCGGCCAGTCGGGATTTCCTGTCCGGCAGCTTCAGCATGTCTCAGCAGTTGGTGACGGGGTTGCCGTCCGGCTTGTCGTATGCGTGGTCGGGCGGCGTGTGGGGACCGACCCCGGACGAGGAACCGCCGAGCGTGCCGGGCAACCTCAGACTGACGGCGATGACGCCGACGTCGCTCACCGTCACGTGGGAAGCTTCCAGTGACTCCGGCACGGGTGTCAGCGGGTACGGCGTCTACAAGAACGGCGCGAAGGACGGCGCCGACCAGTCCGGACGGGCGAAGACCTTCAGCGGGTTGACGCCGGGGGTGCCCGTCACCGTCGAGGTCGATGCGGTGGACGGCAAAGGCAACCGCAGTGAAAAGGCCAGCATCACGCTGACGCCCATCAACGACACGACCCCGCCGCTCACTCCCGTTCCCAGGGTGACGGCGCTCGCGGCCGGCAGCATCACGGTGGAGTGGGACCAGCCTTACGACCAGACGGCGATCACCGGTTACGGCATCTTTTTGAATGGCCAGAAGCAAGGCTCAGACCAGACGACGCGCACCAGGACGTTCACGGGGTTGACGGCGGGCGGGCTCTACACGGTCGGCGTGGACGCCAAGGACCTGCTCGGTAACCGGTCGGCGATCGGCACGAAGACCGTCAAGGCGCAGCCGGACACCAGCCCGCCGACGCTGCCCGGGTCGGTGCGGCTGGTCGCGGTCACCCAGACCGCGGTGACAATCTCGTGGGACGCATCCAGTGACGACAATGTGGGCCTCGACGGCTACGGCCTGTACTTGGGGGCGACGCGGATCGCTCAGGTGGGGCCGGCCAGCCAGGTGTTCACCTTCACCCAGCTCACGCCAGGGATCACGTACAGCCTGGGCGTGGACGCGGTGGACGGGCTCGGCAACCGGTCCGCTCGGGTGCCGCTGTCGGCGACCACGCTGGAGGACTCCACTGGCGCCGCGCCGCCCTATGAGTTCGTCCTCTACGACTGGGCCTCTCACCGCCCGCTCGACAGCCTCCCGTTGCAGAACGTGTCCTTCGATCTGGCGCTCGGCGGCGGCGGCAGCCTGACGGCCGAGATCCCGTTGTACGACGAGGACTACACGGTCGGCCGGGTCGAAGCAGCCACCCGCAGTGAGCGCACCATGCTGTTGATCTACCGCGGGGAGCGGTTCGTGGGCGGCGGCCGCGTTGTGGACCCGACCGACTACGACTCCGAGACGGGCATCCTGCGGATCAGCGTCGAGGACGTGACCGGCATCTACTCGCGCCGCTTCATCCCCTTCACGGGGCCGCGCACGGGCACCCTGGCGCACACGGAGATCGACTGGATCCTGAACCTGACCGGCGTGGAGGCGGACAAGCGGTGGCTCGTCACGAGCGGCGTGCCCGGCACCGTGCCCGTGGATCGCGAGTACCGGCAAGAGGACTTCTCCCGCGCCGGCGACACGGTGGGGGACATCGCGGCCGCGCCGGGCGGGTTCGAGTGGTGGGCGAAACCGGCGTGGGATCCGGAGAACGACCGGCCACGGTTCGAGCTGCGCAGGGTCAACCGGGATGATCCGCCGTCGTCCATCTTGACGTTGGAGTACCCGGGCAACGTGAAGAAGTTCCGGCGCAGCACCAGGCCGGGCCTGGCCACGGTCGTCTACGGCAAGCTCGCCCTGTCCGAGGGCGGCGTGCTGATCGAGAGGGTGGTCCGTGACGACCTGCACGGGGCTGGCTGGCCGAAGCTGGAGCAGGCCTACACCTTCGAGGGGCTGACCAGTCCGCAGGCGTTGAAGGACGAGACGCAGCGGGCCGCGGACGCGTCGAAGGGCGCCCGGATGGTGTTCGAGTTCGAGCTTGTGCCGGGGACGAACGTCCGCTGGTGGGAGTGGGAGCTCGGCGCGAATGTGCCCGTGATCATCGCTAATGACCATCTGTATCCGGAGCGGCCGGATGGGTCGCCGGGTCTGGAACGTGAGATGAAGATCATCAGCATTCGGGTACAGCCGAATACGGACGAGGGCGAGCTGGTGACGGTGACGACGGCGGAGCTCACCACCGCTGTGGATGACTCGCTGCCGGGTGGGGGACCGATCGGGGGTACGTCGTGACGCAGATCAAGGCCAGCGATCAGCGGCTGCACGACCTGGTGGCGCTCGTGAAGGACCTCCAGGCTCGGGTGAAGAAGCTCGAGCTTCAGATCGGGATGCGCGGCATCACGTTCTCGACGCAGGCCACATCGGTGAGCAGCACCACGTTCGAGGTGGCGGCCTGGTCGGTGTTCCCGCGCTCGGGCAGTTCCCTCGCGGTGGACGTGACCGTTGGCGGTGTGCTGGAGGTGCAGCTCGCCGTGGACGGCGTGGCGATCGGCACGAAGACGTCCACAGCCGCCGGCACCATCACCGTGTCCGGATTTCTCGCCGAGTCGTGGAAGTTCGGGGAACGGAAGAGGATCGAGGTGCGGGCCCGCCGCACCTCGGGCTCGGGCGGGGTGTCGGTCACCGTGCTGGGCGCCTGGCACCGCTGAGAGGGTGTCTTCGATCAGTCACGATCGTTCTCCCCAGGAACGCAATTGTTTGCCTGCCTGATCAGGGGTGCCGAACAATTCGGGCGCCACGATCCTGGTGGCACAGGCCTCGGGGCAAGCGGTCAAGGGGACCGCTTGCTGCCGGGGAACGTGAAGACAGGACGGGGTCTCGACATGAAACGCATTCAAAGGATCGGTGCTGCGCTCGCCGCCGCTACATTCATCCCGCTGGGGTCGCTGGCCATGCCCGCGTCGGCGCAGGCCGCCGCGCCCGGTCTGCTGGCGTCGGTCCAGTCCCAGGGCCGCTGGATCAACCTCGGCCACGACTCCCACACCCCGATCAAGGTCTGGCGGGTCAAACGGCAGTACAAGTCCCAGTCCAAGACTCTGCAGGTCGTCTTCCGCTGCTGGGATGGCGGCGACAAAACCAAGATCATGGCCACGCTGTTCCGGGTCGTCACCGGGGACGTGGGCTGGCCAGTGAAGAGTTCGAATTGGCAATACTGTGGCAACGGCGTGAAGCACTACCTGAAGATCAAAGCCAAGAAGGGCACGAACTACCAGGTCATGCTCGAACTCAAGGGCCACAAGCACACCATCGAGTACTGGATGCAGAACGAACTCTAGCCATCCGGCCGGGCGGGCCCTCGCAGCGCTGCAGCGAGGGCCCGCCCGGCGCGAACGCAGGAAACCCACGACACCCTGATACGCGATGCCATCAGTAAAGTGCAAGATCGCGATGTGGCTGAGCTACGCTCGGTTGATCATGACCGATCTGCTCGGAATCAACCATCTGACACTGTCTACGACCGAACTCGACAGGCTCGTGGCGTACTACACGGAGTTGCTCGGAGCCATGCTCGCGTTCGAGCGCGCTGCAACCTCTGCTGATCCTCGGATCGCAGTCCTCGATGTCGGCGGGGCCGACCATCTGATGATCGTCGAAACCGCTACCGTCCCCGCCCTCGATCTTGATCCCCTGAACCGGGCGGGTTGGGGACTGCGGGTGGGCACATACGCACAACTGTGTGAGCTTCGCGAACGGATTCTGGATGCCGGGCGGCCGGTCGGACAGATCGAGACACTGCCCACGCAATGGACGATGACGGCTCGCGATCCCGATGGACGCCCTGTGGATATCCGGGCCCATCGCCCTCGATGATATTCCCCCTGTGATCAAGGTCTTTCCGGCGGTGTTGCCTCCCCCGGGGCCAGATCACGATCTTGCACTCGGGATCGAAGACACCCTCTGATGTGGGCGTGTGCTGCTGGGGTGGGACGGTAACCGTTCTGACCCGGCAGCATGCCCGCTCGACAGACAGAGGCCGAAGGGTGCGGGGGCAGTCATGGCGGATCAGGAGCCGACCACGGGGGAACTGTCGCGGCTGATTCAGCGGGTGGAGGGCCGGATCGGTGATCTGAGCCTGGAGATTCGCGAGCTGGCGGCGGAGTGGCGGTCCCAGATTGCGGCCGGTGCGCTGCTGAGTCAGCGGGTGGGGCAGCTCGAGTCCAGCCAGGGCGACCAGGAGGCGCGGCTGCGGCTGGTGGAGCAGGACCTGGCCGGCCGGAAGGAGTCGGCGGAGAAGTCGAGGCGGACGAACATGTGGATCGCGACGGGGATTACGATCTGCGGCCTGATCATCACGCTGGTGTTCAACCTGCTCGGCAAGTGAAGCGGAAGCGGACGCTAGCTCGGCCAGGGCGGCATCCTCGCCCGGACGTGGTCTTTCGACCCCCGATGGAGGGCAGAGCGATGTCCGATTTCTTCAAGTCTCACCTGCGCACTTATGTGCCGGTCTGGGTCGCCGCGCTGGCGGCGATCCTCGGCGGTAAGGGTCTCGACCTGGACGTGGACGCCACGACCACGGTCGTCACTGGTCTGGCGATCTCCGGCTACTACACGCTGGCGCGGCTGCTGGAGAAGGTGCCGTCCTTGGCGTGGCTCGGCAAGTTTCTGCTGAGTGTCGGCTTCGTGGCCGGCCCGGCGTACGGCGCGGCCGCGGGCTCGAGCTCGGAGTCGGGTGGTTCGGCGGAGTCGCCGGCGGCGGAGCGGGAGCCGTACACGGGTTACGAGTATCTGCGGGAGGACCGCAGGGGCTAAACTCGGCGGCTGGATGCACCGGACCTTTGGGGCTGGTGTTTCCTTCCGGTGGTACGCCGTCCTCTCTTCGGGTGGCGGGCGTGAAGAGGCCGCTCCTCTCGCCTGTCGTGAAGCTCGTTGCAGGGGGCGGCGTACTCGTTTTCGGGGCCGTCCCGCCGGCGACTGGCTACAGGTGGGCTGTGACTGGGTTGGGGGCGGCAGCGCCGGCGGGGTCGCCGGGCTGGCCAGAGGCGTACGCCTTGTACCACTCGTCCAGCTCGATGGCGACTTTCCCCGGGTGGGGGTCGCACATGCTGGGGATGGGCGCGACGCAGGTTTCGGCGAGGACGCGCCAGACGCCGGTCTCGCCGTTCTCGTCGGCCAGGTGGGTGAGGTCGCAGTGCTCGTATTGGTCGAGCACTTGTGCGAGGGGTAGCCGCAGTTTCTTGGCGATGTCCTCCCACGATGTGCCGTTCATGCGCTCCACGGTGACGGCGCGGTGGAGCATCTCGATGGCCATCCGCTGTGCCTGGCGTGCGTGCTCGATGAAGTCCCCGGGGGCGGCGTTGGCGTCGTCTCGGGTGGTGACCTTGCCGGCGGAGTGGTCGGCGATCTCCTTGGCGACGTTGCTGTAGCCGACGCGGGCGGTTTGACGTCCTGTCTCTTATACACAC
>NZ_VCJS01000649.1 GCF_005893125.1 Nonomuraea basaltis | reverse complement strand
GGCCGGGGTGGCCGGTGTGATCAAGATGGTCATGGCGATGCGGTACGGGACGCTGCCCAAGACGCTGCACGTGGACGCGCCGTCGTCGAAGGTGGATTGGTCCGGCGGGGCGGTAGAACTGCTGACCGAACCCCGGCCTTGGCCCCAGGACGCGGACCGGCCGCGCCGGGCGGCGGTGTCGTCGTTCGGCATCTCCGGCACCAACGCCCACGTCATCCTGGAAGAACCGCCCGTTGAGGAGCCGTCGGCCGTCGGCGCCGGATCGGCCGCACCCGCTGTTGAGGAAGCGCTGGCCAGTGAGGGGCAGCCGGATAGGGAGCCGGCCGAGGCGGGATCGTCCGTTTCGACTGAAACGGACGGTACTGCCGGTCCAGTGTTGCCGGTGCCTGTGGTGGTGTCGGCCAAGAGCGAGGCGGCGTTGCGGGCGCAGGCCGCCCGGCTGGCCGGGTTCGTGACCGGGCATGATGCGGCTGGTCCGGTGGAGGTGGCGGCTGGGCTGTCGCGCCGTGCCGCCCTGGA
>NZ_VCJS01000114.1 GCF_005893125.1 Nonomuraea basaltis | reverse complement strand
GGCGGACGCGTCCAACGAGACGATCCCGATCGGCCACCTGGTGGCCATCCAGTACGGCGCGATCCTGGCCGGCGCCACGCACGCGGCGCAGGAGGCCCGCACCCGGCCGTGACCGATCCGGCAAGGGACTTCTCGCCCGTCCTCTCTTGTTGACGGCGCCTTTCCAGATACGTACGCTTTTCCGTAAATACGGAAAAGCGGAAGGTGTCCCATGGAGGATCGGCTGACTGCGCTGGAACGGCGGATGGACCTGTTCGAGGTGCGCCGGCGGTGACCGTTGGAGCCACCGGCATCGGCGGTGATGAGCAGTCGCCGCGCCGTCGGGTAGGCCGCCCGCCCGGCCCCATTCCACCAGCGGCGTATCGACTCCACGGTGAACGCGGTCGCTGCGAACTTTGCGGCCAGCACTTCCTCGAGCCCTTCCAACAGGCGCATACCAGATCAACGATCCCTCCCCTGGAAAGCTACGAGTTGTTAGTCTGCGGGCTCGAAGTTCCCGGCGCTCATTTGACCAACTCCTCGCCGAGGCCGGCATCCAGACCGTCCTCGCCGGTATCCGGATGCCGCGGATGAACTCGATCATGGAGCATTGGGTGCAATCGTGCCGCCACGAACTCCTGGACCACTGCCGGCTCTGGCACGAACACCACCTACAGCACGCCCTGCGCGAGTACGAACGGTTCTACAACCAGCACCGAGCCCATCAAGCCCTGGCCCAAGCCGCCCCGCTGCGTCCCGTCCCGGACGCGATTACGGACCCCGAGCGAATCACCGACCTGAACATACGCCGACGAGACCGGCTCGGCGGAGTCCTCCACGAGTACTCACATGCGGCTTGACCTGAACGGACGGAATTTTCGGCAGGCGCAGGGTCGGAAGCGTCAATATCCGACATCGCGTTCATGACGACCCACTCCATGGGGAGCATTATCCACATGACGAACGACAATCCCGCCCTCATGTCCGCGCTCACCACGGAGCATTTCGTCCTGCAGACCGCCATCAGCACCGCCACCAGCGAGGAGTCGGCCCGCGCCACTCTGTACGTGATGGCGCTGTCCAGCTCGCTGGTAGCACTCGGCTTCGCCGCCCCGCCCTCGCCCGCGTTCGCCCCGCTGGCCGCGACCCTCCTGCCTGCGCTGGCCATCCTCGGCCTCTTCACCAGCGTCCGCCTGGTCGACACGGGCCTGCAGAACATCCTCTACCGCAGCGCGATAGCCCGCATCCGCCATTACTATCGCCACTTATCCCCGCAGGCCTCCGCCTACATCATTGCGTGGGCCGGGCCCGCCGAGAACGACGCCGTCACCGCGGCCACCGCCACCATGGGCATCGGACGGCGGCGCGATTGGCTCATCGGCTTATTCACGATCGCGATGATGATCACCGCGATCAACAGCATCGTGATCGGCGCAGGCATCACGCTCCTGGCCACCCTGGCGCTTCCACTCAGCGCGGCGATCACCCTCGGCCTGCTCGCCGCCGCTGTGCACCTCGTTCTCTTCTACCTCTACCAGCGCCACCGCTACCGCACCCGCCCGCGACTTCCCGAGATCTCCCCCTGACCGGAGTCCCGCGCGCCAGGTGGCACTCGGTCGGACCTGACCGGAACCGCTTTTCAGATTGCCTTGCTGCTCATCATCCGAAACGGGCGGACGCCGGCGCCCTGGGGCTGCCACTCGCGGTCGGCATTGGGTGTGTGCAGGCACCCAGGCCCGTACGGCCGAAAACCGCTTGCCTCGCGTGGCGAGCTCGGGGCAACGTGGTGTCCATGATGCTCTGACGGACAGCACCGCTATTTCGAGATGCCATGGCGCCGACGCGCGCCGTAATGCCGCCCGCCCATACCCCGTTCAGCAAAGAGAGCGTCTTTGTCTCAGCAACACTCCCGGCAGGATTCCCTGCTGCCCTCCACCCCGGCCATGAATTCGGCCACCGTCACCGTGCTCGCCTCCCCCACAAGCTGGATCGAGTCCGATGCCGTCGCGCAGTGCCACCAGGTGGCCGCCCTCGACGGCATGATGCACGTCGCCGCCATGCCGGACCTGCACCCCGGCAAGGGCGCCCCTATCGGCGCCGCGATGGCGTCGACCAAGCTGTACCCCTTCCTGGTGGGCTCCGACATCGGTTGCGGCATCGCCGTGTTCCCCATCAAGCTCAAGCGCGCCGTACCCGAGAAGCTCGCCGCCCGGTTCCCCGATCTTGATCGCGCGCTGCATCCTGAGCAGGATGCCGACGATCCCGCCTGGGCCGTGGTGAAGGGTGATATTCCCGCCGGTCACGTCGAGGGCCTCGGGACGGTCGGCCGGGGCAACCACTTCGTCGAGCTGGCGCGAATCGAGACCGTCTTCGAACCGGGGCACGCGAGCCGTCTCGGACTCGCCGCCGGCGACCTGGTTCTCATCGTCCACAGCGGTTCGCGCGGGCTGGGCGAGCGGATCCTGCGGGCGCACACCGAGGTCCACGGCGCGGGCCCCGCCCCTGATCCTGACACCTACCTGGCGATGCATGACGACGCCGTACGCTGGGGATCCCTCAACCGGCGGCTGATGGCCGCCCGGGTCGCCCATGCCCTGGGGACCGAGCCCACCGAACCGATCGTCGACCAGTGCCACAACCTGGTCGAAATCCGCGACGGGATCTACCTGCACCGCAAGGGGGCGGCGCCGGGTGACGGCCGCGACGTGCTCATCGCCGGTACGCGAGGCACCCCTTCCTACCTCGTGGCCGCCCACGCCGGGCCGGACGCCAACCACTCCGTGGCGCACGGCGCAGGCCGCAAGATGTCGCGTGCAGACGCCCTGCGCCGGGGCCGAGCCAAGCACACGGTCGAGGAGCTGCGCCGCACACCGATGGGATCGCTGGTGGTGTGCGGCGACCGACAACTTCTCTTCGAGGAGGCGCCAACGGCCTACAAGCGCATCGAGCAGGTAATCGCCGACCTCGTCGACCATGACCTGGCCACGCCCGTGGCCACCTCGATCCCTCTGGTCACCTACAAGACTCCCGACTTCGGGTCCACGCCCCAAAGGGACCACCGGAACCACCGCCGCAAGCGAGGCCGGCCGTGAGCGTCCACCTGCTCCTATCGGCCGGGCGCGGCCCGCAGGAGTGCGCCTGGGCATTGGCCCAGTTGCTGCACCGCCTGGAAACCGACGCCACCCGCCAAAACCTGGAAGCCCATCGGGCCCAAACTGTTCCCGGCGACCGGCCCGGCACCTACCGATCGGTCCTCATCCAGATCGCAGGAGCAGGCGCCGAGGCGTTCGCCGCCTCATGGACCGGAACCCTGTGCTGGCAGGCCCTCAGCCCATACCGGGCCAACACCGGCCGAAAGAACTGGTATGTCATTGCCCGGCCGTGCCAGGTCGACACGCCGCGTACGACGTTCGCGGAAGAAGACGTCGACATCGTCGCCTGCCGCACCGGCGGCCCCGGCGGTCAACATCGCAACAAGGCCAGCACGGCCGTACGGGCGACCCACCGGCCGACGGGGATCGTCGTCGTGGTCGACACCGAGCGGCAGTTCAACCTCAACCGCCGCATCGCCCTGCGGCTGCTGCGACAGCGCATCGAGCACGGCGACGAGGCGGCAGAGCGAGCCGTCACCACCGCCCGCTGGCACATCCACGACGAGCTCGTACGCGGCAACCCCACCCGCATCGAACGCCCGATTCGGTTGCCACACTGACTCGAGAATCGGACCGCCACCAGGCGCGGCGGTGGCAGCAGCGACCCGCCGACCGGCTTGCCCAGCTCACCCTGCTCCCCAGCCAGATTTTCCCCGAGGGCCAGGACGGAGGTGTACGACTTCTTGATCAGCTTATGTTGCACGCTGTTCTTTGAACGGCTTGGCCAGCCCACCGCGCGGCCGCGGAGCGGAGGCGCGGATGCGCCTACGGAGTGCACCTTGCGACCGAGCCCCGCCGAAGTTTCCCTGATCTGAGGGCGCCTCACCTCAGGCGTCGTCCACGTCGCCGATACCGTACGACGGCCCGCCACGGGTGGTGAAGCCGGCGGCCGGTAAGGCGGGCCACGGCTCGCACGACTCGGGCCTGGCGGGTGCGGGCAGCGGCAGCACGTCGAACAAGTCCTGTGGGCGGCGAGCGTGCTCGCGGAAGGCCTCCCTGTTCCTCGCTCAGCGAGGCCTTGCAGGTGCGCGCCGTCGAGCTCGTATGCCACTTGAACTGCGCGGATGGGTTTCGGCAGGTGCGATGCCGCCAGGCCAGTGACAACTGCCCTGCCACGTGCGGCACCGCGCCCGGGCCTGCGGATGGCAGCACGACCCCAAGTGCTGCGCACCCTGAAGATCGCTAGCTCGGGAAAAGAGACACCTTTCCTAGGGGAACGGTGGCGCTAATCGTGGTGCCTTCTCCCCGTACGCCATTGACAATGAGGCGGCCGCCCAGTCCGGCGACTTCCGCCCGCCGGCCGTGTAGACGGGCCTCGAACACCTCCGCCGGCATCCCGGAGCCGTCATCACTGACGGTCAAGCGCAGCCCGCTGGCGGCCACGGTGAGGGCGATGGAGACGGTACGGGCCGATGCCTGCCGTTCCACCTCCTGCAGGACATCACGGATCGTGCCATGGACGACCTCGGCGATCACGGCGCGAAGCGGCTGTTTCGGCAGAGCCCATATCTCCACCGTGATCCCGGTCTGCAGCGACCATTCCGCTAAATGGTCCGTCAGAATCTGTGAGGCTGTGCGGCTGCCTGTTCCGAGTTCCCCATACGAGCTATTGATCATCTGCTTCTTCCATACCCGTCACTACTCGAGTGCGCCTGAGCAGGCCGGACCGGTCGATCCAGCGCCGCTCCTTGCCCCCGGTACAGGGCCACTGGATCACCGGCTTCGCCGCCCTCACTTCTCCCCGGCCCACGGCCAGACACATGCCGGTCGCGCCGTTGGCGTACGCCCCGGTCGGGCCCGGCGGAGGCCACGCCGGCTTGTGCGGACACGGTGGACGGCGGGGACAGCACCGGTCAGGGCGGTCACGACCACGGCGATTTGTGAATGGGCCGCCAAGAACAGGATCGAGCTGTGCCTCACCCCGCCGGCGCAACGCCAAGGGCCCCCGCTGTCCTGCCGCCCAACGCCGCGGACGCGGCCCGCATCCGCAGCGAAAGATGCTGCCTTCCGGCGCTCTACCGTATGCGGTCGGGGTGCACGTTGGGGTCGCAGGCTGCGAAGGAGGTGTTGCGGATGTCACGCAGATTGTCGATGGACATCCAGCCGTGCGCCTTGGTGCCCTTCACCCGGGCGTAGACCCAGCGGTTGCCGTGCTTGTTCCCCGTCCAGCAGTGGAAGTAGAGGACCCGGCCAGCGCCGACCGTGGTCACCGTGCCGCACCTGCCGCCCGCGTACGGGCCTCTCTTGAGGTTGAATCTCCCCCTCATGACGCCGTAGCCGTCATCCAGGTTGGCGGTCCTCGGAGCCGGGCATCCGGGGAGATGATCCTCCGGCGGCGGACCAGCGGCCGCCGTGGCCGTGCCGCAGAGAAGGGCCAGGACGCTGATCGCTCCAGCGGTCACGACCGTTCCGAAGGCTGTGCTCGTGTATCGCATACTGTCCCCCTTGATTCCTGCGATCGCCTGCCGCGCCCAAGGACGGATGCCGTCCTTGGGCGCGGCCCCCGCAGTGCCGGTGATTTCAACCGACACCAGTTATAGGAAAAATCCGGAATCTGAGCGTCAACCCACCGTATGAAGACCGCCGAAACGTCTGGCGTATCTGCTCCGCCCGAGTGGTCAACCGGCTGCGGTACGGTGCCGCGCGTATACCGCCCAGGTTGTAGCGGCGGTCAACCGCATGAGTGATGAGTGACGCGGCCGGTCGCGGCTACCATGCGCTGATGCGCGCAAAGGTGCTGTCGTCCCTCAGACGGCTCGCCATGATGAACCCCTTTCTCACCGATCTGCTGTTCGGCGTCGTGGTCGCCGGCGTCTCCCTGACGTTCGGCCTCGTCTCGACCAACGGCTCGGTCGATCCGGGCTATGCGCGGCGCTCGCTGGAGGTCGCCGGCGTGGCGTTGACTCTTGTGGCCAACCTCGCGCTGGCCTGGCGCCGGCGTGCCCCGGTCACTGTGCTGATGGTCTCCTGCGCCGCCTCGATCATCTTCCACGCGGCCGGTTACGATGCCAGGCTCAACGGGGTGGCACCGCTTCTGGCGCTCTACACCGTGGCCGGCCGGCGATCGCCTGCCGTGTCCGTCCCGTGCGTTCTGCCCCCGGCCGTCTCCTTGTGGCACGCGGCGTTCCTCGGCCCGGACGAGTTCACCTGGCCGAACCTCGCGCAGACGAGCATCATGGTCGCCGTCGCATGGACGTTCGGCAACAGCACCCGGATGCTGGTCGAGCGCAACAGGCGGCTCGCCCACCTCAGCGAACGGCTGCGCCAGGAGCAGGAGGACAAGGCGCGGCGCGCCGTGACCGAGGAACGGGTGCGCATCGCCCGCGAGCTGCATGACCTGGTCGCCCACCACATGTCGGTCATCGTGATCCAGGCAGGGCTCGCCCGGTACGTCCTCGGCTCCGATCTCGCCACCGCGCGTGGCGCGCTCACCACCATCGCCGACACCGGTAGCGAGGCCATGGGGGAGATGAGACGCCTGCTGTCCGTCCTGCGCATCGACACGGACGACGACGACGCGGACGGCTATGACCCCGCACCCGGCCTGCAACGGCTCGACCAACTGGTGGAACGGCTGCGCTCGGCGGGTCTGACGGTCGAGGTGTCGATCACCGGCCAGGTACGCCCGCTGGCGCCCGGTATCGACCTGTGCGCGTACCGCGTCGTTCAAGAATGCCTCACCAATGTGCTGAAACACGCGGGCCCGGCCACGGCGTGGGTTTCGCTCCATTACGGCGCCGAGCTGGAACTACGCGTCACCGATGACGGGCGTGGGGCGGCCGCCACCCCGCAGGAGAACGGCCACGGCTTGATCGTCATGCGCGAACGCGTCAAGCTCTACAAGGGAACGGTCGCAGCCGGATCGAAGCCGTCAGGCGGATTCGAGGTCGTGGTCACCCTGCCCCTGTCGTCCTCGCACCAGGACGACCAACCTCCTCAGTCACACGGTAAGCCGAATACATGATCAAGGTACTTGTCGTCGATGATCAGATCCTCGTCCGCGCAGGCCTGGCGGCGCTGCTCCGCGCGGCCCCCGACCTCGACGTCGTCGGAGAGGCGGCGACCGGCGAGGAGGCCATCGACCAGGCGGCGTCCACCCGGCCCGACGTCATCCTCATGGACATCAGAATGCCGGGCATGAACGGCGTGACGGCGACCGAACGCATCCTGTCCACGAAGAGCGACCATCGGCCCCGGGTGCTCATTCTGACCACCTTCGACCTGGACAAGTACGTCTACGACGCCCTCCGCATCGGTGCCTCGGGGTTCCTCCTCAAGGACACTCCGCCGGAACGACTCATCGCCGCCATCCACACTGTCGCATCGGGTGACATGCTCTTCGCACCCAGCGTCACCCGGCGCCTGATCGAGGCCTACACCAGTCAGACGGACCCGTCCCCCGCCGCGCTCTCGCCCGCCCTGCACCTCCTCACCGCCCGCGAGGTCGAGGTGCTCAAACTGGTCGGGCGGGCGCTGTCCAACGCCGAGATCGCCACCCGGCTCTGCGTCAGCGAAGCCACCGTCAAAACCCACCTCAACCGCACCATGACGAAACTCAACCTCACCAGCCGCGCCCAGGTCGTGGCACTGGCGTACGAATCCGGCCTCATCACCCCTGGCCGGGAAAGCTCGTCACACACCTGACGGTGGGGTAAGGCACCAAGCTGGGGCTATCGGCTGGAGCATCCCTGGTGGCCAGAGGGGGCCCGACATCCGTGGCACGGCAGAGATCACAACGGCGGCGGGATCTCTGCCGTCCGATGCTGCTGCCGACCAGGCCGAACGCTTTCACCGTGACCGGAGATGGGGATCTGATCGCCGCCTTCGGCAGTGACCTGGCGCGCGTGCGCCTACCGGCCGACCGACATGCAATGGGTGTACAACGCTGGCGCGCGTGACGTACCGGCCGTAGCGTTTGATCATGATGCGGCGAGCCCTGGACTGGTGGAGCGAGCATCCTCAGCTCGCCGATGCGCTGCTGGCTGTGGCAGCCTGTACGTTCCTCCTGGTGGAGGTGCCCTACAGCGATCACACCATCGCCAGTCCTGGCAGCCTGCCCGTGACGTTCTGGGGCGACCTGCTGGCCTATGCGAGCCTCGCTCTGCGGCGCAGGTACCCGGTGCAGGTGCTGGCGCTGGTGTGGACGCTGTGGTTCGTCGGTGGCCGGTGGGACATCTGGGCGGAGTGGAACGCCTCGTGGTCGGAGTTGAGCACGCCGACCGCGCTCATGCTAGTGCTCTACACCGCAGGCCGGTGGACGTCCTCGCGGTGGCCGGTCGTCTTCCTCGCGGGCACGCTGCTGCCGACAGTCGTGACGGTGGCGCGGATGTGGGCAGGGCCGGTGTTCCCGGAGCCTCCGGACGACCTGTTCGCGGTGTCGTTCGTGACCTGCGCGGCGGCATGGGGGCTGGGCAGGCTGCGGCGGTCGGAGGCCCAGGCGGTGGCGCGCGCCGCGGCCCGCGCCGAAGAGAGCAAGGCCCAGGCCGCGCTGGCCGAGGAACGCATCCGCATCGCACGCGAACTCCACGACATCGTGGCGCACAACGTGAGCGCCATGGTGATCCAGTCGTCGAGCGCGGGCGTCGCGCTGCTGAACGACGACAAGGCCGGGGTGAGCGCTGCCGTCGAGGCGATCGGGCACGTTGGCCGTACCGCGCTGGCCGAGTTGCGGCTGCTGCTCGGCGTGCTGCGGGAGGGCCCGACGCTGCCGCAACCGGGGATCGAGGCGATCCGGGAGATGACCGAGTGGCTGCCCATCGACGTACGATTGCGCGTCGAGGGTTCAACTCGTCAGGCGCCGCCTGACATTGGCCTGGCCGCGTACCGGATCGTGCAAGAGGCGTTGACCAACACGCTCAAGCACGCCGGGAAGGACGCCGATGCCGAAGTGTTGCTGCGCTATACGGCGGACGGGCTGCACATCCAGGTCACCGACGACGGCGCCGGGGGCGCGGAGCGCGGGTGGGCCGGCGCGGGCGGGCACGGCCTGATCGGCATCCACGAGCGCGCCGAGGCACTCGGCGGCACGGCGCACGGGGAACCGCTGCCAGAGGGCGGGTTCAGGGTCGAGGTGACCCTGCCGTGGGTGTGAGTCGCAGCGGAGACGATCCACGTGCTGCCGGTCGACGCCGGGAACGGCGGCGTGGGCTCCGGCGAGGGTGCCCCAGGGACCTTGTGATCCGGACTTGTCGCAGGTGTCGCCGATAGCGGATGCCAGTGCAGGGCGTTTCGTCCTTGGCGCCCGCCCAGGTGTTGGCGCTGCCGGCCAGGTCGAGCTGGCCGGCCTCGCCGTGCCACAGCTTGTCCTGGTATTCCGGGGGCACGATCCAGCCCAGGAGGTCGCAGCCTCGTACGGTGGCGTCGCGGACGGCGTTGAGCTCGACGGCGTGCCACCATTTGACGTTGTAGATGGTTATGCCGGCCAGTTCGACGCTGGAGGGTCTGCTGCATCGTGATGACGTTCATCGCGGGCGGCGTGGCTGCGTTTTGCAGGTACTGCCAGATCGGGTCCCAGGAGCCGCCGGTGATCGCGATGCTGCCCGGTGCGTCGTATCCGCCGGTCGTCGCGCTGGGGACGTGGTTGAGCACCATCGTCTTGGAGGTGCCCGACGAGACGAGGTTCGGCACGAACCGGGCGTCGGTCGCGTCGAGGTGAGTGTTGCCCGGGATGATCAGGTTGGCTCGCAGCGCGTGGCGACGGCCCGCCCTGGCGCGGACGATGATCCTTCCCTGGGCGTCGCGTCCGGCCCACCCGGCGACGCCGTTGGCGGCGTCGTCCAGCGCGTGGCGCAGAGCGACGACGGCACTGTCCTCGCCGCCGGGGTAGGGGTTGACGGGCCCAGCGGATGCGGACGCCTACTGGGTGACGCCGCCGCCCAGCAATGCGGCACCTGCGGTGACGGCGAGCCTGAAGGCGTCTCGGCGGCCATATTCCACGACGGTCTCTCCGATCCCGGATGGCCACGGAATTCGCGGCCGAAGGCCTCGCCGCGAATCGTCACCCCGTAATGACGACGAACGGCTGATGGGCAGATTCCGGATTGAAGCGCACGCAAGATCGTGTCGTCAAGATGGCGGTGAAAGCGGTCAATGCCGCCTTGACCGCGCGAATGACGACAGGAGCCCGGACAGGCTGAGCTGCGGGCGAACCTGCGGCCTCCGGCGGGCCGCTTCTTCGACCGGGGGCCCGGCTACCCGAAGCTGTCGGGCGGCCGGACCCACGCGGAGGTCGACGAGACTACCTGACCAGGTAGGCGTCGGCGATCACCTGCTCGACCGAGTTGCCGTCCTTGTCCCTCGCCCCGACCTTGATCGACACGCTGCCCGGCCCCTTGGGGTTGAGCGCGAGCACCTTGCCGCCGGGCAGCACCGTGGCCTCGGCCCAGTGCGCGCCCTGGTCATCGGAGATCCAGACGTTCCGGACAGACGGCGACCGGCCGCCCTCGGCCTTGACGGTGAAGGTGAACAGTTTGCCCCCCTTCACGGTGTCGTCCGCGGGCAGCTTCAGCTCGTACCTGAGCCTGATCACTGGCACCTGGGCGCACGGCTGCTCGTCGCCCCACAGCACGGTGTCCAGGCAGGGGAACGTCGCGTTGCCGGCGGTCGGCCGCGCGGAGCGGAACGTCCACGTCGACTCGACACTGGTCCCGCCGTGCTTGCCGGTGAACCCGTCCTTCCACGAGTCCATCAGCCGGTACGTGCCCGATCCGGCGGGCACGGTGTAGTAGGGCACGCCCAGGTCGTCGTGCTCCGCCGTGACCTCGGTGTCCCCGCTGAACAGGCGGACTTCCTCCGTACCGGGAGCGCCCTGGTAGGTACGGCTCGGGTCGGATGCGTCGGCGTAGTAGCCGAAGCCCACCGGGCTGAGCGCCCGCAGCCGCAGCCGGTCGCCCTGGCGGCAGCCATCGCAGTAGATGCCCGGGTCGAACTCCCAGCCGGGTAGGTCGGGCCCCGGCGTGATCTGCGTGGGCAGGATGACCTCGTTCCAGTCCTCCCGCTCCTGGCCGGCACGGGCGAAGCCGCGGTAGGACATGGCGAGGCGCCCGTCGCCCGAGGCGGGGTCGTAGAACGAGAAGCCGCGCTCCCACAGCACGTCCCGCCCGGTCGCGGTGTAGTACTCGGTCCTGGCCGTCGGCCCGGAGAAGGCGTGCGAGCCCCGGACGCTGAAGCGCTGTTCGTCGTTGTAGGTGTGGTTGACTTCGGTGAAGTCCGAATACGGGCCGAACGTGCCCTGCTTCGGGGCGAACCGCGCGTGGTACGTGGTGTCGATCTCGACGAGGTCGCGGGTCTTCGGCGCGTAGCTCAGCCGCCCCGCCGTGGCGCCCTTCACGTAGTAGGCCATCTTGTACTCGTACGGGGCCGTCGGCGTGACACGCAGAGCGGCGTTCGGGTACGGATTCCGGGCCAGCACCTTGCCGAGCTGATCTGCCTCGGCGCTGTCGATCCACAGGACCGGCAGCTTGTTCTGCGCCGAGTACACCTCGGAGGACAGCAGCCAGGCGAACCGGTCGCTGGTCACCACCCCCGCCGCCTGCCCCTTGATGGCCAGTTCCAGGTCCGCCAGCAGCAACTGGAGCGAGTCCCTGGCCGGGAGGTAGAGGAGCTTGCCGCGCACGTCCGCGCCGCCGCGCATGTCGTCGCCGGTGGCCAGGCTCAGCCGCCGGTCCGCCGCGAACTTGGGCACCCGCGCGTCGTGCTCGCTGACGTAGACGGGCCGCAGCTTGACGCCCGGCACGGTCAGCTCGACCTCCGGGGTGCGGTGGATCTGGTCGAACAGCAGCATGGACGAGCCCACCGTGGGCGCCTTCTTGACCGGCGTGACCCAGAATCTGCCCCTGTTGACCGGCTCGTAGCTGAGCAGCGCCGCGCCCGCGTACAGCTTGCCCGAGGCCGTCGTGCGGGTGGGCATCACGTTCAGGAACACCGGCTCCGACGGGCGCGGCGTGGTGATCTGGATCGGCTCCACGTTGGTCGCGTCCAGGGTCACCGTGGTGTCGGCGTCCAGCTTGACCTCGGGGGCGAGCAGCAGGGCGTACTGGAGGTCCCGGTCGGGCTTGGTGAACCACCAGGGCATGGCGGAGATGGAGTACACGCCGCCGTGGGCCAGCTTGAACTCGGTCTCCACCGTGCCGGGCGTGTCCGTGGCCCGCCAGGCCGGCCCGTACACGGACATCGGCTCACCTTCGAGCAGCGGGTCGGTGTCGCTGACCCGCAGGGCGGTGGCGGTGTCCGGGTTCAGCGTCCACTCGGGTCTGCCGACCATCCTGACGCGGACGGTGTTCATCTTGGCCTGCTTGCGGAACGCGATCGGCGCGGTCAGCCTGGCCGTCCCCGCGGTGGCCGTCAGGCGGCCCTCGTACCAGCCGGGGTCTCCGAGCGACGGCTCGATGGTCAGGTCGGCGCTCGCGGTGCCGCCCGCGGGGACGGTCAGCGACGACGGGGTGAGCGTGGCCATCCCGGCGGGCGGGTCGGCGTCGCCGCTCTTCAGCGCCAGCTTCAGGTCCAGCGTGACGGCGTCCTTGCCGGTGTTGCGGAAGGTGACCTTCCTGGTCAGCGTCTGTCCGGTGTACGGGTCGGTGAACCCGGCGTACACCGTCGCGAGGTCGTCGAACACCTGCTGGGTGACGGCCTGCCCGATGTCGAGCCGCCCGGCGCCCTGCTCATAGACGGTTGCCTCACCCGGCTTGGCGGTGCCCGTCAGCGCGGTCTTGAGCTGGTCGGCCGTCCAGTCGGGGTGCTGGGCGGCCAGGATGCCCGCCGAGGCCGCCACGTGCGGGGTGGCCATCGAGGTGCCGGACGCCGCGGTGTAGTAGTCGTCGATCGGGCCGCCGCCGGGGACGCTGCTGCCCTCGCCGAGCGAGGTGCCCTTCGCGCGGGCCGCGATGATGTTCACGCCGGGCGCGGTGATCTCCGGCTTGATCGCGAAGTCGTCGCCCAGGCGCGGGCCGCGGCTGGAGAACGAGGCGATCTTGTCGGAGGGGTCCACCGCGCCGACGGTCAGCGCCGACGCCGCCGCGCCGGGCGAGGCCACGGTGTAGCGGCCGGGGCCCGAGTTGCCCGCCGCGACCACGAACAGCGTGCCGTACTCGGCGGTCAGGTCGTTGGCCGCCTGGCTCAGCGGGTCGGTGCCGTCGGTTGGGTTCCTGTTACCCAGGCTCATGTTCACCACCCGGACGCGCGCGGTGGCCGCCTGCCACTCCATCGCGGCGATGATCTCCGAGTTGTTGCCGCTGCCGGTGTCGTCCAGCGCCTTGGCGATGGTCAGCCGGGCGCCGGGCGCGACGCCCTTGTACCTGCCGTTCGAGGCCGCGCCGCTGCCGGCGATGGTGGACGCGACGTGAGTGCCGTGGCCCTGCCGATCGGTGGCGTCGTCGGGGTTGCCGCCGCCCGGCATGCCCGCTGGGACGAAGTTGCGGGCCGCGTCCACCCTGCCCTGGAGGTCGGGGTGCGTGGGGTCGAAGCCGGTGTCGATGACGCCGACCTTGGCGCCGGTGCCGTCGTACCCGGCCGCCCAGGCGGCGGGGGCGCCGATCTGCGGGTTGCTGACGTCGTCGAGCGCCCTCACCTTGCCGTCGAGCCAAACCTTGCTCGGGGCGCTCGCCGGCGATCTGGCCTGCCCCAGTGACTGCCAGAACGCGGTGGCCTGCTTCTTGTCCACCTTGATCGCGGCGCCGTCGATGCTCTTCAGAACCAGCGGCTCCGTGCCTCCCTTCAGCGTGCGGGCCCGGGGCGCCAGGTCGCTCGCCTTGGTCTGCGGCTGGTACTGGACGATGAGCGGGAGCTGAGCGGACTTGGCGTCGCCGTACCCGTTGGCGGCCAGGTAGTCGACGTTGAACAGCTCCTTGTCCAGCAGGCCGCTGTTGACGTAAGGCCCGGCGTCAGCGGGGATCACGTAGTAGCCGTGATCGTCCTGCTGCGCCTGGTACCTCCGCGCCTCGGCCCCCTCGCGGGGGTCCAGGGTGACCGACGCGCGTCCTGCGGCGTCCTTCGCGTAGGTGACGGTGTCCCCGGTGATCAGCGTGATCCTGACCGGCGCCTGTACGGCTGCTTTCGTGGGTGTGGCCGCCTTCGTCGGTGCGGCGGCGACGGCCGGTTGGGGGGCGACGACGAGAGGCACGGCGAGGATCGCCGCGAGTAAGGCCCCGAGTCTGCGGCGCCGGGGGGTGGGGGGCATGCGCACGACAAGCTCCAGACATGAGAAACACCGGGCATCGAGGCCCGCGCGCGAATGAGATCGTTTCTTCGCTGACCTAATCTGGAAATCTGTCAGGGCACAAGTCCGCCGAACGGGCCAAAACCCGCCAAGTGGCGGTACCCCGCCATCGGGAGAGAGGGGCGCCAATGCTCGAAGCGATCGGCCTGTCACCGGCCGAGAGCCGCCTGTACGCGACGCTCGTCGAGAACCCGCGATCCTCCGCCGCCGAACTCGCCACCTACTGCGGCGTCTCCACCCTCCTGGCCGCCCGCACGCTGGCCGCCTTCGCCCGGCGCGGCCTGGCCAGCAGGCTGCCGGGCCGCCGCGCCCGCTACGTCGCCGTCGCCCCCGACATCGCCATCCGGCCGCTGCTCGCCCGCCAGGAAGAGGAGCTCCACCAGGTGCGCACGGCCATCCACGAGCTGACCACGTCCTTCAACCTGGCCTCCCGGTACGCCGCGCACCCGGCCGAGCAGGTCGAGGTCATCACGGGCACCGACAACATCATCAGCCGGGCGTACGCGCTGCAGGACAGCGCCCAGACCATGTTCCGCAACATCGACAAGCCCCCGTACGTCATGCGCGGCCACGCCGACAACGTCGAGCGCGAGCGCCGGATGCTCAGGGACGGCATCGACTACCGCAGCGTGTACGACCTGGAGGTGCTGGCGCTGCCCGGCAGGCTGCGGCTCATCCAGGACGCGGCGGCGCACGGCGAGAAGTCGCGCGTGGTGGCCGGGGCTGCGGCCAAGATGTGGATCGCCGACGACGCGCTCGCGCTGATCCCCATCCGCAACGGGGCCTACTCGATCGACGCGGCGTTCATCCTGCACTCTTCCGCGTTGCTCGACGCGCTGATCGCGTTGTTCGAGCACGAGTGGCAGCGGGGGTTCCCCTTACGCGCGGCGCCGCGGCCGTCTCCGGCGGGGCGGTCTTCGGCGGGGCCGCCCTGGGAAGGGCGTTCTTCAGGGGGGCGTTCCTCGGAAGGGCCGGACGAGCTGACCAGGGACCTGTTGGCGCTGCTCGCGGGCGGGCTGACGGACGAGGCCATCGCGCGGGCGCTGGGGCTCGGGCTGCGCACGGTGCAGCGCCGCATCCACGCCGTCATGCAGGACCTGAACGCCATCACCCGCTTCCAGGCGGGGCTGGCGGCCCGGGAACGTGGCTGGATCTGACGGGCCGGATCTGACGGGGAGGGGGTTCCGGGCGCGGATCGGCTCGGGGCCGGCTGACGATCTGTGAGCATGTCCGGCCTGGGACCGGTGCGGATCATCGCGGCGCGGCATGGCGAGAGTGAGAGCGGCCACCAGGAAACCCAGGCCCACGGCCACGCAGGTCGCCCCACGCGGACACCCGATTCCGGGCTGGCGGTCGTCTCTGATGGCCACTCACCTGGAGGGACAAAGCCCCGGCGCCGTGATGCGGAAGGCCGTGACGATCGCCGGCGGTGGCGGACGCGTCCAACGAGACGATCCCGATCGGCCACCTGGTGGCCATCCAGTACGGCGCGATCCTGGCCGGCGCCACGCACGCGGCGCAGGAGGCCCGCACCCGGCCGTGACCGATCCGGCAAGGGACTTCTCGCCCGTCCTCTCTTGTTGACGGCGCCTTTCCAGATACGTACGCTTTTCCGTAAATACGGAAAAGCGGAAGGTGTCCCATGGAGGATCGGCTGACTGCGCTGGAACGGCGGATGGACCTGTTCGAAGAGCGGCAGGCCAAGGCGTCCGCCGGTGCCACCGCCTCGGGGCGGCAGGTCACGGCGTCGTCCTCGCTGCAGCGGGCCGGGCTGATCATGCAGCGGCGGCGCGGTGCGTACGAGACGGAGCCGGCATGAGGCCGTCGCGACACCCGGGGGCGCGGCGGGCATGGACGTCGGGGGACGTCGAGGAGGCCGCACGGCTGGCGGCCGCAGCCGGGGACGAGCGCCTGCTGGTCCTGGCCGATCTGGTACGCGGCCGGTTCGAACAGGCGCTGGCCCGCTACGAGTCCCTCGCGGGCGGGCTCCGGCTCCGCGCGCTCGACGAGCCGGTGGCGCACGCCTGGCTGCACCTGGAGCGGGTGGACCGGGCCTGCGAACACTTACGCCGCCGGCGCCGCCGCGTCCCGCCCGACCTGGCGCTGCGGCGCGAGCACCCGATGACGGTGAAGGCGGCCGAGCCCGTCAGGCTGCCGTTCGGCGACCACCCGCTGGCCGCGTACATGCCCGCCGTCGAAGGCACCCTGAACGGCCACCAGACCCTGCTCCACCTGGACACCGGGGGCACGTTCCTGGTGATGGGCGCCGAGCGGGCGGCGGCGACGGGCGTCGAGACCGTGCCGAACGGCCACCGCTTCCACGGCGTCACCCGCACACCGGTCCGCACCGGCATCGCCCGCGAGCTGGACCTCGGCGGAGCGCTGCTGACGAACGTGCCCGTGGACGTCATCCCCACCCTCACCGGCCCCCAGGATCTCGTGATCATGGGCACCTGCCTGCTGCGGCGCTTCCTGCCCACCGTCGACACCCCTGCCGGTCACCTGCTCCTCGCCCCGCGCGGGCACCACTCCCCGCCGGACGGCACCCGCGTGCCCTTCTACCTGTGGGGCGACCACTTCATGTTCGCCAGG
Organism: Nonomuraea basaltis; assembly: GCF_005893125.1. GTDB lineage: Bacteria > Actinomycetota > Actinomycetes > Streptosporangiales > Streptosporangiaceae > Nonomuraea > Nonomuraea basaltis. Next base: position 22,549 of record NZ_VCJS01000114.1, on the reverse strand, counting down.
GGAGGCTACGGTCCTCGCCGCGATCTCACCTTCTTCGTGGACTCGGGGCTGGTCCATTTGCTGGAGGACCTGGAGGACGGCACGATCAGGCAGGCGGCCGTGCTGGCGACCCGGGGCCAGTATCGCTCGTGGGGCATCCCGGGCGCCGACCTCGCCGGCACCCATCTCAAGGCCACCCACCCGCTGCGCCTGGGTCCGCTGGAGCAGTCCGGCCATCTCCTGTCCATCGCCCCGGGCAGGAGCGCGCCCTGGTCGGGGTTCGGCGGCGTCAGGGTGGACGGGCTGCTGTCGCAGGCGTTCCTCGCCGCATACGCCTGGACGCTGGACTTCGACCGGTACGAATACACGTTCCGGCGCGGATAGCGAGGCCGCACGCAACGCGGGCGGCAGCTCGTCCAGATCGCAGCGGCGACCAGTCGACGCGTACGCCAGGATCTCTCCCAGGGAACGGACGTCGTCCGACCGCGTCGCGGGGGCGTCACCGCTGAGCGTGATTCCGAAGTCGAGGACCAGCGGCCCGTCCACCGTCATGAGCACGTTGGATGGGGAGAGCCCGCCGTGTACCAGCCCCTCGGCATGGGCCGAGGCCAGAGCGGCCAGCAGTCCGGCGGTCAGGAGCAGCATGGCCTGCTCCGTCAGTGGGCCGTGCTCCTGCACCACGGCGGCCAGCGTAAGACCCGGCACGTATGGCCTGGCGACCCAGGGCGGCCGGGCAACCGGATCGGCCGCCACGATCTCGGCGGTGAATGGGCGCGGCCGCGCCGCTTCGCCGTCGACTGCGAAGATCAGTCGGCGGCGCAGCCCTTCGGCGTCGGCGCGTTCAAGGGAGATGACCTTTACCGCAAGAGCCCAGCGAGGGGCCGACGCCTCGGCGATCCAGGCCATTCCTTCGTCGAGCACCCGCTCTGAGCGCTCGATCAGGGCCTGCCTGCTCAGAATGGTCAGGCCCGTTGAGGCGAGGACCAGCGAACTGACCCTGTCCGGGTAGCGGGCACCGAGGCTCTGCCCGATGGCGCCGCCGATCGACAGGCCGCAGAAAGCGAATCGATGAACGCCCAGATCGTCGGCGATCGCGACCACATCATCAGCGAAGTCATCGATCGACGGTCGGTCCGGGCTCAGCGGCGAGGCTCCGTGACCCCGAAGATCGAAAGTGACGACGTTCCAGGTTCGCGGAAGCAACTGCACCTGCTCGCGCCACATGAGGCGATCGGTACCAAGGGAGGCGGCGAGGATCACCGTCGGAGCGCCAGCCTTGTTGGATGGCTCGTACTTAACGTTGATCATGTTCACCCACCGAACTTCTCGACGACCGCAACAAGCCCGGCCATCGCCGACTCGTCGTCACGGACGGATGTGGCCGGAAACCGGGGGAAGCCCGCGTCTATCCCGGCCGCGAACATCAGAGCCTTGATCTGGGCGTGCCATGGCTGCCCCGGACCGAGCACGTCCAGAACTTCTTTCTTGAGTTCTGTGAGGTCGTCGACGATCAGGCGGGCCTTGCCGGTCTCACCCCGCCAGGTCAACTCGAAGGCGTCCGCGAGTCGACTCCCCAGTGGCATGCCGCTCCCGATCTGTCCCCGCCCGCGCTGCTCTCCGGCAAAGACCGGGAACGCCGTCGCCTCAAGGACGTCGGAGAAGATCGCGTGATGCTCACCGAGCTCCCGCAGCGTGTTGATCCGCCGCTCTTGAGAGGGGGTGTTGTCCTTGACACCGACAATGCCGTCAATGGTGAGGAGACGGGCGAACAGATCGGTCGGGAGGTCGTATCCCACGACTGCGGGCACGTTGTAGACGAGCACTGGTAGTGGAATCTGCCGTGCCATCACGGCATAGAAGTCGAAGATCTCGTCGCCACGAAGCCATCGCGCTGGGGGAATCGTCAGGAGTGCCCCGTCGGCCCCTGCCTCGGCGGCATGGCGCCCGAGGATCACGGTGTCGTCAGGTCGAATGCTGCTGATTCCGACGAGCAGGGGAGTCTGCGCTCCCACGGCTCCCCGGGCGATCTCGAGCACCTTCTGACGCTCATCCACCGACTGAGCCACCCACTCGCCGGTGGTTCCGTTGACCACAAGACCGTGTGCGCGCTGGCCGAGGAACCAGGCCAGCACCTCCCGCAGCCTCCCCGCGTCCAGCGCGCCGTCACGGTCGAACGGTGTGGGAGCGGCCGCGAAGTAGCCGCGCCATTCGCGATGGTGATCCCGCAAGCTCAAGCCTTTCGGTGGGTTCGGGCTCGGACTCATACCGACGGCTCATGAGTCGCCGGGTAGCTGACGACCATCTCGTCCTCGTCCACCGATCGAGTGAGCTCGTAGTAGGTGAGCAGGGGGTAGGGCCACACCACCGTGTTGGTTCCGCTCTCGTTGCGGTACCAGCTCACCTCGGGCACAGCAGCCCACGCCATGCCGCGATTACCTTCCTCGATCCATTTCACGTATCGGTCATAAGCGTCCTGCGTGGGTTCGATCGCCGACGCACCTGTCACCAGCAGATGGTGCAGACACTCAGTGATGTAGTGGATTCCGCACTCAGCCATGAACGTCTGGCTGCCGATGGCGACCAGTCCGGTGTTGGGACCTGCGAGGCAGAACAGGTTGGGAAAGCCCGGGATGGTGACCCCCTTGTGAGCCCGGGACTCATCACCCCAATACTCCCGGAGGCTCAGTCCGCCCCGCCCGCGCACGTCGATCGTTCCCAAAAAGTTCGTACCGTGGAATCCAGTCGCGAACACGGTCAGGTCTGCAGGGTGACGTTCTCCGCCGACGGTGCGAATGCCGTCCTCGTCGAACGAGTCGATCGCCTGGGTCACCAGGGCCGTCTGCGGTCGCTGGAGCGTCCTGGCCCATGCCCCGTTGTCACGCAGCATTCGCTTCACACCAACGGGATACCGCGGAATTACTGCATCGAGGAGATCCTCGTGCCCGACGTATTGGCCCCGGACGCTCTCAACCAGAGCATCGCGGAAACGCTGATTCGGCTCCGAAACCGACTCGTTGGAAGACCAGTGAGGGTCCGCTTTTGTCAGAGCGTACTTCCCGATTGTCGAGTGCCAGACTTCCCACAACCGGAGCCACCGGTGATAGGCCGGAATGTTCTCCATGAGCCATTCCCGATCCTGCCCGACTTCTGCATGGTACAGCGGCGCTGGGAGCATCCACGGAGCGCTGCGCTGGAAGATCGTGAGGGACTCGACCTCGTCCACGATGGCCGGCGCAATCTGATAGGCGCTCGCCCCGGTGCCGATGATGCTGACCCGCTTTCCGCGGTACTCGACGCCCGAATGCCATTCAGCGGAATGGATCTTCTCGCCGCGATACTTCTCCAGCCCGTTGAAGGCAGGGATCTTGGGTTGGTTGAGGAAGCCAACCGCACTGATCAAAGCCCGGACCAGCACCGTGGACTTTTCGCCAGTGATCGCGTCCTTCACGACCAACTCCCACTGGGAGTCGTTCTCGTTCCACGATGCTCGGACAACCTTCGAATTGAATCGGATGCTCTCCAGCAACTGTTCTTGCTCGGCGAAGTCCTTGAAGTAGTCCTCGAGCGTCTCTCGCACCGCGAAGTAGTGGCGCCAGTCCCGTCTCTGGAAGAACGAGTAGCTGTAGGCGAGCGTGCTGGTGTCCAAGCGGCAGCCAGGATAGGCGTTCCACCTCCACGTACCACCCACCTTGTCGGCCGCCTCGAACATCACGAAGTCGATCCCCAAGCGCCGAAGCGCCCGGGCCATCGCCAGTCCTGACTGGCCGGCGCCCACGATGCCCACGACGAAGTCGCGATCGACGGCGACCTCGTCCTTATTCCACGGGAGGTGATCGGTGTCGCCCAGTTCATGCTTCATGAGTTCGGCGTAGTCGTCGGCTCCGTTGGTGAGGAAGCCGACGATCTCCTCCGCAGACAAGTCGGTCTGCCGATGATCTCTGCCCGTTCCGAAATGTCGCTTCAGCGCGTTCCGGACCCGTTCAAAGGCCTCGTTCGCCACCTCTGCACTCAGGCCGCCGAACTCCGGGATCGCGATCATCTCAAGATTCAACTTGGGTCGGAACTCGTCGGCGAGCAGCGTGCGATCACCCGTCAGTTCAGCGACCGAGCAGAGAAGAGGGACCAGCTCTCCCGCCTTCACGAACCGGTCAACGTCCTGCTCGCTTGTCGTCATGCCGCTCCTGCAAGGCCATTGTGTTTGTTGTGCGTACACGTGTTCGTATGGAGATCAGTCGGGCGCTTGATGCCGCCTGCGCGCGTGGACAGGGCGCGCGGAGCGGGTCTGGATCACGCGCGGAGGTGTTTGAGAAAGTGCTCGCGGGCGGCTGAGGCGCACTCGTAGAAGCCGGGCCCGTCGTAGGCGTCGAAGTGGCCACCTGCGATCACCCGGATCTCCTTCGGCTCGCGGGCCTCCTCGTAGGCATCCAGTGCGAGCTGGAACGGGGCCACGACGTCTTCGGCGGCCACGATCATCAGCAGCGGCGTCGGCGCGATACGACTGATGTAGCTGCCCGGTTCGTACTCCGTCGCCATCTCCAAGGTGCGCGCGGTCACCTCGTTCTTCCAATTGGGCGCCCGATCTGTGATCTTGCTGAACCACTCATACGCGTCCGCCGAAGGCATCATCGCCTGGTTCATGGGGTCCGGGGTCACTGCTGGAATCATGGCCGGCTCGCCACCCATGAAGCGATTCAACCGGTCGCCGTCCAGTTGTGCGCGGGCGTGGGAGACGAAGTCCGGCCGTACGGCACGACTCAGCATGCGAGAACCCGAGACGCCGGGCACTTGGGAAACGACCGCCTTCACCCGCCGGTCGCTCGCGGCCACGACTAGAACGTGGCCCCCGGAGTAGCTCGTCCCCCAAACGCCGATCTTCGTCGCGTCGACCTCCGGCCGAGTGATCGCATATGTGATCGCGTTGCGGATGTCACGGTGCTGCAAAACCGGGTCGCTCTCCTGGCGGGGCAAGCCGTCACTGTCGCCGAAGTTCCGGTGGTCGTAGACGACCACGTTGAGGCCGGCTTCTGCGAAGTAGTCCGCGAAGTCGTCAAGGTACATCTCCTTGACGCCTGACAAGCCGTGCGTCATCACGATCGCCGGAGCCGGCGCCGCGGCGTTCTGCGCCGGATAGAACCAACCGCGAAGGGTCACGCCACCCTCGCCCTGGAACTCGATGTCTTCGCGGGTCATGGTCACGGCCGCCTTCCGTTGTGGTCTTCGGACATGGCCAACATTGGATCGTGTGACGCCAGGCGCATAGAACGATCGCGCCCAGCGCCGGTATCTGAGTGCCATGTCGGTTCGGTGGTCAGCGCGCGACGTCGCAGGCGCCGCTTGCGGCTCTGCTCTTGCAACCGATCGGCGACAACGTTCTTTGAACGAACCGCCACGTCGAGCCGCGCCGGAGGCACGCCCGTACCAACACCGGGCGCATCGGTCCTAGAGCAAGAGGGCCATTGGTTCCTAGCGTGGATCGAGGTCCGCGCCCGCTGGTGAGCGGAAGACTCAACTGAAAGGTGTCACTGTGTTGAGAGATCATCATGTCAAGCTCGGGCCGGTGCGCACCCGCTACTTCGAAGGGGGCAACCCGCTGGCCCCGACGGTCGTCCTGATCCATGAAGGCGGCTTCGGCGGTGATGCCCTGAACACGTACGGGCGGCTCGTCAAGCGCCTGGCAGGCGAGTACCGCCTGTTGCTTCCGGAGATGCTGGGCTTCGGCGGTACCGACAAGGCGGTCTTCTTCGGGGAGAACCCCTATGAGCCGCGGCTGCGTCATCTCGCTGCGTTCCTGGACACCCTCGACGTGGGGGACGCGCACTTCGTAGGAAACTCGTTCGGCGGCGGAATGGTTCTTCGGCTCTCGATTCGCGCAGAGACGTCATGGCGCATGAGATCCGCGACCAGCATCTCTGGAACCGGTGGTCCGTTCCGGACCCCGGAGGCGTTGCGGGAGATGGCCGAGTACCTGCCGAGTGTCGAAGATGCTCGACGGATCGACAGTTGGGTTCTTCACCCCGGCGCCCAGGACGAGGATCACGCTCAGGCGCGTCTTCAGAGCAGCCTGCGCCCCGGTCAGTGGGAGTCCATGATGGCACCCACGTTGCGCAGCCCCGTTCAGCCCGAGCAGGCGCGCTCCTGGGACTTCCCCGACGTGCTGTCGGCCAGCGCGGTCCCGACGCTTCTGGTAGCTGGGACGCTCGACCGCATGCTCGAAGAAGGCTGGGAGGACATGCTCGCAAAGCATCTCAAGGATGTCCGGGTCGAGCGCCTCGAGGCTGGCCATTCGCCGAACATCTCGCATCCGGACGACACCGCAAACCTTCTCCGCGACTTCTTCAACCACATCGACGGCCGCTGACTCGCGCTCTTGCCTGGTCGTCCCGCGCCGCGCCAACCACATGAATGGGATCTATCAACTATGTCTAGCGTCAACTATGAACTCGTCGGTGATCTGGCCGTCCTGACCCTCTCCCACGAGGGAGCGCCGGTCATCGGCAACGACCTGATGGATCAGCTGGGCACTCAAGTTCGCAGGGCACGAGCCGATGGTTCCCGGGCCCTGCTGTTGCGTGCCGACGGGCGCGTCTTCGCCGCTGGTGCTGACGTGGCCGGCTTCAAAGGCATGAGCGAAGCCGAGGCGCGGACCATGTTCACGGACTACATGAGCGTGGTGCACGAGATCGAGCGCCTGGGCGTGCCGACCGTCGCGGCCGTTCACGGGATGTGTCTCGGGGGTGGCCTCGAGCTGGCCCTGGCATGTGATCTGATCGTGGCGCAGAAGGGGACGATGTTCGGCCAGGTCGAGGCGCGGCTGGGCGGGGCCACCTTCCTCGGCGGCACCCAACGACTGGCGGAGAGGTGCGGCACGGCACGTGCCCTCGAGATCAGCTATTCGGCATCGCTGTACACCGCGGATGCCTTCGCGTCGTGGGGGATCGTCTCGAGGGTGGTCGACGAGGACAACTTCGAGGCGAAGGCGATGTCGCTGGCTGCATCGCTGGCGGGCGGGCCGACTGCGGCTCACCGGGTGACCAAGCAGGTCCTCCGCACGGCCAGGGCCGAGGGCGTACGCGATGCGGACGCGCTGGTCCTGCAGCTCGGTCCGGCACTCCTGGAGACCGCCGACATGCAGGCCGCCGTGGACACCATGATGACCATGGGGTCACGAGACTTCATGGCGGACCCCTCGCCGGTCGACTTCCGTGGCGAGTAGCAGCCCCATGGAGAACTCAGAACCGTCCCACGTCGTCCATCTGCTGGATCAACAGGCGCAGCGAACACCCGACCATCCGGTGCTGTCCTGGCTGGCAGACGACAGCCTGCACACTCTCACCTGGGCCCAGTACCGACACCAGGTCTGGGCCGTGGCATCTCGGTTCCTGGAGATGGGCGTGCAGCAGGGCGAGACCGTGGCCATCCTGGCGCCGAACATCGTCGAGCACTACGTCGCGGACCTGGCAGCCGTCCTCTGCGGAGGGGCCACGGTGAGCCTGTATCCGACCCTCGTCGACGAACAGCTCGCATATATCCTGGCGGACGCTCGCCCAGTGGTGGTGATCACCACCGACACGGCCGCCGCCGACCGCCTCCGCAGTGCCCTGCCTGAGGGCTCGGACGCTCGTCTCGTGTGTGTGCAGGCGGGTGAGGAGTCAGGCAGCTCGTACGTCTCGTGGGCCGAGGTTCTTGCGGACGGGTCGGCAAGTCTGGAAGTGAATCGCGCGGAGCTCAGCAGCCGACTCGCCAGCTCCGGTGGCCCCGGCGTGGCGACCTACGTCTACACCTCGGGTACCACCGGCATGCCGAAGGGGGTGGCGCTGACCCACGCCAACCTCCTTTTCGAGATCGACGCGTCCGACCGCATGGGATTCTTCGTAGGCGGGTATCGCGTCATCTCGTACCTTCCCTTGGCTCACATCGCCGAGCGGCTCTGGAGTCTCTACTTCCCGCTGGGGACCGGCGGCAACGTCCTGCTCTGTCCTGACCAGGGCCAGCTGGTGACCTACTTGAGGCTTCAGCGCCCCAGCTTCTTCATGGGCGTACCACGCGTCTGGGAGAAGCTGCGTGAGGCGGCACTGATGATGCTCTCGGCCGAGCCTTACGCCAGCCGCGCGGCTGAGGTTGCGGCAGACCGTGAAGTGCTCGCCCAGGCATGGTCGTTGATGCAGGACGGCACCTTCGCACCGGAGCACCGGGTCCGGGCCCTGAAGGCTCGCGAGGGTGTCCTCTGGGATCTCCGGCGTGACCTCGGTCTCGACTGGACCGTCAATCCGGCTTGCGGAGCGGCTGCGCTTCCCGAGGACCTTCGCGATTTCTGGCGCTCCCTGGGCGTCGACCTCACGCAGGCATACGGACTCTCGGAAACGACCGGAGTCGCAGTGTGGGAGCGCATCGGTGGTGGGAGCCGAGGAAGTGCCGGCTTCGCGGTGCCCGGCTGCGAGATCGCGATCGCAGACGATGGCGAGATTCTCGTCCGGAGTCCGGGTAACACGCCGGGGTACCGAAACGCGAACCGTGAGGAGTCGGGGCTCTTCGTGGAAGACTGGCTCGCCACCGGGGACATCGGCTACCTCGACGGAGGTGGACGCCTGCACGTGACCGACCGGAAGAAGGAGCTGATCGTCAACGGCTCGGGCAAGAACATCTCGCCCACAGCGATCGAGGAGAAGATCTCGGGCCACGGATTCATCAACCAGGTTGTCGCCATCGGCGACGGAAGGCCCTACATCACCGGGCTGATGACCATCAATGAGCCGGCACTCATGTCATTCGCCAGCGAGCGCGGCATCGAGGGCACGGTTTCCGAGCTGATCGGCCACCCTGCTGTCCTCGAGGAGGCGCAGCGGGTCGTGGATGGCGCCAATGCGCGGCTGTCTCGGCCGGAACAGATCAAGCGGTTCCGACTCGTCCATGACCAGTGGTCGGTCGACTCCGGAGACCTGACACCCACGCACAAGTTGCGACGACGGGCGGTCCTCGCGCGCTACTCCGCTGTGGTCGACGGACTCTACGAACAGCCGAGAAACGGAGAATCATGAGCTACGACTACGTGCAGGTGGAGCGCCGCGGGCCGGTGATGATGATCGGCATCAATCGCCCCGAGAAGGCCAACGCGTTGAACCTCCAAGCTTTCCGGGAGCTCTCCAGCGCCTACGCGGAGCTCGACGCTGACGACTCCGTTCGCGTGGGCGTGCTCCACGGCATCGGCAGGCACTTCACCGCTGGGATGGACTTGCGTGAAGTTGCTCCCGAGGTGTCGCGCGGGAACTCCTTGCTCGCGCCTGGCGGCATGCACCCGTGGCAGGTCGAGGGCCAGAGGCTCTCCAAGCCCCTGATCGCTGCCGTGCACGGAAAGTGCCTGACCCTCGGGATCGAGCTGGTGCTTGCAGCAGACATCGCGGTGTGCGCTGCCTCGTCAACGTTTGCCCAGCTCGAACCCCAAGTCGGGCTCTTCCCGTTCGGAGGAGTCACCGTTCGGCTTCCCCAGAGAGCCGGCTGGGGAAACGCCATGCGATGGCTTCTCACCTGCGAGGAGTACGACGCGCAGGAGGCCTACCGCATCGGCTTGGTCCAAGAGGTGGTGGATGACGGTGACCACCTGACGCGAGCCATGCAGCTGGCGGACAAGATCGCTCGCCAAGCGCCACTCGCAATAGAGGCCTTGCTCGAGAACAGCCGTCGCGCACTGCGAGACGGTGAGGCAGCGGCTGAGCTCGAGATGCCTCGGCTCGCTCAGCAGACCTTCGGCTCCGAAGACGGCCAGGCCGGCATCGACTCGTTCAGGGAGCCTGGCGGCGCTCCCGTATTCGTCGGTCGATGACCGCGGTGGAGGCCGGGGGGACTCAACCACCTGAGAGCCAGGACCTGGCGTCGATGCTCTTCTCCGAGCCTCCCGCCGTTCTCGACGTCCCCCCGTTCGCCTGGGGATTCGGAGGCCTCCACGGTGGTTTGGCACTGTCTCTTGTCGCGTCCGCGGTGCGGCGCTGCGTGCCCGACCACCCGCTCCGCTCGATCACCGGGCAGTTCCACCGGCCAATTCGCGAGACGTTCGCGATCGAATCGCGGGTGATTCGATCCGGGCGCAGCGTGGGAGCGGCTCAGGCGACGGGCTATGGTTCCGCCGGGATCTGTCTCACCGCCACGGCGATCTTCGGGTCGGACCAGGAGCCTGCCGCTCCTGTTTGCACTCTCGATGCGCCAGACGTCCCAGGGCCCGATTTGCTGCCGACGCTGCACGGGATGGATGACAAGGTTCCGGTGCTCAGCCAGGTCGAGGTCCGGCCCGTCGGTTCCATCGAACCGTACGCCGGTTCCGAGGATCCGATCATGACCGCTTGGATGCGTGTGAAAGATCGGGACGCGCCAGTCGACCCATGCAGCGTGATCTTCTTCCTGGACGCCCTTCCCCCCTCGTACACCGCAGTTCTGACTCAGCCACGACCCGTACCGACGCTCGAGTTCTCCGCCCACCTCACCTCGAGCGTCCCGACCTCGCCCTGGGTGCTGGTTCGGTCTCGGACAGTCCGGGCCGGCGAAGGAGGATGGGTGACCGAGTCGATCGACGCCTGGGACCCAGAAGGCGCACATCTGGGGTCTGCTCATCAGCTCCGACTCGCCGCGGCAGCCGGCTCGAGGTGACAGCGTGAGCTTTCGAGCGGCCCTCGACATCGGCAGGCGCTACCGAATTGATCGGCCCACTTTCGCGGTGATCCTGCGTGATCTCCGCGTCCCACGGCACGACCCGGGACCCAGGGATCCACGCGCCTCGCGTTGAGCCGCTGCTTCCTGGGCGGTCTCGCGTGCCGCGTTCATCAGGAGGAGGTCCGCCGCAGCCACGATCGCTGCGATGCCCACGGTGAGCGTCACTAGGATCGCGTGCTTGCGCCTCATGGTACGAACTCCATCCAGTCGACGAGCCACCGGCCACCCACCACCCGATCGTGCAGCAGTCCCTTTGAGGAAGCACGACCTTGATAGGCGTCGCCGATCGCGTTCGCAGATGTCAGGCCTGGGAGCTAATCACGACCACCGACCTGGCCGTTCTCCATGATTGGCGGCGAGACCAGGGATGCCCGAGCAGTCCAGCTCGCCTCGGACGGCACAGCGGGTGGTTCCACCTGTCGGCCTTGAAGTTGCGGCCAACAGGTTTCTCTTGGCGCATTAGTACCGAGGCCGGGCGCATTCGTCCTAGGGGTGTCCGTCACCGCGTTATTAACGTGTGATTCTCGGCGCCGACCGTTCTGTCCCGCCGGCCGACCAGACCCGCAATCGGAGGTACTCGTGGAGACCGCCCCGCTTTCATCTGCTACAACCAGCCCGCCTATCCGGGCGACCGTATTTGTAGGGCGGTGGCCCGCTATCCCGGCGGAGCCCGGCGAAGTCCCTCCGGGCACGTTCTCCCCGACCACCGCGACGATCATCAGCGGCGCGACGGAGGCGGTTCTCATCGATGCGCTCCACCTCAAGGACGAGGTCCAGGCCCTCGGGGACCTGATCGAACGCACAGGCAAGCGACTCACCACCATCTACATCACCCACGATCACGCCGATCACTACCTTGGCTTCGGCCCGCTCCTGGAGCGGTTCCCGGAGGCCAGGTGTGTAACACTGCCCAGCATTCTGAACTCCATGAAGGAGACGATGGAGTTCCAGAAGCAGCAATGGAAGATGTTCTTCGGCGACGAGTGCGTGATGCATGGACCGCTGCCGGAGCCGATGGTTGGCAACACTCTGTACGTCGATGGCTCCCCGTTGAACATCATCGAGGTGAAGCAGGCGGACATACATCCCACCAGCATCGTGCACGTTCCAGAGATTGATGTTGTCGTGGCCGGTGACGCCATCTACAACGAGATCTACCCGATGCTCGCCCTTTCGACACTCAGCGAGTGGCAGGACTGGCTCGAAACGGTGAAGGTCGTCGAGGAGCTGCGTCCCCGGATGATCGTGGCCGGACATCGCAGGCCCGATGGCGACGACTACGCGGTCGAGGCCATGATCAGCCAGACGCGCGCCTACATCCAGGACTTCGCGGCCGCATACGACATCGCGAAGGACGTCGCCGATCTGGTGACCATCATGGCGACGAAATACCCCCACCACGGCAACCTGTGGAGCCTGCAGGTCTCCGCCGCGTTTGCCCTAGAGCGTCGCTCTGCGGCTTCGGCGGCAGAGCAATAGACCAAGGCTGCGACCTGTCGGCGGCCCCGGCAGTTCTCGGCGGGCTGGTCGTCTGGATGTCGTGGTGTCGGTCGGGGCCCCGGGACCCGTTGCGCTGGGCGGTCCGCCCGACGCTGTGCTCCCACGGGCCCGCACCGATCGCCGCGGGCAACTCCGTCTCGAGGATTTCGTGCGAGGATCCCGACGTTACCGAGGAGGTCGTGCATGACCTCCTGCGGTGGGAGGGCGTGACGGTCCCCGACTCCGCGGGAGCTGACTCGACGGACCCGAGCGTATGGGTCTTCGTCGTCTACGAGCTGGTAGCCCTCGCAGGGCCGCTCGTGGCCTTCCTGTCGTTTCGTGCCACCGAAAGCCGGAAGCCGATCAGGGTTGACTCGGCGGAGGCTTGAGCACGATGACGTCGCCCCTGCTCACCTGGTCGATCCGGCGCCGCCGGACCAGGACGCGGTCACCGTCATTCAGCGTCGGGACCATGCTCGTCCCTTCGACGGTGACCACCACGTAACGCCGGCGGGCCAGGAGAACGCCCGCGACCGCCGCGAGAACGCCGACGAGCAACACACCGTTGATCAACTTCATCCCGCTCTTCCACCGCTGGCCCTGGGGAGGGATGATCCTTTTCGGGAAACGATCTCCGCTGGCCCGGGATGCTGTCAACCACTCTCACGCTGACTCACGTGAGGCTGGCAGTTGGTGTTCACTCGGGTTTCCTCCGGCGTTGCCGGGCGATCCGCCGCACGCTTCGCTTTTCCCTCAATATCGTGACGTGACGCACGATACGGGTGCGACTCACGCGATTTTTGACACCTCCGGAATGCCCCTGTGGCTACGGAGAGGGGAGTGCGGCATGCACCAGTCCAGTGAGTCGGCGAACTCCAGCCGCCGTTCCTTCCTGTTAACGACCGGGCTCGCGGGCGTCGGCACGGCGGCCATCGGCCTGGCGGGCGCCCCGGCGGCGTCCGCCGCATCGCAGGAAGAGGAGAAGCGAACGTGGCGACCTGACGCGGAGAGCCTCCGGTTCACCGTCGCCGTGATGCCGGACACCCAATACCTCTTCGACAACATGAGCATCCACCCTGAGCCGGTGGAGGCGTCGTTCCGCTACCTCCTGGACAAGGGCCGCGAGGAGAACATCGTCTTCATGGCACACCTGGGTGACCTCACCGAGAACGGCCTCAAGCACGAGTTCGAGCCCCTCGGCAAGACCTTCGAACTGCTGGACCAGCAGGGCCTGCCGTACAGCGTGCTGGCAGGGAATCACGACATCGACCCCTCCACCGACGACCAGCGCGGCAGGACCCCGTACCTGGACGTTTTCGGCCCAAACCGCTTCCGCCAGTCGCGGACCTTCAAGGGCGCCAGCGCTGACGGCTACAACACCTACCACGTGTTCCGTGCCGCAGGGCGGGAGTGGCTGCTGCTGGCCCTGGACTGGCGGCCGTCGGCGGGGGGCATCGCGTGGGCCCAGGACGTCATCAAGCGCAATCCCAAGCTGCCGGTGATCCTGACCATCCACGAGTTGATCTACGTGGACAACTACGGCGAGGAGGGCCGGTTCTCGGAGTTCGGCGCCCGGGTGTGGGACCAGCTCATCGCGGGCAACGACCAGATCTTCCTCGCCCTGAACGGGCACTTCTGGCCGCCCGCGCGTACGACCAAGCAGAACGCCACCGGCCATGACGTCCATCTGCACATCACGAACTACCAGGACCGCTATTACGGCGGCTCGGGGATGATCCGGCTCTACCGGTTCGATCTATCCAGAAACACCATCGACATCGAGACGTTCTCCCCCTGGCTGCTGGGCAAGGACGACGATCAGCTGAACCTCCTCGAACGCCAGGAGATCGAGCAGACCGGCCCGCAGGACTACTTCTCGGTGACGATCTACTTCGAGCAGAGGTTCTCGGGGTTCGCGCCGGTGGCGCCGCGGCCGCCGAGGCCCGCGACGTCGCAGGTGATTCCGGGAACGGTGGCCTACTGGCGCTTCGACGGCGGCCACGGAGACGGGACGCCCGTGGCCGACACCGAGCGGGTGATCGACCTGTCAGGTCGCGGCAACGACCTGACCAAGGTGAGCGTGACAGGCACTCCCACGAACGCACTGACCTGGTCGACGCACCACCACCCCGACCAGCCGGGGCACGGCAGCCTGTACTTCGACGGCAACAAGAACCCGCTCAGAGGCGCCTACCTGCAGACCGCCCCGTCCGCGCCGTTGAACTCCGCCACCTTCTCCTCCGGCTACACCTTCGAGGCGTTCTTCAAGCTGCCCGCCGACTGGGACCCCGGACAGAACGGCTGGGCGGGCCTGGTCAGCCGCCAAGGCAGGACCGGCGACGCCGGCAAGACCCAGGGAGACCCGGACGAACCGATCGCCACTCTCAGCCTGTCCACCGGCCCGGGTCTGCAATGGGCCATCTGCCCGCTGAATCAGAACGGTGCCGTCACGAACTGGGGCCATGACCTGACCACCGAGACATGGTGGCACGTCGCCGTGGTCAACGACGGCCACCACACCATCATGTACGTCGACGGCTGCCCCGTCGCGCGCAACCCCAGCACCGAGGCGACCGGCATCACCACGCTGGGGCTGCGCTGGCTCCTGGGAGGTTACGAGTACGGTGGCAGGCTGGACCAGATCCTGCACGGCTGGCTGGGCGACGTCCGCATCGTCGACCGCGCCCTGCCGGTGGACCAGTTCATGATCGCGTAACGCCCTCCATTCAGATGCCGGTGGCCCGTGCCCCTTGGCATGCAGCGCGGGCCATCGCCCATGAGAGCCGTTGGTGAACCCATCGTCATCCTTTCGATTGGTTGGCGGGTGAGAGAGGAAGTGCGGGCCCTGTCGCCAGTCGGATGGCGGTGGCGTCGTCCAGCCGGTTGCCGTGGCGGTAGCGGGCACGTGCGTCGTCCAGGCGGGCGAGGTCGGTGGCCAGGTCGGTGGCCAGGTGCCACAGCTGTGCCACGCGCTGGCCGGTGAGTGGGCAGAGGTGTGGGCCCGGGTGCATGAGAGGGCTTCTTGGTGAGGCGGCCTTTGGGCTGGGCATGGTGATGGCCGCCCGCGCGTGGGCGGGCGGCCCGGGGAAGTGCACTCATGCGGCAGGAGGCAGCCCGTCGGCGGCGGCCGCGTCCTCCGCTTCTTCGGGGGTGCGGCTGAAGACCAGTTGGTCCGCCTCGGCGACGGCGGCTTGGCCGTCGCCGAGGAACCACACGCGCCGGCGGCCGGTGTCGGTGACGGTGTCCAGGCGGGCCAGCACCGCCATCCAGCCCTGACCGGTCGACCGGCCGGTAGCCGCGGTGGTGGCGAGGCGGACCTGCCAGCCCGGCTGGATCGTCCGGGCTGGCCGATACTCACCGCTCATGCGGGCACCGGATGGACCTCCAAGATCCCCGCACTGGAACGGCCCGCGTTCGCCAAGGTCGCCTCCGCCGCGCACCCCGGCGACACCCTCACCGTCTCAGAGCTGTTCCGGCTCTGCCGCGACCTGATGGACATCCACGCCGTCCGGGACTGGTGCCAGGCCCGCGGCGTCGTGCTGCGAGTCCTGTCGGGGCCGCTGTCTAACTTCCAAGACCTGGCCGCCGACGACGCCACCACCACCGCCCTGATCACCAACGTGATCATCGCCGTCGGGCAGTTCCAGCGCGACCTGCAAAACGAACTGACCGCCGAAGGGATCGCCGCGGCCGAAGCCGAAGGCCGCTACCGCGGCCGGCCACCCGCACTCGCCGGAGACCAGCTTGAGGAAGTGCGGGCGGCGTTCCGTGACGAGGGCGCCTCGATCGCGGGTCTCGCGCGTGAGCACGGGGTGAGCCGAGTCGCCGTGCGCACCGCACTGGCCGACCTGCTGCCCGACCCGAGGATCCCGCCCCCTCAGTCCTGATCGAGAAATGGGCCACCCGCATCCGAACGGTGGACGGCGGTAACTCCGCCCGAACCGGGGCTCGCTATCGCCGTTGGCCGTTCGGTTGTTGGGTCAAGGGCCGCGTCATACGGTGTGGACCTTGGCCGAAGGGTCGGCGGTCCAAGGTGGCGGCTCACTGCTGATGCCGAAGAAGTTTCTCCAAGAGTCGCTGGAGCTCGTCGCGCTCTTGCGCTTCGAGTCTTGCGAGCCACTGCTCGAAGTTGTCGGACAGGGTCGCCAGTGCGCGATCGAGTGCCTTTTTGCCGTCCGGAGTCACCACGAGGCGGTGGCGGCGTAGGTCGCCCTCGTCGATCTCGCGTTGAACGAAGCCCTTGGCCACAAGGTTGCGTAGGTACACCGTCACGCTCGCCTTGGGCATCATCAGTCGGGCGGCGAGTTCGGCCGGGTAGCGACATTCGTCGACCTCGCCGAGCACGAAGAACTCCTTGGTGTCCAGGCCGAGCTCGTCGAGCTGCTCGCTGCAGCTGTTCATGACCGCGGTCAGCAGCCGGTGGTTGAGCCCCCAGATCCGCGCGGCGGTATTCACCTCGCAGGCGCTCCTTCCCCAGGATCGCACAATCCCTGATATTGTTCAGTTTCGTACAACATCGGTAACTATACTAGCACTGTTGCCGTACTAGGATACAACCGGAACGAGATCATGGCTTCCATCCAGACCGCATCCATCTCCCGCGGCAGCTTCGAGCTCGCCGGGAACCTCCATCTCCCCGAGGGCTTCGACACAGGCCGGAAGCACCCGGCCGTGATCATCGCCACGCCGGGCAGCAGCGTGAAGGAGCAGATCGGCGCCAACTACGCCCGCGCCCTGGCACAGAAAGGCTTCGTCGCTCTCGCGTTCGACCCCGCCTACCAGGGCCAGAGCGGCGGGGAGCCCCGGGACCTGGAGGATCCCGCCGAACGGGTGGCCGATCTTCGCTACGCCGTGGACTTCCTCACTGCGCTGGACCGCGTGGATGCGGAGCGCATCGGCGTCTTGGGCATCTGCGCTGGCGGCGGCTACGCCGTCAATGCCGCGATGACCGAGCACCGCATCAAGGCGGTCGGCACCGTGGTCCCGGTCAATATCGGCCGTGCCTTCCGAGCGGCCATGACAGCCTCCGGCTCTGTCGCGGGACTGCTCAAGGACGTGGCTCGGCAGGCCACCGCCGAAGCGCGCGGCGGACAGTCGGTCCGGCACCCGTGGATCCCCGACACCGTGCGGGACGCGGAATCCGCTGGCGTCACCGACATCGACATGCTGCAGGCCGTGACCTTCTATCGGACCCCGCGCGGCCGCCACGAACACTCGACCAACCGCCGCCACTACCGTAGCGACGCGCTGATCCTGGGCTTCGACGCGTTCCACCTCGCCGACGAGTTGCTGACCCAGCCCGTCCAGGTCATCGTCGCCGGCGAGGGCGGGTCAACCGGCTCTCTTGAAGACGGTCGGCAACTGACCCATCTGGCACGTGAGGCGGAGGACATCCTCGTCATCGAGGGCGCACGCCACTACGAGATGTACGACGAGCCCGAATACATCGCGCAGGCGGTCGAGTGTCTGGGCAAGTTCTTCGACAAGCATCTGGGCTGAGCCCGAAGCCGAGGGGGCGTTCTGGCTCCGTACTTCGCGGGTCGTGACGCCGCAGCTAGAAGGCATTTGACCGGACACGCGCTGGCCTGACGTGCGTGGCGCGGCCGGCCGCGCGCGGGCGGTGCGGGACGCCATGATTAAGCGGCCAGGACGACGGCGACCTGGCCGAAGAACCTGACCCTGATGGTCAGGCCGCGAGGCCCAGGTCGAGGCGGCGGCCCATGTCGATGTCGATCGTGCCGTACAGGTTGGCGTTCGACCAGAACAGCGGCGACAGGCCGCGCTTGTCGGCGTCGGTCAGGCGCTGCTGCCAGGCGGGGTCCTTGAGGACGGACTGGATGAGCAGGGTGTTGATGAATTCTCTGAACTAGTTGATGATCTTGCTCGGGTTGGCGCTGACGGTCCGACCAGCGACGTCGCGGAACGTCGGGATGCCGAGGTCCACGGTGGCGGCGCGGCGGGCGCGCTCGTCGAGTTGGGCAGCTTCTGGCGCCGGGCAGCCGGTTCGTCGGCCCGGACTTCATCAAT
This sequence comes from Nonomuraea basaltis, assembly GCF_005893125.1. GTDB lineage: Bacteria > Actinomycetota > Actinomycetes > Streptosporangiales > Streptosporangiaceae > Nonomuraea > Nonomuraea basaltis. The sequence goes on along the minus strand of NZ_VCJS01000114.1, from coordinate 4,366 downwards.
GGTCTTCCACCAGGCGTACCGGTTGATGAGCCCGTTGCCGGCCGACGTCCTGGGGCCGTGGAAAAGGCTGTTCGACCGCCTCGTGGCCGGCAAGCCATGCCTTCCTGCTTCGCACTCACCAGGCCGACCTCATCGCTCAGCACCGTCCAGTGCTCGATGAGTTCATCCATGCCAAGCGGCGGACGTTCCACGCCCATAGATCCGCGCCGGGCCCTTCGGCATTACAGAAGGTCAGGCTAGGGATCTTCGAGGTTTGGCGGCCTATGACACGTTGGTTAACGGCTCACCCAGTTCGGACGCCGCCGCGTCCGCGGCCGCCAATCCCACCTGCGGCTCGGCGGCCAGCCGGCCGATCACCTCCGCCTGGCGTACCGCCACGTCCCACGCCTCATCCGGGGCGGTCAGCACGCCCCGCTCAATGATCTGCGCCCGCCCGCCATCCATGTCGGGACCTCACCGTCGCGCACGCGAGTAGGGGAACAACTGCACCGTAGCGCAAAGAACTACGGACAAGTCGGTGCTTCATAGTCCTCTGCACAGACGCTCGAAAGCCCAGGACAGCCGTGCACACAACTTGGGAAAGTGACAGTGTGTGTCGGTTTCCGAAGCCGTCTGCACGGATGCGCGAAGTGGTCTGCAGGCTGCGGCACACCCCTGGACGTAGGGCCCACGCAGTGCACGGGCCCTGATTCATTGCTGGGGTTTGCTTCGGTTTAGGGGGGTGGACCTGCAACGGAACCGTTTCGCACGGGAAACGCTTTCCCACAGGTCGCCATAGGTGCCGAACAGGGCTCGCGCGGGGTCGTTAGCGTACGTTCCGGTTCGCTTGCAGCTCGCAGGTGATCGTGGGTTTCGGGGCGGATCGCCTGGTGGGGTGGCGGTGCGTGATGGTGATCTTTGTGTCCGGAAGTCCTCATTACCGGACAAGATCAATAGTGGACCTTCAGCACCTGCTCGGTCTCGAAATGGCGTCCGGAACTCAGTCCGGAATCAATGTTGCGAAACTGCCATCACGCCACCGGGTTCCGGTACATGATCGGGTTCATGAGCCTGCCAGTGCACCCTCTCGCTGGCCAACGTGTCGGCTACGCCCGGATCTCCAATGCGTCGCAGAACCTGGACGGGCAGACCGACGCGCTGAACGCGGCGGGCTGCGAGAAGCAGCCTGGATTCCGGGGGATCCCTCATCTCAGGCATCCTGCGTCTGCTGACCCGCAGCGGCCAGTACGGCTTCCGCGGCAGCCGTACGTGCGTAAAGCACGCTTCGTCCCGACCGATGGGCGCTGACCAGGCCCGCGTCGCGCATGGCGGTCAGGTACCGGGAGGCCCCGGCTGCCGACAATCCGGTGCGGCGGGCCAGCTCCGTGGTCGAGGCGGGGCTCTCCAGTTCGATGAGCAATCGAGTACGTGAGCGCCCGAGAACGGCGGCCAGCGCGCCGGTTCTGGCCACGGGCCGTGGCTGCCACAGCGTGCCGACGCCGCGCGCTTGGTAGCCGAACTGCGGCGGATCCGGTGGGGTCTCCCTGGACAGCAGGCCGGCTCCGATGAACACCGACGGGATCAGCAGCAGCCCCGGTCCGGTGGACTCGCGGGCCAGCGTCCGGCGGCGGATCAGTTGCAGCGAGTTGCCGTCCCAGCTCATCGAGGCGTGGAGGTCGTTGAAGAGATGGCCGGCCCCGTGCTCGGCCACCTGGCGGGCCCGGTGGTAGACGTCGGCGTCGAGCACGGTCTGGATCCGCGCCCAGTAGGGGGCGAGCGCCAGCTCCCAGTAGGTCTCGATCTCCTCGGCGATGCGCGGCAGGCAGGATGGCGGGTCGGCGTACAGGCTGCGCAACCTGGGGCCGAGGTGCCCCTCTTTGCGCCTCAGGAGATCGAGGTCCTGGTGCACCCGGCCTGGGGATGTGGCCCGCACGGCGGCCAGCTCGTCCGCCAGATCCGGGGCGGGCCCGCCGGGCGTCGGAGTCAGAAAATCGGGACAGTACTGCCCCGGGCGGATGAGCTTGGCGAGCCAGCCTCGATCCAGCCCGGCGGCCGCCACCTGCGGGCACACCCGCTCCAGCCACCTGCGGTGCACTGGATGCGCGGAACCGGACATCACCAGCTGGTAGCTGGTGACGACCTCCCACATCGGCGAGACCGCGAAGCGCATCTGCGCCAGATCGTCCGCCGAGAACGCCAGCTCTGCCACGATGACCGCCCTCACGATTTACACATATGACAATCAATGGCGGCATAGGCTACCAGGCGTCCATGATCGGGCCATGACCTCGGAACAGATCACCGCGGCGGCGTCGGGCACCTTCAGGCTCGGCGACCTGGCGGTCAACCGCATCGGCTTCGGCGCCATGCGGCTGACCCAGTACGGCCAGGCGCTCACGCCCGACGCCGTCCCGATGGAGCGCGCCCGGGCGATCACCGTGTTGCGGCGGGCGGTCGAGCTGGGCGTGAACCACATCGACACCGCCGCGTTCTACTTCTCATCGCTGCGCTCGGCCAACGAGCTCATCAACCACGCACTCGCCCCCTACCCCGACGATCTGGTCATCGCCACCAAGGTCGGACCCGCCCGGGACCCTTCCGGCGCGTGGCTCCCGCCGGCCGTCCCCGGCCAGTTGCGCGGCCAGGTCGAGGAGAACCTGCGCCACCTCGGCCGCGACCACCTTGACGTGGTCAACCTCCGCGTGTCCGGACCCGGCCCGATCGCCGAGTACTTCGGCGCGCTGGCCGACCTGCGTCAGGCCGGGCTGATCCGCCACCTGGGCCTGTCCGGCGTCGGCCCGGATCAACTCGCCGAGGCCCAAGCCATCGCCCCGGTGGTGTGCGTGCAGAACTCCTACGGCATCGGCGTCCGGCCCGAGCAGGACGACTTCGTCCGCGCCTGCGGCGAGCAAGGGGTGGCATTCGTACCGTTCTTCGCGATCGCCGCCGCCGGCCGCGAGGCGGGCGCGAGCGGGGCCGACAGCGACGCAGTGACGGGCATCGCCCTCGAACTCGGGATCAGTGCGGCCCAGGTGCGGCTGGCCTGGACCTTGCACCGCGGGCCGCACGTGCTGGCGATTCCCGGCACCGGCAACCCCGACCATCTGGTCGCGAACGTGGCCGCCGGAGCGCTGCGACTGTCGCGGGAGCATCTGGCTGCCCTGGACGCCGTCCACGGTGCCCCCACGCCGCGTGGATCCCGGCACGTGGTCAAGCCGCCCCATCGCGAGGGCGGCCGACCGCAGGACGCGGACGCAGTCCGTTGAGGGCGGTCTCGACGATGCTGTCCGCGTATTCGGGGGTGAGCGCTCGGACTGGGCCGTGCGTCCGCCGTCGCCGCGATGGAGCGCCGCGACCGCCAGGTCGCCGCCAGCCGTACCATCACGCGACAGGACTTCGACGACCGGTACGGAGATCGGCTCCTTGCCCTTCCCCTGGACGTGACCGACCGCGACGCGGTGTTCACCGCCGTGAACACCGCCATCGAGCACTTCGGCCGGCTCGACATCGTGGTGAACAATGCCGGCGCCATGTCCTCAGGCATGGTCGAGGAGTTCACCGAGGCCGAGGCACGCGCCCAGCTGGAGGTCAATCTCTTCGGGGCGATGTGGGTCTGCCAGGCCGTCCTGCCGCACCTGCGTGACCAGGCATCCGGTCACATCGTGCAGGTCTCCAGCATCGCCGCCCTGGGCGGCTTCCCGAGCACCGGCATGTACAGCGCGAGCAAGTTCGCGCTGGAGGGCATGAGCGAGGCACTGGCCATGGAAGCCGCGCCGTTCGGCATCAAGCTCAGCATCGTCCAGCCCGGCGGCTACTGGACCGACCTGTACACCAGCATGACGACGACGTCGCCTTTGGAGGAGTATGACCCGTTGCGCGCCGAGTTGGAAAAGCAGTGGGCCGAGGGCTCGATCGACAGTGAGCCGCCTCTGGCCGCCGAGGCGCTGCTGAAGCTGGTCGACAGCGAAGACCCGCCGTTACGGCTGCTGCTCGGCAGCACGATCTACGACCTGGCCTTCGACATCTCCCGCCGGCGGATGGAGACCTGGGCTGCCTGGGAGCAGGTCAGCCGCGCCCCCGAACACGCCGTACCCGCCCCCGAAAACACCCGTTGACCGGCGGCCCGACCGTACAACACCCGCCAAATCTACCGAGATGCCGGTACGGGCGACCGGTCGCATTACGTCATGGCGAGGGCCGGGCCGCTGCGATCGAACGGAGGTGCGCCCGGCTCGCTCTCTCCAGCCCGGCGGCGGTACGGCTAGGGCACCTTTGGTGCCGTGATTCGAAGAGTTCTCCTGAGTCTTACCGTGGGTGAACGTCGGTGAAGGCGTGACCGCGTGAGCCGATGGCCACCTGGCCTTTGGTGACGGAGGGTGATGTGCTG
>NZ_VCJS01000113.1 GCF_005893125.1 Nonomuraea basaltis | reverse complement strand
TCCCGCCCCTCCCCCGCGACGTGCCGCCGGGTCCGCGGCAGGTGGTCGAGCGGGCGCTGGAGAAGACGCCCGACCGGCGCTGGCCGACGGCCGCGCTGATGGCCGAGGCAGCGCGCCGGGCGATGGCCTCCCCTGACACGACGCCCATGCCGGCGCCGCGCCGCCGCCAGACGATGCGGGCCGTGCTCACCATGGCCGCCGCCGTGGTCGTGTCCGCCGGCGTGGCAGGCTTCGTCTGGCTGCGCCCGGCAGAGCCCACGAACGGGAGCGTCGTGACGCCGACCGTCGAGGGCACCTCGGTCACGGCCACCTCCCCCGCGCCGCCGGCCACCACCAGGCGGTCCGCGCCCCCGACCAGGCGCGTCCCGAGCACCAAGCCGCCCCGGGCGACGCGCGTGCCGACCCCCACGACGACGGTCACCTCCACCACGCCGACCGCGTCGTCCACCGCCAAGCCCACCACGTCCGAGCCCACGAAGGAGCCGTCGCAGGAGCCGGAGCCGAGCTCGCCGGGCCCGGAGGAGCCCACGTCCGAGCCCACGGCCGGCAAGCCGACGAGCGACATCCAGTGCGTGCGCGAACCATGCCCGTGATCGCGCGAACGCCCAATGTCCGTGACCACTCGCTGATCGTGAGAAAGTCGTCGCGTGGATACGACTCGTGACCTGCTGATCGCCCTGGCACGCCGCTATGCCTTCGCCGATCTCGGTGCGCTCGCGCCCGCGGTGGAGATCGCCGAGGTGTGCGAGTTCGGGCAGCGGCTGCTCTCGCTCGACGCGGAGGACTTCGCGGCCGAGGCGAAGGACGTGCCCGCCGAGCTGAGGCGACGGGCGCGGGCCTGCCACATGCCGCAGACGCCGCGCGAGCAGCCGCGGGGGGCACTGGAGTCGTTGCGGCCGGCGTATGGGCTGCTGCTCGAGGTGATCGCCGTGCGGTGGCACCGGCGGGAGCTGAGCCCGATGATCGCGGCGGTGCACATCGCCAGCGAATACCTGCCGCTGCTGGCCTTCGAGCCGCAGCTCGGTCACGCCGGCGATCCCGCCCGCTGGCCCGCTGGGCTGAGCGCGACCGGCAGCAGGTTCGGCGTGATCGGCGATCGGGAGTGCGACCACACCAAGTCCGAGCAGTCCGCCACCAACCGGACGCTGCGGGTGTCGCTGGAGCCCGGCGAGGGGTGGCGCGCGTATTTCGACCGGCAGCACAGCCAGGTCGCGGGCGCGCTCGCGGTGTGCGTCGCGACCTGCCGCAATCCCTGTACGGCCATGGACTGGATCGCCCCGGAGCCACGCGCCGACCTGCAGCTACGGGCTCGCACGGCCCTGACCTTCGCCGACACCCCGCTCGTCCGGCTGCGCCACGCGGCACCCGTGGGACACGGCTTCGGGGTGCCTTCGCCGGAAGAGGTCCTCGACGCCTGGGAACGCAGCCGCGCGGCCCTGGACAAGAACGCGGTGGGAGCCGCGGCACAGAAGGACGACGGCTTCCCGCTCCCAGGCCTGCCGGCCCTCTTCTCAGCCATCGCCGCCGCCCCCATCGAGCCCGCCACGCTCCTGAACGGCGTCAGCAAGCACGTGGCCGGCCTCCTCGAACGCCTCTGAGACCCGATTCACCACGGCACCGGGTCAAGCATGCGCTCGTCACGGCGGGCACCCCGTGAGCCTTCACGGCCGGCCATGACAGCCGGCCACCCGCTACGGCGCGTGCGGGCAAGCCGGCTTGCCGTAAAAGAAGATTGTTCGAAGGATCAGCGGCGAGCCGACGCCTGCTCGCCGAGGGAGGCGATGCCATACAGCAGGCCGCCGACCAGGTCGCCGGCGCTGAAGGTGGTGGCCATCGACATCGCGGTCAACCGGCACGCGCCGTCGCTCAGCCGCCGCCGCGCCTTCTCGCCCGTCACGATCTCCAGGCCGCGCCCCTTGACGTCGACCAGGACCACCACGGCGTTGTCGGCCTCGTCGCCGAGGGCGGCGTGCAGGCGTTCGGCGAAGTGCCGCCGCCCGCCGGCCGGCTCCCCGAGGAACACACCGAACCGCAGCCCACTGCGCCGCTCGGCGGTGCGCAGGGCCTGCCTGAGGTCATCGGCCTGTGCGGTGGTCAGTCCTCGCATCACCGCCTCACCATCCGGCCGAGGCGCCGCCGACGCGCCTGCTCGGCTCCGCCGTCTCCGCCGCGGCCACCCAGTCGGTCTCGGGCACGGCCGCCCAGTGCGCCACCCGGTCGGCCAGCACCAGACCCGAAGTGCTCACGCCGCGCTCGCTCCCGCCAGGGCCGCCCAGCCACACCGGGCCTGACTCGATCCGCCGCTGCGTGCCCCGTCCCGGCAGCATGACGAGCAGGCTGATCAGGACGAACAGCCCCAAGGACACCCCGATGAGAAAGAGCAGAATCTCCGCTGCGCCGTTCACACCATGAACGTAAACCTCGTGAGCCGGTCCGGCCAGACCCCATGGGGAGTGTCGGCGGAACAGACACGGGTATGATCTTGTACGTCCCCCGGGACCTCTCTAGAGAAGATAAGTAATACCCTGAAAACGGGCGTGGAACACGATGAGCTGGGCCATAAAACTATGGACAAGGCAGCACTAGGAATCGTTCAGATTCGCGGGCTACGGTGAGTTACGTGGACTCCGACAACCAGCGAGAAGACGGTCACAACTCGTCACCTATCTGGGTGAGCGACAGACCAGAAAGTGAGCAGACCGCCGCCGCGAAGCCATCGGCGCCCACCTCCACGTACGCGCCGGTAGAGCGCGCGTCCGTGCGTAGCCTGCTGCGACAACCGCGTTTCCGCCGCCTGCGCAACCGCCTGCTCGTGGCGATCGGCGTGGCCCTGGTGGTGGGCTTCCTCGTGGGCGAATGGCGCGTGGGCGTGACCGCGGGCGTGGTCGCGGCCATCCTGGAGGCGGTCTATCGCGCGCGTTCCAACTCGTCCGTGCCCGCCTGGCGGCGGTCGTCCGTGGCGGAGCGACGTACCGAGGCGCAGCTGCGCAAGCTGGAGCGCAACGGCTACCGCACGCTCCACGCCAGGGCGATCCCCGACACCGAGCACCAGATCGACCACCTCGTGGTGGGTCCGACGGGCGTGTACGCGGTCGACTCCGAGAAGTGGGACAAGCGTCTGCCCATCCGCGTGCAGAGCGGCAAGAAGCTCTTCCACGGCCCCTTCGACCAGAAGGCCCGCATCACCGAGGCCAAGTTCGAGGCGTCGAAGGCCAGCGAGCTGATCACCCAGTCGCTGGGCCGCGAGATCTCGGTCGTGCCCTCGCTCGCGATCTACGGCCCGCCCGTCCCATGGAAGGTCATGACGATCCGCGGCGTGGACGTCTACCAGGGCGACCGCGCGCGCAAGTGGATCACCAAGCGGGAACGGGCGCTGACCGATGCCGAGATCGACCGGATCTACGACATCGCCGCCCAGGTGCTCCCCGCCCGGTACGGCGAAGACTGAGCATCCGTCGATCCTGTGGCCCGTGGGGTCCTGACCCGCGGGCCGACGGTGCCGGCCGAGACCCCCTGAGCCTGCTGGTGGCGCTCCACCCGGCTCGGCTGCCCGTCTAACGGTAGATCTGCGGGATCGAGCCGCACCAGGGGAAGAACTCCTGGCCGGCAGCGGCTGCCTGGAGACGTGCAGCGAGTCCTGTACGCCCTCGTCCTTGGCCGGTCTGCGGCACAGGCGGTCTATCGTGTGGATGAAGTTGCCGGCCCTGGCGGGATCGTCGAGCATGACTGCCCCGTGGCTCATCTGATCTCTCTAACACGAGCGCCACCGGCGGCGGCTTCGTTTTCCGCACGAATCGGCAACCAACCGTCCGATGCGTGGACCGTTGTCTCAGTTGCCGGGCAGTGGTCGTAGCATGTGAAGACTCGCTAGCGATGGGAGAAGTCCTATGCCCGCCCTCAGGTCACGTACCGTCACCCACGGCAGGAACATGGCCGGTGCCCGGGCCCTGCTCCGGGCGACCGGCGTAGCCGGAGGCGACTTCGGCAAGCCCATCATCGCGGTGGCCAACAGCTTCACCCAGTTCGTGCCGGGCCACGTGCATCTGCGTGACGTCGGCGACGTGGTGGCGGCCGCCATCCGCGAGGCCGGGGCGATTCCCCGCGAGTTCAACACGATCGCGGTCGACGACGGCATCGCGATGGGCCACGGCGGCATGCTCTACTCGCTGCCGTCGCGCGAGCTGATCGCCGACGCCGTGGAATACATGGTCAACGCGCACTGCGCGGACGCGATGATCTGCGTCTCCAACTGCGACAAGATCACGCCGGGCATGCTGCTGGCCGCGTTCCGGCTGAACATCCCCACGGTCTTCGTCTCGGGCGGGCCCATGGAGGCCGGCAAGACGCCCGGCAAGAAGCTCGATCTGATCGACCCCATGATCGCCGCCGCCGACGAGTCCGTCTCGGACGACGAGCTGCTGGCGATGGAAGAGAACGCCTGCCCGACCTGCGGCTCCTGCTCGGGCATGTTCACCGCCAACTCCATGAACTGCCTGGCCGAGGCCATCGGCCTGGCACTGCCGGGCAACGGAACGATCCTGGCCACGCACAAGGCGCGCAAGCACCTCTACGAGGACGCGGGCCGGCAGCTCGTGGAGATCACCCGCCGCTACTACGAGGACGGCGACGAGTCGGTGCTGCCGCGCTCGATCGCCACCACTGAGGCGTTCGAGAACGCGATGACGCTCGACGTGGCGATGGGCGGCTCGACCAACACGATCCTGCACATCCTGGCCGCCGCCCGCGAGGCCGGTGTCGATTTCGGGCTCAAGGAGATCAACGAGATCTCGCTGCGGGTGCCGTGCCTGTGCAAGGTGGCCCCGGCCACGAACAAGTACCACATCGAGGACGTCCACCGCGCCGGCGGCATCCCGGCCATCCTGGGCGAGCTCGACCGGGCCGGGCTGCTGCACCACGACCTGCCCACCGTGAACGGCGGCACGCTCGCCGACATGCTGGCCGCCTGGGACGTGAAGTCGCCGACGGTGCGGCCCGAGGCCGTGGAGCTGTGGCACGCGGCGCCCGGCAACGTGCGCACGGTCAAGCCGTACTCACAGGACAACCGCTGGGACGACCTCGACCTCGACCGCGCGGCCGGATGCATCCGCGACCGGGAGCACGCCTACACCGTGGACGGCGGGCTGGCGGTGCTCTACGGCAACATCTCGCGCGACGGCGCGGTCGTGAAGACGGCCGGGGTCGACGAGTCGATCTGGCGGTTCAGCGGGCCCGCGGTGGTGTTCGAGTCGCAGGAGCAGGCGGTCGAGGGCATCCTGGGCGGGCAGGTCAAGGAGGGCGACGTGGTGGTCATCCGCTACGAGGGCCCCAAGGGCGGCCCCGGCATGCAAGAGATGCTCTACCCGACCTCGTTCCTGAAGGGCAAGGGCCTGGGCAAGGTGTGCGCGCTGATCACCGACGGCCGCTTCTCCGGCGGCACCTCCGGGCTGTCGATCGGCCACGCCTCCCCCGAGGCGGCCGAGGGCGGCGCGATCGCGCTGGTCGAGGATGGCGACATCATCGACATCGACATCCCGAACCGGTTGATGGAGCTGCGGGTGCCCGAGGCCGAGCTGGCCGCGCGGCGCGAGCGGCTGCTGGCCGACCTGGGCGGATACCGGCCGCGCGACCGCAACCGGCCGGTGAGCGTGGCGCTGCAGGCGTACGCGGCGATGACGACGTCCGCCTCGACGGGCGCCTCGCGCGATCTGTCCCAGTTGTCGCGGTAAGGATGACCTGTACGGCAGGCGAGATCGCCATCGCCTGCCGTAGGTTCACACATCGCTGACTCCGGCAGGCCACTGAACGTGGCCAACCGGACAGACTTTCGAAAATTGTCGGTGGTCGTCCCTATTCTTGGGGTATGACGACAGTCGTGAAGCACGATACTCGCCCGCTGACGACCGCCGAGATCGCCGCCCTCGCACTCTCCCTCGCTCACCTCGGAACGGGCCCCCAGGCCGTCACCGCACGGCGCGGCCTGCAACACGCGTTCGAGCACCTGGAGCTCGACGACGACGTCATCGCCACCACGCTCACGACGCTGACCGAGCCGCTGCCCCTGGAGGTCGCCTCCCGGGCCAGGCTCATCGCCGACGCCATCACCAGCCGCCTCATGATCCGCCTGCACTACCAGGACGCCGGGGGCAACGTCACCGCGCGCGACGTCGAGCCGGTGACGTGCCTGGTCCACCGCGAATACTGGTATCTGGTCGGGGTGTGCAGGATGCGCCGGGCGATCCGAGCGTTCAGGTTCGACCGGATCATCGCGGTCGAGCCCACGCTCACGCCGTCCCGTCCGCACCTGGCCGACCGGTTCCTGCCGTTCCAGCGCCGCAGGCGCACCAGGGCCGCGTGAGGAAGCTGGCCGAAGCTTGACCGGCCGCGACCGGCCGTTGGGCCGGTGACTGAAGGTCATCAGGCGGTGATGTTCAGTCACAGCCGGGCGCGCCTGACTGGCGCCCGGCCCCCGTCCCCATTGGTGTCCGCACCAACGGAGCAGCGTCCGGCGGGGCGGTGGCCCAAGAGCCGCACGCCTCGACCGGGCGCTGGAGCGCTACCTGCGCCACCGCCCCGGCCGGACGACCGGCGCCGGTTTCTAGGAGGAGCAGCAGCCCCCGCCGCAGCAACCGCCACTGGCTTTCGGCGCGGCCGCGCCGCCTGTCATGGCGACCGTGGACAGCAGCTTCACCGTGTCGTCGTGGCCTTCCGGGCAGCCCGCCGGGTCGTCGGAGGCCGACATCGGGCGGGACACCTCGAACGTGGAGCCGCAGGCGCGGCAGCGAAACTCGTAACGCGGCATGGCCTAAGAGTAAGTGATGTGCGCGTAGTCGGACACGGGCTCGTAGCCGATCGACTGGTAGATGGCGTTGCTGGTCGGGTTGCCCAGGTCGGTGAAGAGCACGGCCTGCTCGCAGCGCTCGGCCAGCCCGGCCTGGCTGGCGTACGCCGTGACGGCGGCGCCGTACCCGTTCCTGCGGCAGGACGGCGGCGTGTAGACGGGCCCGATGCGGCAGACCCCGCCGGCCGCCGGCGAGAGCCCCGCGAGCGACACCGGCGTCCCGCCCGCCTCCCACACGAACAGCTGGCGCCCCGCCAGCCGGTGCGCGACGCGCTCGGCCGGGTCGCCGTCCCCGAGCGCCACCTCGTCGCCGAACGCCTGATACCAGCTGACCAGCAGCGGAAAGTCGGCGGGGACGGCCAGCCTGCCGCGCCCGGGCACGTCGGGGACGGCGAGCGTGCCGAGGCGGTAGAGCCGCTCCGACACCACCCGCTTGGGCGTCCCGAGCAGCCGCATGACCTCGTCCGTCAGCTCCACCCGCCCCATGACCGCGGGAAGGTCGCCGCCGAACTCCGCCACCAGCGGCGCGACGGCCTCGACGGGCATGACGGCGAGCCCGATCGGATGCGGCGGAGTGCGGAAGGCCGCCCCACGCACCTCGCCGTCCACCGTCCACCAGCCGAAAAAGGGATCCTTGGCAGGCATGCCGGCCCGCAGATTGGCCAGAACGGTCAACGGGACGGTGTTGCCCACCGGGTCGCCGAGCAGGAAGGGCTCGGCGACCGCAGCGTACTCCTCAGCGTCCGAGGTGAAGGTCCACATGCCTGCTCATGGTGTCAGGCAGGGACCGCCTCGGACAAAGCGGTTTTCAGGCCGCGGCTTCCAGGTAAGGCGCCCACTGAGGGTCTCCGACGAGCGATGCGCCAATGAGTCTCCAGTGGGCGCCCCGTGGCACCGCAGGGCTGACGCGTAGCGTCCACCCCAGCTCCTCCAGGTACTTGTCGGCCTTCCTGTGGTTGCACGTCGTGCAGGACGCGACACAGTTTTCCCAGGTGTGTGCACCACCCCTGGACCTCGGGATGACATGGTCGATGGTCTCGGCCCGCTGGCCGCAGTAGGCGCAGCGGTAGTTGTCGCGCCGCATGAGCGCGGCCCGGGTCAGGGGGATGCGGGACCGGTAGGGAATACGGACATATCTGCGCAGCCTGATGACCGAGGGGACGTCGAGCGTGCAGCTCGCGGAGCGCAGCACCGCGCCCCGGCCGTCGCGGTGCACGACGTCGGCCTTCTCCCGCAGCACGAGCACGACGGCGCGATGCAGCGAGAGGGTGGTCAGTGGCTCATAGGTGGCATTGAGCAGCAGGACCTGGCGCGTCATCGTGCCTCTCCCTGCTGCATGCGTATCAAAGGGGACATGCCGCGGCATGTCCCGCCTGTCGGCCCCTCCTGGGGCACTTGTGCTTCCGTCACGTGGACCTCCGCCGGACGGCCCAGCGGATGGTCACCACGGCACCGTCCTGTCACCAAGTCTGGCGTTTACACCATGCTCCCCGCCACCCCAAAACCGCTCGCCGGGATGACCAGAGGGACACACGGTACGTTTTATGCCCGCTTCACCAGCGCTTTACGCGTCCGCGTTCGCATAGGGTTCCCTGCATGACGCGAGAGCCGTACCCGATCGCACAGCGCGAAGAAACCGTCGAAATCCTGCACGGAACGCCCGTTCCCGACCCCTATCGGTGGCTCGAGGAGCCCGATAGTCCGGAGACCAAGGGATGGCTGCTCGCGCAGGCCGAATTGTTCGCCCGGAAGAAGGGGCCGCAGCGGTTCAAGAGCCGCATCGCCGAGCTGCTCAGGTCCGGCTCGGTCGGCACGCCCACGTGGCGCGGCGGGCGTCACTTCTTCACCCGCCGCACTCCCGACCAGGAGCACGCCGTCTTCTACGTCGTGGAGCCCGACGGGACCGAGCGGGCGCTGATCGACCCGATGGCGATCGACCCGTCCGGCCTGACCACGCTCGACGCGGTGCAGCCCGACAAGGAAGGGCGCCTGCTGGCCTACCAGATCTCGGTGGGCGGCGACGAGGAGTCGGCCCTCTACGTCATGGACGTCACGACGGGCGCGCGGGTCGAGGGGCCGATCGACCGCTGCCGCTACTCCCCCGTGGCGTGGCTGCCCGGCGGCGAGGCGTTCTACTACGTGCGCAGGCTGCCGAGCACCGAGGTGCCGGAGAACGAGACGCAGTTCCACCGCCGCGTCTACCTGCACCGGGTCGGCACCTCCACCGAGGACGACGTGATGATCTTCGGCGAGGGGCTGAAGATGACCAACTACTACGGCGTGTCGGTCTCGCGGGACGGCCGCTGGCTGCAGGTGTCCGCGCACGAGGGCACGGCGCCGCGCAACGACATCTGGGTGGCGGACCTGACCGCCTCCACGCTCGACCGGCCGGAGCTGAAGTCCGTGCAGGAGGGCGTGGACGCGCAGTCGGGGCTGCTGTTCGGCCGCGACGGCAAGCTCTACGTGCACACCGACCGCGAGGCGCCGAGGGCCAGGGTGTGCGTCACCGACCCGGCCGCGCCCGGCTACGAGACCTGGCGCGATCTCATCCCTGAGGACCCCGAGGCGGTGCTGAGCGACTTCGCGATCCTCGACGACCTGGAGCGCCCGGTGATGCTGGTGGGCTGGACCCGCCACGCGATCAGCGAGATCACCGTGCACGACCTGGCCACCGGCGAGCGCCTCGGCGAGGTGCCCACGCCCGGGCTCGGCACGATCGGCGGCATCGCCGAGCGCCCCGAGGGCGGTTACGAGGCCTGGTTCGGCTACACCGACAACACCACGCCGCCCACCATCCAGCGCTACGACGCCAGGACGGGCGAGACCACGCTGTGGGCGTCGTCGCCGGGCGCGGTCGACGTGCCGGACGTGCGCACCCGGCAGGTCGTCTACCGGTCGAAAGACGGCACGGACGTCCGCATGCTGATCATCTCCCCCGCCGACGACACGCCGGGCCCGCGCCCCACGATCCTGTACGGCTACGGCGGCTTCGGCCTGTCGATGACCCCCGGCTACTCGGCGTCGGTCCTGACGTGGGCGGAGGCCGGCGGCGTCTACGCGATCGCCAACCTGCGCGGCGGCGGCGAGGAGGGCGAGGACTGGCACCGCGCGGGCATGCTGGCCCACAAGCAGAACGTCTTCGACGACTTCCACTCCGCGGCCGAGCACCTCATCGAGACCGGGGTGACCACGGCCGGGCAGCTCGGCATCTCCGGCGGCTCCAACGGCGGCCTGCTCGTGGGGGCCGCACTGACGCAGCGCCCCGACCTGTACGCGGCCGTGGTGTGCTCCGCACCGCTGCTCGACATGATCAGGTACGAGCAGTTCGGCCTCGGCGCCACCTGGAACGTCGAGTACGGCACCGCCGAGGATCCCGAGCCGTTCAGCTGGCTGTGGGGCTACTCGCCCTACCACCACGTCAAGGAGTCGGTGGCGTACCCCGCGACGCTCTTCACCGTCTTCCAGTCGGACACGCGCGTGCACCCGCTGCACGCGTGGAAGATGTGCGCGGCGCTGCAGCACGCCTCGACGGCGGACCGGCCCGTACTGCTGCGCAACGAGGCCGAGGTGGGACACGGGGCGCGCTCGGTGAGCCGGTCCGTCGACCTGTCGGCCGACACGCTGACCTTCCTCGCCACGCACACGGGCCTCTAGGCTCCGATACATGAGCACGCCGGGGCTGGCCATGGTCGAGGCCACCCCGAGCGCTGCGCTGCGACCCTACGTGACGCGGCTGTGCGCCTACCGCGAGCACTACGGCTCCCCGGTCACGCGGTCTGAGGCCGTCGTGCCGGGAGCCGTGCTCATCCTCGCCTTCGGCACGCCGATGGAGGTCGGCGGGGAGCGGGTCACGGCGTTCACGGGCGGGCTGGGCGACCGCTTCACCGTCACCCGGGTGCTGGGGCCTGCCGAGGGCGTGGAGGTGGTGCTCACGCCATTCGGCGCCAGGCGGCTGTACGGTCTGCCGATGCGGCACCTGACGAACCTGACGGTGCCGGTCGAGGACCTGCTCGGGCCGTGGGCGGACCTGGCGGTGGGACGGCTGGCCGAGACGCCGTCGTGGCGGGAGCGGCTGGCGCTGGTCGACCGGCTGCTGCTCGCCCGTATCCAGGAGGGGCCCGAGCTGGGTCCCGAGCTGCCGTGGGCATGGGCGCGGCTGCTGGAGTCGGGCGGCCGGCTGAGCCCGTCGTCGCTGGCGGAGTCGCTCGGCTGGAGCCACCGGCACCTCGTGGCGCGCTTCCAGGACCAGATCGGGCTGCCGCCCAAGACGGCCGCGCGGGTGATCAGGTTCGGCAGGGCGCTGCGGCTGCTGCGGTCGGGCACGGCCATCGCGCGGGTGGCGACGGAGTGCGGCTTCTACGACCAGGCGCACATGAACCGCGAGTTCCGGATGCTCGGCGACACGACGCCGGGTCAGATTCATCCAAGACGGGCGGGCGCGCGCCGGGCATCCTGAGTCTCATGGAGCGAACTGTTTACGCACTAGCCCGCTACCAGGACTGCCAGGCCGCGGTCGACTTCCTGACCGGCGCGTTCGGGTTCCGGGTGCACGAGGTGTCCAAGAACGACGACGGCGCGGTCAACCATGCCGAACTGCTCGTCGGCGACGACCTGATCATGATCGGCGAAGGGCGGCCGGGCGGGCCCGGGATCTACGTCGCGGTCGAGGACGTCGACGCCCACCACGACCGCGCCAAAGCGGCGGGGGCCGAGATCACCATGGAGCTCGTGGACCAGCCGTACGGGTCGCGCGAGTACGGCTGCAAGGACCCTCAGGGCAACCCCTGGTACTTCGGAACGTACCGGCCCTGACCGGCTCCTGCTGAACATCGCCTTCCTCAGCCCCGGCCTGGACCCGCCGGCGAACCAGCACGTCAGCGGCAAACTGATCGTGACCACCGGCACGGCGGGGTAGGGACGGCGGCATGCGTGTCGCCACACTCAACCTCTGGGCGCGCCACAGAGACTGGCCCGCCCGCCGGAAGGTCCTCACCAAGGGACTCCGCTCGCTCGACCCCCACCTCGTCGCCGCGCGCGGTGCGGATGCCGGTCACCGGGCGGGTGGGCCTGTCCGAGTTCGCCCGCCGACCTCGGCTGACAGGTTGATCAGGCTGGGACCTGCGCGGGGCCTGCCGTCGTTCTCGGCCGGCGGGGACCGCCCCTTCATAGTCGGCCCGATCGCCGAGAGCCACGCCTAGCGCGGGAAGACGACGGTCTTGTGACCGTCCAGCAGCACCCGCTGCTCGGCGTGCCACTTGACCGCCCTGGCCAGCGTCACGCACTCCACGTCCCGCCCGATCGCCGCCAGGTCCTCGGGCGAGTGGCTGTGGTTGACCCTGGCCACCTCCTGCTCAATGATCGGCCCCTCGTCCAGGTCGGAGGTCACGTAGTGGGCGGTGGCGCCGATGAGCTTGACGCCTCGGTCGTGCGCCTGGTGGTAGGGCTTGGCGCCCTTGAACGACGGCAGGAACGAGTGGTGGATGTTGATCGCCCGCCCGGCCAGCTTCGCGCACAGGTCCTGCGAGAGCACCTGCATATAGCGGGCCAGCACGACCAGGTCCACCTGATAGTGCTCCACCAGCGCCAGCACCTCGGCCTCCTGCCTGGGCTTGGTCTCCGGGGTGACCGGCAGGTGGTGGTAGTCGATGCCGTACGACTGCGTGAGCGGCCGCAGGTCGGGATGGTTGGACGCGACCGCGACGATCTCGATGTCGAGGGTCTTCGCCTTGACCCGATACAGCAGGTCGTTGAGGCAGTGGTCGAACTTGCTGACCATGATCAGCACGCGTGGTTTCCTGGCCACGTCGCGCACCGTGAACTCCATGGCGAAGTCCGGCGCGAGCGCCGCGAAGGCCGCGTTGAGCTCGTCCTCGCCCAGCGGTCCCGCGAACTGCACGCGCATGAAGAAGCGCTGCGCGGCCCGGTCGCCGAACTGCTGGCTCTCCATGATGTTGCAGCCGTTCCGCGCCAGCAGGCCGGAGACGGCGGCCACCACACCGGGCCGGTCGGGGCAGGACAGCGTCAGGATGTATTCGGCGGGGCTGGTCATGCGGTTCACTCTCGCGGACGTGGGATCGTCGGGCGCCTTGCGGCTGATCTGGGCAGCGTACCGGTCGCCGGGCGCTCCAGCGAAGAGCCCGGCAGCGGCGGGCGCGATCGAGCGTACCTGGCGCGGCGCGGTGTCCGGGGTGGCGGTGAGCGGCTCGATCTTGGGTAGCTATCGGGCATTACGGACAAATTCTGGGACTCGAACGTGTCCCGCCCCGGCCGGGCGGGCGGGGATGGAGCGCGCGCTTTTGGACGCCGCCGTACTGATCGTGGTCGCGGGCCTGTTCGCCGTCGTGTCCGGGGTCAACGACGGGGGCGCCCTCCTGGCGGCCGGGCTCAAGCTGCCCACGGTACGCCCGGCCACCGGCATCCTCGCCCTGGTCGTGATGGTGGCGGTCGTACCGCTCGTCACGCACCAGGTGGCGCAGACGTTCGTGACCAGGCTGGCGACCTTCGACCAGCCCGGCGGCAAGATCGCGACGACGATCGCGGTGCTTTCCTCCCTGGCCGTGGTGGCCGTGCTCAGCGCGAAGGGTCGCCCGACCAGCCTCACCCTGGCCATCGTGGGCGGCCTCACCGGGGCGGGGCTCGGCTGGGGGCTGCCGGTCTCGCCGGGGTCGGTGGCGCTGGTCCTGGCGTTCGGCCTGGCGGCGCCCATCGTCGGAGGGTTGCTGGCCTGGGTGCTCATCCGGGTGCTGGTGGCGGTCACCACGGTGCACGGGCTGGCGCGCTGGCACCAGGCGGGATTCCTGCTGCAGACGGTCGCGTACGCGGCCAACGACGCCCAGAAGATGCTGGCCGTGTTCATGATCGCGCTCGGCTTCTCGGACGCGCCGTTCGCGTACACGTCGCTGGTGGCCGTCCTGTTCGCGCTCGGCACCCTGTACGGGCTGCCCAAGGCCGGCCGGACGCTCAGCCGCGAGATCATCGTCTCCAGGCCACCACACGGGGTCGCCGCGGAGCTGGCGTCGGGTGCGGCGGTCATCGGCTGCGCGGCCGTCGGCATGCCGGTGAGCATGACCCAGGCCGTCGCCGGGGGGCTCATCGGCGCCGGTATGGCCCAGGGGGGCGGCCGGGTCCGCTGGTACGCCGCTCTCAAGATCGCCACGGCCTGGATGCTGACCTTGCCGGCGAGCGGGCTGCTGGGCGGGGTCCTGGCCTTTCTGGTGAAGGGGTTGACGCTGTGGTGACGGGGATGTGCTCTTCGAAGGCGGCCGGGCGATGAAGCGGCTGCGGCGGATCAGGGACCTCATGACCGGTCGCATGGACAGCGCGGTCACCGAGACCCTGCTCGGCCAGCTCCAGGCCACCAAGGAAGGCGCGTGGCTGGCGATGGCCATGATCGGGGGCGAGGTGGGCAGAACGGGGGCGCACGAGCAGATGCGCTCGATCGAGCACCTCGGGGACGAGGAGCGGGCCCGGCTCATCGAAGAGCTCAAGTCCGCACTCGTCACGCCCATCGACCGCGAGGACCTGTTCCGGCTGTCCCGCTCGATCGACGACGTGCTCGACTCGCTGCGGGACTTCGTCCGCGAGTCCCACCTGTACCGGGTGCCCGACCAGATCCGCTTCACTCCCCTGCTCGACCAGGTCATCGTCGGCATCGACGCCCTCGAGAACGCCGTCCGCGACCTCGCCTCCCGCCCCTCCGTGGTGACCGCCGACGCGCTGGAGGCCAAGAAGGCCGGCGGGGCCATCCGGCGGATGTACCAGTACGAGATCTCCCGGATCTTCTCGGGGGAGCTGACGCCGGAGGCCATGAAGGAGCGGGAGCTGGTCCGGCGGTTGGAGATCGTCGGTGTGGCCATCGGCGACGCGGCGGACGCGATCGCCGACGGCGCGATGAAGAGGTGAGGGTCTGACGAGGGCGGCGGCGCAGGGGCGGTCAGTGGGGCGGCGTGAAGGCGTTGACGCCGGTGAGGTCGGCGGACAGCTGCCACAGGCGTGCCGCCTGCTCCGGGTCGATCGCGTAGTCGCGTACCCCCGCCCGTGCGTTCTCGCCCGTGAGCTCCGCGATCTCGCAGTCCTCGCAGTAGACCCCGCCCATGTCCGCGAGCTGCGGCGAGGTGGCCGCCCACACCTGGGTGGCCGCACCCTGCTCGGGGGTCTTGAAGCTCGGGTCCAGCGGGTTGCCGGCCTCGTCGATCCAGCCGGCCGCGACCATCTCCTCCTTGGGCAGGTGACGCTGCAGAGGCGTGAGGATGGCGCCGGGATGCAGCGAGAACGCGCGTACCCCCGCGTCCTTGCCAAGCGTGTCGAGGTGTACGGCGAACAGGATGTTCGCGGTCTTCGCCTGCCCGTACGCCAGCCACTTGTCGTAGCCGCGCTCGAACTGGACGTCGTCCCACCGGATGCCCGAGTGGCGGTGACCGCCGGACGAGACGGACACGACCCGGCCCTGGCCGGGCGCGATGGCCGGCAACAGGCGGTTGACGAGGGCGTAGTGGCCGAGGTGGTTGGTCGCGAACTGCGCCTCCCAACCCGGGCCGACCCGCGTCTCCGGGCAGGCCATGATGCCCGCGTTGGCGATGACGATCTCGACGCTGCGGCCGGTGGCGAGGAAGCGCTCGGCGAACCGGCGTACGCTCTCCAGATCGGCCAGGTCGAGCTCTTCGACCTCGACCCCGTCGATGTCCCCGACCGCCTCCCGGGCGATGCCAGGACGTCGGGCGGGCACGATGACGCGGGCGCCGGCGCGGGCGAGCGCACGCGTGGTCTCCAACCCGAGACCCGAGTAGCCACCCGTTACGATCGCCAGTTTCCCGGACAGATCGATCCCCTGGAGCACATCGTCCGCAGTGCTCCTGGCGCCGAAACCCGACCCGATCTTGTGTTGTGGCGTTGTCATGCCTCGACGCTACGAAATGGAGCGCACTCCAGGTCAAACGCCACGCCCCCGCCCGCCTTGAGCACCCCTTCCGGGCCGATCCTTGCCCGCCCATGGACACCAGGGTGAGGGCACCCCCATGCCGGCGCCCCGTGCCCTACGTGGCCCGTGCCTTACGTGGCCCGCGCCCCGGGTGCCCAGCGTGGCGGGTGCCCAGCGTGGCCGGTGTGGCCCCTCGCCCCGTGCGGTGCCACGGCAGGCGCAGTGCGTGCCCTGCGCAGTGGCGCGCCGCCCGCCGTGTGCGGTGCCGAGGTAGGTGGGGTGGTTACAGGCCGAGGGATGGGGCGAGGTGGGCGAGTTGGGTGAGGGCGTTGGCCAGGTCGGGGGTGTTCTGGGACAGGGGCTGGATGGCGACGTGGTCGGCGCCGGCGTCGAGGTGGGCGCGGACGCGCTTGGCGATGGCGCCCGCGTCGCCCCAGGCCACGATGGCGTCCGTGAGGCGGTCGCTGCCCCCGTCGGCGAGGTCGGCGTCCGTGAAGCCGAGCGTGCGCAGATTGTTGAGGTAGTTGGGCAGGCGCAGGTAGTAGGCCGTATGGGTGCGGGCGATCTCGCGCGCCCGCGCCGGGTCGGACTCGATGACGACCGCCTGCTCCGGGATCAGGAGGCGGTCAGGGCCGAGGACGAGGCGGGCCTGCGCGGTGTGCTCCGGCGGTACGAAGTAGGTGTGGGCGCCGGCCGCCCGGTCTCGTGAGAGCTCCAGCATCTTTGGGCGCAGCGCGGCCAGGATTCTGGGCGATTCGGCCTTGGGGAGGATCTCCGCGGCCTCGTCCATGGCGTCGAGGTATGTCCGCATCGTGGTCAGCGGCTTGCTGTAGTCATGGCCGCGGTAGCCCACCATAGGGCCGTGGCTGACGCCGATGCCGAGCAGGAAGCGGCCAGGGTAGCCGTCGGCCAGGGTGACGGCCCCCGCCGCCATGGACGTGGCGTCGCGGCCCCAGAGGTTGGCGATGCCGGTGCCGACCGTGATCCTTTCGGTGGCCGCCAGCACGATGGCCGCGACGGCGAACGGGTCCTTGCTGCCCGCGCCCTCGTTGACCCAGATGGAGCCGTAGCCCAGCGCCTCGATCCGGGCCGCCGCCCGTCGCACCTCCTCGGCGGGGGCTTTGCTGATCATGGGATGCCACACTCCGACGCGCCCGATGTCCACGGTCGCTCCCCTCGCGTAGGATGTTCGATCGAGATGGAACACTACACGAGTGTTCGACCGCCGTCGAACAGGACACGCACGCTCACCCACACCTCTCCCCTCGAGGTCTCGCTCCAGGCCGCCCTCGACGCGGTCGGCGATCCCGTACGCCGCCGCATCGTGCGCGAGCTGGCCGGCGTGCCCGACTGGACCCGTCCCTGCGGCACGTTCAACCACCTGCCGGTGGCCAAGTCCACACTCAGCCACCACTTCGCGGTCCTGCGCGGCGTCGGCCTGCTGGAGCAGCGCGACGAGGGCAGCCGCCGGCTCAACCGCCTCCGGCGCGAGGAGTTCGAGGGACGCTTTCCCGGGCTGCTGGCCCTGGTTCTGGATGAGGAGATTAAGGACGGCTGAGAGTCCCCACAGTGGCCGACCGGTAACGTCTTCCCCGATGAACGCCACAAACGACCGTCCCGCCGCGCGCGTGGTCTGCCTGGACCACGACGGCAGGGTGCTGCTGATGCACTGGTACGACCGGGTCAGCCGGATGGACGTCTGGGAGCCACCAGGCGGTGGGATCGATCCCGGGGAGCTCACGGAGGAGGAGCGGGAGGCGTACCTGGGCTACGCGTGGGCCGAGGAGCTGCCCGAGGCGATCGACCCGCCGGAGTTGGCGAAGGTCGTCGAGAGGCTCGTCAAAGATCGACGGTGAGGCCTCCCGACGCGACGGACAGCTCGCCGCTGAAAGACCGGGCCGCCGCGGCGAGCGCGGGCTCCGGCGGGGTGTCCGGCCACAGGTGGGTGAGCAGCAGCCGCGCCGCCCCGGCCGACGCCGCGGTACGGCCCGCGTCCAGCGCGCTGGACAGGTAAAGCGCGTCCTCTTCCGGCACCCGTTCCGGATATGTCGCCTCGGCAACCAGCAGATCCGCATCCTTGGCCAGCGCGACCAGTTCGGTGGACGGCCCGGTGTCCCCCGTGTACGCGATCACCCGGCCGCCGCCGCTCAGCCGCAGCCCGGCGTTGGGCACGTGGTGCGGAAGGTCGAAGACGTCCAGGCGGAAAGGCCCGATCTCGCGCGGCGCGCCGGGATCCAGGTCGTGCAGCGAGAAGCTGCCCGCCAGCATGCGGGGCCGATCCAGCGCCAGCACGGCGTCCAGCGCGCCAGGCGGCGCATGGACGGGCAGCACGCCCGGCGGCGCGGCGGCGGGCAGCGTTGCCGCCGGTACGCTGCCGAGGGCGCGGGCGCGCAGGAGCGGGTTGAGGTCGGCGCAGTGATCGGGGTGGCCGTGGGTGACCAGGACCGCGTCCACCTCGTCGGCCCGCATCCGTTCGAGGAGCCGCGGCAGCGTGGCGTACCCGGGGTCGATGAGGAGGCGGAAGCCCTCGTGCTCGATCACGTACCCGCTGCACGCCTGCCCGGCCGCGGGCCACGCACCGCACCCGCCCAGCACGGTAATCCTCATCGGCCCCCCAGCTCGGTCAGCGTCGTCGCCATCAGTTCCCGCAGCAGGCCGCCCGCCACCTTCTCGTGCTCCTGCTCCACGGGCAGCCCTTTGGCCACCCGCTCCCGGTAGACCTCGCGGTCGCGGGGGTCGGTGTAGGGCAGCGCGGTCATGCCGACGACCACGGTGACCCGGGTGCCGCCCCTCGGCAGGATGGCCACGGCGTGCGTGCGCAGGCAGGTCTCGTCGGGCGCGCCGTACCAGCCGCACTTGATCCCGGCCCCGGGCGACTCGATCGCCTCCCGTGCGCCGAACGTCTGGTCCGCGCCGACCTGCCGCATCCACCCCAGGATGGTCGCCGCCACCGGGTCGCCCGCGACGGCGGACTGGGCGAGCACCGCGTACGCGGTCGCGACCTCGTCGGCGGCCACCTCGACCGAGCCGAACCGCGAGGGGTCGCCGTTCGGCGGCGACCAGGCGACGCCGGTGCGCTCACGGAGGTCTTGGAGGATGACACCAGGACCGACGGCGAGCCAGAGGTTGAGCGTGTCGGCGTTGGAGGAGATGACCACGGCGGGCTCGGCGTGGCGGCGCCACCGGTCGGCGTCGGGGATGCGACCCGCGCTCACCCACGCGTAGAGGGGCTTGAGCAGGGAGGCGCAGCGCAGCCGCGCCAGGCCGGATCTGACACTCACGGTACGTGCGGGCGGCCCGCCATAGCCGCGCCTGATGCCCGCGGCCTGGGCACTGGCACCGTGATCAAGAACGTCGAGCAGCTCGTTGAACGCCACGCACCCCACCGTAAACCTAAGGGCCTTCTCCCCATCGGCCTTCGTACCACTCCAGGGTCGGCGGGTCGCCGGGCAGCTCGGTCACGCCCGGCGCGCGCAGGCCGTCGAGCGCGATGGCCAGCAGGCGCTGCTTGACGTGCTCGTGCCGCTCGCTGGGCGGCCCGGGCGCCGGGCGGCTGAACTGCTCCATGAGCAGCGAGACGTCGAGCGGGGCCACGTCGCTCCTGAGCACGCCGGCGTCGCGCGCCCGGGAGATCAGCCGGTCGGCCAGCTCCGTGGCCTTCCTGGAGGTGCGCCACATCTCGCCGGTGACCTCGATGGTGCCCGCGACGGGCGCGAGCGCACCAGACCGGAAACCCACGCAGGTGCGCACGTACAGCTCCAGACCGGCCCACGGATCCTGCTCCGCCAGCCCGGCCTCGGCGGCCTCGACGACGCGCTCCATGGCGATCAGGCACAGGCGCTGGAGCAGCTCCTCCTTGGTGCGGTAGCGGCGGTAGAGGCTGCCCATGCCCACGCCGGCCTGCTTGGCGATGGCCGACACCGGCGCGTCGAACCCCTGCGTGGTGAACACCTCGTGCGCCGCCTGCAGCAGTCGCAGATCGTTGCGTGCGGCCTCGGCCTGCCTGCCGCGCTTCTCCATGCCGTACAGGGTAACCATGTTGCGGAGCGCTCCGCTCCGATATACATTTCGGAGCGAATCGCTCCGAAATAAAGTGGAGGTGTGCGTCATGCGTGCGGTGGTCTTGAGGCGGTACGGCGGGCCGGAGTCGCTGGTCGCCGAGGAGGTGCCGGATCCCGTCGCCGGGCCCGGGCAGGTGCTGGTGGAGGTCTCCGTGGCGGGAGTCACGTTCGTGGAGACGCAGGTACGCGCGGATCGAGGCCCGCGGCGGGCCGAGCTGCCCGCGATCCTGGGCAACGGCGTGGCGGGGACCGTGCTGGCCGTGGGCGAGGGCGTGGACGAGGCGCTGACCGGCGCGCGGGTGGTCAGCACGCTGGGCGGTTACGGGGGTTATGCGGAGCTGGCAGTGGCCGGCGCCGAGGATCTGATCCCGGTGCCCGAGGGCCTGTCGCTGGAGACCGCGGTCGCGTTGCTGGCCGACGGGCGTACCGCCGTGGGCCTGGCACGGGCCGCCGACCCGCGGCCTGGCGAGTGGGTGCTGGTCGAGGCGGCGGGCGGCGGCGTGGGCAGCCTCCTGGTGCAGCTCGCGAGCGCCGCCGGAGCCCGCGTGATCGGCGCGGCCGGCAGCGCGGCCAAGCGCGAGCTGGCCGCAAGCCTGGGCGCCGAGCTGACCGTCGACTACACCGGCCCGGTCTGGACCGACCTGGTACGCGCCGCGACGGGCGGCCTCGACGTCGTCTTCGACGGGGTGGGTGGCGAGATCGGCGCGGCGGCCCAGGGCCTGCTGAAGGACGGGGGCAGGCTGAGCGTGTACGGCATGGCAGGCGGCCCGATGACGACCCCGGACCCGCGCGTGACGGCGGTCGCCTGGCCCCGGACCGACCTGAGAGAGCTGTCCAGGGCGGCGCTGGCGGAGGCCGCCGCCGGACGCCTGCGCCCCACGGTCGGCGCCGTCCTCCCCCTGGAGTCGGCCGCCGAGGCGCACGCGGCCATCGAGGCGCGTACGGTCACCGGCAAGACCCTGCTGGCGCCCGTGCGAGCGCGGACGATCCTGGTCACCGGCGCGACCGGCAACCAGGGCGGCGCGGTGGCCCGGGAGCTGCTTGCCCGCGGCTGGTCCGTACGCGCCCTGGTCCGGGACCCGGACTCCGCCCGCGCCCCGTCCGGCGTCTCACTGGTGAAGGGGGACCTGGACGACCCGGCCTCCGTACGCGCGGCCATGGCTGGGGTCCACGGCGTCTTCAGCGTGCAGGCGTTCGCGTGGACGGATGACGAGCTGGCCCGGGAGGTGCGCCAGGGCACGACGATCGCCGACGCGGCCAGGGAACTGTACGTGGCCCACCTGGTCTACAGCTCCGTGGGTGGCGCGGAACGCGACACCGGAATCGGCCACTTCACCAGCAAATACACCATCGAGCAACACATCGAGGCGGCTGGCGTGCCGGCCACGATCCTGCGTCCGACCTTCTTCATGACGAACCTGCTCTATTACGCCGACGCCCCGGACGGGGAGCGGGTGATCAAGCTGCCGTTCCTTCCCGGGCAGCGCATGCAGCTGATCGCCCCCGAGGACATCGCGTACTTCGCCGCCGAGGCCTTCGACCGCCCAGGAGACTACGCCGGGAGACGGCTGGAGATCGCGGGCGATGCCCTCACCGGTGCCGAGCTCGCCGAGGTGTACGAACGGGTCACCGGCGTGCCCACCCGCTTCGAGCAGCAGCCGACGGGCGGCGAGCGGATGTACGAGTGGTTCCGGGAGAGCGGTTACCAGGCGGACCTGGAGTCCCTGCGCAAGGAGCACCCGGGCCTCACCACGTTCGAGTCATTCCTGCGGACCCGCTTCGAAGCGGGTCCGCAGCTCTGACAGGGCATGACCGCCGACGTGCCGCCCGAGGTGATGACCACCTGACGTAGCGGGTCGAACTCCAGGCCCGTCCGCGTACGCAGGTCGGCCGCGATCGCCTCGCACAGGACCGGGAGGCCGGTGAACGGCAAGGAACAGTCGCCTTCGGGCGCTGGGGTGTCAAGGTCCGCAGGGCCAGAAATGGATGGAGGACGGCTCAGAGGCCGAATCTGGCCCAGGACATGGCGAGCGCGACGGGCACGAGCGCGATCAGCCCCAGCAGGGTCACCACCTTCCAGCGCCTGGCCACCTTCGCCTCCGTCACGAACGCCGCCACGGCGCCCGCACCCGCGAACGCCGCCCCGGCCGCGACCACGTCCACCAGCTGGGAGGTCCACGAAGGCAGCGCCTCCCCGGCGATCCTGAACACCACCAGCGCGCCGGCCGCCGCCAGCGCCACCCTGCGTCCCGGCCGTACGTCCACCCGCTCCAGGACCAGCGCGGAACCTGCGAGCAGGGCCAGCGTGATCGCCACGACCATCCCGACGGCCGGGACCAGGCATCCCCAGTCCTCACAGCCGACGCCCGCCCAGGCCAGGCGGACGGTGGCCCACCACAGCACGCCCAGCGCCGCGCACACCCCGGCCGCCCTCCCCATTCGCCCCGTCATGACGCCAATGCTCCCACCAGGCGCGCACCACCGCCCGGCGGCGCCCTGGCAGGCCAGGGCGCCGTGCCAGGCCGAAGGGGCCGTGCCAGGCCGAAGGGGCCGGACCGGCGCAGGGGGGAGAACCGGTCCACCACCCCATCCCCCGCCGTCAGGAGAACCGGCTGGCCCGGTGGTCGTCCGCGTCGGCGGCGGCGTCGCGGCCCAGGGCGCGGAGGGCGATGGCGCGGTTGGTGTAGAGGTCGGGCTGGGGCTGCAGCTCGATGGCCCGGCTCAGGTCCTCGACCGCCCCCTCCAGGTCTCCGCCCGCGTACCGCAGCACCCCCCGGTTCCCCCACGCGGCCGCCAGCCCGGGCGCGGTGTCCACCGCCTGGTCCAGCGCCGTCCTGGCCTCGGCGAGCCGCCCGGCCGCAGTCTCCAGCTGGCCCAGCACCGTGAGCAGATGCGGGTTGCCGGGCGCCAGGGCGAGCCCGGCCGTGACGTCGGCCCTGGCCTCCTCGTCGCGCCCGGCGGCGGCCAGCAGCCCGGCGCGGTTGATGTAGGCGTCCAGGTAGCCCGGGTCCAGCTCGATCACCTGCCCCAGGTCGGCGAGCGCACCGTCGGTGTCGCCGCGCACGGTACGCAGCTCCGCCCGGTTGTAGTGCGCCTCCGGCAGCGGCGGCCCGGCCCGCATGGCCCGCTCGTAGTCGGCCAGCGCCTCCTCGTACTGCCCGAGCCTGAACAGCAGGTTGCCGCGATCCAGGTAGTAGTCGGGGAAGACGGGGTCGATCGCGATCGCGGCCGCGTAGTCCTCCAGCGCCTCCTTGGTGTGCCCGAGCGCGGACAGCAACTGGGCCCGGTTGGCCAGCAGCACCATCCGGTGCAGCGGATGCCGCTCCCCCAGTTCGCGGGCCAGCTCGATGGCCGACTCGACCAGCGACAGCGCGGCGCCGAGTCGCCCGTGCCGCAGCTCGATCAGCGCCAGCCCGTTGCGGTCGAAGCCGAGCTTGAAAGCGCGCTCGGCGGGGTCGGGCAGCAGGGTGGAGATGGCGATCGCCTCGTTGATCCAGCGCCTGGCCCTGGCCAGGTCGCGCCGCGCGGGGTCGGGGTGGCGGGCGTCGAGCATGGCGGTGCCGTACGCGCTGGCGGCGTGCATCTTCGGGTCCTGGCTGGCGGCGCGTACCCGGTCCCAGACCGCGCGGGCCTCCTCGGTGCGGCCGAGACCGCCGAGCGCGGTCGCGGTGCGCTGGGCGAAGCGCCACCACCGCTCGCCGCCCGGCTCGGTGCGAGCCATGCCGCGCTCCCCCAGCTCGACGACGGCGTGCAGGAAGCCCTCGCGCATGGAGCGGTCCACCACGGTCCACAGCTCGTCAGCGCCGCGCGTGTCGGGAGCGGGCTCGGGCCCGTCCGAGTACAGCATGATCGTGAGCGTGGCGGGCGGAATCCGCCGCATCATGGCGTCGAGCAGCTCGATGTCCGTCGGGTCGGCCTCGGCGCCGTTGCACACTGCCAGCGTCCGGCCCGGGCGCACGGCGTCGCGGACGAACTCCGCGATCCCGTTGGCCAGCCGCAGCGTGCGGCGAGGCGCGGGCACGAGGATGCGCTCGTCGTCCGCCAGCCCGACGTCTATGGTGACCCGCCCGGCCGGGACTCGGCCGGCCAGCTCGGGCGCCGCCGCGAGGATCTCGATGTCGTGGGCCTCCACCAGTTCGGCGGAGCGGTCAAGAGTCGGCGGCACCAGATGGCGCAGCAGGGCGGCGGCAACGGTGTAGGGGCCGCGTGGCCGGCGATGCGCGTCGATCAACGGCATCAGCAGCCGCGCGGCCCCCCATCGGGCGGGTGGTTCGCCCCGGACTCTGAGGTGGGACCTGGCCTCAGTCACGGTGGGACCCTGGCCTCGGTCACCCCTTGTGAATGACGCTGGAGGTTCCAGCGAGCCTCGCGGTTCCAGGCTTGCGGACGACGATGCGCTTCATGACGCGTACCTCTCCCACTCGGGGTTAAGTCCCTATTATTAGGGCACCCCCACGAATATCAAGATTTACGGTGAATAAGTGGGAGGGTTAAGGATAAGAAGTAGTTGCCTTTTGATCGGCTTTTGTAACCTATTTGGAGCGAAACCATCGGGGCAATGCCGTCTTGTGCGTCCGCTCGGATTGTTCCATCAAGTCACACAGGCAGCGACCGAGCAGCGTGACCGACTGGCAGCAGCCGGGGCCCGGCAGGTTCCTGGCGCGGACGATGAGGGTGGCCCGTTCGATCAGCCGCTCGAGGCTGGGCTCTCCGCCGCCCTTGAGCGAGCGGGTGTGCCAGGGGCACGAGCCGGCGTCCGCGCAGGCGCTCTTGGCGACATACGGCGCAGGATCGCTATCGAGCCGCAGCCGATCCTCACGTTTGATCCTCAGGTCGGACAGCGCCCTGGCGGCCATGTGGGAAACGGCGAGCAGATCGTGGTTCCGGCGCCTGCGCTCCTTCCCCAGGACGGCGGAGCCGGCCGGCAGGGCGAGCAGCATCGCGGCCGCCATCAGGCCGCCGCCCACGATCATGCTCCAGCCCACCTGCTCGTCGAACCAGATCACCGCGATCATGGCCACCCAGACGGGCTGCGACGACATCAGGATCGCGCTGGGCACCGCGGGCACGTGCGCCTGGCCGTACGAGCGGGCCAGGAACCCCAGCGCGCACGACACCACGGAGAGGTGCGCCAGCAGCAGCCAGTCAGAACCGCTGGCCGGGAGGGTGATCCCGTCGCGCATCCCTACTCCCCCGGTGAGGAGCCCGATGGTGAAGAGCTGGATGACCGTCAGCGCGTACGGGTGGAACGTCCGCCGCTTGGACAGCTGGCCGAGCATGAGGGTGTGGCCGGAGTAGAGGGCGGCCGCGGAGAGCGTGGCCGTGAGCGCGACCACCGAGACCCCGTGCTCCTCCACCCCGCGCATCAGCGTGAACGCGGTCATGCCGGCCAGCGCGAGCACGACGCCGGCCCAGATGCGGCGCGGCACCTTGGCCTTGAAGAGGATGAACGCCAAGATCGGCGTGATCACCACGCTGCAGCCGACGGCGAACCCCGACACGGCCGACGGCAGGCTGTCCAGCGCGATGGCCTGGGCGGTCTGCCCGACCCCGAACATGACCCCGAGTACGACCCCGTTGATCCACGTGTCCCGTGGTAGCCCCCGAAGGCAGCCCGGCCGGATGAGGAGGAGAGTCAGCGCGGCGATCAGATAGCGCTCGGCGAGCAGGTCCTCCACTGGTAACCGATGGATGAGATCTTTCATCAGCGGGAACGCCGACCCCCAAGCGGCGCTGACGAACAACAGAAGCACGGCTCCCGTGAGGGGTCGGGGAGCGGGCACGACTGCCATGGCAAAAGCATCTCACTACTATTTGCAGCCACGGATGTACAGGCAGCAGCGGTGAGGTTCCTCTACCACTCGGAGTTAAGACCCTCACCCGCGGGTTCGTACATCCATACCGTGAGAACGGAGAACCGGCTATTTCCTACATGGCCCGTTATAGGAAATTGGCGCTTCCTGCCGGATAAAGCGCCGGCGGAATGTCACGGTCCGCGGGCCGGGATCGGCGGCCACGTCACGCCGAGAGGGTCCGGGAGAGATCACCGGAAGAGATCGGGAGTGAGGGCCCCAGGAGGGGGATCGATGGGGCCGCATGGGGAGCGGGGCCTAGAGCTCGAGGACCGCGGGCGGGACCAGGCGTTTCTCGCCGCAGACGACGGTCAGGTCGCCCACCCGGTGCCTGGACAGCTCTCGCCAGCCCTGGCGCTCGTACAGCGCGAGCGCGGCCTCCTGGTTGAGCGTCGTGTCGCCTCTGACGCTGTGGAATCCGAGCTCCACCGCGCGCCGCTCGAGCGCGATGAGCAGGGCCGCGCCGAAACCGCGCCGCTGGAACTCGGGATGGACTCTCAGCCGGCAGATCTCCGCCGTCACGGTGTCCACGGGTTTCAGCCCGCCCATGGCGACGACCCGCGAGGCCACCTCGCCTACCAGGAAGTCGCCGCCGCACGCCAGGTAGATCTCCTGGATGCGCGGGAAGTCGTCGTCGTAGTAGACCCCGTCGCCAGGGACCAGGCCCACCTCCGCGAGGCAGATCTGATGGAGCGCGAGGATGGTGTCGAGATCCGACCAGCGATAGCGCCTGATCGTCAACTTCATGCACCGCCCCCTTTCAGTTGGGACTTGGGCCGCCGCAAGGCCGCCCGGAACTCATCCAGACCTGGCGCGTTGTCGTCCCGCGCCACGATCGCCTGCTCCAGCGTCAGGGCGGGACGGACGATGAAATCGGTCAGGTATTCGTCGCCGACCAGCCTCAGCGCCCTCGTCCCGATGGCGACCGCCTCCTTGACGTCGCCCTCCATCAGGCGGCACTGCGCCTGGTCGAGCCTGATCAGCGTCTGGTCCACGATGTGGTCTTCGTACTTGGTCAGGGCCTGGTCGAGCACGACCTCGGCCTCGATCGTCTGGCCGAGCTTGGTGAGCACGTCGCCCTGGTAGAAGTAGAGCTGCTTCTCGGTGTAGCCGAAGGCCACGTCCTCCTGGTCCTCCTCACGCATGTGCGAGAAGGCGTTCCTGGCCCGGGCCAGCGCGCGCTTGGCCTGATCGACAACCTCCTTCTTGCTGTCGCCCCCCGACATCATGGCCAGCGCCCTGGCCTCGACGACCGGGGCCATGGCCTGCGCGGGGCACGGCGTCGAGCCGGCCAGGTCGCGGCTCTTCTTGGCCAGGTGCAGCGCCTCACGGGCGTCGCCGAAGTAGAGGGGGACGAGCGACTCGCGGGCGCAGATCCACGCGCGCAGCGCGCGGTCGCCCGTCTCGTCGGCGGCGGTGCGCCCGGTGCGGAAGAACGCGCGGGCCAGCCGGTGGTCGCCCAGGTTGATCAGGATCATGCCGCTCAGCCCGGCCAGCTGCGCGGCCATCCTGCACAGGCGCTCCTGCAGGTCTGTGGGCTGGCGGCGGGACATGGCCGTGCGCACGGCGCTCAGCTCCAGCAGCACGTCGCACAGCAGCCGCAGCGGGGCCGTCGTGGTGTATTGACGGCCGAAGCTGATCGTCGCCTCCTCCCACTGGTCGAGCATCGCGGCCGAGACGGTGGCCGACACGAGGGTCTCGTCCATCCGGCGCCTGATGCCCTCGCACGCTCCGAGCACCGGCCCGTCGAGCTGCTGCGAGGGGTTGGTGTCCATGTTGAGGAGATTTAATAGAGTCCGGCGGAGGATGTTCTCGTCCTCCTCGGCGTCCGGCTCGGTCGCCACGGGCTGTATCAGCAGCTCACGCTCGCTCGCCAGCATCGGGGGGCGCTCCTTCATATCCCCGCCGAGCACGCCGGGCATCCGGTGGCCGTGGCCGCAGATGCACGGCCCGTCGTAGCCGAGCGCGGCGGGCTCGACCCGGTAGACGGTGCACAGGTAATGGAGATATTCGGGCCCAGGGCGCTTGAGCCCGCTCTCGTACGCGGACAGGAGCGTCTCACCGATGCCGGGCGTCGGCTTCTGATCGCGCTCGAAAAGGGCTCTGACCTGCTCGATCACGTCCGCCAGCGCGATCCCGTGAGACAGACGGTGCGCCTTGATGCGGGTCGTGCTGAACTGCGTCATGCACGTCTCATGGATTTCATCAGCTATCTGGGCCGACGTGCGCCCGGTGGCCAGGCCCTTGGCCCGGATCCGCCGCGCGATCTCCGTCTCCCTGTGCTGTCTGCCGGTCATCCCGGCCCCTCTCACGCATGTCTCGACCGGTCCGCAACTGGTGACTCAGCGTAGTCCCCATGTCGCTGTGCGCCTACCCATGACTATGAACTACTGAGGACAGGTTGGAAACGTCCCTATCAAGACTACGGTTAAGGATCGTCCTCCCAGGGGCTGTTTCTTACAACCCATGAGGGAGAAGCAACTCCCTGTAGCCAGGGGGCCCTCGTTGCGCCCGCCGTCGACATGAGTCATCTTTGGCCCACCAGCAGCGATTCAGAGGGAGGACGAACGGTGGGGGACGACAACTTCGAGCGGCTGGAGCGTCTCGTGTCGGAGCTCGGCGCTCGCGGGCTGCTCGCAAGAGTGGTCCAGACCCAGAGCGGGCGGAGGTTCGTACGGGTCATCAACCCGAACGCGACAAGCCTTTCCGAGAACGTCACCTGTCGGCCGGCAGCCGTATCCGATATGCCCGACTGGTGGTACTGCTGGTCCTGGGGTGAGCGGATGCACACGGCCGACGACCCGGCCGGTGCGGCGACGAAGGTCGCCCGCGTACTCGCCGCGGTGGGGGAGTGACGACGCGGTGATCCGGGTGGAGCGCAGCCACCACGGCTCACCGCACCCACGGCGGCCCTACGGGGCCGGCGGAGTGACCGGTGCGGAGGGTCTCCTGTATGCCGGGACCCTGGTCACTCCGTCGGTTCCGCCCTTCAGATCGCCCGTACGGCTCGCACCCGTACGCACAAAGCCGCCCGTCCGGTCCGCCGGACGGGTGTTCGGGGGATCCCTCCCGGAACCGGCGCGGGACATGCTTCCGGGTGTGTGTCCTGCTCCGAGCCGTCCGTCATCGGAGCGTCGGCTCTCTTCCTCCGCGGCCCAGAGAGCCGGCAAACCCGTCTTCCCCGGCGTGATGTGACGGCGGGCGGTTCGGTCGCCTGTATTTTTGGATCGCAACGGTCCAAGTAGTCGACCGAACCGCTTCCGGAGGGGGATCCACTCAGTGTTACTGCTGGTGACACCGTCGCCACAACCCGAGTCGACGCAATCGGGGCTTCCCGACCTCGACAAGGTGGCCAATCAAGTGGGCGCGACCTGCACGAACGACCCGGTGTGCTCTAGTCTGGTCGGGATGTTCGGAGATACGGGCTGGGCGCCCTTGGTGTCGAGTGCCATCGTGATCGCGCTGATCATCGTGTTCGCGTTCGTGCTCCGCAAGATCGCGCACCGGGTGATCGGGCGGGTGGTCAATCGCGCGGCGACGGGTGGCTCGATCACGAGCAGGTTCCGCAGGGCCTCGGCGACCGACGGGATCGACGCGCTGCTCCATGAGCGGCGCAAGCAGCGGGCCGAGACCATGGGGTCAGTGCTCCAGCACGTCGCCTCGATCGTCATCCTGGGGACCGCGATCCTGACCGTGCTCGACCGGCTGACGATCCCGATCGCCCCGCTGCTGACCAGCGTCGGCATCCTGGGCGTGGCCATCGGCTTCGGCGCGCAGGAGCTGGTCAAGGACTTCATCGCCGGCATGTTCATGCTGCTCGAAGACCAGTACGGCGTGGGCGACGTGATCGACGTGGGCGCCGCGGTGGGCACGGTCGAGGCCGTGACCCTGCGCGTCACCCGGCTGCGCGACGCGGACGGCCGCGTCTGGTACGTGCGCAACGGCACCATCACCAGGGTCGGCAACGAGTCGCAGGGCTGGTCGCGCGCCTACATGGACGTCCCCGTGGCCTACGACGCGGACATCCTGGGCGTGCGCGTCCTGCTGGAGCACGTGGCCGAGGAGATCTGGGCCGACCCCGAGCTGCGCGAGTCCAAGATCGTGGAGCAGCCCCAGGTGTTCGGCGTCGAGCAGCTGTCCAACAGCGCGCTGGTGTTCCGCATCACCGCCAAGACGCTGCCCTCCGCGCAGGCGCAGGTGTCCAGGGAGCTCAGGCTCAGGGTCAAGTCGGCTCTGGACACCGCGGGCATCGCCATGGCGTCCACCGCATAAGCTATTGAGCGTGACAGAGACCTCCTTCTACGACGCCGTCGGGGGCGAGGAGACCTTCCAGCGCCTCGTACACCGCTTCTACGAAGGGGTTGCCGAAGACCCGTTGCTGCGGCCGCTCTACCCAGAGCCCGACCTGACGGGCGCCGAGGAGCGGCTGCGGGGCTTCCTGATCCAATACTGGGGCGGCCCCAAGACCTACAGCGAGCAGCGCGGCCACCCGAGGTTGCGGATGCGGCACATGCCCTTCGTGATCGGCGAGCCGGAGCGGGACGCCTGGCTGCGGCACATGCGTGACGCGGTCGACTCGCTCGATCTGCCGGAGGAGATGGAGACCAGGCTCTGGGACTATCTGGTCTACGCCGCCCACAGCTTGGTGAACTCTCCTGCATAACGGGGCATGAGACGCCACATGGATATCCCCTGGTGGCGTGATGCCGTCGTCTACGAGATCTACGTTCGCAGCTTCGCCGACGCCTCAGGAGACGGCGTCGGCGATCTGACCGGAATACGAGAGCACCTGCCGTACCTGCAGCGGCTGGGGGTCGACGCCATCTGGCTGACGCCGTTCTATCGCTCCCCCATGGCCGACGGGGGCTATGACGTGACGGACTACCGTGGCGTCGATCCGCTCTTCGGCACGCTCGCCGCCTTCGACGCGCTGGTCGCCGACGCGCACGAGCTCGGGCTGAGGGTGGTCGTGGACATCGTGCCCAACCACAGCTCCTCCAAGCATCCCTGGTTCCAGGCGGCGCTGCGGGGCGAGGGACGCGACCGGTACATCTTCCGCGACACGACCAACAACTGGCAGTCCACGTTCAGCGGGCCCGCCTGGACACAGGTGCCGGACGGCCAGTACTACCTGCATCTGTTCGCCCCAGGGCAGCCCGACTTCAACTGGCGCAATCCCGAGGTGCACCAGGAGTTCCTGGACATCCTGCGGTTCTGGCTGGACCGGGGCGTGGACGGGTTCCGCATCGACGTGGCGATGGGCCTGTACAAGGCGGAGGGCCTGCCCGACGTGGGCGACCAGTCGTTCAAGGCGGTCTCCCCGGTGTGGGGTCAGCCCGAGGTGCACAACGTCTACCGCGACTGGCGGCGGCTGCTCAACGGCTATCCGGGTGAGCGGATGGCCGTGGGTGAGGTGTGGACCGACAGCTCCGAGGATCTCGCGCTCTACGTGCGCCCCGACGAGTTGCACCAGAGCTTCAACTTCGCCTGGCTGCAGGCGCCGTGGTCGCCGACGGCGTTCAAGAAGGTCATCGACGACACCCTCGCGGCCGTGCCGTTCGCGACGTGGGTGCTGTCCAACCACGACGTCGTACGCCACCGCACCCGCTACGAGACGGCCGACCCCGGCACCGGGCTGGCGCGGGCGAGGGCGGCGCTGCTCACCATGCTGGCCCTGCCCGGGTCCGCCTATCTCTACCAGGGCGAGGAGCTGGGCCTGCCCGAGGTGACCGACCTGCCCGCCGAGGCCCGGCAGGATCCGGTGTTCTTCCAGTCGGAGGGCAAGCTGCCCGGGCGCGACGGGTGCCGGGTGCCGATCCCGTGGACGGTGGACACGCCCTCGTACGGGTTCTCGCCGGGCGGGGTGGAGCCGTGGCTGCCGCAGCCGGCCACGTTCGCGGAGCTGAGCGTCGAGAAGCAGGAGGGCGACAACGACTCGACGCTGGAGTTCTACCGGCGGGCCCTGGACTGCCGCCGTGACCTGGTCAGATCCATTCCTTACACCCTGGAGTGGCTGGAGTCCCCCGAGGGTGCGCTTTTCTTCACCCGCGGCCCGCTGATCTGCGCGATCAACTGCGGAATGAGGTCGGTACGCCTCCCGCAGCACGACACCGTGCTGCTGGCGAGCGGGCCGCTCAAGGGGGGCCTGCTGCCGCCCGACACGGCGGTATGGCTGCGGCGCGAGTCATAGCCCTCTGGGCCGCTCGCCGCGGACGGGGATGACGGGCAGCGAGAGCAGCGCGCAGACCAGTCCCGCCGCGAAGCCCGCCCCGTAGCCCGCGTTCTCGATCAGCACTCCGGCCAGAGGCGTGATGACCAGGGAGACGGAGTTCTGGATGGTGTTGTGGGTGCCGAGCACCCGGCCGCCCATCGCGGGCCCGGCGAGCTCGCCCGCCGCGAGGTAGGCGAGCCCGTTGCCCGCCACGGTCATCATCGCGGCCAGCGCGAGCATCGCGGGCCCGAGTCCGTTGCGGGTGACCGTGCCGGCGACCAGCAGCGCCAGCACGCCCAGGTTGGCCACCGTGATCAGCATCAGGGGCCGCATGCGCAGCCCTGTCCTGTCGGACCAGCGCCCGGCGGCGATGCGCACCGCGGCCCCGCCGATGGCCGCCGCCCCGAACAGCTGCCCGGCCTCCACGCTGTCCCAGCCGTAGAGCCGGACCAGGCAGTAGACGCCGTACGTGCTGACCACGATCTGCGGCACCACGTGAAGGGCGCTGGTGGCGTGCACCCTCCAGAGCGCGGGCTGCCGGTACGGCGAGCGCGCCGGTGCGGTGCCGGAGCCGGTGATGTCGTGCGGCGGCTCGGCCAGGAAGAGCGCGGCCAGCACGGCGGCCAGCAGGCTCGCGCCGGCGCAGACCAGGAGCACGCCCGGCAGGCCGTGTGCCTGCGCGATGGGCGGGAGCACGAAGGCGCCGACGGCCATGCCGAGGGTGAAGGAGACCTGGCGCAGGCCCATGGCGACGCCGCGCTCGGGCGGCTGGAACCAGCGCAGCACGATCCGCCCGCCACCGACCATCGCCGCCGAGCCCGCCGCGCCGGCCAGGGCCAGGAGCACGATCACCGCCCAGGTCTCCTCGACGAAGGCGACGGCGGCGAAGAGCACGGCCGCGAGCCCCACGCCCGCGCCCAGGACCAGCCGCTCGCCGTGCCGGTCGGCCAGCGCGCCCCAGGCGACGAGGGCCAGCAAAATGCCGAAGGCCGGGGCGTTCCCTATGATCCCGCCCACCGCCAACGTGGCCCCGAAATGTCGCAAGATTTCTGGCATGACGAGGGGCAGACCGAAGAGGCCCAAGGTGACGCTGGCGTGGGCGTTGACGCCCAGGGCCAGCATCCACCAGCGCCTCATACGGAAAAGCGTTTGAGGTAGGCCAGCTCGGCCTCCGTGAGCCTGCGCGGGGCGGCCCGCTCGACGTCGTAGGCGGCGAGCAGGGACATGGCGGTGACGTACACGTGGTCGTCGTCGCGGATCTCGTACCGCAGCCGGAAGCGTACTGGCCTGATCTCTTCCACCCACGTCTCCACCCGCACCGGGTCCGGGCGGAAGCCGAGCGGGCGGCGGTAGTCGATCTCGTGGCGGGTCACGACCAGGCCCTTGAACGGCTCCTCCCCCGCGTTGTGGAGGTCGATGGCGAACATGCCGAAGCGGGCGTCCTCCAGGTAGTCGAGAAAGCGCACGTTGTTCACGTGGCCTTGAGAGTCGATGTCGGCGAATCTCACCGCACGGGGGTATACGTGCCGCTGGACCGGGGTGCGTTCAACCACGTCCGCAACCGTACCCAACCCGGTCAGGTGGCCTTGCGCCGGGCAGCGGTCAGTCCTCTTCGAGGACCTTGAGGGGGTCGAGGCGGCGGATCAAGGTCATCGCCGCCTCGATGATCTCCCGTGCCTCCTCCTCGGTGTCGGAGGTGGCGACCTCGCGGGCGGCCTCGCCGATGATGCTGGTCAGCACGGCCACGGTGAACCTGTCGAGCGGGTCGGCTCCGGCGCCGAGCAGCACGGCGTTCTGGCGTACCCACTCCCTGCCACGGGTGCGGCGGATCAGCTCGAACCCCGGCGGCCCGTCCCCGTCGATGAACAGCCTGACCAGATCCCGCCGCTCCCAGGCCCCGGCGAGGTACGCGCGAGCCCCGGCGATCAGCAGCTCGACCGGGTCCTCCACCCCCTCCTGCTTGGCCTTGGCCACGCTGGCGGCCGATGCCTGCTCGTGTGCCGCCTGGTGGTCCTCGTAAAGCGCGAGGAACAGCTCGGTCTTGCCGCCGAAGTGGTGGTAGAGACTGCCGACGCTGGACCCGGCGCGGGTGACCACCTCGGAGACGTTGGACTCGGCGAAGCCGTGCTCGCTGAAGACCTCGCGCGCCGCCTGCAGCATGCTCTTGCGGGTCTGCGCCGTACGGCTCCACTCCCACGAGGACTTACGTGCCATATGAGCCATCGTATCGCGACGAATTCTAGAATCAGATTCTTGACGATCCTCGGCGGCCTGGGATCGGGCTCGATCGCGCATGGCCTGACAAGATCCGGATTTCTCGGCATGCTGGGCAGGCGGCCGGCATCCACGAGCAGAGGGACGACATTGACCACGACCATCGACAAGATCGCCTGGATCCTCCTGGAGGACGGGAAGATCCTCAGCACCCGGTCACGCGGCAAGGACGTCTACTACATCCCCGGCGGCAAGCGCGAGCCCGGCGAGACAGACCTCGACACCCTCGTCAGGGAAATCGACGAGGAGCTCGCCGTCGCCATCGTCCCGTCCAGTGCGGCACATTTCGGCACCTTCCGGGCTCAGGCCCACGGGCACGCGGACGGCGTCATCGTGCAGATGACCTGCTACACGGCCCAGTACCAGGGCACGCCGACGGCGAGCAGCGAGATCGATGAGGTGGTCTGGCTCACGTACGCCGACCGCGACCGCGTGGCCCCGGTCGATCAGATCATCTTCGACCATCTCCACCGGAGCGGCCGGCTCACGTGACGAGGTCGGCCTCTTTCCTGGTCAATCGACTTCGATGGGCAGCTCGTAGATCTCCGTCGTCGGATGCCCGGCCTTCTCGTGCACCCGGAGCACCGCCTCCTTGGACGGCCCGGACGACAGGCAGAACACTTTGCCCGCCGCCGGGTCCAGCCAGGCCCGCTCGAAGTGCACGCCCTCGGACTCCTCGATCGCCAGATCGTGCTCGTGCGCCTCGCGCAGCTGCTCTGCCGTGGCGCCCACAAACCCCCTGTGCACGTCCATGAACTTCGCCATAGCAACTCCCTCCCCCTTGGTGCCCTATCCACGGCGAGGCAGTCCATGCCGGACCGCCACGGCCTCGGCCTCGGCCAGCGGGGGCAGATGCCGGATGGTGGGGCTCAACGTGGCGCCCAAAGCCACGACCGCCATGACGGACGCGATCGACAGCAGGGCGGCCGTCACACCCCAGCGGTCCAGGATCAGTCCCGAGGCGAGCGGCCCGACCGGGGTCACCGCGCTGCCGATGAGGGCGAGGCTGCTGATCACGCGGCCCTGCAAGCGGTCGGGCGTGATGGTCATCTGGTAGGTGTACAGGATCGCGTTGGCCGCCGGGGCCAGGAAGAACGCCGCGGCCAGCAGCGGCCCGATGGCCCAGGCGGTGGGATGGACGGCCATCGCGGGGATGGCCGCGGCGGCGACCCAGAACATCGCCAGGACGACCGCCGCCGGGTTGCGCCGCTGCAGCTGGGGGGCGGCCAGTGCGCCCAGCAGTCCTCCGGCGCCGGAGATCGCCATCATCAGGCCGATATCGGCCGGTGCGGCGCCGCTCTGCCGGGCGGCGACGATCGCGGTGAAGGTCAGTGCGGAGAACACCAGGCTGAAGCCCGCGGCCGTCACCAGCAGGACGCGCAGGAACCGCTGCCGCCAGGTCCAGCGCAGGCCCTCGGCGATGTCGCGCAGGAGCGTGCGGGACCGGTCCGCGGCCGTGGTGGCGGGCGTCGGGGATTTGATGGCGAGGACCGCGGCGAAGGACAGCAGGTACGCCAGGAGCTCTCCGACCAGGGGGACCGTTCTTCCCAGGTTGAACAGCAGGCCGCCCAGTGGAGGGCCGGCGATCGAGGCTCCGTACTGGCGGGCCTCGTTGCGCGCGAGGGCCTGAGGCAGGTCTTCGGCGGTAACCACGCGCCGTAGCATCGCCGTCTCCGCCGGGTGGAAGAACACCCCGCAGGCGCTGCTGATCACAGCCGCGGCCAGCAGCATCCGCCAGTCGAGCAACCCGAGCAGCGAACCGGTGACGGTGGCGGCGAGAAGAGCGGCTCGCATGAGATCGCAGCTGAGCATCGTGCGGCGCCGATCCCACCGGTCGACCAGGGCGCCCGCCGGCAGGCGCAGCGCGATGCCGGCGGCCATCGCGGCAGATCCGATCAGTCCGGCGTGGACGGCTGAACCGGTCAATTCCAGCGCCAGCAGGGGGTAGGCGACGGAGGCGACCTGGGCGCCCAGAGTGGAGGCCAGGGTGGCGCTCCAGAGCAGGACGAAGTCGCGGTTGCGGCGCAGTGGCTCACTCATGATCGCGATTATGTACATTTTTTCAAAAATGTACAACTCCGAGTTGTACAGAACTGCAGTATTGTGCAGACATGGATGCCGAGGCAGTGCCCTTCACCGAGGCGCGCGCCCAGCTGGCAGAGCTGATGGGGCGGGTGGCCTACGGCGGCGAGCGGATCGTGCTCAGCCGCCATGGCAAGCCGGTGGTCGCTTTGGTGTCGATCGCCGATCTGGAAAGGCTTCAGGCGATGGACGACAGCGGCGCTGAGCAGATCATCACTCTGGGGCGGTCGTCGTTCGACCGTGCCGGGCCACCGGCTGCTGCGCCGCCACGCCGTTTGGACATCGCGGCACAGGACAGTCCGCCGGGCGACGCCTCCCGCTGACCCGGAAAGGCCCATCCCCGACGGGTGTAGCGTCTAACACGCGAAGTTGATCAGAGGGGTGCCTGCCATTGGAACTGCCAGACGCACGGTTGGACATGTCTCAAAGTGAGCGTGTCAGCAGATACAGCGATGTCGCGAGCGCGTTGGCGTTGCACAGTGACCGGCAGCTCGGCGAGTCACTGGAGCAGGCGCAGATTCTGGGCTCGGGGATCGGTGGCACCTCGGTACTGTTAGCCATCGATGGCGTGCCGGTCTTCGCCAAGCGAATCCCACTGACCGACCTGGAGCGCCGCGCGGACAACGTGATGTCCACCGCGAACCTGTTCGGGCTGCCTCTGTTTTGCCAGTACGGGATCGGTGGACCGAGCTTCGGTGCGTGGCGTGAACTCGCGGCCAACGTCATGATGACCAACCGGGTCCTGGCCGGGCGCAGTGCGGCCTTTCCGCTGCTGTATCACTGGCGGGTGCTGCCGGGAGCGCCGCCGCAGAGCGATCAGCTTGCCGACGTCGAGGCGGTCGTGCAGTACTGGGATGGGTCACCGGCGGTACGGGATCGTCTCCACGCCGTCGCGCAGGCTTCGGCCAGCATCGTGCTGTTTCAGGAGTTCATCCCCTACAACCTCAATGACTGGCTGGCCACTCAGCTCGCCACCGGCCAGGACGCTGCGGTAGCGGCAAGCGCCATGGTCGAGTCGTGCCTGCTGACCGACGTGGCCTTCATGAACGGCCAGGAGTTGATGCACTTCGACAACCACTTCCGCAACATTCTCACCGATGGTGAACGCCTGTACATCGCCGACCTCGGACTGGCGACCTCCTCCCGGTTCGACCTGTCCAAGCAGGAGATCGAATTCCTGGACCGAAACCGGACTCACGACATCGGTTACGCGCTGATGCGGCTGGTCAACTGGCTCGTCACCGATATCTGCGGAGTGCCGGTGCCGCGGAACGGCGTACTGGAGCAACGCAACGAGTACATCCGCGCGTGCGCGGACGGCGCGGATCCTGCTGGTGCTCCGCCGACTGTTGCCGCCATGCTCCGCCGGTACGCGCCCGTGGCGGAGGCCATGAACGACTTCTACTGGGACCTGTTCTGGTCCGATCGGCGGACAACGCCGTATCCGAGCGAGAAGATCGAACGCGCCATGAGCGCAATGCGCTGATCCCCATCAGGAACGGCAGCACGAACACCAAGCCGACATGCTGCACATCAAGACCCCGGCAACGTCATGTTGCCGGGGTCTTCTATGACCTGCCAGATCAGTCGCGGTGCAGCTTCCGGTACGTCACCCGGTGCGGGCGCGCGGCGTCGGCGCCGAGCCGCTCGATCTTGTTCTTCTCGTAGTCGGCGAAGTTGCCTTCGTACCAGAACCAGTTCGACCCCTCTTCCCACGCCAGGATGTGCGTGGCGATGCGGTCGAGGAACCACCGGTCGTGCGAGGTGATGACGGCGCAGCCCGGGAAGTCGAGCAGGGCGTTCTCCAGCGACGACAGCGTTTCCGTGTCGAGGTCGTTGGTGGGCTCGTCGAGCAGCAGGACGTTGCCGCCCTGCTTGAGGGTGAGCGCGAGGTTGAGCCTGTTGCGCTCGCCGCCCGACAGCACACCGGCCTTCTTCTGCTGGTCTGGGCCCTTGAACCCGAACGCCGCGATGTAGGCCCT
The DNA here is from genome assembly GCF_005893125.1 of Nonomuraea basaltis. Lineage (GTDB taxonomy): Bacteria > Actinomycetota > Actinomycetes > Streptosporangiales > Streptosporangiaceae > Nonomuraea > Nonomuraea basaltis. Next base: position 1,659 of record NZ_VCJS01000113.1, on the reverse strand, counting down.
GGACGGCATCTCCACGTTGCCGACCTTGATGTAGTCGAGCCCGTCGGAGACGACCTCCCAGACGTTCTTGTTCGAGTCGATGCCGCCGCGGCTCTGGTCCGCATAAGAGATCTTGACCGTGTCGCCGACCGTGACCGACCCCTTGTCGGGAGTCTCACTAGCGGTGATCATGCGGAACAGCGTGGTCTTGCCGACGCCGTTGGGGCCGATGATGCCGACGATGCCGTTGCGGGGAAGGTCGAACGTCAGCCCTTCCATCAGCAGCCGGTCGCCGAAGCCCTTGGTGAGCTCGTCGGCCCTGATCACCGTGGTGCCCAGGCGCGGGCCCGGCGGGATCTGGATCTCCTCGAAGTCCAGCTTGCGGTACTTGTCGGCCTCGGCCGCCATCTCCTCGTATCGCTGGAGCCGGGCCTTGCTCTTGGTCTGGCGGGCCTTCGGGTTGGACCGGACCCACTCGAGCTCGTCCTCGAGGCGCTTCTTGCGCTTGACGTCCTTCTGCCCCTCGACCTTGAGCCGCTGGGTCTTGGCCTCCAGGTAGGTGGAGTAGTTGCCCTCGTAGGGGAAGGCGCGGCCGCGGTCGAGCTCCAGGATCCAGCCCGCGACGTTGTCGAGGAAGTAGCGGTCGTGGGTGACGGCCAGCACGGTGCCGGCGTACTTCTCCAGGTGCTGCTCCAGCCACTGCACGCTCTCGGCGTCGAGGTGGTTGGTGGGCTCGTCGAGCAGCAGCAGGTCGGGCGCTTCCAGCAGCAGCTTGCACAGCGCGACCCGGCGGCGCTCACCACCGGACAGCTTGGTCACCTCGGCGTCGGGCGGCGGGCAGCGCAGCGCGTCCATGGCCTGCTCGAGCTGGCTGTCCAGCTCCCAGGCGTTGCGGTGCTCCAACTGGTCCTGCAGCTTGCCCATCTCTTTCATGAGCTCGTCGCTGTAGTCGGTGGCCATCTGCTCGGCGATGTCGTTGAAGCGCTGGAGCATCGCCATCGTCTCGGCGACACCCTCCTGCACGTTGCCGAGGACGGTCTTCTCCTCGTTGAGCGGCGGCTCCTGCTGGAGCATGCCGACCGTGAAACCGGGCATGAGCCGGGCGTCACCGTTGGACGGCTGCTCCAGACCGGCCATCATCCGGAGCAGCGTCGACTTTCCGGTGCCGTTCGGCCCCAGGACGCCGATCTTGGCTCCGGGCAGGAACGACATCGTGACGTCGTCAAGGACAACCTTGTCGCCGTGCGCCTTGCGCACGCGCTGCAGCGTGTAGATGTACTCCGGCATGCCCCCTAGCTTAGGGGCTCCCGGCGCAGGCTTCCGCCGCACCTCCCCAGCAGGGCTCGGGCGGTGCCACGGTCCCGGCGCGAGCAGCACGGGCAACGCACGCCTGTTCCGCGCACGAGTGGTGGCAGCGACGCGGCCCGGCGCGCGGCCGCATGGATGCCGCACCACCCGCGCAATCAATGCGAACCGACCCGAGCGGCACCGACGACGCCATCGCCCTTCCCACCCGCGCACGAGCGGCACCCTTCCGCCACGCGAGCGACACTCCCCCGAGCACGAGCAACGCCCTGCTCATCGGCGTGGAGCGGTGTCATGCCGTCGGCGTGAGCGGCGTGTGCGTCGCACCGGGCGACGGGCCGGCCGAGTGTGGGGTCAGGGGGTGTCGTCGGGGAG
>NZ_VCJS01000112.1 GCF_005893125.1 Nonomuraea basaltis | reverse complement strand
GGCCTGGACAGGGGTGGGGGCGGGGGCGGCCGTGGTGGCGGCCCAGATCGAGATGCCCGGAGGCGCGCTGGAGCGGGTCGTGGTGCCGTACCTGGTGCTCGGGGCCGGGGCGGTGGTGCTGTGGCGGCGCGGTGCCGTCCTGGCGGTGGTCGCGTTGCTCGCGGGGTACGCGGTTCCGGCCTCCGTCCGTGAGGTGGTCGCGCATGTCACGCCCGGGGAGAAGGAGCGCGAGCGGCTGATGCCCGATGGGGCGCTGGAGGCCGCGAGGTGGTTGCGGGATCACTCGTCGCCGGACGACGTGGTGGCCACCGACCTGCACTGCCGGCCTGTCGCGCGGCGCCGGTGCGACAGCAGACACTACTGGGTGTCGGGGTTCAGCGAGCGGCGGGTGCTCGTGGAGGGATGGGCCTACGCCGAGAGCACGCTGTCGCGGACCGAGCTGTTCGTGAGGTCGTACCTCAGGGTGCCGTTCGCGGATCCCGCCCGGCTGGCGGCGAACGACGCGGTGTTCGCGGCGCCGACGGCGCAGAACGTCCGGCATCTCGCCAGAAAATACGGCGTCAAGTGGCTTTTCACCGGAATTAATCCGGAGCTGGAGAAATTCGCCCGGCCACGATTCCGCAACGCGACCTCATCGGTTTACCAGCTCACCGCGAGGTAAAAGTATCGCCCGCTCCCGGAATGGCGAGGAGAAAGCCGCACGCGCCGCGCTGGACGTCCCCAGCAACATTTCCCTGGACGTACGGCCACAGGCAAAGGATCAGGGAATTCTATGGAAACGCGTGCCGCCATGGAGCCGACCCCCCGCGTCCTCGACACCGCGGCCCGGCTGGCGAGCCTCGACATCGTCATCCCTGTGCTCAACGAGGAACGCGCCCTGCCCGGCTGCGTACGCACGCTCGCCGGTTTCCTCGACGGCTTCCCGCTGCCGTGGCGCATCACGATCGTCGACAACGGCAGCACGGACGCCACGTGGCTGGTCGCGACCGCGCTGGCCAGGGAGTTCGACCGCGTGCTTGCCCGCAGGATCGACGTTCGCGGCCGGGGCGCGGCGCTGCGCGCGGCCTGGCGGGACAGCCCGGCCGACATCGTCGCGTACATGGACGTCGACCTGTCGACCGACCTCGACGCCCTGTTCCCGCTGGTCGCGGCGGTGGCCAGCGGTCATTCGGAGATCGCCGTCGGCACCCGTCTGGCACACAGCGCGCGCACCCGCCGCTCGCTGCGCCGCGAGGTGGTGTCGCGCGCCTACAACGCCCTGCTCAGGTATGGTTTCGGCGCCGGATTCAGCGACGCCCAGTGCGGCTTCAAAGCGGCCAGGACCGACGTGGTCAGGCCGCTCATGGACAAGATCGAGGATAACTCCTGGTTCTTCGACACCGAGTTGCTGCTGCTGGCCGAGCACAACGGGCTGCGCGTGCACGAGGTGCCGGTCGACTGGATCGAGGACGTGGACTCGCGCGTCCGCGTGGTCAGGACGGCCATCGACGATCTGAAGGGCCTGGCCAGGGTCGCCTGGTCGATGTCGACGGGCCGGGCCCGGGTCGAGGTGGCGAGGCCGGAGCCCACGCCGCGGCACCCGGACGCGGTCGTGGCCCGGCCGCGGGCGGTGACGCTGGCGAAATTCATCTCGTTCGCCGCGATAGGCGCGCTTTCCGTAATCCTTTACGCGCTCTTCTACCTCCCGCTCCGCGAATTCTGGTCACCGGCGACGGCGAATCTGGGCGCGCTGGTCCTCGCCGGAATCATCAACACCGAGGCGAATCGGCGATGGACGTTCGGCCGGGTACGGCGAACCACCATGCATTTCCGCGCGGCGGCCCTCTTCACGGCGAACTACGCGGTCACCACCATGGCCGTGCTCGCCGTGCCGCCGGCCGCCGGGCGGCTGGCCGAGGTGGGCGCGGTCGTCGCCACGTACTGCCTGCTCATCACGATCCGCTTCTCCGCACTGGACCGCTGGGTCTTCTCCCGCGCAAGGAACTGAGCTCATGGACACCACGGAAATCCGCCGCCTGATCGCGCTCGAGGACACCCATTGGTGGTACCGCGAGCGCCGGGCCATCCTGCGTGAAGAGCTGCGCGGCCTCGGCCGTCCCGGGCGGGCGCTGGACGTCGGCGCCGCCGGCGGCGGGAACACCAGGGTTCTGGTCGAGGAAGGCTGGGACGCGACGGCGACCGACGCCAGCGAGACGGCCGTCGAGCTGGCCAGGCAGCGCGGCCTCAAGGCCGTCCAGGCGGACGCACGGGCGCTGCCGTTCGAGCGGGACAGCGTCGATCTGGTGACCGCGTTCGACGTGCTGGAGCACATCCACGAGGACTACCTGGTCACCGAGGAGATCGCCAGGGTGCTGGCGCCGGGCGGGCACGCGTTGATCGCGGTGCCGTGCGACATGGAGCTGTGGTCGGCTCACGACGACGCCGTCGGCCACGTACGCAGATACGACCGCGACTCGCTGACCGCCGTCGTCGAGAAGGCGGGGCTGCGGGTCGAGCACATCTGGAGTTGGAACGTTCTCCTGCGGCCCCTCGTGGTCCGGCACCGCCGCCGCTCCAAGGGCAGCGACCTGGGCAAGATGCCTATCCTGGTCAACGCGGGCCTGTCGGCGGTGGTTCGCGCGGAGAGGTATCTGCCGGTCAAATCACGCAGGGGCGTGACCCTGTTCCTGCGGGCACGGCTACGGAAGTGAGCTCGGAACGTGACAGCGGGCCTGCTCACGGGCGGTCGGCGTTGGCCCTAGGCTGTCTTTTGTGGTGATTCATGCCTTACTCGCGGCCTCACTGGCGATGACCTCCTTGCCCGCGACCACCGTCGAAGCGAAGATCAACTGCGCCCGCGTGAAATGCCTGGCGCTGACCTTCGACGACGGCCCGGGCGCAACCACGCCCACCCTGCTGAAGACGCTGAAGAAGGCAGGGGCGAAGGCCACCTTCTTCGTGGTGGGCAAACGGGTGGAAGAGCGTCCCAAGATCGTCGCGCAGGCGATGGCTCAGGGGCACGCGATCGGCAACCACACCTACTCGCATGCCTCGCTCCCGACGCTTCTCGACGACGAGATCCTCGAGGAGCTCAAGACCACCCAGGACGCGATCCAGACCGCCACGGGGCAGCAGCCGAAGATATTCCGCCCGCCCTACGGTCACACCGATGACCGCGTGCTGGGACTGGCCGGCGAGACGGAACTCGCGCAGGTGCTGTGGACGGGCACGACGCTCGACTGGCAGCTGCGCGACGCCAAGAAGATCAAGGCGGCCGTGCTCAGGCTGGCCCAGCGCGACGGCGTGATCCTCATGCACGACACGGTCCCGGCGACCGTGCAGGCCATGCCCGGGATCGTCAAGGAGCTCAAGAAGCGCGGCTACCACCTCGTCACCGTGGCGACGCTGCTCAACGGCAAGGGGCCGAAGTCCGGAGTGAGCTACTTCTAGCGATCTCCGGCAGCTCGGAATTGGAACCATGAGGAGCGACACCTCAGCTGCGACCGTGACAAGGACCAGGCCGTGGGTCGCGCTCGCGACCTTCCTCATCGTCCAGGCAGTGCTCGGATGCTGGTGGGCGGCCTTCTACCCCGGCCTGTTCAGCCGCGATTCGGTCCTCTACCTCAGCCACACCGTCGTCGGCCCCTGGGTGAGCGATCACTCGGTGGTCTACGACGCGCTGGTGTGGCTGAGCTTCACCAAGACCGGCGACCTGGGCGCGGTCACGTTCGCGCAGACCACGGCCATGGCGGGGGCGCTGACGTACCTGGCGCAGTCGCTCAAGGCGCTCGGCGCCCCGCGCAAGCTCACCACCGCGGTGGTGGTGCTGATGCCGCTGGCACCGTCCGTGGGGGCGTTCTCGGTCACGTTGTGGAAGGACGTGCCGTTCACGATCTGCGCGGTGGCGATCGCGGGGGTGTGCGCGCGGTTCGCGGCCAGGCGCCGGGTCACCGGGCCCGGCCTGGTCGGGCTCGGGACTCTGATGCTGGCGCTCGGGCTGTTCCGTGCGAACGGCTTCCTCGTCGTCGGCGTGGCTGTCGTCGTGCTCGTGCTGATCGTCAAGACCATGCGGGTACGGCTGCTGCTCGTCGGCACGTTCGCGGCGGCGCTCCCACTCGTGCTGTCGAACCTGGTGTTCCCGCAGTTCGGCATCGCCGCCCCGTCGAAGACGTACGTGTACCACACGGCCTTCGGGGACATCGCGGTGGCGTTCAGGGACCGTCCTGAGCTGTTCAGCGAGCAGGACAGGGCGCTGATGGCGTCGGTGGCGCCGCTGACGCGATGGTGGTGGGGCGGCACCTGCTACACGATCAACCCGCTGATCTGGCGGAACGACTTCAGCTGGCAGCAGGCCGACGCGCACGCCACCGAGCTGCTGGACCTGTGGAAACGGCTGCTGGTCGCCGAGCCGCGCATGATCGTCGATGCCCGGCTCTGCCGGGGGGCGATCGCCTGGAAGCCGGTACAGGACGAGCTGATGACAGGCGGGGCGACGTACCGCTTCTCGCGCCGGCCCACCGCCGACACGTACGTCGGCCCCCGCAAGGTGCCCGACTTTCCCGGGCGGTGGGTGTATTCGCTGCGGCCACTGTCGCACGAGCTCAACCAGGTGGCCGATCCGTGGCTCACCTCGGCGCTGGCTCCCGAGTACGACTGGGTGTTGTGGCGAGGGGCGTCGTGGGCGTATCTGTCGTATCTGGCCGTCGGGCTGGCGGCGGTGGCGTTGCGAAACCGGTACGTGGTGGGGGTGGCGGCCGTGGTGGCCGGGCAGCAGCTCGCGGTGCTGGCCAACATCTCGGCGCAGGACTTCCGGTACATGGCCTCGCCCATCCTCATCGGGGCGCTGCTGGTGCCGCTGCTCTTGGGGGGCGTTGGGGTGCTCGTGCTGCGGCTGGTACGGCGGGCCCGGCGCCTGGTACGGCCGCCGCGCCCCGAGCCCGTACCTCCGCCTGCGCCTTTGCCGGAACCGGAACCGGAACCGGAACCGGAAGCCGAGCCGGAACTTGAGCCCGAAGCCGCGACCGAACCGATCAAGCGCGACACGCCGTAGCGCCGAGGCTTCCCGCACCATGCTCCCCCGGCACCGGAAGCTCGCCGGCGACACGGAACCGGTCGCGATCTCCGCGTGAAAGCAATGCGGCGCTCCGGGCAAGAAGGGGCGTTCGCCGTTCACTTGACCCAGCGGAGATGCCTGCATGACCGTTCCACCTGACGTGGTCGATCCGCCCGATCTCCGGGCCGGTTTCGAGCAGATCTTCAACGCGCACTTCGCCGAGATCCACCGGTACATCGCCAGGCGGCTGTCCGATGACGTCGCCGACGACCTGGCCGCCGAGGTGTTCCTGGCCGCGTACCGGGGCGGCTACGACGCCTCGCGCGGAGGGGTGCGGCCATGGCTGTACGGCATCGCCACGCACCTCGTCGCGCGCCACCGCCGTACCGAGATCCGCAGGTGGAAGGCGCTCGGCCGGGCGGCGGAGCGCCCGGAGCACAGCCACGAGGAGGCCGCGCTGACGCGGGTGGCCGCGGGCGAGCTGACCGGCAGGCTGGCGGGGGCGCTGGCCGGGCTCAACCGCGGGGACCGCGACGTCGTCCTGCTGAGCGCGCTGGGCGGCCTCAGCCACGCCGAGGTCGCCGCCGCGCTGAAGATCCCGGCGGGTACGGTCGCGTCCCGCCTCAACCGCGCCCGCAAGCAGCTCCGCAAGGCACTCGGCGACGTCAACCCCCTGGAGGAGAACCATGGATGAGCTGAGCCTCCTGGCGAGGTCGCTGCCAGACGCGCCGCGGCCCTCGGACGAGGTGGTCGAGAAGGCCCGCGCCCGGCTGTCGGCGGCCATGGACCAGCCGCCCGGACGGCGCCACGCCCGCCGAGGGTGGACGCGGGGCTATCGGGGGTGGACGCTGAGTGCCGCCGTGGCCACGGTCGTCGTCGTCACAGCCGTCGTCACGCTGGTGTCGAACCTGGCCGCCGTGCCGGTCCCGGTCGTCGTCCCCGCCGGCGGCAACGACGCCCTGCTCCGGCTCGCGGACGACGTCGCGCGACTGCCGGACGAAACCGGCGCATACTGGCGCAGGCCGCTGCTCAACAACGGGCTCATCCGGGTGCGGGCGGGGGACGAAACGTTCAACGTGCTGTACTCGGATCGGGTCGACCTCTGGCAGCCGCGCGATCCGCGGGAACCCGTGCAGGTGCGGCAGCGGCGGGAGTACACCCGCCCCGCCACTCCCGCCGACGAGCGCGCCTGGCGGGCCGCCGGCTCCCCGTCCGTCGTGCAGCGGGTGTGCACGCCGGGCACCCGTGCGAAGGACTGCAACCCGGTACGGCTGCGCGCCAAGCCGTCGGAGTGCGTGTACACGCGTGGGGCCGAGCCGGGCGGCGTGATCGGCGATCGGCGGCTGGGCAAGCTCACCCTCGCCGATCTCGCGGCTCTGCCCGGCGACGCCGCCCGGTTGCGGGAGCGGCTACGCACGCACTGGAAGTCCGATCGGGGTGGCCAGAGCTTCGAGCAGTTCCTGTCCAACTCGTCGGCCCTGCTGCAGATGCCCGTCAGGCCCGCGGTCAGAGCGGCCGCCCTGCGCCTCCTGGCCGGGCTGCCGACGACCAAGGTCGGTGGCTCGATCATCGACCCTCTGGGGCGAGCGGGCCTCGCGGTCACCTTCGTGAAGAGCGAGGGATTCTCCGCCCAGTTCGGTGCCGACGACGAGGTGGCCGAGCGGTTCACCGTCATTCTCGACCCGCGGACCGGTACCTTTCTGGCCGAGGTCTCGATCGCGGCCGAGAGCATCGAGGGGCTCGGCAAGGGCGCGTTCATGCATTACCAGGCATGGGCGCCCGAGGCCGGCTGGACCGGCGACCGGCCGGAGCGGCCACGCGGCTGCAAGCTCAGCGACCGCCCGATTCCCTGACACCGGCGTCGCCTCTCGCGCGGCGCGACATCCGCCCTGCTCAACGGGGCGCGGGCGTCGTTCATCAGGACGGCGTGGCCGTGATGGTGAGCGGGCGTCCACCAAATCGGGCCGTCTCCGCACGGCAAATCGGCTTGCACGTTTTGCGGTAGACGGCCGAACCCTTCCGCTTGTGGCCCCGTACCTCTCGAAGACCGGACTTTCCCGCACAGGTCACAAGACCGGAAGGAGCAACGGATGCGGAATCCGCTCGGGGGAATTCAATTCAGACCGAGGCGAGCAGCCATTTTTGCAGGCGGCAGCATCGCGCTCGTTCTGGCGGGCTCCCCATTGTCCGCGCAGGCCGGCACGACACCGGCGGCGGCCATCGTCTGCCCGGGCGTGGCCGACCAGCTCCCCGAGGTTCCGGCGAGCGCGCAGGCCGAAGTCGACCGCAACCTCGCACTCCTCGACACGCAGCTCAAGGAGGCCAACAACCGCCTGGCCACCTCAGCCGGACAAGGCGGCCCCAACTTCGTCCAGAACGCCATCCTCGGCCCCCTCGCCTCCAAACGAGGCGCCACCATCGACCGCATCGCCATAGCCATCGGCCGAACCGCCGAACGCCCCACCGGACTCGACTCGCTGTCCACCTGCACACTCGGCAGCGACACGGCGGCCGCCGAACTGTCGGCCGACGACTTCGTCGACATCCGGCAGGTCCCACGTACAGAGCAGCCGGAAGCCACGGCGAACGCCTCAACAGGCACGTTCGTCTCCCAATGCGGCACGAACAGTGAAGGCCGCGTCAACACCGACAACGTCATCATGGCGCCCGGCGTGTCCGATGGGGCCCAGCCCATGCTCGACTACGTGGGCAACATGTCCACCGACGCCTTCTCCACCAATGAGAGCCTCGCCGCAGCCGACACCAGCTGCCGCAACCAGGCTGACCAGTCGGCCTACTTCTGGCCTGTCCTGCGGGAACTCGGGGAGAAGGACGAGTCCGGTGCGGCTGAGGCCGCCGGCACACCTGTGCAGCCGTCGGCGGTGCGGATGGAGTACCGCGGCAACCCCACATCTCAGGTCACGGCGGCGCCGCGATACCTGAGGCTGTTCTCCGGCGACGCCAGGGCGGCGACCAACGGCGGAGCCAACGCCCAGGAGACATGGACCTGCACGGGCTTCACCGACCGGCTCACCGACAAGTATCCGATCTGTCCTTCGGGCAGCGAGCTGGTCCGCGTCCTCGACATGCCCAGCTGCTGGGACGGCGAGAACCTCGACAGCGCCGACCACCGTACGCACCTCGTCTTCCCCGATGAGGACGGCGCCTGCCCGAGCGGCACCCAGGCCGTGCCGCAACTGCGCATGACGCTGGTCTACAACGACGTGGCCAACACCCCGCCCGACGGTACGGACGTCCCCTTCGCGGTGGACGGATTCACCAGCGAGGGCAACGACCCGAGCACCGACCACGCCGGCTCCATCAACGTGATGTCGAAGCAGCTCATGAACAACGTCGTCAAGTGCATCAACAGCGGCAGGAGGTGCTGACGAGGAAACCACCCGACGGCCGGACCTCACCCTCATGGGGTGAGGTCCGGCCGTCGGGACGTAGCCTCGGGCAGGCCACAGGCGGGATAGTGATCTTCAGCGGCGGCGGCAGATCATCAACTCGGTCGTAGGGCTCTCCCGCAGCCAGCGGACAAGTCGCCGTTCGAGCGGAAACAGCAATGCTCCGGCCACGCCACCGGTCTGCTCGGTCAGGGTCACGGCCCGGAGGAGGCCGCCCCAGAGCTTGCGCCAGGCGGGGTTCGCGTCGACCTGGGCGTTCATCAGCACGAGCATCGGCACTCGTCGCATCACCTCGAACCCGGCCTCATCCAGCGCTCTGGTGATCCAGGTGAGCGTGTGGTTGGTCTGGTAGTCACCACGCTGTTCGCGCCCGTGCAGGAAGTTCTCCGACAATACGAAGAAGCCGCCCGGTCTCAACGTCCGATGGATCGACTGCAAGGCCGCTTTGTATTGAGCGTCGTCAGTGATGTGGAAGAGCATGTCCATGGCCGAGACGGCGTCGAACGAGCCCGGCTCCAAGACGTCCCCGGGCTCGGCAATGTCCAGCTGGTGGAACGGCACGCCGGGAAAGCGTTCGCGTAGCCGATTCACGGCCGCCTGCGTGAGGTCGCAGCCGACGACGGACTTGACGCCCAGCAGCTGCCAATGGCGGATGTAGAACCCGGTGCCGGAGCCGACGTCGAGGATGCGTGCGGTGGCTGGATCCAGAGGCAGTGTGGCGGCCTCTCGGCAGAAGACCTCGGATCGCACCCGATACATCCAGAGGTTGAAGGCCCGCCCCAGCGCTTTGTACCCGACGCCGCTCTCGGTCCAGTCGTCGCGCAGGCGGTTTTCCCAGAAACCTCTGAGTTCAGCTCTGGTCTTCATCGCCTAAGGGTGACAATTTACGGTCGGTCTGACAAGCCCACAGACCCATCTGACAGCCGCCGTGGGCTCGTGACAGCGCCCCATCCCACCATGATCACGTTCGTTGCTCGTCGCCCTGGCCTTCCTGAGCATCCCCCTGGTACGCCACCGCTACGGCTCCAGCGCGAAGGCGGCCGCGGAGGCGGAACTGCAGCCCTGGTCATCGCCTGATGGGCGTCACTCCCACTCGATGGTGCCCGGGGGCTTGCTCGTCACGTCCACGACGACGCGGTTGATCTCGCGGACCTCGTTCGTGATCCGGGTCGAGATGCGCGACAGCACGTCGTAGGGCACCCGCGCCCAGTCCGCCGTCATCGCGTCCTCCGAGGTCACCGGCCGCAGCACCACCGGATGGCCGTACGTGCGCCCATCCCCCTGCACCCCCACCGACCGCACGTCCGCCAGCAGCACCACCGGGCACTGCCAGATCTGGCGGTCGAGGCCGGCCCGCGACAGCTCCTCGCGGGCGATCGCGTCGGCCTCGCGGAGCAGGGCCAGGCGCTCTCGGGTCACCTCGCCGACGATGCGGATGCCGAGGCCGGGGCCGGGGAACGGCTGGCGCCAGACCATGGCGGCGGGCAGGCCGAGCTCCTCGCCCGCGCGCCGCACCTCGTCCTTGAAGAGCGCGCGGAGCGGCTCCACCAGCTTGAACTGGAGGTCCTCGGGCAGACCGCCGACGTTGTGGTGGGACTTGATGTTGGCGGTGCCGGTGCCGCCGCCCGACTCGACCACGTCGGGGTAGAGCGTGCCCTGGACCAGGAACTCCACCGGGCCGTCGGCCATGATGGCGCGCTGCTCGTCCTCGAAGACGCGGATGAACTCGCGGCCGATGATCTTGCGCTTCTCCTCCGGGTCGCTGACGCCGTCCAGCGCCTTCAGGAAGCGGTCGGAGGCGTCGACCACGCGGAGCTTCACGCCGGTGGCGGCCACGAAGTCGCGCTCGACCTGCTCGGCCTCGCCCTTGCGCAGCAGGCCGTGGTCGACGAAGACGCAGGTCAGCCGGTCGCCGATGGCGCGCTGGACGATGGCGGCGGCCACCGCGGAGTCGACGCCGCCGGACAGCGCGCAGATGGCCCGGCCCTCGCCGACCTGGCGGCGTACGGCCTCGACGGACTCTTCGACGATGTTGAGCATCGTCCACGTCGGGCGGCAGCCGGCCGCGTCGAGGAAGTGCTTGAGCACCGTCTGACCGTGCTCGGAGTGCAGGACCTCGGGGTGGAACTGCACCCCGTAGAGGCCACGCTCGACGTGCTCGAAAGCGGCGACCGGAGTCTCTCCCGTCGAGGCGGTCACCGTGAAGCCCTCGGGCGCGGCCGCGACGCTGTCGCCGTGCGACATCCAGACCTGCTGGGCGGCCGGCAGGCCGGCGAAGATGACGCCCTCGTCGAGCACCTCGAGCGCGGTGCCGCCGTATTCGGCCACGCCGGTGCGGGCCACCTCGCCGCCCAGCGCCTGGGCCATAGCCTGGAAGCCGTAGCAGATGCCGAACGTCGGTACGCCCGTCGCGAACAGCCCGGGCGGCACCGGCGGAGCGCCCTCGGCGTAGACCGAGGAAGGGCCGCCGGACAGGATGATCGCCTTCGGGTTCTTGGCCATCATCTCCTCGACGGGCATCGTCGAGGGGACGATTTCAGAGTAGACGTGGCACTCGCGCACCCGCCTGGCGATGAGCTGCGCGTACTGCGCGCCGAAGTCGACCACCAGAACCGTGTCGAATTCAGACACCGTGAGAACCCCCCCAAAGGCGAAATGCGGTGCTCTCAGTGTATCGGCCTTGGATATTACGCCTGGCCTGGCACGGGCACTCGTGCTAACACAGAACAATGGATCTTGTCTGGCCGGCGGCCGCGTGGGCTCTGTGGACCGCCGTGCTGGCCGCCGCCTTCAAGCTGTCCGGCCGGGAGAGGCCCACACGCACGCCTGAGTACGACGCGCCTCCGCCCGTGGTCGAGTTGCTGCGCGGCATGCGGGCGCAGGAGGTCTTCCATTCGGCGCTGTTCGAGCTGGCCGGGCGCGGATGGGTGACGATCGAGGGCGACCGCCTGTCGCCGGCACCGAGCGCAGGAGCTCGCGACGAGAGAGCGAGGGACGAGCCAACGAGGAGCGAAGCGGGCGCGACCATGAACAGGCATCGGCCGGAGCCGCTGCTGCCGTACGAGCGGTGGGTGCTGGAACGGGTGACCGCCCGCCTGGCGGGCGCCCCGTACGCGCCGGTCATCGCCCTCATGCCCGACGGCGCCGACCTCGAGAGCGAATTCGTCCCGCTCGTCCGGCAGTGTGCCATCGATCTCGGCCTGGCGCGGCGGCGCTGGCCCACCATGATCGTGCCGCTGCTCCTGGCCGCCGCGCTCGTCGTCCCCTGGTACGCCACCGTCTCCCGGGCCGGCGCGTCGTGGCCCGGGATCATCGCGACAGCGGTGTCATTCGTGGCGGGGGTGAGCCTGCTCATGGGCGGGCGTGGGTTCCTGCCGACCGCGCGCGGGCTGGAGGTCGCCGGGCCGGAGGCGGAGCCGCTGAACCCGCGGTACGAGTGGATCTTCACGGGCAGCGGCTGGCAGGGCGTGGAGATCGAGCCCGCCGGATCCTCAGTGCGAGGTCCCAAGCGCCAGGAGGTCGCCGGGCACGTCGTCAAGCGGTGGGTCGAGATCGAGTCGAGCGGCGAGGGCCGCTACCAGAAGTACTACATCGCGCTGCACGACGGCAGCTCGGAGAAGGCCACGGCGTTCCTCGTCGATCAGGGGCTCTACAAGGACGTGCTGCCGGGCGACCCCGTACGGCTGCTGGTCAAGCCGCGCAGCGGCAAGGTGGTCAGGGTCCTCGCCCACGAGCGTCACTGGTAAGACGGCAGGTTTCCGGTCAGCAGGGTCTCGGTCTGGAGGCGTAACCGGGCGGCGTACTTGGGATCGGTCAGCACCAGGAACCGCTCCTCGCGGATGGCCTCCACCACCAGGTCGGCGACCTCGGACGGCTCGATGCCGACCGCCGCCATCCTGCCGACGCGGTCGAGCGAGTCCACCTCGTCCTGGGTGGGGATGTTGACCAGCCCGGGAGGGCGTACGCGGGCCGAATCGGCGATCCGCGTCCTGACCGAGCCCGGGCAGAGCGCCGTCACGCGGAGCTTGGCACCGGCGGCGGCCAGGTCCTGGGCGAGCGCATGGGACGCGGCCAGGGCGGCGTGCTTGCTGACCGTGTACCCGCCCGATCCAGGCGCCGTGAACAGCCCCGCCACCGACACCGTGTTGACGATGTGTCCCTCGGTGTCCTGCTCGATCATGCGCGGCACGAACTCGTGAATGCCGTGCAGCACGCCCCACAGGTTCACGCCCAGCAGCCAGGCGAAGTCCTCGGGGTCGCGGGTCCACATGTGGCCGCCCTGGTAGACGCCGGCGTTGTTGCACAGCACATGCACGGCCCCGAACTCACCGAAGCAGCGGTTGGCCAGGTGCGCGACGGACGCCGCGTCCGACACGTCGGTGATCTGCGTGAGCACCTTGGCGTCCCTGGCCAGCGCGGCCGTCTCCGCGAGCCCTCCGTGGTCGACGTCGGCGAGCATCAACGTCATACCCTCGGCCGCGAACCGGACCGCCAGGGCACGGCCGATGCCGCTGGCGGCGCCGGTCACCACGGCGATCTTCCCGGAGAGCTCGCGCACGACGTACCTCCTCGATGATCGAAGCTACAGGATGGCGTCGATCAGTCCCAGAGGCGGCGAGCCGAGGTCGAACAGCGCCTTGTGGAAGCGCTGCAGGGTGAAGCCCGCGCCCCACTCCTTGCGCGCCCGTTCACGCAGGTCGAGGATGAGCAGCTTGCCCCACGTGTAGCGCCCGTACGTCGGGTCGAACGTCGCCCGCCGGGCCTCCGACAGCGCGGCCGGGCCCGCCAGGTGCGTGTCGGACTCGAAGCGCCGGGCGCCCTCCTCGACGGTCAGCTGCCCGGTGTGCACGCCGATCGCGCAGGCCAGCCGGGTGACGCGGATCAGCGCCTCCACCCACACGCCGATCTCGAAGCGCGGGTCGCCGGACTCGAACCCCTCCTCGACGCACAGCTCCTCGGCGTAGTGCGCCCACCCCTCGATGAACGCCATCGAATGCAGCAGCCGCCGCACGTCCGACGGCGCCTGCCGCAGCGCGCGACCGTGCGAGAAGTGCCCGGGCGCCACCTCGTGCACGTTGATCGCCGGCAGCGTCGTGTAACTGAAGACCTCCAGCCACTCCTCCTGATCCCGCTCGGGCCAGGACGGGTCGGGCGGCGTGATGTGGTACCAGGACGGGCCCTCGGGCTCGCCGGGCGAGTTCCACGACATCATGGCCATCGCCCAGCGGCGCGACTCGGGAGCCGGCCCGACCAGGCACTCCCCGTCGTGGTAGGGCACGAGGTCCTTCTCGCGGGTGAACGCGATGGCCTTCTCGGTGCCGATCCTGGCCGCCTCGATCACACCGTCCGCGTCCGGGTGGTCCCTGACGAGCTCCCGTACGACGTCCAGCGGCGACCCTGGGCGCCCCAGCTTGGCGCAGGACTCGGCGAGCAGCGTCATGAGCCGGTCGCGCTCGGCGTCGGCCCGCTCGGCCAGCCGGCCCAGGTCCACCGGCAGGCCCTCGGCCGTGCCCATGAGCTTGGCCAGCGCGTCGCCGCCGAGCGCGGCGTCGGGGTCGCCCTCGGCCGCGGCGCGTTCCACGTGAGCGACGAGCCTGCCGTGTGCCTCCAGCGCGGCCTCGTCCGTGATCCCGGCCGCCAACCCCTTGGCGGCGCCGATCAGGGACTTCGCGACGGGCGCGCTGAGCTGGTCGAGGGAGCTGATCGCGTGGTCCACGGCGGCCGGCCAGAGCGCGAGGTGGGCCGCCTTGGCCGCGGCGCGCTCCGCCTCGGGGGCGTAGTCGCGGTCGTAGCAGGCGAGCTCGAGATTGGAGAGGTGGACCAGCGGGTTCTTGCGGTGCAGCTGCAGCTCCCCGAACTCGGTACGCAGGCTCTCCTCGAACACCCGCAGGTGCTCGGCGTCATGCGGGTCTGCAGGCGCGGCCCCCTCGCCGAGCCGCGCCAGCCCGGCCCGCACGCCGTCGGGCGACAGGTCCTGAATCCGGCCGTCGTACTCATGCCTGCCACCGCTCTCGCGTGCCTCGGCCACGAGGAGGTCGATGACCGCCCGCAGCCTGGGGTCAAGTTCTGTCATGCCGCCGACGCTAGCGCACACCTGATTGATCGCCTATGCACTGATAAATCAGGTACATCCGGCAAACTGGGATGTGAGAATGATCAGTATGGCCCTCCGCGTCACGACCCTCGCCGAGCGCCCGGAGTTCGCGTCGTCGCTCTTTGCGATGGACCATACGTGGCACGAGTTCGTGTTCAACGATCCGATCGCCGACCTGTTCTACCCGATCGCGACCACGGCCTACGCCGACTACGTGCTGGTGGCCGACGACGACGCCGAGCCCGGCCGGCTGGTGGCGCGGGGCTGCATGATCCCGTACCGGGCGGGCGGGGCCGAGCTGCCCGACGACGGCTGGGACGGCGTGATCCGGCGGGGCTGGCTGGCCCGCGAGCGCGGCCTGCGGCCCGACGCCATCTCGGCCCTGGAGATCAGCATCCGCCGCGACGTGCAGGGGACGGGGCTGTCCTCGCTGATGCTGGCCGCCATGCGGGACCGCGCCGCCCGCCTCGGCTTCACCGAGCTCGTCGCCCCCGTCCGGCCCAACAGAAAACACCTCGAACCACACACCCCCATATCCGAGTACGCCTTCCGCACCCGCGACGACGGCCTGCCCTACGACCCGTGGCTGCGGGTGCACGTGCGGGCGGGCGGGAAGATCGTCAAGGTGGCGCCGCGGTCGATGGTGGTGGCGGGCACGCCGGCGGAGTGGCGGAAGTGGACCGAGCTGCCGTTCGACCGCACGGGCGCCGTCGAAGTGCCCGGCGCGCTCAGCCCGGTGCACTGCTACGTGGAGCAGGACCACGCCGTCTACGTGGAGCCGAACGTCTGGGTCAGCCACCCGCTGGACTAGACGACGCTACGGCGCCGCAGCTCGTCCACGTATTGCCGGACTTGCCCGATATCCAAGCCCTTGCCTGCCGTCCACCCGTCATCGTGATAGGTCGCCAGATGGCGGTCGGCGGCGTCGCCGATCAGGGAGACCACGGTGCCGGCCTCACCTCTGGCCCGCATGCGCTCGACGAGCTCCAGCGCCGCCCAGAGCGCGGTGCCCGACGAGCCGCCCACCGGCAGCCCGGTGATCTCCCTGATGTGCCTGGCCGCCGCCACGCTCGCCGCGTCCGGCACGGGGACGACCAGGTCGACGAGGTCGGCGCGGAACCCGGGCTCGATGCGCGGCCGCCCGATGCCTTCGATCCGCGAGGGCATGCCGGTCGCGTAGTCGGGGGTGTCGAGCGTCCAACCAGGGAAATACGCCGAGTTATCGGGATCCGCCACCGCAACCCGGCACCGCCATCCCCCGCCCTCCGTGCCCGAGGGGGAGCCGTCGCCCGAGGCCGGGTCGTCGGCCGTGCCGGAGGTGGGGGTGTCGGCGGTCCTGTGGGACTGTGACCACCGGCCCAGCGTGGCCGACGTCGCCCCCGTGCCGGCGCCCGTGACCACCCAGTGCGGCCGCACCTGCCCGAACAGCTCATCGGCCAGATCGTGCTCGGCAGCGCGCCCGAACTGGTCGAGGAAGTGCCCGTCGATCTCGCGGGCCGCGTCGTAGATCGCCGGCGGCGGCGTCACGAACCTGCACTCGCCGCCCAGCGCCTCAACCGCCCGCGCCCGCGCCTCGCTCCGCTCGCCCGGCATGACCACGGTGTACGGCAACCCGAGCCGCCGCGCGAACCACGCCTGCGCCACCGCGGCATTGCCGCCCGTCGCCTCCACCACGGTCGTGCCCTCGGTGACGAGCCCGTCGAGGATGGCCCGGCGGAACAGCGCCCTGGCATGCCGATGCCGCAGGCTCCCGGTCGGCTGCGCGGACTCGTCCTTCAGCAGCAGCCTGACCCCGGGCACGGGCACCGGGAAGTCGATCAGCGGGGTCGGCGACCCCGCCGCCAGCACATCCAACGCTCGCCCGTTCCAGCTCACCGCTCCACCCTGCCAGCCACAGGCCGGAAAGACCGCACGCGTTCGCCACAGGCGAGCAGCGCCTACTTGAGCCGGAGCCTGCGCATCGTCTTCAGCGTGCCGGCCAGCACGTCCGCCCACTTCTCGTACGTCAGGTCGAACGGCGGCTCGAACCCCAGCCAGCTCGCCTGCGCGGCCACGGTCTTGGCCTCGGTGTAGCGCAGCAGGCCCTCGGCGCCGTGCCTGCGGCCGAGGCCGGACGCCTTCATGCCGCCCATGGGGGCGTCGTAGGAGGCGTAGGCGGAGCCGTACCCCTCGTTGATGTTGACCGTGCCGGCCTTGACGCGGGCGGCCAGCGCCCGGCCGCGCGGGAGGCTGGAGGTCCAGATGGAGGCGTTGAGCCCGTAGATGGTGTCGTTGGCCAGCTCGACCGCCTCGTCGTCGGTGGCGAACGGGTAGAGCGCCACCACCGGCCCGAACGTCTCGTTGCGGCACAGCTCCATGTCTTCGGTGACGCCGGTGAGCACGGTCGGCTCGTAGAACAGCGGGCCGAGATCGGGCCTGGCCTTGCCGCCGGCCAGCAGCGTCGCGCCCTTGGCCACGGCGTCGTCCACGTACGCGCGGACCGCGTCGAGCTGGCGCCGCGAGGTGAGCGAGCCCATCTGGACCGACCAGTCGCGGCCGGCGCCGAGCTTGAGGTTCTTGACCTGCTTGACGAAGCGCCGGGCGAAGTCGTCGAAGACGGACGCGTGCACGTACAGGCGCTCGATCGACAGGCAGAGCTGGCCGGCGTTGGTGAAGCAGGCGCGCAGCGCGCCCTGTACGGCCACATCCAGGTCGGCGTCCTCCAGCACCACCATAGGGTTCTTGCCGCCCAGCTCCAGTGAGCAGCCGATGAGCCGCTTGGCCGCCTCCTCGGCGATCTTCCTGCCGCCGCGCGTCGAGCCGGTGAACGCCACGTAGTCGGCGTGGTCCAGCAGCGCGTCGCCGATGTCGGCGGGCTCGCCGAGCACGACCTGCCAGATCTCGCGCGGCATGCCCAGCTCGGCCAGCAGGTCGATGGTCCACAGCGTGGACATGGCGGTCTGCGTGTCCGGCTTGTGGACGATCGCGTTCCCGGCCAGCAGCGCGGGCACCGCGTCCGTGACGCCGAGCGAGAGCGGGTAGTTCCACGGGGAGATCAGCGCGACGACGCCCTTGGGCTGACGCAGCTCGGCCACGCGGGTCGCGACGGGAAAGACGCCCTTGCGGCCGCGCGGGGCGAGCAGCCCGGGCGCGCGGCGAGCGTAGTAGAGGCTGCAGCCCGCGACGTCGAGCACCTCCTCGAGGGCGTGCTTACGGGCCTTGCCGGTCTCGTCCTGGAGGAGGTCGAGAATCTCGTCTCTTCGGTCGAGAATCGCGTCGTGCAGCAGCAGGAACGGCCTGGCCCGCACCGCGGCGGGCTTGGCCGCCCACTCGATCTGGGCGGCCCTGGCCTTCTCGTACGCCCGCCGAACGTCCTCCACCCCCGATATGGGCAGCTCAGCAATGGTTTCGCCGGTGAAGGGGGCGACGATGTCCTGTGTCCTGCCGCTGGACGTCACGTGCATGCCAGAAGGATATTCCGTTTAACTACCGGCGGGTAGTTTTTGCGGATCCCCGCCATAGCGACAGAATCCCTTCATGGCATCCTTCGCTCCGCTACGTCCCGGAGATCCACAGCAACTGGGGGGCATGGATCTCCTCGGCAGGCTCGGCGAGGGCGGTCAGGGCGTCGTCTATCTCGCCAAAGACCACGCTGACGCGCGCGTCGCGGTCAAGTGGCTGCGGCCCGACCAGTCGGGCGACGCCATCGGCGTCGAGCGGTTCCTGCGCGAGGTCCAGGTGGCCCAGCAGGTGGCGCCGTTCTGCACCGCCGCCGTCCTGGGCACCGGGGTCGAGCAGGACCGGCCGTACATCATCAGCGAGTACATCGAGGGCCCCTCCTTACAGCGGGTCGTGCAGGAGGAGGGCCCGCGCATGGGAACCGTCCTGCACCGGCTGGCCATCGGCACGGCCACCGCGCTGGCCGCCATCCACCAGGCCGGGATCGTGCACCGCGACTTCAAGCCGGCCAACGTGATCATCGGCGCGGACGGGCCGCGGGTGATCGACTTCGGCATCGCGCGGGCGCTGAACGCCACCTCGACGATCAGCAGCATGGTCGTGGGGACGCCGTCGTACATGCCGCCCGAGCAGGTCATGGGGCACACCGTCGGGCCGGCCGCGGACATGTTCGCGTGGGGCAGCGCGATGGTGTTCGCCGCATCGGGCAAAGCGCCGTTCGGTAGCGACACGATGCCGGCGGTGATCAACCGGGTCCTCAACCAGCAACCCGACCTGGGCATGCTGGACGGGCAACTGCGTGACGTGGTGGCCGCCTGCCTGGCCAAGGACCCGTCCCAGCGGCCCACCGCCGAGCAGGTGATCATGCGCCTGCTGCAGCACCCGGCGCCGAACTCGGGCATGCTCGCGCAGGCCGCCGCCGAGGCGGCCCCGCAACAACCCTTCGCGCCGCCCACGGGCCCGCCCTCCGGCCCGGTCCCTCACTCCGGGCCTGTCGGCTATTCCGGGCCGGTCCCTCACTCCGGGCCTGTCGGCCATTCCGGGCCGGTCTCGCAATATCCGCAGCAGCCGCATCCCCAGCAACACCATCCCCAGCAGTCGCACCATCAACAGCCGCAGTGGCAGCAGCCACCGGCGCCGCCCTACGGCCAGCCCACCTACCGGAGCACGTACGGCCAGCCGAAGAAGAGCAAGGCCCCGCTCATGGCGGGCATCACGGTGGCGGTCGCGCTGCTGCTGCTCGCCGGCGTGTTCGTGGTCATCCAGCTCGGCAAGTCGCCGGTGGCCGGACCGGCTGCCTCAGCGACGCCCGAGCAGACGCTGCGCACCCCCAACTCCAGCCCGTCCCCGACCCAGGCGGCCGTGCCGAGGACCGGCGCCAAGAAGACGCTCCCCGGCGCCTCCGTCTCGCTGTACGAGAACCCGGCCGACCCCATCGTCCTGACCTCCTACGAGGTGTTCGACAAGAAGAAGGACGACTGGATCGACTACGCCAGGGGCTCGCTGCGCGGCTCCTTCACGAAATACTCCGCCAACTGGGAGTCGATGGTCTCGCCCGACGGCCGCTACCTCGCCAGCAGGGGCAGGAAATACAGCAACGACGACTTCGACTTCATCATCATCACCGACCAGGAGTCCGGCGACCGCACGACGATCAAGACCGTCAAGGAGCCGCTGATCAGCAGCATCAGGGCGTGGTCGAAGGACGGCTCGAAGATCCTGCTCAACATGGAGAAGAAGACCGGGAACGACAAGTGGGTCTACCTGGGCTTCGTCATCGTGGACGTGGCTGCGAAGGAGGCCACCACGGTCGACGTCTCCGACACCTCCATCCGCGAGACCGCCTTCGGCTTCGACGGGGACGACGAGGGCGCGGTCAACGTCTACGGCGACGAGAAGAACCGCGGCCTGCGCTTCTTCGACACCCAGGGCAAGGCCACGCGCTCGGCAGCGGGCATCGGCACCCTGTCGGCCGGCACGCAGGACATCTTCTCGCCCTCGGGCAAGACGTTCGTCACCAACTGCCCCAACGGCGGCGACGGCGACCACTGCATCTGGGACTCCGCCTCGGGCAAGCGCCTGCGCAAGTTCTCCTCCGACTGCGACAAGGTCCTCGGCTTCTACGACGACAAACACCTTTACTGCTGGGAGCAGGACAACGGCGTCAACGACGAGGTCCAGGTGCTCGACTTCTCCGGCAAGCTGCTGCGCAAGCTGCTGGAGGTGCCGGACGACGTGGATTTCAGCCCCGCCTTCACCGTCAATCCGCAACGGGGCTCCTGAACCATCCGGCCCGGCCAGCCGTGTTGAGGTCATGAAGACGCTGATCCGTACGGCCGTGACCGCCGCGGCGCTCGCGACGGTCACGGCCGCCTGCACCTCGTCCACGGGAGGGACACCGGCTGGTCCCCCGAAGGCGACTCCCCTCGGCGCGGTCCGCCTGGTCGCCTACAACGGTTGCGACGACATGCTGGCAGGCCTGCGCGAGCACGCCGCCACGAACGTCGGCCCATGGGGGTTCGGCGGCAACATGGCCATCATGCGGGCGGAGCAGGACACGGCGGCGGTCACCCCCAATGCCAAGGCGGACACCCCCGAACACTCCACCACCAACGTGCACGAGGCGGGTGTGGACGAGCCCGACCTGGTCAAGACCGACGGCAACCGGGTGATCACCGTCACGGACGGCACCCTGCGGGTCATCGACACCGCCACGCGGAAGGTCACCTCCTCGCTCAAGCTGACCGAGGGCGGCGAGCGCGTCTTCGCCCCCGCCGACCTGATGCTGTCCGGCGACCGCGCGCTGGTGCTGTTCCGCGGCTCCGGCGACGTGATGTACAAGTCCATCGCCCCGCTCGGCGACACCCGCTACGTGCTGGTCGACCTGGCCGGCGAGCCCAAGGTCCTGAGCACGGTCAAGCCCCAGGGCACGTACGTGGACGCCAGGATGGTCGGCTCCAAGGTCAGGATCGTCACCCGCAGCCAGCCGGAGATCACGTTCCCGCAGCCCAAGGACGACGCCTCGGAGGCCGAGCGGATCAAGCTGAACCAGGCGGCGGTGCGCAAGGCCCCGGTCGACGCCTGGCTGCCCAAGATCGAGATCGCGGACGCGTCCGGCGCCGTCAAGAAGGACGCGATCAAGTGCGAGCGGGTCAGCCACCCCGCCGACTACACCGGCACCTCGCTGCTGACCGTGCACACCCTCGACCTGGCGCAGGGCGTCGGCGCGGCGGGCACCGACCCGATCAGCCTCGCGGCCGACGGCGACATCGTGTACGGCACCGGCACCAGCCTGTACGTGGCCAGCAACCCGCGCTGGTGGTCGCCGATGCCGATGCCGGTCGAGGACACCCCGGACGCCGCCCCCGCCGAGGAGCCCACGCCGGACGAGCCCAAGCCGACCCCCACGACCCCGCCGGAGGAGACCGAGATCCACCGGTTCGACGTCGCCTCGCCAGGACCGCCCGCCTACGTGGCCTCGGGCAAGGTCAACGGCCGGCTGCTGAACCAGTACTCGATGTCCGAGTACGACGGCCACCTCCGCGTCGCCACCACACTCACCTCCACCGACGGCAGGTCCAGCTCCAGCACCGTCCACGTGCTCAAGGCCGACACCCTGGCCAAGAGCGGCGAGGTCGGCGGCCTCGGCGAGGGCGAGCGCATCTACTCGGTCAGGTTCATCGGCGCGGTCGGCTACTGCGTCACGTTCAAGCAGGTCGACCCGCTCTACACGCTCGACCTGCGCGACCCGGCGGCGCCCAAGGTAACCGGCGAGCTGAAGATCACCGGTTACTCGGCCTACCTGCACCCCGGCGGCGAGGGCAGGCTGATCGGCATCGGCCAGGAGGCCAGCGAGAAGGGCCGGACGCTCGGCACCCAGGTCTCGCTGTTCGACGTCAGCGACCCCGCCGGCCCGCGCCGGCTGTCGCAGCTGTTCCAGAAGGACTCGGGCTCGGAGGCCGAGTGGGACCCGCACGCGTTCCTGTACTGGCCGAAGACCGGCCTGTCGGTGATCCCGCTGACGCAGCAGAACGAGTCGGGCGCGCTGGTCCTCAAGATCGACGACTCGGGTGTGTCGAAGCTGGGCATGATCAAGCATCCGACGCAGGGGCAGCAGGGGGACTACCCGTACCAGCCCGGCATCCAGCGCTCCATGATCATCGGCGATTCGATCTGGACGATCTCACAGGAAGGCGTCCAGGTCAACGACGCCGCCACGCTCGCCTCACAATCCTGGATCCCGCTCCGTTAAGCAACCAAAGAGCGCCGGTTCGTGGCGAACCGGCGCTCTTTTTATGGACATTTGCCCACTGATGATGAAAACTTTACTGACACTGTAATGTCGGACCGGGCGGATGTGTCACGGCGCAGGGTCCCGGTCCATCCCTCGAGGAAGGGTTCCCGCTGCCATGCGATCACGCACCCCCCTGCTCGCATTGCTCGTCAGCGCGCTGGCGTTACTCACGACGCCGCTCCCGGTCTCAGCCGCCGCACCGGACGGCACCTACATCGTCCAGCTCAACCCGTCGATGCGCGCGCCCCGCGGCGCCGCCCAGGACCAGGTGGCCCAGCACGGAGGCGAGCTCGTCGGCGTCTACGAGCACGCCTTCAAGGGCTACACCGCCCGCCTGAGCGCGGCCGCCGCCGAGCAGCTCAGCAAGAACCCGAACGTGCTCAGCGTCGAGCCCGACGCCGAGGTCACCGCCTTCCCGCAGACCACCCCCACGGGCGTCCGGCGGATCTTCGGCCCCGACAACCCGAACCTGGACATCGACAGCACCGACGACGTGCGCATCGACGTGGACGTCGCCGTCGTCGACACCGGCGTGGACTACACCCACCCCGACCTGAATGTCGTGGCGCGCGCCAACTGCGTGAGCGGCGCCTGCACGAACAACTCCGGCACCGACGACAACGGCCACGGCTCGCACGTCGCGGGCACGGTCGGCGCGATCGACAACAGCGTCGGCCCGGTGGGCGTCGCGCCCGGCGCCCGCATCCACGGCGTGAAGGTCCTCAACGCGGCGGGCTCGGGCACCCTGTCCGGCATCGCCGCCGGTCTCAACTGGGTGGTGGCCCGCGCCTCCACCATCGAGGTCATCAACCTGAGCCTGGGCTGCAACGGCTGCTCGAGCAGCGCCATCAGCAGCGCGATCACGAACGCGGTCAACGCCGGCATCGTGGTCGTGGTGGCCGCGGGCAACAACCACGCGAACACCTCCACGTTCTTCCCCGCCAACCACCCCGACGTGGTCACCGTCTCGGCGATGACCGACAACGACGGCCTGCCCGGCGGCGCCGGCGGCAGCACGCTTTCGTGCCGCAGCGAGACCGACCAGGACGACACCTCGGCGTTCTTCTCCAACTACGGCGCGACCGTCGAGATCACCGCGCCGGGGACGTGCATCTACTCGACGTGGCGGAACGGCGGCTACAACACGATCAGCGGCACCTCGATGGCCAGCCCCCATGTGGCGGGCGCGGCCGCCATCCTCACCTCGGGCGCCGGCAAGCCGACGACCAGGGCGGGCTCGCTGGCCGTACGCAGCACGCTGATCGCCACCGGCAACAGCAACTGGACCGACGACTCGGGCGACGGCGTCAAGGAGCCGCTGCTCGACGTGCACGACGCCACGCAGTATCCACCCGCGCCTTGATCTGAGCGGCGGGCGGTCCGGCTACGGGCCGCCCGCCAGCTCGCGGGCGATGTCCAGGTGCCCGGCGTGCCGCATGTACTCCTCCAGGACGTGGAACATGGTCCACCCCAGCGTCGGCGGCTCCTCGGGCGGCCGGAACCGGCCAATCCGGGAGCCCACATCGGACAGCCGCGCCTTCGCCACAACCTGCCTGGACCGCTCGCACTGCGCCAGGTAGAACGCCTTGATCTCCTCGAACGACTCGGTGGCGACAAGCGCCCCCTCCTCGTCGCGATCGCCGTTCGGGTCCTCGAGCGGCTCGCCCGCGAAGTCCCACACGAACCAGCGCCGCTCCATGTACGCCAGGTGCTTGAGCAGCGCCAGCGGCGTCCACCCCGACGGCACGCGGCTCACCCCGGGCTCCGGGAACCCCTCCAGCACCCGCAGGATCTCCGCGCGGTAGTAGTCGAGGTATCCCTCCAGCAATTCGCGCGGGTCGGACAACTGCGTCGAAGGTTCACTCATGCGCTCTCCTCCGTCGGTCGCCTTAACGAAAAGTTCCCGTGTCTGATCGTTCGCTCGCTCATGCACGCTCCGGTACGACGACGGGGACGATCTCCGGCGCGCCGAGCCTGATCGCATCGGCCCCCTGGTCGGAGTCCTGCTCCTGGGAGCGGCGCTCGGCCTCCACGCGCTTGGTGAAGTATTCCACCTCCCTCTTGACCTGCTCGCCGTCCCAGTCGAGCGGCCCGGCCAGCAGCTCCGCGGCCTCCTGCGCCACGGCCAGGCCGCGGTGGAAGGTCTCGATGGAGATGTGCGTACGCCTGGTCAGCACGTCGTTGAGATGTCTGGCGCCCTCGTGGGTGGCGGCGTAGACGATCTCGGCCCGCAGGTAGTCGTCGGCCCCGGTCAGCGGCCTGGCCAGCGTCGGGTCGCGCTCGATCAGCGCCAGCACCTCGTCGATCAGCGAGCCGTACCGCTGGAGCAGGTGCTCGATCCTGGCCACGTGCAGCCCGGAGGTCCGGGCGAGCCGGTGCCTGGAGTTCCACAGCGCCTGGTAGCCCTCGGCGCCGACGAGCGGGATGCGGTCGGTGCACGAGCGCGGCACCCGCTGGTCGAGCCCGTGGGCCACGGCGTCCACGGCGTCCTGCGCCATGACCCGGTACGTCGTGTACTTCCCTCCCGCGATCATCACCAGCCCCGGCACCGGGTGCGCCACCACGTGCTCCCTGGACAGCTTGGAGGTCTCGTCGGACTCGCCCGACAGCAGCGGCCGCAGTCCCGCGTAGACGCCCTCGACGTCGTCGCGGGTCAGCGGCACCGACAGCACGGCGTTGACGTGGTCGAGCAGGTAGTCGATGTCGATCCGGGAGGCGGCGGGGTGGGACTTGTCGAGCGCCCACTCGGTGTCGGTGGTGCCGATGATCCAGTGGCGGCCCCACGGGATCACGAACAGCACGGACTTCTCGGTACGCAGGATGATCCCGGTCATTGAGTGGATCCGGTCGCGCGGCACGACCAGGTGGATGCCCTTGGAGGCGCGTACGTGGATCTGGCCGCGTCCGCCCACCAGCTCCTGGATGTCGTCGGTCCAGACGCCGGTGGCGTTGACCACCTGCCGGGCGCGTACTTCCAGCTCGTCGCCGCACTCCAGGTCGCGCACCCGCACGCCGGTGACCCGCTCTCCCTCCCGCAGGAACCCGACGACCTGCGACCTGGGGGCGACGTGCGCGCCGTAGGTGGCAGCGGTGCGGAGCATGGTCATCACGTAGCGGGCGTCGTCCACCTGGGCGTCCCAGTATTGGACGGCGCCGGTGAAGGCGGTCTTCTTCAGTGCCGGGGCCAGCCGCAGCGCCCGCGCCCTGGACAGGTGCCGATGCCCGGGGACGCCCCGGGTGAGCCCGGACGCGAAGGCGAGCGTGTCGTAGAGCGCCACGCCGGCGCCCACGTACGCCCGCTCCCAGCCGTAGTGGGTCGTCGGGAACAGGAAAGGCACCGGCCTGACCAGGTGCGGCGCGATGCGCTGCAGCAGCAGCGACCGCTCACGGAGCGCCTCGCGCACCAGCTCGAAGTTGAGCTGCTCCAGGTAGCGCAGGCCGCCGTGGACGAGCTTGGAGGAGCGGGAGGAGGTGCCGGAGGCGAAGTCCCTGGCCTCGACCAGGGCGACGTCGAGGCCGCGGGTCACGGCGTCGAGCGCTATGCCCGCTCCGACGACCCCGCCGCCGACCACGACCACGTCGAGCTCCCGCGCGGCCATGCTCTCCAGGGCCGCGGTGCGCTCCGCGGGCCCGAGCCGAGCCACGCCCTTACCCGACGCCATAACTCCCCCTGATCGGCTTTATCGCTGGCGTTTCATTACGTACCCAGGTAACTGCCATCAGGCGCGTACGACCTTGACGCCCGCGTCGCTGAGCTGCCCGGCGAGCGTGTCGGAGAGCTGGGAGTCGGTGACGAGCGTGTCGATCTGGGCGATGGGGCAGATCCGGGAGAACGCCCGCTTGCCGATCTTCGAGGAGTCGGCCACCACGACGACCTGCGCGGCGCGGCTGATCAGCAGGTGGTTGACGCTCGCCTCGCCCTCGTGGTGCGCCGACGCGCCCAGCTCGACGTCCAGCCCGTCGACACCCAGGAACGCCACGTCCAGCGTCACCTGCTCCAGCACGCCGGACGCCAGCGGCCCGATGAGCTCGTACGACTGCTGCCTGGCCACTCCGCCGGTCACCACGATCTTGACGTGCTGGCGGACGGTGAGCTCGGCGGCGATGTTGAGCGCGTTCGTGACGATCGTGAAGCCGCTCTCCAGCGTGGACATCGTGGCCAGGGTGCGCGCCAGCTCGGAGGTGGTGGTGCCGCCGTTGAGCCCCACCACGGCGCCCGGCGTGACCAGCTCTGCCGCCGCGGCCGCGATGCGGTGCTTCTCGTCGGCGTGCCTGGCCGTCTTGTAGCGCAGCGGCAGGTCGTAGCTCACGCTCTGCGCGACGGCGCCGCCCCGCGTGCGCATGAGCATCTGCTGCTGGGCCAGCTGGTCGAAGTCCCGCCGGATCGTCGCGGTGGAGACGTCGAGCGCCCGCGCGGCCTCCTCCACCGACAGCCTGCCCTCCTGGGCCAGCAGCTCGAGGATGGCGTTCCAGCGGTCGTAGCGGGACACGAATGCCTCCTAGCGGATGGGGTCAGCAGCAAGCGTGGCACACCGGCGATCCCGGAGCCACCACTGCACATTGATGCGCTCTCCTGGTATAAAAAGAGCAGAAACAATCAATCAGGGGGAGGCATGTGGTGACCACCCACACCGAGGCCGAGATCGCGTCCCAGCCGTCGTGCTGGCGGCGGGCCGTCGAGAGCGTTCCCGCCGGCGCGCTCCCTCGCGAGGGCGAGCGGGTGGCCGTCGTCGGCTGTGGCACGTCGTGGTTCATCGCGATGGCATACGCCGCCCTGCGCGAGCGGGCCGGGCACGGCGAGACCGACGCCTTCGCCGCCTCAGAGTTCCCCGCCGGGCGCCGCTACGACCGCGTGCTGGCGCTGACCCGCTCGGGCACCACCACCGAGGTGCTGGAGCTGCTGGCCAGAGCCACCACGAAGACCACGGCGATCACCGCCGACCCGAAGACGCCGATCATGACGGCCGCGGACGAGGTCGTCGTTCTGGACTACGCCGACGAGCGGTCGGTCGTGCAGACCAGGTTCGCCACCACGCAGCTCGCCCTGCTGCGCGCCAGCCTCGGCGAGGACCTCACCCAGGCGATCGCCGACGCCGAGGAGGCCGTGGCCGCGCCGCTGCCCGGCACGCTGGTCGAGGCCGAGCAGTTCAGTTTCCTGGGCATCGGCTGGTCGGTCGGCCTGGCGCAGGAGGCGGCGCTGAAGATGCGCGAGGCGTCGCG
Source organism: Nonomuraea basaltis (assembly GCF_005893125.1). GTDB lineage: Bacteria > Actinomycetota > Actinomycetes > Streptosporangiales > Streptosporangiaceae > Nonomuraea > Nonomuraea basaltis. Next base: position 13,420 of record NZ_VCJS01000112.1, on the reverse strand, counting down.
ATCGTGGACGGAGGCGTATCCGGCGATGGAATACCGGCACGGCCCGATCAGCATCGCCGCGCCAGGGCGGGTGACGTGGATGCTCGGCACCGCCCCCGACGGCCTGCGCGCCCAGGTCGAGGAGACCGGCGGCAGGTTCGTCGAGACCGGGCTCGACCCGATGGCCGAGCTGATCCGCGCCCAGCGGGTGGCCGTCGCCCGGGCCTTCGCCCGTGAGCTGAACCCCGACGAGCCCATGCACCTCACGCGATCTGTGATTCTTTCCTCATGAGCGAGCGTAGCGAGCGACCAATCAGACACAGCCCGGTAAAGTTCATGCGGCCGACGAAGGAGGCCACATGAGCCTCACTCTCGCCGACGCCAGGATCGTGACTCCCGAGGGAGTGCACGAGGGGTGGCTGACCATCGAAGACGGCCGCATCACGCATGTCGGTCACGGATCCGCCCCCGGTCCAGGCCTGAGCGTGGGCGGGCGGCACGTCGTGCCCGGCTTCGTCGACATCCACAACCACGGCGGCGCGGGCGGCTCCTTCCCCACCGGCGAGCAGGATCAGGCCCGCGACGCGGTGGCGCTGCACCGGCGGCACGGCACCACGACCACCATGGCCAGCCTCGTCACCGACTCGCTCGACGGGCTGACCCGCGCCGCGGCCGCGCTGGCCGAGCTGTGCGACGAGGGGCTGCTGGCGGGCATCCACTTCGAGGGCCCGTACATCGCCAGGAGCCGTTGCGGCGCGCACGATCCCACGATGCTGCGCGAGCCGTCGCCGCAGGAGTTCGCGGGGCTGCTGAAGGCCGGGCGCGGGCACGTGCGCATGGTCACCATCGCGGCCGAGCTGCCCGGCGCGCTCGACACGATCCGCATGGCCGTGGCCGAGGGTGTGATCGCGGCCATCGGGCACAGCGACGCCGACTACGACCAGACGATCGCCGGTATCGAGGCGGGCGCGAGCGTGGCCACGCACCTCTACAACGCGATGCCGCCGCTCGGGCACCGCGCGCCCGGCCCGGTGGCGGCGCTGCTCGACGACGAGCGGGTGACGGTCGAGCTGATCAACGACGGCGTGCACGTGCACCCGGCCATGCTGCGGCTGGCGTACGAGGTGGCCGGGCCGGGCCGGACCGTGCTGATCACGGACGCGATGTCGGCCGCCGGGCTGGGCGACGGCGACTACGTGCTCGGCCCCATGCAGGTGCGCGTGGACGGCGGCGTGGCCCGGATCGTCGAGGGCGGCTCCATCGCCGGGTCCACGCTGACCATGGACGTCGCGTTCCGCCGCTCCGTGCGGGAGGTGGGCATGTCGCTGCCCGACGCGGTCCAGGTGGCCTCACTGACCCCCGCGCGGGTGCTGGGGCTGGCCGACCGGATCGGCTCGATCGCCGTCGGCAAGGCGGCCGACCTGGTGGTGCTCTCCGACGAGCTGGAGGTGGCCGGGGTGATGAAGGACGGCGGCTGGATCACGGAGCCGCGATGATCCTCACCGTGACGCTCAACCTGGCGCTCGACGTGACCTACGAGGTGCCTTCCGTCGACTGGGACGGGGTCAACCGGGTCGGCGCCGTGCACCGGCGCGCGGGCGGCAAGGGCGTCAACGTGGCCCGCGTGCTGGCCGCGCTCGGGCAGGAGGTGCTGGTCACCGGCCTGGCGGGCGGGCCGACCGGGCGGGCGATCGAGGAGGATCTGCGGGCTGCGAGGCTGCCGAGCGCGCTGTGCGGCATCGCCGCCGACTCCCGCGCGACCCTGGCGGTCTGCGAGACCGGCGGTCCCGCACCGCAGGAGACCCCCGGCCCCCGCGAGACGGCCGGAGGCCGGCGCACGGCGCTGTTCAACGAGCCAGGACCCGAGGTCACGCCCGCCGAGCTGGCGACCTTCGTACGCCACTACACGTCGCTGGCGGCCGTCGCCGACGTGGTGGTCATCTCGGGCAGCCTGCCGCGCGGCGTGCCCGCCGACATCTACGCCACGCTCGCGGACCTCGCCGGCGTGCCCGTCATCGTGGACGCCGACGGCGACCCGCTGCGCCACGCGCCCAAGGGCAGGCCCTCCGTCGTCAAGCCCAACGCGAAGGAGCTGGCCAGGGCCGTGCCCGGCGGCACCCCCGACGAGGGTGCGCGGGCGCTGCGCGATCAGGGCGCCGAGTCGGTCGTGGTCTCCATGGGCTCCGAGGGGCTGCTGGCCGTCACCGGAGAGGGGACGTTCCGGGCGCGGATGCCGTACACCGTCGAGGGCAACCCCACCGGGGCGGGCGACTCGCTCGTCGCGGGGCTGGCGCTGGGCCTGGTGGAGTCGGAGCCGTGGCCGGAGCGGCTGCGGCGGGCCGCGGCGCTGGGCGCGGCGGCCGTGGCCGCGCCGGTGGCCGGCGAGTTCGACCGCGACGTGTACGCCGACATCCATCCGCAGATCGTCATCACGTAAGGAGCACGTCATGCCGCTCGCCGCCATCGGCGACATCATCCGCCGGTCGCCCGCGGGGGTGGGCGCGTTCAACCTGATCCAGCTCGAGTACGCCACCGCCATCGTGGCCGGCGCCGAGGCGCTCGGGCTGCCGGTCGTGCTGCAGATCAGCGAGAACTGCGTGCGCTACCACGGCGCGCTGGAGCCGGTCGCGCTGGCCGCGCTCGCGGTCGCCAGGCGGGCCGAGGTGCCGGTCGCGGTCCACCTCGACCACGCCACCGACCGCGCGCTCGTGAAAGAGGCGGTGGAGCTGGGGCTGGGCTCGGTCATGTACGACGCCTCGGCGCTGCCCGACGAGGAGAACCTCCGGGCGACCGCCGAGGTGGCGGCCTGGTGCCACGAGCGCGGGGTGTGGGTGGAGGCGGAGCTGGGCGAGGTCGGCGGCAAGGACGGCGTGCACGCGCCCGGCGCCCGGACCAAGCCGCACGAGGCGGTCGACTACGTGACCAGGACCGGCGTGGACGCGCTGGCCGTGGCCGTGGGCACCTCGCACGCGATGACCACCAAGGACGCGGTCCTGGACCTGGACCTCATCGCCGAGCTGCGGGCCGCCGTGCCGGTGCCGCTGGTGCTGCACGGCTCGTCGGGGGTGCCCGACGACGTGCTGCGCGCGGCCGTGCGGAACGGCATGAAAAAGATCAACATCGCGACGCACCTGAACAAGGCGTTCACCGCCGCGGTACGCGACTACCTGGCCCACGACCAGCGCGTCGTCGACTCCCGCAAGTACGTGAACGCCGGCCGCGACGCGGTGGCGCGGGAGGTCACGCACCTGCTCGGCGTGCTCACGGGCTGAGCTCTTTGCGCATCGTCACGGCGGACCTGCCCTGGACCCCCACCCGGCCGGTCTCGACGTAGCCGAGTGAGGCGTACAGAGCGATGTTGGAGGCCATCTTGACGTTCGTGTAGAGGCGCAGCGCGGGCAGCCCCAGCCGGCGGGCCTCCTCCTCGGCGTACGCCAGCAGCCCGCGCCCGATGCCCTTGCCGTGGCTCCCGGGGTGCACCGCGACGTTGTCCACCAGCAGGACGCCGTCCTCCGGCACGAGCACGACGAGCCCCTGGAGGTCGTCGGTGACGTGCACCCGGCCGGCCTCGATGAGCGCGGCGTAGTCGGCGTCCATGGGCACCGGTCGCATGCCGACGATCTCGATCCACGGCTCGTAGGCGTCGTGGACCAGCCGCTCCACGGCGGCCCTGTCTTCGGCGCGGGCGAGTCTCATGCGCCCAATGTTGCCAGCGCCCGCTCCACCTGTCGCCTGAAGGTGCCCGGCGGATTGCGCGGGCTCTCGTGCGACAGCAGGAACAGCCAGACGAGCGCGTGGACCTTACGGCACTCGCGCATCCGCCGCTTCTCCTGCGGGCTCAGCTCGAACCGATGCGCGATCTCCACCTCGCCGTCCACCCACATCGACACGTGCTCTGCCAGCTCCGCCACCTCGAACGCCAGGTCGCTGCGGCCGGAGTCCTCGAAGTCGACGATGCGGACGCGGGTGCCGTCCCACAGGAAGTTCGCCAGGTTGCCGTCGCCGGCCCCGAACACCGGCGTCACCCCGGCCTCGCCCGGCGTCCAGCTCTCCAGCCACCGCAGGCCCTCCTTCACGGCCCGGTCCGACAGCGGGTCCCGGGGCTGCCAGGCCGCGCACCGCAGGCGTATCCAGTCGCAGACGGCCTCGCGCTGCCACGGGCGTACCGGGATGCTCCCGAGGACCGGGTGCGGCACCGCCGAGTGCAGCTCGGCAAGGGCCGCGACCAGCGCCGCCACATGTACGTCCCGCGCGAACAGCCCGCGCAGCGGCACCCCGTCGATCCTGGTCATCGACACCACGCCGGCCTCGAACGCGATCGGCTCCGGCGCCAGCCCGGGGGCGTGCTCGGCCAGCAGGCGCAGCGCCCGCCATTCGCGCTCGGCCGCGCCGGGCTTGGTGTCCACGTACCGCTTGATGACGACGTCGCCGTCAAAGGCCAGCTCATGCGTGTGCTGAAGATCGGCCACTCTTGAATGCTATGGCAAGAGGCTTTCGACAAGGCCAGCCACCAGCTTGTGGATCTCCCCGGCGGTGCACTGCATCCGTTAGGGCGAACCACCAGCGGCCTCAAGCCTGCGCCGCAGGAAGTCGCGCTCCACCTCGTTGCCCGCCCGGGCGATCGCCGCCTCGTACGCCTCCGCCGCCTCCGCGTGCCGCCCCAGCCGCCGCAGCAGATCGGCGCGTACCGCATGGAACAGGTGATAGCCCTCCACCTCAAGCCCATCGACCAGCGACAACGCCTTCTCCGGCCCTTCCACCTCGGCCACCACCACCGCCCGGTGCAACGCCACCACCGGGCTCGGATCGAACGTCAGCAGCAGATCGTACAGCTCCACGATCTGCCCCCAGTCCGTGTCCGCGGCGCTCGGGGCGTCGCCGTGCACCGCGTTGATGGCGGCCTGGATCTGGTAGACGCCGGGCCGGCCGGCTCGCAGGCACCGCCGCACGATGGCCTGCCCCTCCTCGATCAGCCCGCGATCCCACAACCCCCGATCCTGCTCGGCCAGCGGCACCAGCTCGCCCGCCGGCCCCGTACGGGCGGCCCGCCGCGACTCGATGAGCAGCATGAGCGCGAGCAACCCCATGACCTCGGGCTCATCGGGCATCAGCGCGGCCAGCAGCCGCCCGAGCCTGATGGCCTCCGCGCAGAGCTCCTCGCGGACGAGCCGGTCGCCCGAGCTGGCCGTGTACCCCTCATTGAAGATCAGATAGACCACGGCCAGCACGGCCCGCAGCCGGCCGGGCAGATCGGCCTCCTCCGGCACCCGGTACGGGATCTTCGCGTCGCGGATCTTGCCCTTGGCCCTGACCAGCCGCTGCGCCATGGTCGCCTCGGGCACCAGGAACGCGCGGGCGATCTCGGCCGTGGTCAGCCCGCCGACCAACCTCAGCGTCAGGGCGACCTGTGAATGGGCGGCGAGCGCGGGATGGCAACAGGTGAAGATCAGCCGGAGCCGGTCGTCCCGTACCGGCCCCTCCTCCAGCGGCTCGTCGCCGGCGTGCAGCAGCGCGGCCTGGGCGTGCTTGTCCTGCCGCGCCGACTCCCTGCGCAGCCGGTCGATGGCCCGGTTCCGCGCCGTGGTGATGATCCACCCCGCCGGGCTCGGCGGCGCCCCGTCCTCCGGCCACCGCCGCACCGCGACCGTGAACGCCTCCTGCACCGCCTCCTCGGCGACGTCGATGTCCCCGAAGACCCGCACCAGCACAGCGACCGCCCGCCCGTACTCCTCCCGGAACACGCGCTCGACCTCGACGGCATCACCCTGCATGGAACGACCTACTGCGGGTTCCCAGCCCTGCGCGCCATCGCCTCGACGGTGTTCTTGGCCATCAGGAGGGAGGCACCGGTCCTGTCCCGGTAGATCTTGATGGCCGCGATCATCTTCTTCTTCTCCAGCGCCTGGTAGAACTCCGGCGGCAGGAACGGCCCGTCGTCGTCCACGAGTGCGGGATCGATGCCGAGATGCCGCTGAAGCTTCGCGACCTGCTTCTCTAGCCGGGCGATTCTCTCCTCGACGGATTCCATAGCCGAAACACTACGACATCACCCGATCTTCGCGTCCGGACCGAGCAGCACGCGCACGAGCATCCGGCCGAACTCCTCCGGCCGCTCGGTGTAACGGGGCCTTCGCCACGCACCTCGTAGTACAGCCGTGCCCCCGGCACTCGCAGCGTTCCCGTTCTCATCTTCCCCGCTCCTCGTCGTTCGCTCGCGGCCAGTTCTGGAGCAGCACGTGCAGCGCGTCGATGGCCCGATCCCAGGACGTGTTCACGTCCCTGGGATGCGCGAAACTCCCCGTGGCCTCAAGGCTGGTGTATCCGTGGAAGGTGCTGCGCAGCAGCCGCACCGCGTCGGTCAGGTCGGGCTCCTCCAGGTCGTAGCCGCGCAACATCCCGTACGTCAGCTCGCCGGTGCGCCGGAACATCGTGGTGTCGGTTACCTGGGCCAGGTCGAGCTTGCTCTGCGTGGCCGCGTAACGCCCGGGATGCCGCAGCGCGTACTCGCGGTAGGCGCCGGCGAACGCGGCCAGCGCGTCCTTCCCCGAACGCCCCGCCACGGCCACGCCGATGAGATCGACCATCTCCCCGGCGGCCAGGATGGCCACCCGGGTACGCAGGTCCTGGAGATTCCTCACATGCGAGTACAGGCTCGCGTCCTTGACCCCGAACCTCCGCGCCAGCGCGGACACGGTGACGTTGTCGAACCCGACCTCGTCGGCGAGTTCGGCCGCGGCCCGGGTAACCCGCTCAGCCGTCAACCCCGCACGCGCAGCCATCCGCCATCTCCCGCTTCCTAGATTCCCTAGGTTGTACCCTAGGGCTTACAGGAAAGGCAAAATACGGGATAAAAACAACGTTCTGCAGTATCTTGAGTACAGTGAGTGAGGAGATCTCATACGATGACGGGAGCTGATCGTGAGGGAGGAGTCACAAGAAGTGACCGCCACTGTCGTTACCCTGCAGGAAAAGCACCGCATCATCCTGCCCGACTCGCCATATCAGATGTGGGTTGAGGGTGAACTCCACGACTATCTCCACATCCCGGACGACGGCACCCGAGTCGAAATCATCGATGGAGAGATCGTCGTGTCCCCCGCCCCCCGGTTTGACCACAGCCTCATCGGTATGGAGATCACCGAGATCATCCTTCGCGCACGCATTACAGACCCGTCCTACCGGTGGCGATGCCTCTCCGGCGCCGGGCTGGACTTCGTCGCCGATGAGAACGCTTACATCCCGGATCTCATTGTGATGGACGCCGAGGTCATACAGGAGGCCCGGAAGTTCGGCCTCCGGTATCTGGTCACCGACCAGGCTGAAATGGTCGTCGAAGTGACATCTCCCTCTAACGCACACCAAGACCGACCCCCGACCGCCAAGCGAGCAGGCAAGGGCAAGTGGTGTGGATACGCCCGTGCCGAGATCTCCTACTACCTGCTCATCGACCTCGACCCGGCCGTCTCGAGGATCACCCTCTACTCGATCCCCGACCAGGCCTCCAGCGCCTACCTCCACAAGGAGAGCTGGAGCCTTGGCGAGACGATCACCTTGCCCGACCCGATCGGCGTCGAGATTCCCACGGACGACTGGAAGCCTTGGGATTGAGCCGCTGGCTCAGGCCATGACCACGATCCCCCGGCTGGCGCCGCCGGCCTGATCCGCCGAAGTTCAGGCCACGTCCGACAGACAACGGCCCGCCGCCCCAACGGGCAGCGGGCCGCCAGAAAAACCGCGTCAGCGCTGGATCGGCGCGACGACGACCTCCACCCGCTGGAACTCCTTGATGTCGGAGTATCCGGTGGAGGCCATGGTCCGCTTCAGCGCGCCCATCAGGTTCATGGACCCGTCCGCCACGCTGGACGGCCCGTGCAGGATCTGCGCCAGCGTCCCCACGGTCCCGAACTCGACGCGCCGCCCCCTGGGCAGGTCAGGATGGTGTGCCTCCGACCCCCAGTGGAACCCGTGCCCGGGCGCCTCGGCCGCGCGGGCCAGCGGCGAGCCCACCATCACGGCGTCGGCCCCGCAGGCGATCGCCTTGGCGATGTCTCCCGAGGTGCCCATGCCGCCGTCGGCGATCACGTGGACGTAGCGGCCGCCCGACTCGTCCATGTAGTCACGGCGCGCCGCCGCGACGTCCGAGATCGCGGTGGCCATCGGCACCGCCACCCCGAGCACGTTACGCGTCGTGTGCGAGGCCCCGCCGCCGAACCCGACCAGCACCCCGGCCGCGCCCGTGCGCATGAGGTGCAGAGACGCCGTGTACGTGGCGCAGCCGCCCACGATGACCGGCACGTCCAGCTCGTAGATGAACTGCTTGAGGTTGAGCGGCTCGGCCCGCCCCGACACGTGCTCAGCGGACACGGTCGTGCCGCGGATGACGAAGATGTCGACGCCCGCGTCGATCACGGCCTTGTGGTATTGGACGGTGCGCTGCGGCGACAGCCGCACGGCCGTCGTCACCCCGGAGGCCCGGATCTCCTCGATCCGCCGCCCGATCAGGTCCTCCTTGATCGGCGCCGCGTAGATCTCCTGGAGCCGCTTCGTGGCCGCCGTCATGTCGAGGGCGGCGCACTCCTCCAGCAGCGGCAACGGGTCTTCGTACCGCGTCCAGAGCCCCTCGAGGTCGAGCGGGGCCAGGCCGCCGAGCCGCCCGATCTCGATCGCGGTGGCGGGCGACACCACGCTGTCCATGGGCGCGACGACCACGGGCAGCTCGAACCGGTAGGCGTCGATCTGCCAGGCGATCGAGACCTCCTCCGGGTCACGCGTGCGCCGCGAGGGCACCAGACCGATCTCGTCGAGCGCGTACGCTCGCCGCCCGGTCTTCCCCCGGCCGATCTCCACCTGCTGAGTCATCAACTTACCTTCTGTGATAGTTCGGGGCTTCCACGGTCATCACGATGTCGTGGGGGTGGCTCTCCTTGAGACCCGCCGACGTGATCGGCATGAGCTCGCAGTCGGTGTGCATCTGATCGATCGTGCGGCACCCGGCGTACCACATGCCCTGGCGGAGCCCGCCGACGAGCTGGTGCGCGACGGCCGCGACCGGGCCCCGGTAGGGGACCTGCCCCTCGATGCCCTCGGGGATGAACTTGTCCTCGCCATCGACCCCGGCCTGGGCGTAGCGGTCCTTGCTGAAGGAGGTGCCGCCGCGCTCGCGGTTGCGCACCGCGCCCAGCGACCCCATGCCCCGGTAGGACTTGAACTGCTTGCCGTTGATGAAGATCAGCTCACCGGGCGACTCCTCGCACCCGGCGAGCAGCGAGCCGAGCATGACCGTGTTCGCACCGGCCGCGATGGCCTTGACGATGTCGCCGGAGTATTGCAGCCCGCCGTCGCCGATCACCGGGACCCCGGCGGGAGCGCACGCCTTGGACGCCTCGTGGATGGCCGTCACCTGCGGCGCGCCGACTCCGGCGACCACCCGGGTGGTGCAGATGGAGCCGGGCCCGACCCCCACCTTGACGGCGTCCGCGCCCGCGTCGACCAGCATCTGCGCGCCCGCCCTGGTCGCGATGTTGCCGCCGATGACCTCGACCTTGCTGTTGGCCTTGACCTTGGCGATCATGTCGGCCAGCCCCTTGGAGTGCCCGTGGGCCACGTCCACGACCACCACGTCGACCCCGGCCTCGATCAGCGCCTTGGCCCGCAGCTCGGCGTCGCCGCCGACCCCCACGGCCGCGCCCACCAGCAGGCGGCCGTCGGCGTCCTTGGTGGACAGCGGATATTGCTCGCTCTTGGTGAAGTCCTTGACCGTGATCAGGCCGCGCAGCCTGCCCTCGGAGTCGACCAGGGGCAGCTTCTCGATCTTGTTCTGCCTGAGCAGGGCGAACGCCTCGTCGCGCGACACCCCCACCGGGGCGGTGACGAGCGGCATCTTGGTCATGACCTGGCGTACGGGTCGCGACTGGTCGGTCTCGAAGCGCATGTCACGATTTGTCACGATGCCGACCAGCGTGCCCGACACGTCCGTCACGGGCACACCCGAGATCCGGTACGTCGCGCACAGCCGCTCCACGTCGGCCAGCGTGTCGTCCGGGCTGCAGGTGACCGGGTTGGTCACCATCCCCGCCTCGGACCGTTTGACCAGGTCTACTTGCTGGGCCTGCTCTTCGACCGACAGGTTGCGATGGAGGATGCCGATGCCGCCCTGCCTGGCCATGGCCACCGCCATGCGCGCCTCGGTGACCGTGTCCATGGCCGCAGAGACCAGCGGGATGGACAGCGAGACGCCCTTCGACAGGCGGGACCTGGTGTCCGCCTCCCCTGGCTGGAGGTCTGAATAAGCCGGCACCAGCAGCACGTCATCGAAGGTTAGACCCATCTCCGTGAACTTTGACATGCTGCGGCCCCCTCTGCCGTTGCTGTAATTCAGCCAAGTCTAGGGCCTGCCTCCAAAACCCGTTTTCATGGCCTCACCCCGTGAGACGGGCTCGGTCGCCAGATGCCGCCGCTCCTCCGGGCGACCGCGCCCCCTCGCCCTGATGCCGGGAGGACGATGACCCCCACGGTCCGTCGTACTCCCGGCATCAAAAGTGCCGGGGGACGGGACGGTCGGTGATCCGTCCCATCCCCCGGCCACCGGCATCCGGGCGTGGCTGCGCAACGCACCCACCGAACCCCCCTCCGCGTCCTGATGGGCGGCGCGACCGCACCCTTGAAGGATGCCGACGCTAAGTAAATCCTGCGTTACTGAACGGAACAACGCAATGTGAAAACGTGCAATTGCACGAAGTTGCACCGTGCCAACGGCGAGTCGGAGCAAGAAGCGGACACGGGCGTATTGCGGCGTTATTCTCGCGGCACGCCCGTGTACCCCCTACGGAGCCGCACACAATGCGCAACGAGTCCTGCACCGCGTCAGACCCCTTCGAGACGCTGGGCCTCGACCCGGCCCACAGCGCGCTCTACACGGCGATCCTGCGCCTGCACAGAGCGACGCGAACCGATCTCGCCCAGGCCATGGACGGGCCCGTCGAGAAGGTCGGCCGCCAGCTCGACGACCTGGTCAAGCTGGGAGTGGTCGACGAACAGTCAGGGGAATACCTGGCCAGGCATCCGGCCGCCGCCCTCGGCAGGGTGATCGCCGAGCGCCTCGACCGGCTGGCCGAGGAGAGCCGCATGATCGACTCGGCGTTCGGCTCGATCCGCAACCTGATCCGCGACTACGACGCCGGGCGCGACTACCAGAGCGGCCCCTTCACGGTGGAGCTGGTGAGCGGCGCGGACGTGCTGTACGAGAGCGTGGTGGGCATCGCCGTGCAGTCCCTGTCGTCGCCGATGGACTTACTCACCGCGATCCCGGACGAGCGCACCATGACCGACTTTGTTCGCAAATTTGCGGACCCATGGATAGACGCCCAGAAACGTTCCCTGCTCACCGTCCACGCCGTCATCCCGGTCGACACCCTCGCCCTGCCCGGTGTTCGCGACCGGCTGACCAGCCTCATCGAGACCGGCGGCCGGGTACGCACCCTGCACCGGGTGCCGAGCTGGTTCATGACCGCGGGATCGGAGGTCGCCGGCCTGCCCCCCTTCTGGGGCGGCAGCCTGCCCGACCACGCCTACAACTTCTACCTCGTACGCACCCCGCTCGTCGTCGGCATGCTCCGCGCGCTCTTCAACGAGCTCTGGGCCAGGGCCGTACCCCTCCCCTGGGGCCGCCGAGGCGAGGGGATGGTCCAGGTCCTGCGCCTGGCCGCGCAGGGAATGTGCGACGACTCGATCGCCCGCCAGCTCGGCGTGTCGGTCAGGACGGTACGCGCCAGATTCGCCGACGCCATGGCCGAGCTGGGCACTCAATCACGCTTCCACGCAGGTGTGGAGGCCACCAGGCGCGGATGGCTGAGCTAATACTCACCGCTGGGGCCGCATCGGTCATATGGTGGGAAGGTGCTGGAAGACGTCCCCCGCGACCCGTTCGCGGACGACCCGAACGACCCTTCCTCTGCGATGGGCGCACTCGACGACGCCGAGCCACTGACCGCGGCCGAGCGTGACGAGGCCATCACCGACCTCGCCGACGTCGAGGTCTTCCGCTCCCTGCTCGAACCGCAGGGGGTGCTGGGTCTCGTGCTCGACTGCCCGGAATGCGGCGAGCAGCACTTCTTCGACTGGGAGCTGCTGCGCGGCAACCTACGACAGATGATCGAGAAAGGCCAGCCCCAAGTCCACGAGCCGGCCTTCCACCCGGACCCCGCCGACTACGTCAGCTGGGAGTACGCCAGAGGCTACGTCGACGGCGTCATCGACACGGAGGAACGCCGCTGACCAACCTCACCGAACACGGACGAGCCCGCCCGACCACCGTCGCCGTGCTCATCACGAACCGCGGAGAGGCAGGACCGGCCACCGTCACGATCATCGATCGCGGAGAAACGCGATCGACCGACACCACCGATCACCAAGGAATGCCGCAGACCGTCGAAATCGACGACATCCTTCACCAAAGCGGCCAGGAATCGCACGGCCGGATCGCCCCAGCCGCCTGGATCGCCAGGAGCTGCCGAATCAGGCAGCCCCTCTCCACGACCGAGCACGTCGAACAACGCGTCGGTCTCCTCCTCCGGAGTCAAGCCGACTCCAGCTCCGCCATCTGCCGCAACCTGGCCAACGCCCGATGCTGGGCGACGCGGACCGCACCTGGTGACATGCCGAGTACATTACCGGTCTCCTCGGCCGACAGCCCCGACACCACTCGCAACAGCAGCAACTCCCGCTGATTCTCGGGCAGCCGAGCAAGCAGCCTGCGCGCGTGCTCGACCTCGATGTAGCGGACCACGGTCTCCTCAGGCCCAGGCCCGTCGTCCGGACCGTCGGGCAGATCCTGCGTCGGTACGGCGGACCGCACCGAACTCCGCAGCGCATCTGCCACCTTGTGCGAGGCGATCCCGAAGACGAAGGACGCGAATGGCCGCCCCATGTCCCGGTATCGCGGCAACGCGGACAACACCGCGATGCACACCTCTTGGGCAACGTCATCGGCAATGTGATATTGCCCAGTAACCCTGCCCAGCCTGGCGCGGCAATACCGCACCACCATCGGACGCAACTCACCGAGCAGAGATTCGATCGCACTGCGATCTCCCTGCACGGCGAGGCTCGTCAGTTCCCTAAGGTCGGAGTCATCCGTCCGTACCGGAAGTCTCGACGCGAGCCTTACCCCAATTTTGGCGTCGGCGACGCTTCCCTCGCTCACGATAGGCATGATGCCCGCACTGATCCGGCCTGTCGTCATGGCGAACGGCTACGGATTGGTCACATTGAAGCGACGATAACGAACAGTAATCGCGCGACCACACTAAGCCTTAAAAGCTGACATACTGTTTCACTTCATAACCCGGAATGCACAACATTTGTCAGATCCCAGACGCTTATCCCCCACTTCCGGTTTACTCCAATTATCCACCTTTTCCACCCACTTCCCCCCATGTCGCCC
>NZ_VCJS01000111.1 GCF_005893125.1 Nonomuraea basaltis | reverse complement strand
AGATTTGTATAAGAGACAGGTCCAGGCCTGCTCCGTCGTCCCGGACCGTCAGCCGGACCACGTCCGGGTCGCTGGACAGCGTCACCCAGATGTGGCCGCCCGGACTCGTGTGCCCGATGGCGTTGTCCAGCAGCGCCGAGATCACGCGCCGGAGCGCGGACTCCACGCCGCGCACCACGTGGTCGCCGGGTCCCTCGCACCTGACCTCGATCGTCACCCCGTGGGCCTGGGCGCGGGCGTTCTCGGCCCCGGCCGCCTCCGCCGCCAGCGCGGCCAGGTCCACCGGGGCGAACGGCCGGCGCAGCCGGTTGAACTGGGCCGACAGCAGCAGGTCCTCGACCACCTCGCCGAGCTGCCTGCTGCCGGTCACCAGCTGGTCCACCTCGTCGATGAGCAGGATCGGGTCCGTGCCGCCGCGCATCCTGCGGGCGAGGAGCTGGGCGCGGGTGTTCAGCCGGGTGAGCGGGGTGCGCAGCTCGTGGCTGACGTCGGCGGCGAACCGGCGCTGGCGGGCCAGGGCCTCGCCGAGCGGGGCGATCGCGCGGCGGGAGATGACCTGGCCGACGAGCACGGCGGCCAGCAGGCCGGCGATCTCCGCGGCGGCGAGCGTGCGCAGCAGCCGGTTCCGTTCCGCGGCCTGGTAGCGCAGGTCCATCGCGACCTGGAGGACGGCGTCGCCGCGGCTCTGGGTGCGGACGAGGTAGGCGCGGCCGGCCACCTCCACCTGCGTGACCCGCGCCTCGCCGCCGCGGCTCACCCGGTCCAGCTCGGCGCGTACCGGCAGCGTCGCCGGCGCGCCCGGCGAGCTCCGCACGGTGCCGCCGCGCTGCTCGAACAGCCACACGCAGGGCGGCGGGTACGCGACGGGGGCGCGCTGGGCGGCGGCGGCCAGGTCTCGCCGCGCGGCCGCGGCCTGCTCGTGCACCATGAAGCAGAAGACCAGCACGCCGACGAGCGCGAGCACGACCGAGATCGCACCCGCGACCTGCGCGGTGAGCCGGCGGCGGGCGCGGATCAGCAGGCGCCGCTCCGGGTCCGGCCGCCCTGGCCCGGTCAAAGCTCACCCAGGCGGTACCCCACACCTCGCACGGTGCACACGACCCCTGGTCCCAGCTTGTTGCGCAGGTAGTAGACGTAGGTGTCCACGATCGATTCCTTCTTGGCGCCGTCGAAGACCCGCTGCCGCAGCGACGTGCGGGTGTGCACCTGCCGCGGCCGGACGGCCAGAGCGCTCAGCAGCCGGCATTCCTGTGTCGACAGCGTCACCTGCTCCCCGCTCGGCAGCCGTACCAGGTGCGCCTCGGCGTCCAGCCAGCCGGCGCCGAGCGGCAGCAGCGTGGCCTGGTCGAGGTTCCTGCGGTGCAGTGCCCGCACCCGGGCCAGCAGCTCATCGATGTCGAACGGCTTGACGAGATAGTCCTCGGCGCCCGCGTCGAGCCCGGCGACCCGGTCGGCGACCGAGCCGAAGGCGGTGAGCACGAGCACGGGCGTGGTGACCGCCTGCCGGCGCAGCCGCCGCAGCAGGTCGATCCCGTCCAGCGCGGGCAGGCCGCGGTCGACGATCAGCACGTCGTACGCGCGGCTCAGTCCCAGATGCAGCCCCCGCTGCCCCTCCAGTGCCAGGTCGACCGTGTACCCCTGCTCGGTGAACAGGTCGACCAGCATGTTCCCCAGTTCGCGGTCATCCTCGATGAGCAGCAGCCGACGGGAGGGCAGGTCGGCCGTACCCGGTGTCCCAGCCACCAGACCACGTTTACACCACTGTCCGCGAATTACCAGGTCCACTTGACCTTTGGCCTATTCGAAAATCATGACATCGAGATCTAGCTGCGGATTTATCCAGAATTGGACTTGACGACCTGCTCCTCTAAGGGCCGTTGCCCGGCGGGCTCGACCGTGCGCTCGAGGCGCTCGGGCAGCGCCAGCTTGTAGAGCGGCAGGGCGCCCGCGGTGGTGAGCACGGCCACGAGCACCAGCATGGCGAACAGCTCCTGCGTGATCATGCCCTGGGCCAGGCCGATGTTGATGAAGATGAGGATCATCAGGCCGCGGGCGTTCATGAGCGCCCCCACCGCGTACGACTCCCGCCAGCCGAACCCCAGCCCTCTCATCGACAGCGCGCAGCCGAAGTACTTGCCACAGAACCCGGCGGCCAGGATCAGCCCGAACGCCGCCAGCATGGCGCCGCCCGCGATGCCGCCGAGGTGGGTGTTGAGCCCGGAGAAGGTGAAGAACGTGGGCAGCAGCAGCGTCGTGACGACCTCCATCATGCGCCCGTGCAGGATCTCGCGGAAGGCCGGATCGCGGGGCATGGCCAGGCCGGCGAAGAAGCCGCCGAAGACGGCGTAGACGCCGATCCAGTCGGTCAGCCAGCCGGCGGTGAGCGGGATGAGGATGACGGCGTACATGCCGGTGGGCCCCAGCCGGCCGGTGCGCGCGACGGTCCGGCCCATGGGCCGCAGCATGGGGGCGACGACCTTCAGCATGACGACGGCGAACACGGCGGTCAGCGCGATGGTGGGCAGCGCGCCGGCGGGTCCCGCACCGAGGTGCACGGCGGACAGGACGGCGAGGATGCACCAGGCCAGGGCGTCGTCGATGGACGCCGCCAGCAGGGTGAGGCGGCCGATCGGGGAGTTCTCCAGTCCGCGCTCGTACAGGATCCTGGCCAGCATGGGGAACGCGGTCAGCGACAGCGCGCCGCCGACGAACAGGGCGAACTGGACCGGGCTGACGTCGGGGCGCGAGAGCAGGCCGTGCAGGAGCAGGCCGGCGCCGGACCCGAGCAGCAGGGAGGGGACGATCCCCGAGACGGCCAGTACGGAGGCCTTGCGGACCTCGCCGGGCGTGCGGGCGCTGTGGTCGAGGCCGGCGCCGACCAGGAACATGTACAGGGTGAGACCGATGGTGCTGAGCACGTACAGGACGGGTCTGACCTCGGGCGGGAACAGGGCCGCCTGCGCCTCGGGGAAGAGCCAGCCGAACAGCGTCGGCCCGAGCAGCACGCCGGCGACCATCTCCCCGAGCACGCGCGGCTGCATCACCATCTGCGCCAGCCGGCCGCAGATCGCCGCGGCGAGCAGGATGACGACGAGGGCGGGCAGGACCTTGAGGATGAGGGCGAGGTTCGGATCAGGCGCGGTCAACAGAAGAGGCATGCCGGTTCTCCGCTCAGCGGTGAGTGACGGGGCAGCGATCGAAGTGGCGCGCGCACAGCCGCTGCCGGCGCGCGTCCCACACCATGTAGGTGCCGAGGACGAGCTGGACGAGGCTGCGCCACACGTCCTCCCAGCGGTCGCGCAGGCGCATCCAGGCCAGCGCGGCACGGGCATGACGCTGTCCATGTCTCCGGGAGGCGTCTCGCGGGGTGAGCAGGCACGGCCCGCGGTTGGGCAGGGAGCGGGTGTGGGCGGCGGAGGAGGCGAGGGCGTACCTGCGCAGGACCTCCCGGGCGGCGGCCCGCATCGTGATCGGCGCCAGCCGCCAGGCGGGGCAGGGGCGATTGGCGGCGACGCCGAACGGGATGTGGTTGAGCTCCTTGGCGGGCCCGGAGAAGCGGTCCGGGTCGAAGCGGTCGGGGTCGGTGTGGCCGGCGCGGTGGAACTCCGGGTAGTTGAAGCAGAGCACGGACCCGGCCGGGATCGTGGTGCGCTCGTCCAGCTCGATGTCGCCGGTGGTGATGCGGTGGGCGATGCCGAACAGCGGGTAGAGCCGCATGGTCTCGGCGATCACATGGTCGAGGTGGCGGTCGCCGGCGTCGCGGGCCCGCTCCTGCGTGCCGGGGTGCCGGGCAAGCACCATGAGCAGGTGGGCCATGGCCTCCGACATCTGGACGACGGCGGTGTTGAAGAAGGCGCCCTGCAGGTAGAAGGCCTGTTCCCGGGGTGACAGCTCCGGCGGGAGCGGGACGCGCACGCGGGAGAGCCGGCCGAGCAGGTAGCGGGTGAGGCGGTCGCGGCGCTGCATGTGGCGCAGGCCGCAGCATTTGAGCGCGGTGACGACGTCGTTCGCGTTGCCGACGATCAGGTCGCGGGCCTCGCGCGGGCACGGCTCGGCGAACACGAGCTCGTAGTAGACCTCGGCCCAGAGCGGCATCATCAGGTCCCGCAGCCGCACCATGCCGTGGGCGCCGTCCAGCGTGCGGGCGGCGCAGCGGCGGGTGAGCTCCTCGGCCTCGGCGCGCGGCACGGCGAGCAGGGTGCGCGTGGTCCTGGCGACGGCGTCGTACCGCTCCCCCGCCTCCAGGTGCTCCTGGTGCATCTCGGGACCGGGCGACAGCCAGTACCAGAACAGGTCGGACAGGGCCGCGCCCTTGCTGCGCCCGCCGGCCGCCGGGTGCGAGTAGACCTCCTTGAACCGGTCGACGCCGATCAGGTCGCCGGGCACGGGGATGCCCTCGCCGCCGTTGATCCGGTTGAAGACCCGCACGCGCAGCGCCACGACGCGGCCGGGCAGCCACCACGGCAGGCTCGCCAGCACGGCCACGGTGAGTGCGATCATGATCAGCATGGCCGCACCAGGTCCGGGCCGAGCTCGTGGATCGACGCGCGGCCGCACAGGGTGAGCGCGTGCTCGGTCTCCGCGCGGAGCAGGCCGAGCACGCGGGCGACGCCCCGCTCGCCGTCCGCCGCCAGCCCCCAGATCACCGGCCTGCCGACCGCGACCGCGGCGGCGCCCAGCGCCAGGGCCTTGAGCACGTCGGTGCCGCGCCGCACGCCGCCGTCCAGCAGCACGGGTACGGCGCCGCCGACGGCCGCGACGATGTCCGGCAGCAGGTCGATCGTGGCGGGCACGGTGTCGAGCTGCCGTCCACCGTGGTTGGACACCATGATCGCCGATGCGCCGTGGTCGAGCGCGAGGCGGGCGTCGGCGGGGTGCGTGACGCCCTTGAGCGCGATCGGCAGCGACGTCATCTCCCTGAGCCGGTCGATGTGCTCCCACGACAGCTCCGGCGTCATGACGACCGGCCGCACCCGGTCGCCGCGAGCTCCGTCGCGCAGGTTCTCACAGCACAGGTACGGGGGCAGGTCGTGGAAGCCGTTGCGCAGGTCGCGTTCGCGCCGCCCGAGCACGGGCGAGTCCACGGTGACGACCAGCGCCTTGCAGCCGGCCGCCTCGGCGCGGCGGACGATCTTCTCGGTGAAGGCCTGGTCCGGCTGGACGTACAGCTGGAACCAGAGCTCGGCACCGGGCGCCGCGGCCGCCACGTCCTCGACGGCGACCGTCGCGGCCATGCTGACGATCATGATGGTCTCGGCGGCGGCGACCGCGCGGGCCGTGGCCCGCTCGCCTTCGGGGTCGGCGAGCCGGTGGAACGCGGTCGGCGCCACCAGCACGGGCATGGCCGCGCGGCTGCCGAGCAGGGTGACGTCGGTCTGGAGCTTCGAGACGCCGCGCAGCACCCGCGGCACCAGCCCGAGCCGGCCGAACGCGGCCTCGTTCGCCCGCACCGTGACCTCGTCCCCGGCGCCCCCGGCGAAGTAGTCGTAGTGCGCGGGGTCGAGGCGGGCGCGGGCCGCCGCCTCGAACTCACGCAGGTTCCGCGGTTCCATGATCAGACCGGTACGGAGGCCGTCTGGCGGGCGAAGAAGGCCCGGAGCGGCTCGACGTGGACCTCCTCGGAGTTCCACTCGTTCTCCAGGTTCTCCGTGATGTGGTGGGCCACGGGCGGCTGTCCCGGCCGGTGGTGGCGGACCACCGGGTGCAGGTAGTGGCCCTCGTGGGCGCGGGCGGAGTCGCTCTGGGCGATGCGGGAGACCGCGATGTCGAAGGGGTCGACTTTGTCGTGGTCGGGTCCGTACTCGAGAGTGATCGCGAAGTGGCCGCGGTCGCCGATCGGCGGGCCCTGCAGGTCGTACGGCACCTCCTCCAGGTAACGGGCGATTCCGTCGCCGTCGAGCACGATCACGTCGGCCAGCAGCCCGAACTGCTGCCACAGGGCCGAGGTGCGGTTGACCCGGTCGATGACGGCGGTCGCCAGCGGCCCCGGCTGCGCCGCGAGCATCCTGGCGGGCCACGGCACGCCGTGGTGGCGGGACTCCAGGATGCGGTGCAGGGCGCGGACGCCGTACCTGAAGCCGTGGATGAAGCCGCTGGTGCCGTGCTTGAAGTCGCGTGACTGGGTGATCGTGCCGGCGAAGTGGAGATCGGGGACGTTGACCGACTCATAGGCGGGGGTGACGGCCGGGAACCTGTCGGCGATGACGAGGGCCGGACGGCAGGCATCGGCGAAGATCGAGGCGTCGAAGCGGAAGCCGGTGCAGACGATCACGCGGTCGTACGGGATGTCCTTGGTGACCTCGTTGACGCGGGCGAAGGCCACCGTGGCCAGGTACGTGCCGTCGTCCAGTCGCTCGATGCGCCTGACGTCGCCGTCGAGCAGCGCGTTCTGGGACTTGAGCTGGTAGCTGTCGAGCAGGCCGTTGTTGACCGCGCGCAGGTGGCCGACGTAGTGGGTGCGCCAGGCCATGCGCAGGGAGTTCGGGCCGGCGACGTGGATGACGGCGGCGGTCTCGATCAGGTTGTCGGCCGTCTCGAACGCGGAGTTGCCCTTGCCGATGATGAGCACCCGCTGCCCGACGTAGTCGGCGGGGTCGGTGGAGGCGGTGCCGTACAGGTCGGCGGTCTCGACGCCCGGGATGGGCGGGACGTTCGGGCGGGTGACGCCGGTCGCGACGATCACCCGCTTCGCCTCGTACGTGCGGCCGCGCTCGTCGGTCACCACAAACGGGCCGCGCCGATCACTGGGCCGATCACTGGGCCGATCACTGGGCCGGTCGACGCGGACCACGCGGGCGTCGTACGTGACCCGCAGCCCGGTCTGCCGGGCGAAGTCGATCAAGTAGCGGACCATGTCATCGGCGTGCGGGAAATATCGGTCGCTGTAGCGGGTGAACAGCAGGTCAGGGTCGTCCGACAGCAGCGAGTTCCAGTCCATCCGGAGGTTGATCTCGGGATCGTCCCATCCGGTGTGCTTCTTGTTGATCGAGATGAGCGTGCGATGGCGCGGGAAGGTCCGGAAGAACATGCTGGGTGCGGGGCCTGCCTCGAGGATCTGGTACCTCCGTCCCGCCGCGTGCAGGAAGTACCCCAGCTGCAGGCCCGCCGGGCCGGCGCCGATCACCAGGTAGTCCAGGGCGTTGTCCGGCACTGACTCCTCCGTCACAGCGATGTGGTTGAAATGACAACCTCAGTGTTGGCGGGCAATTCTCAGAGATTGCTCAGAGCGTGCCGGGCGAGGAGGGCGCGCTTGTCGGGCTTGCCGCTGGCGGCGACCGGGACACCGGGCACCATCGTGATCGTCTTGGGTACGCTGTCGTCGCCGAGCTCGGCCCTGACCAGCGCGGACAGGGCCGCGGGGTCCGGAGCCCGCCCTGCGGACGGGACGACGAACGCGTGCACGGCCTCGCCGGTGGCCTCGTCGGGGGCGCCGGCCACGTACGCCTCGTCGACGCCGGGGTGTGCGGTCAGGACGCGCTCGATCGGGCCGGCGTACACGACCATCGCGTTGACCATGATCACATCGCGGGTGCGCCCGGCGAGGTGCAGGAAGCCGTCCTCGTCCACGTACCCGAGGTCGCGGGTGCGCAGCCGGCCGTCCCTGAGCGTGTCGCGGGTCTCCTCCTCGTCGCCCCAGTAGCCGGACATCAGGTACGGGCTGCGCACGTGGATCTCGCCGGTCCGCCCCGGCGGCAGCTCCCGGTCGTCCTCGTCGCGCACGCTGATCTCGACCCCGGGATGGGGCCGGCCCACCGAGTCCAGCCCGCGGCCGGCGGCGATGTGCTCAGGCGTGAGCATGGCGACGTTGCCTGCCTCCGTCTGGCCGTACCCCTGGTAGACGACGGGGCCGAGCCGCTCGGCCGCCGCCGCCAGCCGCCGCGCGCTGATGGGCGATCCCGACACCATCAGCGCCCGCAGGCTGCCGACGTCCGCCGGCTCCTCCTCCAGCAGGCGCAGCAGCTGGAACAGCCGCGGAACCGTGATGATCGAGCCGGTGATCCGGTAGCGCTCGATCGCGTACGGGAACATCGGCCGCCCGTCGTCCTCCGGGATCACCGCCGTGCCGCCGCCCAGCAGGCAGGGCGCCACGAACTCCATCACGACCATGCTGGCGAGCGTGCCGAACAGCAGGTAACGCTCGAAGTCCCGGGCGAACGTGGCCGCGACCGGCGACCAGACGCGCGGCTGCCATGCCCAGTGCTCCGTGAGCGCGCGGTAGGTGATCGCGCAGCCCTTGGGCCGCCCGGTGCTGCCGCTGGTGAAGACCAGCGCGGCCACGTCGTCCGGGCGGGCCGTCACGGTGAGCGGCCGGCCGTCGTCGGGGTGTGCCAGCAGGTCGACCGCCCCCGCGCACGGGCCCAGCGACAGCACGGGCCGCACGAAGAGCCCGGGGGCGGCGGTCGCCGGGTCCACGAGCACCGCGTCGACGTCCATGCCGAGCACGTGGGCGAGCTGGGCGGGGGCGTACCCGGGGCGGATGCCCACGACGCGGCAGCCGAGCGCGTGCGCGGCCATCTGTGCGGCGAACGCCTCGGGAGTGACGGCGGTGCGCACGGCCACGGCCCGGCCGGGACCGAGCCCCGCGTCGGCCATCGCGCCGGCCAGCCGCCGGATGAGATCCAGCAGCTCACCTCGTGAGACGGTCCGGCCGGCGTGCTCGAAGGCGGGGGTCGCGGGCGCGGCGCGCAGCGCGTCGAGCAGGGCGTACGGGAAGAGCATGGCCGGCTCCTCTGTGCATTCGGGGCAAGTCGTCATAAGACTGGACTCACGGTAAAAGGCGCGAATCAGAGGCGCATCAGAGGCGTGCGGGTGGTGAGGGCTACGTGAAGGTGATCGGCGCGGGTTTCGGCCGGACGGGCACGAGGTCGCTGAAGGCGGCGCTCGAGCTGCTGGGGTACGGCCCCTGCTACCACATGTCGTCGGTCATCGCGGAGCCGTACCGGGTGCGCCAGTGGCTCGACGTCGGCGAGGGCCGATTACGCGACTGGGACGAGGTGTTCGCCGGCTTCCAGTCGGCGCTGGACTGGCCGGCCGCGGCGTACTGGCGCGAGCTGGCCGCGCACTACCCCGACGCCAAGGTCATCCTCACCGCCCGCGACCCCGGCCGCTGGTACGACAGCGTCAGCGAGACCATCTTCCGCAGCGCCCTGGCCGAGCGGCGGCGGCTGCCCCTGCGCCGCCGGGTGATCCGCTGGCTGGTGGCGCGGCGGGCCCCCGACTTCGCGCTGTATCCGCGCATGGCCAGGGCGACCATCGTGGACCGCGTCTTCGACGGCCGAATCGACGACCGCGACCACGTGCTCGGCGTCTTCGACCGGCATGTCGCCGAGGTCAAGACCGCGATCCCGGCCGAGCGGCTGCTGGTCTTCAACGTCCGGGAGGGGTGGGAGCCGCTGTGCGCGTTCCTCGGCGTGCCCGTGCCCGAGGCGCCGTTCCCGCAGGTCAACGAGCGGGCGGCGTGGCAGGCCAAGCGGCCGCGCCGGCGGCTCCGGCTGATCCTGCGCGGCCGCTGAGCCCGTCACAGGGCTGTGAGGAGGGCGTCGATCCGCGCGGGGGTCAGCGGCCGGCCGAGCATCGTGCTCATCCGGCGGCGGGCCCTGGCCCGGTTCTCGTCGGACTCCTCCGGCGACAGGGCGCGCCTGGCGTAGAACTCCAGCAGATGCCCCTGCTCCACGATCGCCATGGAGAAGTCGGCCGGCTCGGAGACGGTCGCGACACCGCCCGCGGCCCGATAGGCCCGGTAGGCCGCGGCCGCGTCGTCCAGGGACAGGTCGGCCAGGATCTTCGCCAGCTCCCACGCCGGTCGCGCCGGGCCGCAGTTCTCCCAGTCCAGCACGATCACACCGCCGTCGGCCGCGCGGCGGACGTTCTCGACGTTGACGTCGCAGTGGCAGGTGGTGACGGATCCGGGATCGGGCGGGACCACCAGGGCGTCCAGCGCGATCAGGCCGGGAAGGGCCCGCTCCAGCGCCGGCGCCCATGCACCGCCGGCCGCCGGCAGCGCCTCCCAGCCGCCGCGCCCGACCGGCTCGGAGAACCAGGGGATCACCGGTCCCGAGGCCGGGTGCCCGACCCGGTGCAGCTCGGCCGTCACGGCCCCGAGCTCGGCGCCCGTGACCACCTCGCCGGGCACCAGATCGACCCATTCGTAGAGCCGCCATCGCCCGTCGAGCAGCACGTCGCCCGCCGCCGTCGTGACGGGCCGCGGCAGGCGGACGCCCGCGTCTCCGGCGGCGAGCTGGAATGCGGTGTCCGCCCGCGCGCCGCTCTCCTCGGCGGGGGCGAGCAGCTCCTTGACGGCCCACGAGCCGCCGTCGGTGTCCAGCCGCCAGATCCGGCCCAGCTCGCCGCGGGCCGCGTACACCGGCGGGCCGAGCGGCTCCCCCAGCCCGTACGCCCGCGCCACCGCCCGCATCAGCTCACCCGAGGGCCTCTCACCCACGCGACCACCCCGGGCCGGTGTCAAGGAGGCTCGTCATGGCTCGCGGGCGACTCCGGCTCATGGCTTGCGGGTGGCTTGCGGGCGACCCCGGCGAGCCACCACGAGGTGCCCTCAGCACCGGCGCCACGCCATTCGCCGACCCCCACCAGGCCGGGCGCGACCAGCTCCAGCCCGTCGAAGAGCGCCTCGATCTCCTTGCGCGACCGGAAGAACAGCCCGCCCTGGTGCAGCTCCCGGGTACGGGCGATGCGCGGGTCGCCGGGCACGCCCCCGTCCGACAGATGGGTGATCACCACGTGGCTGCCCGAAGGCAGCCGGTCGAGCAACCGTCGTACTGCCGTATGCCCGCCTCCCGCGCCAGATACTCGACGGCGCGGACGAGGAAATCCCGGTTCTCCCTCGCCGCGGCGCGGACCTCCGGCGCCATCGCGAGCACGGCCTCCGCGGCCGCCCGATCGGCGGGGAAGTTGTCCTTGCCACCCAGAAAATAGTTGTAAATCCTGGCCGCGTTCGGGACGCGTGGGTCGACTCCTGGAAAACCTTCCTCATTTCCGGACACATCGCACAGCGTAGATCACGAGGGCTTGGCGGGGAGGCGGACCGTGAGAGATCTTGTTCCTCATGGTCATGGGGATCTTCATCGGCCAATGGGCGCCCACGCTGTTCGCGCTCGGGGTGGGCCTGGCCGTGGAAGAGACACGCGACGACCTCAACATCTCCCGCCGGGAGGAGGTCCGCGAGCGGGAACGCGAGTTCGCCGGGGTGAGGTGAGACGGGGGCAGGTGGCCGCACGTCAGGCGCATCACACGTGAGGACCTGCGCGCCCTGCTCACGAGCGGGACCGTGCACGTGGTACGGCCATGCCGGCCGGGTCCGACTGCCGCTCTGACTCGTACGGCTCCTACTCCTCGCCGGGTCGGGTCGGCAGGTGCCCGGCCAGGAGCGACGTCCATACCAGGACGAGCGCGATCGCGCCGGCGAAGGCGACATTAGCCGCCCGGGCGCCCTGCAGCGCGAAGATCGAGATCCAGGTCGCCAGGAAGAGCACGCCGGTCACCGTGCTGAAGGCCGCCCAGCCACGGCGGCCTGCCGCGGCGAACCGGCGGGCGAAGACGAAGCACGCGGCGACCAGTGCGAGGAAGGCGACCCCCGCGACGAAGAAGTGCACCAGTCCGTGCCAGCTGATGGTCGAGGGTGGGCCGGTCGGCGTGCCCGGCGGGAAGCCGTCGGCCGGGTCGGCGGAGAAGAAGGCCGCGGCGACCATCCCGGCGCCGAAGACACCGATCAGCCGCGGTCCCCAGGCGCCGCCCCGGCCCGGCACCGGACCCAGCACCCGGTGCAGCCCGATCGCGCACGCCACGAACAGCAGGCCGCTGACCGCGAAGGTGGCGATCTGGATCCATCCCTGGTCACCGTTGCTCAGCATGCTGGCCGGGTGCCGGCTGATGTCGAACCCGTCCCTGGTGAGCATCTGCAGGACGACCATGACGATGTAGAGCGGGCCGGCGACGATGCCGCAGGTCAGCAACGTTCTCGTGGACCCGGCGGCCGCATCGGGCGGCCTACCGGCCCCTGAGGTGATGTTCTCGGTCATCGGTCTGCGCCTCTCATACGTACTGGGCGGTGCCGGCTGCGTTGCCGGCGCCGATAGCTCCGCTATCGGCGCCTCTCCGCCTTGCCGGACACCGCAGGGATCACCTCGCGCGTCCCCCGAGATCCAGGAGACACGGCCTGAGTCCTCACCCACAGGGGCCGCATTCGGGTTGAGGGTGGTTCGGCCTCCGCCGGGCGGCGGTCAGCCGTTGTCGTCCCCTGTGGCCTCGGGGGCGAAGTGCTGCACTCCGAACGCGATCGCCGCGGCGAGGTCGTCGCCACTGGTTCCCCAGACGGCCTGGATCGCCGGTCCCCAGGCGTGGCAGCTTCGGGTGGCGAACTCCTTTGCCTCGGGCGTGTCTTCCCAGGTCGCGGGGTCGAACGTCGCGCCGCGGAGGAACAGGTCGAGGCCGAGCAGAGTGAGATCCCAGCCGCCGCCGATTCCGATCACGCCGCCGGGCCCGTAGGCGCGCACCATCTCGTCGACGATCTCGGCGGGAGAGGCGTGCTCCAACTCCACGACGGTGCCGCCGTCTTCGCGGCGCGCGAGACGGACTTCGACCTCGGTGGTCATGCCGTCCCCGAGACCCCAGGTCACCTTGAGCAGATGGGGCTCCTCGCAGCGCAGGATCTCACCGCCGGCGTTGTCCTTGAGCTGGAACGTGCCGCCGAGCCGAAGGTCGCCGTCGATCGGGGCCAGCCATCGGCTGATCCGGTCGGGGTCGGTGCAGGCGCTCCACACGTCCTCGATCGAGGCGTCGTAGGCGCGGCGCAGCAGCAGCGACCGCCCTTGGCCGGTGGCGACCGGGAGCTTGCCGATCTCCCGGTGGGTGGCGTTGATCTGGTTGACGATGTCGATCACGTGTCTTCCTCTTCCTCGTTCTCCGTAGGCGGTTGTCTGCCCGCGGACGGTGTCCCGGCAGTGTTTTCGCGCTGTTCGCGGCGTTCGCGCTTGCCGCGCGCGAGTTCGGTGCCCAACGCGTCCAGGCGCTGGCTCCAGAACCGGCGGAAGCGCTCCAGCCAGATGTCGACCTCCTTGTGGTGGCGCCGAGTCGACGGCGTACAGGCCCCGGGTGCCGTCCGCGCGGACGGTCGCGAACCCGCACGCCGCAGCACCCGCAGGTGCGGCGGCACCGCCGGCTGCGAGATCCCGAACTCCGCCCGGATGATCCCGCTGACCGCGCCTGCGGTCTGCTCGCCGTCGGTGAGCAGCTCCAATATCCGGTGTCTGACCGGATCGCCGAGCACGTCGAAGGCCTGCACGAAGAGAGAATGCCACCTGTGGCTTATATAAGTCAATCCTTAAATTATGTCTATGGCGAGCTGTAGCCGGAAACCGCAGCCGGGGTACCGCTCCCACGCCACGCGTCAGCCAGGGGTGGCGCAGTACGTCGTTTCCTCTGAAACGGCCGCCAAGATCAGATGATGTGAACATCTGAGTGTTGGGAGTATTCTACGGCCATGATGGGAACCAAGGGGTCGCCATGGTCAGGCTGACCCGGGCGCAGCAGCAGGAACGCACCCGAGCGGCCGTGCTGGCCGCGGCGAGAGAGGAGTTCGCGGGGCGCGGATACGCCGACGCCAAGGTGGACCGGATCGCGGAGCGGGTGGAGCTGACCCGTGGCGCGGTTTACTCGAACTTCCCGAGCAAGCGTGCGCTCTATCTGGCGGTCCTGGTCGACTCGATCGAGCACACGAACACGGTCGAGGCGCCGTCGCCGCCCGGCCTGGCCGACGCATTGGGCGCGTTCGCTCGCGTCTGGCTCGAACGGCTGCCCTTGGCCGGCGACACGCCCGCCGGTGGGAAGCTGCAGTTGCGCTCGCTGACCGGGGTGTTCGACGACGAACCGGGCCGCACCGCGCTGGCGCAGGTCACCAGACTGGAGGCGCTGCTGCTCGCCCTCGCGCTGGAGTCACGCGCCCCGCACCACACGAGGCTGGTGCGGCTGGCCGAGCTGGTCCTCACACTGTTGAACGGAGCCGGCCACCTGGCCGACGCGGCGCCCGGATTCGGCGACCCCTTCGACGTGGCACGTGCCTGCGAGCACCTGGCCGGCCTCGACCTCGCCGACACCTGGGACCCGCCGCACCTGCCCTACGTCACCCCCGCACAATCCGTCCAGGACACCTGGAAGCCACCCGCGGAGCTGCCGGATCAGATCACCGGTCGCCAGGTCGGATTCGACGCTGACGGCGTGCTCGCGGTCCTCGGGACCAGCCGGCTGGAGGCGGCCGAGGAAGCCATCCGCGCCGCCCGCCCAGGCGACCGGATCACCGTGGCCGTGGTGACGAGCGATCCCGCCGAGATCGGACGTCTCGTGCGGCTCAGGATCAGCGACCTCACCGCGTGCCTGCGACGCGTGCTCGCACCGGACACCCGGCCGGACCTGCGCCTCGTCCTCGACGACCGCGCCACCATCGCGTCGGCCATCGGAATCCCGGACCCGGGCGACGCCACCGAGACCGCGGTACGCGTCCAGGCGGGCAAGATCTTCGCCCGGGCCTGCGGACGAGGCGCCGCCCACGCTGTAGCGGCCGCAGACCATCCGACCACTCCGCGATCTGGCAGTGCGGGAAGATGACGCGCGTGGCGCGAACGGAGATGACTTCGGGCCGGTCAGCCGGAATCCGTTGGCGTCTGATCGGACCGCGACAGCCCGGTGAGCACGACGTCGATGGCGCGGTCCATGATGTCGGGGTGCACCTGCATCGTCGCTGACGCTTGAGCCGGCCCGCGGATGAGCAGGTAGACCTCCTCGACCGTGACAGAAGATCGGACCGCGCCGGTGTCCTGCGCCTGGCGCAGGACCTCGCTGACGGCGGCTTTCAGCCTGTTCGACGCGGCCGTGGCGCTGTCCGGGAGCCCCTTGCGGCCCGCCAGCATTGAGGCAAGCGTCAGTTTCGTGGCGCCAGTTTCGATCATCGCCCGCACCAGGGCGCACCACGCCACGGTGGGGTCCGTGCCGGCGGCGAGCGCCTGGGCCCGTTCGGTGAGTTGATCGAAGTGCCGCAGCAGCGCTGCTTCGATCAACTCCTCCTTGGTCGGGAAGTGGCGAAAGGATGAGGCCGGCCGGCCCCGCCAAGCGCCGGCAGCGCATCCTGCCGAGGCAAGCCCTCAGCCCTGACCATCGCTCAGGCTGTGCGCGGGTCAGACCCGGACGCCCGCCTTCCGCCACACCTTGAGCAGCCTGCGGGCCGAGCCGCCGATGGGTCCGACCGCCTCGTACAGCACCTCGCGCGAGACCGGCTCGGCCTCCGTCACGGCGGTCACCGCGTCGTCCGGGGTGGTGATCGTGTGGGAGCAGACGCTCAGCAGGTATTCGGGGATCCGCAGGCGCGGGTCCGTGCATCCCACCAGCGGCACACCCACGGCCGCGACGACCGGGAAGACCGTCCCCGGGATGCCGATGGCGGCCTCGGCCCGCGCCGCCGCCTGGACCGACGGTACGGAGCTGATCTCGTACCGCTCCCAGAGCGAGCGGTCCTCGCGCGGGTGCAGCCCGACCAGGATGTGCTTGCCGGCCGCCGCCAGCCGCTCGGCGGCGGCCAGGAGCAGCTCCGTACCCGGGGCCGAGCCACCGGTCTGGCTGGACCTGGTCACGCTGGTGAGCACCAGCACGGTGCCGGGCTCGGGCGCGTGCCGGGGCAGGTCGTCGGTCTGCGGAGTGCCGACGACAGCGATGGGCCGGCGGGTGCCCAAGTAGTCGTCGAACACCTTCGCCTCGGCGGGAGAGGACGCGGTGATCGCCCTGAGCCGGGAGCGGAACTCGGCCGCGCGCGGCGCCTCGACGGGGAGCTGGTACGCGAGCGAACTGGCGATCATCGGCAGCCGGGGCAGCCGCGCCGCGCAGTCCGCGGGCCAGTCCCCCGCCCCCGTGACCACGAGCAGGTCGGCCGGCGGGATGCGATCCGGGGTCGCCACCGGTACCGGATCGCCCGGCTTGATCCCGGCCAGATCAGGCACCAGCTGCACGACCTCCCACCCGAGCCGACGTGCCTCGGGGAGCAGCGGGGCCACGTGGTAGGTGCCCCACGGCTCGTTCGTGGCGATCAGTACGCGGGCCGCCCTCCCACTCGCGCGCGCCGGCGCCGCCTCGCTCAGAACGGCGACCCCCGCCGCGGAGAGCGCGCCGACGAGCAGGGACCGCCGGGAAAGACCATGATCCTTGAATTCCACGACATGGGAATCTATGGGCCGGTCAGGACCCGTGCGTGAACACAGGACGTCGCCGGGGCAAATGAGTCATCTGCCCTGACCAGGTGGAGGGGATGCCGGCGGCCTTCCGCGCCGACCGGGAGGGCTTCGTCGGCGTCCGCATGGTGCGGCTCCCGGGAGGCGAGTGGCTGGACGTCGCTGGTCAGCGCCGAAGTGGGGGCTTGACCCATCAGCGCGGCGTGATCGGCCGCAGCGGCTCCGGCTCGTCGTAACGTGGCTGTCGGCCGTCGATGCCTGACTGATCGACCAGGAAGCGACGACACGAAAGACACCGCTCATGGACAGCGAATACAGCGTGTTCCCAGGTCTGGACGTCGGCAAGAGCGACCACTACGCAACGGGCCTGGACCCCGACGGCCGGCGGTTGCACGACGCGCCACTGCCGAACAGCGAACCCAAACTGCGGGCGATGTTCGACAAGCTCGCCGCTCACGGCCGGGTGCTGGTCGTGGTGGACCAGCCCGCAACGATCGGCGCGCTGCCGGTCACGGTCGCCCGGGCCCGCGGTCACGACGTCGCCTACCTTCCCGGGCTGGCGATGCGCCGGATGGCCGACCTGTATCCCGGGCAACGCCAAAACCGATGCCCGGGACGCGTTCATCATCGCCGACGCTGCCCGCACCCTGCCGCACGCCTTGCGCCGCCTTGATGCCGGCGACGATGCTCTGGCCGAGCTCGACGTGCTGGTCGGCTACGACGACGACCTGGCCGCTGAGGCCACCCGGATCAGTAACCGCATCCGTGGGCTGCTCACCGGGACCCACCCAGCTCTGGAGCGGGTTCTCGGACCGAAGGCCAGCCACCCCGCGGTGCTGGAAATCCTGATCGGCTGCGGCGGACCGGCCGGGATCCGCGCGACCAGCCGCCGCAAACTGACCGCGATCGCGACCAAACATGCACCCCGCATGGGCGCCCGGCTCGTCGACGACATCCTCACCGCGCTAGACGAACAGACCGTCGTCGTTCCCGGCACCACCGCAGCCGACACCGTCCTGCCGAGGCTCGCCGACAGCCTCAAAACCGTCCTGGCCCAGCGCAAGACCGTCGCCGGCGAAGTCGAGGAGATCCTTGATGCGCACCCTCTTGCCCAGGTCCTGACCTCGATGCCCGGCATCGGCGTCAGGACCGCAGCCCTCATCTGCCTGGCACGCCCCTCTCTGTCAGACTGCTGTGCCCTGGGTAAGGATGCCGCACGGCCATCTCCGCGCTGCTGCGCACTCGGCAAGTGCTGCCAGAGCGTTCTGTCCGATCGCACGATCAAGGACGTCCGGGACACGCTGCGGGCCGCGCTGGGCATCGCCATCACTGAAGAGATCATCTCCAAGAATGTGGCCAGCGCCGTCCGGCTGCCGTCGCCGCGCAAGCGGAAGAGGAAATGGTGATCGGTGGAGGAGGCGCGCCGGTTCCTGGAAGCGGCATGTCAGGCTGACGATCCGCTGTTCGTCGCCTACGTTCTCATCTTGGTGTTGGGGCTGCGGGGCGGTGAAGCGCTCGGGCTCACCTGGAAGGATGTGGATCTCGACGCTCGGGAACTCACGATCACCTGGCAACTGCAACGGGTCGGCGGCAAGCTTCATCACCGTGAGACGAAGACGCCAGGTTCGGCGGCGGTCATGCCGATCCCGGACGTGTGCGTGCTGGCTCTCAAACAGCGGGGCGAACAGCAAGCGGCCGACAAGGTAGCCGCGGTCGAGGTGTGGGCCGGCAACGACCTGGAACGCTCTCAGGCGCCTCGGAGACAGTCTCGATCAGTAGGACTGCTGCACTTTGATGCTGCACAAAGATCAAAAGAGCCACATCCCGTGTTGGGGTGTGGCTCTTGACCTCGGTGGGCGATACTGGGATCGAACCAGTGACCTCTTCGGTGTGAACGAAGCGCTCTCCCGCTGAGCTAATCGCCCGCCCTGCCGGTCCCTCGCGGTGCCGACGGGAAAAACCATACCGCACTCCAGCACCTGCTGGCGAAGCGAAAGCGATCGGGAGGGGTCAGCAGCGCGAGGCGAGGGGAGGATTCAGGGTGAAAGGCGGCGGTTGCCCACCGGCACCAGGGGTCGGTGACATACCATCGTCGTGTCCCTGGAAGGCTCCGATCGCGATCTTCGCGAGAACGTTCATGGTCGGCCCTCCGGGGCAGGTTCCACAGCACGCAAAACCCTTGCAAATACGACCCGATTGATGCCGTTTAGCCTGGTAGATGCCTAAATGTCCAGCTGTGATGTGCGTTACAGAAGGCCCCTGAGGCGGAATCTTTCCTACAGGTTTCTTCGTTCCGCGTCATAGCTCAGGACGAAGTCCGTCAGAGCAGTGAAAGCCCCGTAGAGGGGACCTACGACGAAAAGGTTTGGCTGACGATGAACAGCACCACCGTCTCCGCCGAGCTTGGCCTTCGGCTTGTGGTCCCCGACCGTACAACCGTCCCCCTGCTCGCCGGACTGAGTTACACAGCCGACGATCCGTATGCCATCCGCATGGCCTTCCACGTAGGGAACGACGAGCCGGTCGAGTGGATCTTTGCTCGCGAACTGCTGACCGTAGGCATCGTGAGGCGTGTCGGCGACGGCGACGTGCAGGTCTGGCCCGCACGCGCCGACGGCGAGCGCACCTTGCACATCAGCCTCACGTCGCCGTTCGGCCAGGCGCTCTTCGAAGTTCCGCTGGCCCCGCTCACCGAGTTCCTGCATCGGACCTATGAGAAGGTGCCGGCGGGCCGCGAGACCGACTTCATGGATCTGGACGGCGAGCTGACGAACATGCTCTGGCCCTCGTAAAGGCACTACGGCGCGCGACGGGTGGAGCCGCTAGGCCGGCAGCGACTCCAGGACCTGCCTCATCCGGGCGATCTCGATGCTCTGTCCCGAGTACACGTCCTTGGCCATCAGCCGCATGCGCTGATCTTTCCCGTCGGCCAGTTCCTCCCCCGCCATCTTCACCGCCCCCTCGTGATGCCTGGTCATCAGCTGCAGGAACAGGCGGTCGAAGGCGTTCCCCTTGGCGGCGCGCAGCGCGTTCAACTCCTCCTGCGACGCCATCCCGTACCCCGCCGCCTGCTCGTGCGCGTGCCCGGCCGGAGCCGGGCGGCCCAGCTCGGTCAGCCAGCCGGTCATGGCCTTGATCTCCGGGGTCTGGGCGGCCGTGATCGAGCGGGCGATCGCGCGGATCCCCGGCGTGGTGGTGCGGTCGTCCACCAGGGAGGTCATCTCCAGGGCCTGGCGGTGGTGGGGGATCATGCCCTCCGCGAAGCGCACGTCCGAGGCCACCGCCGACTTCGGCGGCCGCCCGACCCGCTCCCCCGGCGTCGCCGTCCGGCCAGGCGCTCCCGGGCTTCCTGGCACCAGAACGGGGGCGTCCGTACCCACTGGCGACGGCTCTTCTACAGGCTTCGGAGCGCAGGATACAAGGGCGAATATAGCCATAACTGTGATGAACACCGTACGCGGCTGCGAACCTACTGACATAGCTTCCATGGTGAGCTACGAGACAAAGGGGAATGCGCGTTGATCTCTGCCAAGTTGCGCGGAGTGGTGTTGTGTACGGTCCTTCTGCTGGTCTCCGCGTGCGCGGCGGGCCCGCTGGCGTCGGATCCGGGGACACCCGCGGCCACACTGCAGGAGACCAGCGCTCCAGACAGTAAGCCCGCCACGGCCACGGGTGGCGTCATGACGAGCGAGAACGTCGAGCACGTCGCCAACGTGCCGAAGACCGCCCCGTTCGACGGGGTGGACGATATCAACACGGACCTGGCCTTTCAGGGCGACTATGCCTATGTGGGGAACTTCGGCGGATTCTCCATCTACGACATTAGCAATCCGGAGAAGCCGCAGGTCGTGAGCCAGGTGGCCTGCCCGGGCCAGCAGAACGACGTCACCATTTACGACAACCTGCTGATCCTGTCCATCGATGAGCCCAGGGGGGGCCCGGAGTGCGACGCGGGCGACGACGAGCGCGCCTGGGAAGGGCTGCGGATCTTCGACGTCAGCGACAAGAAGAGCCCGCGGTACGTCGGCGCCGTCGCGACCGAGTGCGGCTCGCACACGCACACGATGATCCCCGCCGAGGACAGCCTGTACGTGTACGTCTCCTCGCCCGGCCCCGAGCCCGACTCGGAGACCTGCCCGGCGCCGCACGAGCTCATCCAGGTCGTGGAGGTCCCGCTGAGCTCTCCCGGGTCCGCGAGGATCGTGTCGAAGCCGGACATCTTCCCCGAGCGCCAGAACTCCGATCTGGCCTCCGGCTGCCACGACATCACCGCCTACCCGGAGAAGAAGCTGGCCGCGGCCGCCTGCTTCGGCGACGGCGTGCTGCTGGACATCTCAGACCCGGTCAATCCGAAGGTCCTCCAGCAACTCACCGACAGGGAGAACTTCCAGATCTGGCACTCGGCGACGTTCAACAACGACGGGACGAAGGTCGTCTTCAGCGACGAGCTGGGCGGCGGCGGCCAGGCCACGTGCGACCGCAACACGCCGAACACGAAGGGCGCGAACGCCGTCTACGACCTGGTGGACGGCCAGTTGCAGCGGCGCGGCTACTTCAAGATCCCGCGGGAGCAGCAGCAGGACGAGAACTGCGTGGCGCACAACGGCTCGCTGATCCCGGTGCCGGGCAAGGACGTCATGGTCCAGGCGTGGTACCAGGGCGGCGTGTCGATCTGGGACTTCACCGACTCGGCGAACCCCAAGGAGATCGGCTTCTTCGAGCGCGGCCCGTTCCGCCGCGGCGGCGGCGCCATCGCGGGCTCCTGGTCGGCGTACTACTACAACGGCTACATCTACTCCAGCGACATCATGGAGGGCCTGGACGTCCTGAAGATCGACGACCCGCTCACGAATCCGGCCGAGAAGGTCAAGATGGACGACTTCAACGTCCAGACCCAGAAGAGTTACTGAGACGGTCACGGTGCCGACGGCGCCGCCGCGCGATGGCGGCGCCGTTGAGCCGTCGCACGAGGCCGACCGGGGGCCGTGACACCTCGATCGGCTGAACCCGGGTGGGGCCTGAGACACGAGACGGCCCCGCCCTGGACAGGGCGGGGCCGCCGGACACGGGAGCGGGTCACGGGTCCAGATCGGCGGCGGAGCGCTCGGCGAAGACGCGCATGGCCTTGGTGGTGATCGGGCCGGGGGCGATCGGCAGCTCGGTGTCGTCCACCAGCCTGATCGGCTGGATGTCGCGGGTGGTGGAGGTGAGGAATGCCTCCTCGGCCTCGTACAGGGCCGCCAGCGGCACGTCGGTCTCTTCGCCGCCGTACCATTCGAGCACCAGCGCCCTGGTGACGCCGGCCAGGCAGCCGGACTCCAGGGTGGGGGTGAGCAGACGCCCGTCGCGGACGATGAAGATGTTGGAGCCGGTGCCCTCGCAGAGGTCGCCGGCGAGGTTGCCGAAGATCGCCTCGCCGCCGCCGCGCTTCTTGGCGTGCAGCAGGGCCTTGGCGTTGTCGCCGTACGAGGTGCTCTTGACGCCGGACAGGGCGCCGCGCTCGTTGCGCGGCCAGGGGACGACGGCGACGTTGGCGGTGGCGGGGAACGGCTTCTGGTCGTCCACGATGACGACCGAGGTGGTGCCCTGGTCGCCGCGGTCGGAGCCGAGCGGGCCCGGGCCGCTGGTGTAGGTGACCCGAATGCGGCCCAGCTCCCAGGCAGGCGCGGCCTCAAGGCACTTCGCGATGCCGTCGGCGATGGCCTCGAGGTCGGGCTCGGGCAGGTCCATGCGCTGGGCGGAGAGCTTGAGCCGGTCGAGATGCCTGGTGAGCGCGAACGACTTCCCGTTCACGATCTTGATCGTCTCGAACACGCCGTCGCCGACCATCAGCCCATGGTCGAACACGGAGACGGTGGCCCGCGCGGGGTCGATCAGCTCCCCGTTGACCCAGACAGGGATGTTCATTCAGTTTCCTCCTGTGGATGCCAGTGCGATGAGCCTGGCTGCTTTGAGCTCGGTCTCGAGCCATTCGCGTGCGGGGTCGCTGCCCCACGTGATGCCCGCTCCCGTGCCGAACCGGATCTCATCTTTGCCGTGGTCCGCCGCGGAGATCCAGAATGTTCTGATGCCCACGGCCAGTGCCGCCCTCTTCCGGTCGGCGTCGACCCAGCCCACAGCCCCACAGTACGGCCCGCGGGGTGCTGGTTCGAGCTCATTGATGATGCGCAGTGCCGACGATTTGGGCGCGCCCGTGACGGATCCGGGCGGGAACGTCGCCGCGAACAGCTCGGGCCAGCCCATCCCCGGCGCCAGCCGGGCGCGCACGGTGGAGACGAGATGGACGAGCCCGGGATGCGCCTCGACCGCGCACAGCGACGGCACCTCGACGGAGCCGACGGCCGCGACCCGGCCCAGGTCGTTGCGGACCAGGTCGACGATCATGACGTTCTCGGCGTAGTCCTTGTCGAGCAGGTCGCCGGCGGTCACGCCGGTGCCCTTGATCGGCCTGGACTCCACGACGTCGCCGTCGCGCGACAGGTAGAGCTCCGGCGACGCGGAAACCACGCTGAGCCCGGGCACCCGGATCACGCCGGAGTAGGGCGCCGGATTCCCGGCGGCGATCCTGGCGGCCAGCGCGAGGGGGTCGGCGTCGCGCGGGACGGGCGCGGTCAAAATCCGGCAAAGATTCGCCTGGTAGACCTCGCCCTGCTCGATGTAGTCGCGGATGGCGCGCACTCCGCGCTCGTAGGCCGCCCGGTCGAGCGAGCTGTGCCACTGGCCGGGGTGCGGCCCGTGCCAGGGGGCGGCCGGTCTGGGCAGGGGCGCCTGCCGCACCCGGTCGAACCGGGCGCACGTGACCTTGCCCTCGTAGTCCACGACGACGGCCCACCAGCCCCGGCCGTCGAGCGCGGCCAGGTCGGAGGTCACGTCCCGCAGTCCGGTGGCGTGGAGATGACCTAAATGGGCGAAACCGTCGTACACATCTCCCATTCTCCCAGCAATCCGACCAGCTCCAGCGCGGCGGGCAGTGGCTCTTCGGGCAGAGCCGCGTACACCTTGCGCGCGGGCGCCATTCCGCGCAGCGGGCGCAGCACCAGATCCCGCGGTACGGCCCGCGCCGCCAGCTCCGGCACCAGCGTCACCCCCAGCCCGGCCGCGACGAATCCGAACTTGCCCGTCCATTCGGCCACCCGCAGCCCGCTGCGCGGCGTGAACCCGGCGGCGGCGCACGCGGTGACCAGCAGCGTGGGCTGCCCGCGCGGGGCCGCCTCGATCCACGTCTCGCCGGCCAGGTCGCGCAGGTCCACGTCCTCGTCGCCGGCCAGCCGGTGGCCGGCGGGCAGCGCGACGTACAGGCGGTCCTCGAGCAGCGGCACGGCACGCGCCCCGTCGGCGGGCAGCCCGGCCGGGTAGTCGCTGATCACGGCCACGTCCAGCGCTCCCGCGCGCAGCCGGTCCATCAGCCGCGGGGTGAGCCCCTCGACCAGGCGCAGCTCGACGCCGGGGCGCCGCTCGGCGAACCGCTTGAGCGTGCCGGGCACCAGGTCCACGTTGGCGGTGGCGAACGCGCCCACGCGCAGCGTCCCGCCGCGGCCGCCGTGGATGGCGGCCAGCTCGTCTCCGGCGCGTTCGAGCCGGTCCAGGACCGCGACGGCGTGGCGGTGCAGGGCGGCACCGGCGGGCGTCAGGCGTACCCCTCGGGCGAGGCGCTCGAAGAGCGGCCCTCCGGTGGCGCGCTCCAGCGCGGCGACGCGGCGGGAGACCGCCGACTGGGTGTATCCGAGCAGCTCGGCGGCGGCGGTGAAGGACCCGCTCCGGGCCACCTCGTCGAAGAGCCGCAGGGCGGCGGTGTCAAAGGCATTCACGTCAGGCATGGCTGATATGCAATCTAGTCGGTGGTGGAATACCTCGCATCCGGGTTGACTGTTGCGCATGATTGCTTTTCTCGGACAGGGGCGCATGGGCGCCCCCATGGCGCGGCGGCTCGTGGACGCCGGGCACAAGGTGACGACGTGGCGCCGCGGGACCGGCGTCTCGGCCGCCGAAGCGGTGGACGGCGCGGACCTGGTCATCACGATGCTCAGCGACCCCGCCGCGGTGCGCGAGGTGCTGGCGGCGGCGCTGCCGGGGCTGCGGCCCGGCGCGACGGTGGTCGAGATGTCCACGATCGGCCCCGAGGCGGTGCGTGAGCTGCGGGCGCTGCTGCCGCCGTCGGTCGGGCTCGTGGACGCGCCGGTGCTGGGCAGCGTGGGCCCCGCCACGGACGGCACGCTGACCGTGCTGGCCGGTGGTGATCTGGCGGGCTGCCGCGAGGTGCTGCCGGTGTTCGGGTCCGTGCGGGAGCTCGGGCCGCTGGGGGCGGGCGCGGCCATGAAGATCGCCGTCATGAGCGCGCTGGTGCCGGCGCAGGTGCTGCTGGCGGAGACGTTCGCCTACGGCGAGGCGCACGGCGTGGACCGCGGCGCGCTGATCGACGTGCTGTCGGGCACTCCGCTGGGCGCGCTGGCGGAGCGGCTGCGCGTGCCCGCCGCGCAGACCCGCTACTCCCTGGCCCACGCGGCCAAGGACCTGGAGCTGGGGGCGTGGGAGGGCGCGTCGCTGGCCACGGCCGCCAGGGCCCGGCTGCGGGAGGCGCGGGAGGCCGGGCTGGGCGAGCAGGATCTGACGGCGATCGTGGATCATGCCGGGGGCCGGCCCGGTTCCCGGGCGGTGCCGGTCAACGTGCCGGCTATCCCGGCCACGAACGGCATGTACTCACACGCCGTCCGCGTCGGCGACATGCTCTACGTCTCCGGCCAGGCCGCCTTCGACGAGCACGGGAACATCGTCGGCGAGGGCTCCATGGCCGCCCAGGCCGAGCACGTCTTCCAGGTCATCGGGCACATCCTGGCCGATCAGGGGGCCACGTTCGACGACATCGCGTTCATCAGGACGTATGTGACGGACATGGAGGCGCGCGCGGAGTACGGCGCGGTGCGCCGCAAGTACATCACCGGCACGCCCCCGGCCAGCACCACCGTGGAGGTGTCGAAGCTGTTCATGCCGGGCCTGCTGCTCGAGGTGGACCTGATCGTGGCGCTCAGGCCAGGGAGCCGGTGACGGACTCCGCGGCCGCCACCACGCCGCCGTCGGCGACCAGGCGGACGGCGGAGTCGATCTCCGGCGCCAGGAACCGGTCGGGGCCGGGGGCGGGCACGGTCTCCCGCAGCGCCCTGACCACGGCGGCCGTGGCGGGCGCGGGCTCCAGCGGGGCCCGCAGGTCGATCGCGCGGGCGGCGGTGAGGACCTCGATGGCCAGCACCCGGGTCAGCCCGTCGATCGACCTGCGCAGCTTGCGCGCGGCCGACCAGCCCATGGAGACGTGGTCCTCCTGCATGGCCGAGCTGGGGATGGAGTCCACGCTCGCCGGCGTGGCGAGGCGCTTCAGCTCGGAGACGATCGCGGCCTGGGTGTACTGGGCGATCATGTGCCCGGAGTCCACGCCGGGGTCGTGGGCCAGGAACGCGGGCAGGCCGTGGTTGCGGGCCACGTCCAGGAACCGGTCGGTACGGCGTTCGGACATCGAGGCCAGGTCGGCGGCCACGACGGCGAGGAAGTCCAGGACGTACCCGATGGGCGCGCCGTGGAAGTTGCCGTTGGACTCGACGCGGCCGTCGGCGAGCACGGCGGGGTTGTCGACGGCGCTCGCCAGCTCCCAGCCGGCCACGGTGGCGGCGTGCGCGATCGTGTCGCGGACGGCGCCGGCGACCTGCGGGGCGCAGCGCAGGGAGTAGGCGTCCTGGACGCGGGTGCACGCCTCCGGGTCGCGGTGGCTGGCCATGATGCCGGAGTCGCTGAGGATCCTGATCATGTTGGCGGCGGAGCGCGCCTGCCCCGGGTGCGGCCGCAGCGCCTGCAACTCGGGGGCGAACACCGCGTCGGTGCCCAGCAGCGCCTCCACGCTCATCGCGGCGCTCACGTCGGCGGTCCTGACGAGCGTGGTGAGGTCGTGGATGGCGAGGATCAGCATGCCGAGCATGCCGTCCGTGCCGTTGATGAGCGCCAGGCCCTCCTTGGCGGCCAGCTCGACGGGCTCGATGCCGGCCTGCTTGAGCGCCTCGGCCGCCGGCTGGATCTTGCCTTCCTTGTCGCGTACGACGCCCTCGCCCATGAGCGTGAGGGCGACGTGCGCGAGCGGCGCCAGGTCGCCCGAGCAGCCGAGGCTGCCGTATTCGTGCACGATCGGCGTGATCCCCGCGCTGATCAGCGCGGCCAGGGTCTTGGCGGTGTTCGGCCGGACGCCGGTGTGGCCGGAGGCCAGCGTGCGCAGGCGCAGCAGCATGAGCGCGCGCACGACCTCGGTCTCCACCTCGGGCCCGCTGCCCGCCGCGTGGGAGCGGACGAGCGAGCGCTGGAGCTGGGTGCGCAGCGCGGGATCGATGTGCCGGGTGGCGAGCGCTCCGAACCCCGTCGAGACGCCGTACGAGGGCGTCG
Source organism: Nonomuraea basaltis (assembly GCF_005893125.1). GTDB lineage: Bacteria > Actinomycetota > Actinomycetes > Streptosporangiales > Streptosporangiaceae > Nonomuraea > Nonomuraea basaltis. The sequence goes on along the minus strand of NZ_VCJS01000111.1, from coordinate 14,447 downwards.
GGCTCTCGGCCAGCTCGTCCACCCGCTGGCGGGCGGCCGACATGGCGGCCACCGCGTCGTCGGTGAGCTGGACTGCGGCCCCGTGCCGGGCCACCTCGATCACGTGTTCGGGGGTCAGCGGCCCAGGGCCGACGTTCACGACTCCGTTGTCGCGCATGATGCGTCACTCTCGCTTGCTAGGTAACCGGCGTATGCGATGTTAGCTCCTTACTCGGGAACATCGCCGACAGCCCCTCCCTGCCCTCCTCGGTGAGGATCACCGCCCTCGGAACGTTCCCCCGCCGATACCATCCCCGCTCGAACAGCGCCTCGGTGACCGCCGCCCCCAGCGCCCCGCCGAGGTGGGACCGGCGCTCGGTCCAGTCCAGGCATTCGGGCGCGAACCGCCGCCTCGACCGCCGCGCGCCCGCGACGTCCACGCCGAGCCCCGCCAGCAGCCGCTCCCCCTCGCCGGTCAGGTCCTGCGCCGCGTAGTAGCCGCCCTCCCTGAGCCGGTCCAGCAGCCCCACCCCGGCGCGCCCGGCCAGGTGGTCGTAGCAGGTGCGGGCCTCCTCCAGCAGCCTGGCCTGCCTGGACTGGCGCAGGGACCGCACGGGCGGGCGGGCGCTGATCCTGGCCAGCACCTCGAGCACCTCGGCCACCTCGTGCCCGGCCAGCCGGTAGTAGCGGTGGCGGCCCTGGCGTACGACGTCCACCAGCCGGCCGTCGAGCAGCCTGGCCAGGTGCGCGCTCGCGGTGGCGGCGCTCACGCCCGCGACCCTGGCCAGCTCGCCGGCCGCCAGCGCGCGGCCGTCGAGCAGGGCCGTCAGGATGGCCGCCCGGGTCGGATCCGCGATGAGCGCGGCCACGGGGGCGATGTCGGCGTCACGAGCGATGTACTCCATGCTCCCGACACTAATACGCCGACATTTCGCCCGTCGTCGAAGGATGCCCTCAGTCCTTTCCGAGAGCCTTGCGGATCACCTCCCGGGCCCGGTCCATGACCGCGATGGGCGTCCCCAGCAGCACGTTCTTGGTGGCGGACTCCGTGCCGGGATGCGGGCGCGTCGGCGCGAGTCTCTCGGCCGCCCGCACCGCCGCCGCCATCGCCCGCCGCTCGGCCGTGGAGGTGTGCGCGCGCAGTTTGGCGAACTCGTACCGCTCCTCGCCGCGCGCGTGCGCCGTCACGGCAGTACGCAGCTCGGCGAGGCGCTCCCAGAACCGGGGATGGTCCACGCCGTTCCTGTGCAGGTCGAGGAGGAGCCGCTTGGCGTGGTTCTCCTCGCGCAGCCGGTCGGCGACCACGCCCTGCCCGTTGTCGAGCTTCCTGCGCGCGTACGGGTGGACGATCTCCTCCTCGGCGGTCTCGTGCACGGACAGCATCCGCGTCAACCGGCCGAACGCGGCCTCCACCTTGTCCTGCGGCGCCTGCTCGACCTCGTCGAACAGGTCCCTGATCTGCCCGTGCTGAGCCATCAGCAGCTCGATCACATCGTGTTCACCCACTCCAGCGCCCTACCCGGGGGCGGCGGACGGCACGCGTTTTCTTACCGAACGCGGGCCGTTCGAGGAGGCAACGCGGAGGTTGCCCGGCCGGTCCCCGGGTACGGGCGGCGACATGGCCTTCGACCCGTTGCAGGAGCGGGGTATCCCGCTGGACGATCAGCTGCGCGACTGGCGCGAGCTGAACGTCACGCCCATCGATCCCGATCATGCCGACCCGTACACCCGGTGCCGGATCATCGCGATGAACGGCATCGAGGTGGAGGCGATCCTGTTCAGCCACCAGTTCGCCCGGCACTGCCCCGACGTCGAGCTCAAGCGGCAGCTGGCCCAGGTCCGCTACATCGAGTCCCAGCAGCAGAAGGCGGTCAACTGGCTGCTGCCCGGGGCCGCCTCGGTGCTGGAGACCACCATCGCCTACGAGCAGGTCGCCGTGGACCTGACCGCCTGGGTGGCCCGCATGGAGCCCGATCCCTACCTGAGCAAGGCGTACGAGTTCGGCGTCCTGGAGGACTTCGATCACCTCTACCGCTACGCCAACCTGTACGAGATGATCGAGCACCGCAAGGCCGAGAAGATCGTCGACCAGCTCACCGAGGTCATGCCAGGCCGGCCGACGTACCTGCACCACCGCGACGGCATGGACAACGTGCGCGAGCCGTACCGCAGGAGCGTGACGGAGCCGCTGTCCCGCCTGCACGCGCTCACGATCACGGCGGCCGAGCAGCAGACGATGAACTTCTACATGAACGTCGGCCCCATGCACATGGAGCCGATCGCGCGCCGGCTCTACCAGGAGATCGGGCTGATCGAGGAGGAGCACGTCACCCACTACGAGTCGCTCGTCGACCCCGGCGAGAGCTGGTGGGAACGGCTGCTCAACCACGAGTACAACGAGTGCTACCTCTACTACTCCTTCATGGAGACCGAGTCCGATCCCAGGGTGAAGCGCATCTGGGAGCTGCATCTGGGGATGGAGCTGGAGCATCTCCGCCTCGCGGCCGAGCTGTTCAAGCGGTTCGACGGCCGCGACCCGGACCAGGTGCTGGCCCCGGCCCTGCCGCCGCCGGTGACGTTCGAACCGAACAAGGCTTACCTGCGCGACCTGCTCGCCACCCAGATCGACCACACCACCCTGGGCACCGGGTACGTGCGGGAGGCGCACGAGCGCTTCACGAGGATGCAGGAGGCGATCATGGGCGGCGAGAAGCCGCCGTCGGAGCAGGTCATCGACGACAACCGCGCCATCTCCGGTCAGGACTACCGCCTGGAGATGGCGGTGCCGCACCCGGCGGGCCTCCAGCGCAGCCCCTAGAGGGCGCTGCGCCGACCCGGTGGCTAGAGTCGGCTTCCATGACCTCAGTCGCCCTCGTCACCGGCGCGTCCCGCGGCCTCGGAGCCGTGATCGCGCACCGGCTGGCCACCGACGGCCTGGCCGTCGCCGTCAACTCCCGCGCGGACTCGGCCGGACTCCAGCAGGTGGTGGACGGCATCCGCGCCGCAGGCGGCACCGCGGAGGCGTTCCCCGCCGACGTCACGGACGAGACCGACGTGGTGCACCTGATCGCCCAGGTCACCGAGCGGCTCGGCCCTGTGGGCGTGCTGGTGGCGAACGCGACCGGCCCGCAGCCGTCGATCCCCTTGGCGGACCTCACCTGGGAGGCGCACCTCGACCAGCTCCGCTTCTTCGTCAAGAGCCCCACCCTGCTGGTTCAGGCGGTCCTGCCCGGCATGAGGGAACGGGGCGGCGGCCGCGTCATCCAGATCGGCTCCGACATCGTCGACCGCAATCTGCCCGGCATGTCGGCGTACATCGCGGCCAAGGGCGCCCAGCACGCGCTGACCGAGGCGTGGGCGAGGGAGCTGGGCCCGTACGGCATCACGGTCAACGTCGTCGCCCCCGGCTGGATCCCCGTGGAGCGGCACGCTGATCTCGACCAGAGCGGCTACCTGGCGGAGGTGCCGCTGCGCCGGATCGGCACCCCCGCGGACGTGGCGGCGGCGGTGTCGTTCCTCGCCTCGGACGGCGGCGCGTTCGTCACCGGGCAGCGCGTCACGGTCAACGGCGGCCACACCTGACCTGCGCGGGCGTATTCCGGTTTGGGGACTCGGCCAGGATTCGCTACAGTTCTCTCGTCGCCCGGCGCGAGCGGGGCGGATGCGGAAGTGGCTCAGTGGTAGAGCATCACCTTGCCAAGGTGAGGGTCGCGGGTTCGAATCCCGTCTTCCGCTCGGAGCTTCCGGCTCGGTGGCGTGGCCGAGAGGCGAGGCAGCGGCCTGCAAAGCCGTCCACACGGGTTCAAATCCCGTCGCCACCTCACAAGGACGATTAGCTCAGCGGGAGAGCGCTTCCCTGACACGGAAGAGGTCACTGGTTCAATCCCAGTATCGTCCACCAGGCTTTACCAGGTGAGAGGCTAGGCGCGGCAGCCTCTTGGTCGTTCGACCGTCCTTTGACTGTGCCGAGAAGCCGGCCGATGAGCATCCTCAGCTCTGCCGTCCGCAGGTCGCCACCTAGGCATCCTCGATGTCCGGCAGGACATGCTGCCGGGTGAGGACTGCTCCCGCGCCGACGATCGCTACGGCGCACCAGCAGACCACGCTGAGCGACCAGATGCGTGCGCCTGCTGCGCCGATGATGGCGCCGACGACGTACAGCAGCCAGACCATGCCGAGCATGGCCGCGCGGTGCCGTCGCCGGGGTTGCTCGGCGGTTCGGGCGAACAGCGCAGCCACCGTGCCGGTGACCACCGTGGTGATCACCCCGGGAAGGCCGAGCCGCACCGCCTGCACACTTTGGATTCCCATGGCGGCGGCCGCCATTCCCACGCGCACCGCGGCCGGACCTGGCAGAGCCGCCACCCCTGCCAGCAGGAGCGCCTCAGCCCCCAGCAGCGGCCAGATGCGGGCCAGGACCCCGGCCCGCCCCAGCCACCCCGCAGCCGCTGCGCCGAGACCGAACGCCGGCAGGGAGGTCAACGGCCCCGTCACGCCGACGACGCCGGACGCGGCCTCGTCTGTGCCGTCGGGCGGGAGATGCTCAGCGAGCCCAATGGCCAGCAGCACGCAGTTTCCCGTCTGATTGGCCACGAACACGCCGCCCATCTTCAGAAAGACGGCCGCGTCCACCAACCCGGCCAGGATCGTGAGAACCAGGGCGAGTCCGGTCGGCTCACTCTCCCGTTTGAGGCACATGGATCCAAGCTCTCACCATCTGTCGGCGAGCAGCCCAAGCGCCGCACCGCTCACAGCAGACCGAGACGGCCGGCCAGGTCCACCGCCTCGATGAGCACGACCACGTCGAAGCGCCGCAGGTGGATGGATTCCCGGTGGTCTCGGATGTACGGCAGGCGTCCCAGCGGTGGCATGGCGAGGGCGTCGAAGAGCGACACGCGGTGAACGTCGTCGCGCGAGCGCAACTGCTCGGCGCAGCCGTGCAGCCGCGGCCCGTACGGGTTGCGGGGCCCTGCCCATGGGCAGCACGAGTCCGTGACCGTACGGCTCCGCCTCTGGGGAGTGGGAGCGATGAACTCGCCCCGCTACCGTCCCGCGGGTTTGCTGGCCGCCTGGCGCGGCCGGCGCGTGTTGCTGGACGGAGACGAGGGTGAAGGCGCGCTGGACGCGTGGCTGGTCTGCGACGAGCGAGCCGAGCTGATGCCGCGGATTCGCCGAGCCGCCACGGGCCTGGGCCTGACCGCCGCGGTGGCGTCTTATGAGGCCGCCGGGGTGGCGATCCGGCCGTCGCCGGTCCGCCACACCTCGCATCCCACCTACGGCTACGTGATCGAGACGGCCGGGGCGCGGGCCGTCTGGGCGCCGGAGTTCTGGGAGTTCCCCGAGTGGGCAGCCGGAGCGGACCTGATGTTCGCCGACGCCGCGGGCTGGGACCGGCCGATCCGCTTCGCCGGCGGCGTGGGCGGGCACGCCTGCGTCCTTGAGGTGGCGCGGGCGGCCAGAGAACGCGGCGTGAGGCGGCTGATCTTGGCGCACATCGGGCGCCCGTCCATCCGCGCCCTCGACCGCGGCGACCGGCCGCCCTTCGGCGAGTGGGGCGTCGAGGGACGCACCTACCGCCTCACCCCCGGGGACAACCCTGTCGCCGTATGACGTGCAGGGGGTGTCAAGGCCTGTGCGTAGCCGGTGCGGACGGTCGCGCCGTCCAGGTGTCCCGTCGTCACGGGACGAGAAGTCCCACCCGGACGGGGACCGGTGGATCATGACGCCCGGCTGCCCGCCTTCCATGCTCGAGTCACACATCGAGCTTCCACAGAGGAGAAGGCATGTCCATTCCCATCACCGCCGTTCCCGCCGGCCGGGCGCTCAGCACGGCGCTGTTCGCCGGGGTCGGGCTGCTGCTCGCCATGGACGTCATCGGCGCGTTCATATCGGTGTCCGCCGGGCTGAACCCGACGGTCCTGGACGCGCTCGGGCCGCAGGCGCGGCTGTCCGCGCCGATTTCGATGATGATCGCGCAGATCGTGCTGGTCACCGGGGCGACCCGCCGCCACCGCGGTGTCGCCGTCCCGGCCGCGGCACTGCTGGTCGTCGCCGGGGTGCTGGCCTTCGTCTCCGGGTTCTTCGACGGCGGCTACGCGGCCGATCTCACGGCGGGCCAGCGGGTCTACCAGGTGGCCCTCGTCTCGGGGCACCTGGGGGTGAGCGTTCTTGCGGCGTTCCGGCTGGCGCGGCTGCTCCGCCGCCCGCGCCGGTCAGGGATTTCCGGTGGCAACAGGTGAGATCGCTCACCCGCCGGCCACTTCATGGTCACTACCGTGAGGGACGTGACCCGGTGGGGGCAGAGGACGGGGCGTGGCGAAATCGACACGTACGTTCCTGCTCGTGGCCGCAGGCTCCGCGCTGGCCGTCTCCGGCCTCTGCGCCCTGCCGCCCGTGGGCGGGTTTCTGCTCGGCCGGCCGCTCGTAGGAGCGCTGGTCTTTCCCGGCCTGGGTCAAGGGCCGGTGGTGATGGCGGCGGCGACCCTGGTGGGATTCACCGTGACGCTGACGGTCGGCGCGTATGTCGTCTTCCGGTGGTCCGGGTTCGGCGCGTCGCCGGTCGGGCTGGTCGTCTGCTGGGGGCTGGCAGGCGGACCGGCCGGAGTGGTCGCCGTGCTGGCGTGGGCTCAGGCGTGGGGGGCGGCGTTCTTCGAATACGGGCCGCACGCCGCCTCGTGGGGGATGGCGACGGCCCTGGTCGCCGTCCTGGTGGCGCTGGCCGTGACGCGTACGCTGCCCGCCGCTCCCCCGGAGCCCGGGAAGCGGTCGTTCCGGCCGCGCCGGTGGGTGCTGCCCTGCCTGGTGATCGGCTGGGCGGTGCTGTGGAGCGTGCTGCTCAGGGAGCGGGAGCCGTTGCTGGCCTGGCTGCCGCTGTCGTTCGGCTACTTCCACCAGGTGGCCGTGGTGCTGGCGGCCGTCGTGGCGAGCCATCTGGAGGGGGCGCTGCGGCGGCGGCTGCCGGTGGAGGGGCGGCCGGGGCGTACCTTCGTGCTGGCGTGGATCGCGCTGTGCTCGGCGCCCGTCGTGTACGCAGCCGTCGTCGCGATCGATCGCGGCATGCGGGAGTTGCTGCTCGCCGATCCGCTGAGCGCGACCTGGGCGGCCGAGTACGTCCGCGACCTCGGGGCGGCGCTGGTCGCCGAGCCGGCGCAGATCGCGCTGCCTCCGCTGCTGCTCGCGCTGGCCGGCACCGGGCTCCAGCTGGTCCTCCCGGCCAAGGAGCGGCCGCCCGCGGCGCCGGATCCGGTGCGGTCCGATCGGCGGTGGAGCCTGCTCGTGGCGGGGGCGGCGCTCGCGCTGACGTACTTCTGCGTGGCCGCCACCTCCAGGTATCCCGTGCTGACGCGGCGGACGTACGACGAGCAGACCCCCATGATGCTGCGGGCGCTCGCCTTCCTCGCCCCGCCCGATCCGGAGCTGGAGCGGACCGCGGTGGTGTGGTTATGGGCGGTGACAGCGGCGTTCGGGGTGCTGTCGGCGGTCCTGGTCTACGTCACGGTGCGCGGGCAGCTCGTGCGGCTCTTCCCGGCGTCCGACTACCTGCTGCTGGTGGGCGCGCTCGCGCTCGCGGCGGCGCTGGCGTGGAACGCGGGCGGTGTGATCGCCCGCGCGGTGACCGGTGAGCGGCTGCTGGGGATCTCGCCGGCGCGGGAGGCGGCGGTCTTCACGGCGGTCGTCGTGCCGGCCTTCGCGGCGCTGCTGTTCATCGTGCACTCGCAGGTGGGCTTATCCAGGTTCGTGCGCATCGTGGAGCTGGAGGGCGAGGAGAGCTGGGCGAAGCTGGGCGAGCGGTACCGGGCCTGGAAGGAGCAGGTGCGGCCGCACCTGCCGAGCAGGCGGGAGCGCGGCGTGATCGCGGCCCGGGTGGCCGGGGGCGCGCTGGTGACGGCCGTGGTGGCGGGCGCGTTGCACGGGTTCGGGGTCGACCAGGTCCGCGACGGCGAGGGTCTGCTCGCCGTGCCCGCCCTGTCCGTCCGGCAGACGCCGATGGAGAACCTGGCCGGCGGCCTGTACGTCGTGCTGCTGGCCGGGCTGGTCTACCTGGGATTCGGCAGGCTGAACGGGCAGGAGCGCCGGCTGTCGTCGTGGCCGGCCGTATGGGGGCTGTCGGTGGTGGCCGGCGGGCTGGCGGCCCTGGTGCGGGAGCCGTTCGATCCGATGGCCGGGCTGCAGATGGGCTTCGTCGCCGGGCCGTTCGCGGCGGCGGGGCTGGCGGTGCCGATCCGCCGGAAACCGCTCCTGTACGCGGCCGTGCTGCTCGTCGTGGTGACGGCGGCCCCGGCCGTCCGGCAACCACCCCCGGCGCCGCAGCAGGTCGTGATCGGCTCGGCCGCCTGGAGGGAGCAGCGGCCGCGGCTGACGATCGACGTCTCCTACCCGCGGGCCGCGGGCGAGGACGTGCAGCGGCTGAACGCGGCGCTGTTCGCGCCGGTCAGGGAGCGCGTCGAGGACGCGTTGCGGGGCCTGCGCGCGAACCCGGTGGCCACCGGCGCCGTGACGGGCACACACCTCGTGGTGCGCAACGACGCCCAGGTGATCTCCGTCCGCTACCTGATGGCGGGCGAGCACCGGCGCGCGCTCAACTACGACGTTGCCGCGGGCCGGTCGCTCACCGTGTACGACATCTTCGCCCCTGCCGCGCTCACCCCGGCGGGCCGGCGGCGGCTGGCCGAAGCGCTGCGGCCGTTCATGCCGGCCGGCCAGGATCCGCGGACCGTGACCGTGGACAACGACCGCCTGCTGGTCAACCTCGGGACGGGCGCGGTGGAGTTCGCGTTCGGCCGCGGCTACTTCTGCACCGGCTGCGCGCCGTTCACGGTACGGGTCCCCCACGAACGGCTCGCCGGGCTGCTGCGCAGGCCGGTTTGAGCACCCTGGTCATCGAGCCCGATCAGCGCGACGATCACAGCATGGACGCTCAGGAAATCGCCGACCGCCTCGAGATCGCCGGCCTGCTGGCCCGCTACACCCTCGCCATCGACTCCGGCCGGTGGGAGCTGCTCGACGAGGTGTTCAGCGCGGACGCGGTGATCGACTACAGCTCCGCGGGCGGCATCAAAGGCACCCGGGACGAGGTCAAGGCCTGGCTGGCCGAGGTGCTGGCGCACTGGCCGGGCCGCCTGCACCTCATCGGCGCCCCCGCGATCGACTTCCAGGACGGCGAGGCGCGGGTGAGCGCCCCCTTCACCGACACCCTCGCCCCGACCAGGGAGATGGTCGCGGCCGGCACCGAGGGCTTCCTGCACGGCGGCGGGTGGTACCACCACCGGATGCGGCGCACCCCCGACGGCTGGCGCAGCACGGAACTGGTGGAGGAGCAGAGCTGGCGAACGGCCCGCTGACCTGCGGCGACGGCGACGCTACAGACATATTGCGTTTGCGGTGAGATCGCCGGGGGCAGCGCGAGAGCGGGCAGTGTCCCCCTGCCCCTTCCCGGTCGAAAGGCTGTGCGGCAATGGCATTCGCATTGGGTCTTCTCGGTCATGACATAGCAGTCGACCTCGGCACCGCCAACACACTCGTCTACGTCCGCAGGAAGGGCATCGTGCTGAACGAGCCCTCCGTCATCGCGATCAACCTTCACAAGAACACCGTCGTGGCCGTCGGCAAGGCGGCCAAGCGCATGGTGGGCCGCACTCCTCCGCACATCGCCACGATCAGGCCGCTCAAGGACGGCGTGATCGCGGATCTGGACGCGGCGGAGCGCATGTTACGCATGTTCATCCAGAGGGCGCACCCCAGCAGGTTCCTGGCCAAGCCCCGCATCGTGGTGGCGGTGCCGAGCGGCACCACCTCCATCGAGCAGCGGGCCGTCAAGGAGGCCGCCTACGAGGCGGGCGCGCGGCGGGTGCACATCATCGAGGAGGCGATGGCCGCGGCGATCGGCGCCGGGCTGAAGGTCGGCGAGGCCACCGGCAACATGGTCGTCGACATCGGCGGCGGCACCACGGAGGTCGCGATCGTCTCCATGAGCGGCGTCGTCGTCGCCAAGTCGCTGCGGGTGGGCGGTGACGAGCTGGACGAGGCGATCATCACGTACGCCAAGAAGGAGCACGCGCTGCTGCTCGGCGACCGTACGGCCGAGCGGCTGAAGATCGAGCTGGGCATGGTGCGGCCCGCGCCCGCCCAGGGCGCCGAGATCACTCCCCGGGGCAAACACCGGGTCGGCGCCCCCAACGGGGGTGACTCCATGCCGCCCATCGTGGTGGAGGAAGAGGAGCCCGAGCCGCCGCAGCCGCACCGGTGGAACCCGTTCCGGTCCAGGCCCAAGCAGGACGCCACGCCGCCGAGCGCCGCGCCGGGGCCGATCGCTCCGGACGCCAGCGCCCCGGTGCGCGGCCGCGACCTGGTCAGTGGCCTGCCGAAGACGGCGATGGTGACGTCGGAGGAGATCAGCGAGGCCATCGAGGACCAGGTGCAGACCATCATCGACTCCGTGCAGACGACGCTCGACCAGTGCCCGGCCGAGCTGGCCGGCGACCTGCTGGACAACGGCATCGTGCTGACCGGCGGCGGGGCGCTGCTGCGCGGCCTGGCCGAGCGGATGGGCCAGGCCACCGGCATGCCGATCAGGGTCGTGGACAAGCCGCTGTACTCGGTGGCGCTGGGCGCGGGCCGCTGCGTCGAGCGCTTCCAGGCGATGCGGGACGTCCTGCTGCCCGATTGGTCCCGGCGGTGAAGCGGACGCTCGTCCTGCTCGTGCTCGTCGCCGGTGTCCTGATCGTCGTGGTGGACCGTACGCTCATGCCGCTGGAACCCCTGCGGGCGGCGGGCTCCACCGTGTACGGCACCGTCGAGAGCGCGATCGGCACGGTCACCCGGTCGGTCGGCGGCGAGGCACGGCTGCGGGCACTGGAGCAGGAGAACGCCCGGCTGCGGGCGATCGAGCAGGAGAACGCCCGGCTGCGGTCCGATCTGGGGGCGGCCGGGACGAAGAGCCAGGCGGCGGCGCGGCTGCGGGGCGTGGCCGCGCACGTGGTCGGGTTCGGGCAGGGCCAGAAGGTCACCATCGACGCCGGCGCGGCGGCGGGCATCGTGCGGGACGTGACGGTGCTCAACGCCGACGGGCTCGTGGGCAAGGTCACCTGGGCGGGCCCGGCCACCGCGTCCGTGTCGCTGATCACCGATCCCGGCTCCTCGGTGGGCGCGCGCATGGCGGGCTCCGGCGAGCTGGGCGTGGTGACCGGGCTGGCGGGCGAGAGCAGGCTGCGGCTGAGCCTGTTCGACCCGAACGCGCCGCTCAAGGTCGGCGACCAGGTGGTGACGCTCGGCTCGGCCGGCGGGCGGCCGTACGTGGCGGGGCTGCCCATCGGCACGGTGGCGGCGATCGAGAGCGTGCCGGGCGCGGCCACGCGCACGGCGCTGGTGCGGCCCGCCGCCCGGCTGTCGGCCCTCGACCTGGTCGCGGTGATCGTGCCCGCGCCTGGGAGGTGAGCCATGGGACTGGTGCTGTTGCTGCTCACGGCGCCGCTGCTGCAGGTGCTGCTGGTCGGCAGGTCGCCGTGGGGCGGGCCCGAACTGGTGACGCTGGCCGTGGTGTGGCTGGCGATGTCCAGAGGGCCGGTCTGGGGATGCGTGGCCGGGCTCGCCGGCGGGCTGGCCGCCGACGTGACGCCGCCCGCCGACGGCACGATGGGGCGTACGGCGCTGGTGCTGGCCGTGACCGGGCTGCTGGCCGGCCGGTGGCAGCAGGGCAGGCCGCTGCCCGAGGGGCGCCGGCGGGAGGGCCGTCCGCCGCTCGTCGGCGCGGCGAGCGCCGCCCTGGGCGTCGTGCTGCAGGCGGGCGCGGCGGTGGCGCTGGGCGACGAGCCATGGAGGTCGGTGGTCGCGGAGGCGCCGTGGACGCTGGCGTGGACGGTGGCGCTCGGGGCGCTGGTGAGCCCCGTGCTGCTGCGCCGGCGACGGTCCCCCGCCGCCGCGGAGCCCCGGGTGGCGATGCGTCGTGTCTAGGGCCAGGTTGTTCGTGCTGCGGCTGGTCGTCGCGGCGATGGTGGTCACGCTGATGGGGCGGCTGTGGTTCCTGCAAGTGGTCAGCGGGGCGCAGTACGTGCAGGCGGCGGCGGACGTGCGGATCAGGACCGTGCCGGTGCCGCCCGTCCGGGGGCAGATCGTCGACGTGGCCGGGCGTCCCCTGGTGACGAACCGGACCAGGCCGGTGGTCACCGTGGACGCGGTGGCGCTCGCCCACCAGCCCGACGGCGGGCGGGCGGTTCTCGAACGGCTGGGTAAGGTGCTGCGGCAGCCGTACAAGCAGATCGCGGAGAAGGTCCGGCTGTGCGGGCCGCAAGTGCCGCAGCCGTGCTGGCAGGGGTCGCCGTACGAGCCGATCCCCGTCGCCGAGGGCGTCACCGTGCCGGTGGCGCTGCAGATCAGCGAGCGCCAGCAGGACTTCCCCGGCGTCCGCACGGAGCTGCGGCCGGTGCGGGTCTACCCGTTCGGCGCGGCGGCGGCGCACACGCTCGGGTACGTCCAGGGCGCCAAGGGCCGCGACGGCCTCGAAGGCGTGTACGACGGGGAGCTGGCCGGCCGGCCGGGGCGCAAGGACGTGGCCGTGGACAACACCGGCCAGGTCACCAGGACGCTCCGCCAGGACCCGCCCGTCCCCGGCGACACGCTCGTGACCAGCATCGACTCCCGCATCCAGACGATCGCCGAGCAGGCGCTCGACCGGGCGCTGGAGGGCAGCGGCGGCTCGTCCGGCGCGGCCGTGGTGATGGAGTCGAAGACCGGCCGCGTGGTCGCGCTGGCCGGGCTGCCCGCCTACGACCCGGCCGTGTGGACCGACGGTGTGACGGCCCGCGAGTACAAGCGGCTGCCGCTGCTGTCGCAGTCCGTGCAGGGCGAGTGGGCGCCCGGCTCGACGTGGAAGGTCGCCTCGGTGGCGGCCGCCGCGCAGGCCGGGTACGGGCTCGGCGCCCTCTACGACTGCCCGAGCGGCTACACGGTGGGCAACCGGGTGTTCAGGAACTTCGCCAGCGCCGACCTCGGCCTGATGACCATGCACGGGGCGCTGGTGAAGTCGTGCGACACGATCTTCTACCGGCTGGCCGACCAGCTATGGGAGCGCGGGTCCGAGGCCATGCAGGAGACCGCCCGCAGGTTCGGCTTCGGCAAGCCGACCGGGGTGGACCTGCCGGGGGAGGCGGCCGGGGCGGTGCCCGACGCGGCGTCGAAGAAGGCGTACTGGCAGGCGACGCGCAAGGAGAGCTGCCGCCGGGCCGTCAAGGGCTACCCCGAGCTGGCCGACCAGGGCCGGGCGGCGTACCTGACCGCGATCGCGAAGGAGAACTGCCGCGGCGGCGGCGTGTGGCGGGGCGGCGACGCGGCCAACTTCTCCATCGGGCAGGGCGGCGTGCTGGTCACGCCGCTGCAGCTGGCCCGGGCGTACGCGGCCGTCGCCAACGGCGGGACGCTGCACAGCCCGCGCGTCGGCCAGAAGATCGTCCGTCCTGACGGCACCACGGTCAGGACCATCACGCCGCCCGTGGCCGGGAAGCTGCCCGCCTCGGCCGAGACGCTGCGGTTCATGAGGGCCGCGCTGAGCCAGGTGCCGAGGAAGGGCACGGCGGAGGAGGCGTTCGACGGGTTCCCGTTCGGCAAGATCGCGGTGGCCGGGAAGACGGGGACGGCGGAGTCGTTCGGGCGGCGGGACACCTCGTGGTTCGCGTCGTTCGCGCCGGATCCGGCCTACACCGTGGTCGTCGTCCTGTCGGAGGGCGGCCGCGGGGGCGAGGGCGCGGCGCCGGCGGCCCGCGACATCTGGGAGGGCATCTTGGGACTGACGGAGCGGCGAACGTTCGGGCCCGAGAGCGGTAGCTTGCGTGACCAGCGAGGGCCAAGTGAGCGCGACCATCCAACACAGGAGCGGCGATGATCGCGGTCACCGGGAAGCGGCGGATCGTGTGGGCGCCGACGCTGGCCGCCCCCGACTGGACGCTGACGCTGCTCGCGCTCGCCCTGTCCGTGGTCGGCCTGCTGCTGGTGTGGTCGGCCACGCGGATGGAGGGCGACTACGCGCTGCTCGTCCGGCAGGCGGTGAGCGTCGGGCTCGGGCTGGTGCTGATGTGGTTCGTGTCCCGGTGCGACCTGCGGGTCCTGCGGGCGTACGTGCCGCTGGCCTACGTGCTGGCGCTGATCTCGCTGGCGGGCGTGCTGAGCCCGCTCGGGGTCCGGGTGAACGGGGCGCACTCGTGGATCGTGCTGGCTCCCGGGGTGCAGTTCCAGCCGTCCGAGTTCGCCAAGGTGGCGCTCGCCCTGGCGTTCGCGGTGCCGCTCGGCGAGCTGCGCGACGGGCAGCGCCGGCCCGGGTTCGGCGGGGTGCTGCTGGCGCTGGTGCTGGCCGCGGTGCCGATCGGGCTGATCGCGCTGCAGCCGGACCTGGGCACGATGCTGGTGTTCGCGGCCATGGTGGCCGGAGCGCTGCTGGTGTCGGGGGCGCCCAAGCGGTGGCTGCTGGTGCTGGTGGCGGG